>NZ_JBXEQG010000001.1:0-1016335 GCF_056858395.1 Litorisediminivivens sp. KMU-197 | reverse complement strand
CAAACCCGCAGACTCTCGTTATGAATGAGGGAGCCTTGGGGGGCAGGTCACCGCGCCCGTGACGTTGGCAATCCATTTCCACCCCGCATACTTGTCGCCGATTTCGCGGACGTGGGTATAGCGGTCGAGGCTGGCGACCGACCTGTGCCCAGTCACATGCCTGATCTGGTAAGTGCCCCAGCCCATCTCTGCCAAGCGTGAAGCGCCTTCGTGGCGCAGGTCGTGGAAGTGCAGGTCGTCAATCTCTAACACTTTGCAGGCGTTAGTGAAGCGTCTGCTGAGCGTATCGCTGTTGAACGGGAAAATACGATTCTTGGTCCGGGGCATGGTCGCGATAATGGCGCAGCAGGGAGCAGGAAGACCGACCATGGTATCCAGCCCGCCCTTGTCGCCTGGGTTCTTCATTTTTCGAACCATGACGCGTTGGGTGCCGGGGTCGTAGTCGTTCCATGTGATCCGGCACACCTTTGCCTGACGACGGGTACTGAACAGCGCGAATAACACCACCTTGTGCATTGGCAGAGACCGAGGATTGTGGGCACTCGTGGTGCAAAGTGGGCCATCAAGCGGTTCAACTCGTCCAAGGTCGGGCGACGGTTACGGCTGTCGGACTTCGCCACGATCCAAATGCGACAGGTAGTTCATTACCGTAGAGGGCGAAGACAACTTCTTGCGGTGGTGCAGTTCTTCCGCGAACCGCACGATGTCTTTCGAGGTGATCCCATCGCAAGGAAACTCCGCGATGGCGTATTCCGTTCGGATCGTCTGGAGAACCTGAGCCTTGGTCTTACCCATAGCCCGGCGCGATCCAGAAATGTAGGCGTCGATGGCCTGTCCGAGCGTGGCACGCTTCTCCTTGCGTCCTGAACTCCCGGCCTGCCTTGATGTCCTCGTCGATCTCGCGCTCGCGGTTTTTGGCCCAGGTCTCTGCCGTCTTCCGCTTGTCGAACTGCCGCGATTCACTGACCCCCGCCTTGCGTCTGGTGATCTGAACGAGGTATGCCTTCGACCCATCCCCGAGTGTGCGTTCTCTGATGCTCGCCATTTGTATGACTCCGCCAAATTTCGTATGACTCGGAGTCATACGGTATGACTAAACGGGGGTAAATAAGCCAAAACAAGCGAAAACAGTATGACTCGGAAATGACGGAAAACCAAGCGAATTCATACACTTTCAGGGCTTCTCGCCTTTCCGTCGCACCAATGATGGATGGAACGGGTAGTTTGAATTTCCCTTTTTATTCCCAGTGCTTTGCTGAGACCAACTGGGCGATGTTGTAAAAAATGTTGTAAGTGTTTCGAGCCGGTTTACTGGTGCTCTGGAACTATCGAAAATTCGCAAACCTGCGCCGCGTTATCCCGCCGTGACACCTGACGTGACTTTGGTTGATGACTTCTAAGTTCTCGATGTCCCGCGAAAGATCTTGGTAACCGCATGTTTCCCCTTTTGTCAGGGCGTATTGAACGGTCGCTTCGCCTAGTCCAGCCTTTCGTGCATCTTGCGGCGAATGTCGGGTCAGAGCCCATTCTCAAGTCAACACGATAGCTGTCGGAATCATCTGGTAAGTCGTCTGTCACCGGCCCCACTCTGGTCAGACACAAGCGGAGCAGCTAGACTTCCGCCTAGTATGAAAGGGGCACCTACCGAGACCATCGACGCGGCGAGAGCCGCTTACCGTCGCAGCGCTTGGGCCGACGCGACCGAACTGTTCCTTCGCGCGGATGCCGAGGCCGCGCTGGATGCGCCGGATCTTGAGGCGCTGGTTTGGGCGGCAGGCATCGCGGCGCACGACGTTGAGATGCTGGCGGCGCTGGAACGGCTCTATGCACATTACGAGGTGAACTGCGATCACGAGAACTGCGCCCGCGCGGCGTTCTGGTGCGGATTGCGTAACATGATGATCGGCGAGGTCGGGCTTGGTTCCGGCTGGCTGCAGCGCGCCGACAAGCACGCAAAGGAGACGCCGCCAGACTGCGTCCAGCGCGGATATCTGATCCTGCCGCAGGTCATCATGCAACGCAGCAAGGGCAATTACGACGCGGCCGTCGCCGCCGCCGCCAAAGCGCTGACCTTCGGCGAAACGGCTGGCGACGACGACCTGATCGCGCTGGCCGGCAGCCTGAAGGGCGGCATCCTTTTCCGCCTCGGACGGATCGACGACGGCTACGCCCCGATCGACGAGGCGATGCTGCTGGCCAACGCCGGGCGGCTGTCGCCGATCGTCAGCGGCGTCGTCTATTGCGAGATCGTGGGCTCCTGCTGCCGGGTGCTGGAGATGGGGCGCGCTCGCGAATGGACCGCGATCCTTGACGCCTGGTGCAAGCGGAACCCGCAGGCCCGCGCCTTCAACGGCGTCTGCCAGGTGCACCGCGCCGAGGTACTGCAACTCGAGGGCAACTGGGCCGAAGCCTATGCCGAGGCGGAACGCGCCGGCGAGGGTCTGAACGGCACCACCGAGCAGACCGCGATGGCCACCGCCGCCTACCGGAGGGCAGAGATCCTACGCCTGCGTGGACGCTTCGACGAGGCCGAAGCCGAGTATCGCCTGGCCGGTGAGATCGCTCTCGATCCGCAGCCGGGGCTTGCTCTTCTGCGGCTTGTGCAGCGCAAGGAGGACGAGGCCTCAGCGATGATCCGCCGTGCCATCGAGACTGCGCCCGACATGCCGCGCAAGACGGCGCTATTGCCGGCAGGGATCGAGATCTGCGTCGGCTGTGGCGATCTGGACGCCTGCGACGCGCTCTGCACCGAACTGTCGGAGATTGCCGAGCGGTTCGGGACTGAGATCCTCGGGCGCGTCGCCGACCAGGGCTACGGCATGTTGGCGCTGGCGCGCGGCGAAGCTGCCAGCGCGGTCGCCGCGCTGGCCAGGGCGCGGCGCTTCTGGTCGGAGTTCGGCGCGCCCTACCTTGTCGCCCGGCTGCGCGTCGACATCGCTCGGGGCTGCATGGAACTGGGCGATACCGACAGCGCCGCGATGGAACTAGAGGTCGCTGAAAAGACCTTTCGAGACCTCGGCGCCGAGCCCGACCTGGAACGACTGCGCGCGATCCGTGGCGACCGTGCGGCGGGCAAGGGCGACCTGACTGCACGCGAGCGCGAGGTGCTGGCACTTCTGGCTGAGGGCCGCTCGAACCGGGAGATCGCTGCCGATCTCGGCCTAAGCCCGAAGACCGTGAACCGGCATGTCGAGAACATCTTCGATAAGCTCGGCGTTTCCTCCCGCGCCGCCGCCGTTGCGAAGGGTCTGAAGGGCGGCATCATCTGAAACCGGTATGGGGTGAACGACCCATGCGCGCGAACGCTGGTATGGGGCGTTCTCACGATGATGGCCGGCGGACGGCCGACTAGGCTGGCATCCAGCAATCAAACTAGAGCAGCCCAATGGCACAGACCCTGGAGAGTAGGTCCCGAACCCGTCACCCCGCGGACCTGGTGGAGACCGGCAACGCGCTGAGGACCCAGCCGGAGAGCTTCCACGCCCCCGCCCGCGCAACGGCGCCGGAACAGCACCCGGTTGTGGTGATTGGCGCCGGGCAGGCCGGCCTGTCGGTCGGCTATCACCTGAAGCGGCGCGGTATCGACCACGTCATCCTCGAGGGCGCGGACCGGATCGGCGACGTCTGGCGAAACCGATGGGATTCGCTGCGGCTGTTCACCCCCGCGAAATTCGACGGCCTCGACGGGTTACGCTTCCCTGCGGGCCGCAATGATTTCCCAACCAAGGACGAAATGGCCGACTACCTCGACACCTACGCCGCCCATCACGCCCTGCCGGTCCGCACCGGCGCCCGGGTCGAGCGCCTGCACCGCTCAGGTGCCCAGTTCCGCGTCGAGACTACCGCCGGCAATTTCAAGGCGCTGCAGGTAGTGATCGCCGCGGCGAGCTACCAGAAACCGCGGATCCCCGACTTCGCAGATGGTTTTGGGTCGGATGTGACACAACTGCATTCCCGCGACTACCGCAACCCGGCCCAGATCGGCGACGGCCCGGTGCTGCTGGTCGGCGCCGGCAATTCGGGCGCCGAGATCGCGATGGACTTGGTGCCGACGCACGAGGTCTGGCTCGCTGGCCGCGAAGTGGGCCACATTCCCTTCGACCCCGCTGGTTTCATGGGCCGCAAGCTGCTGGTTCGGCTGGTTATCCGGGGCCTGTTCCACCGCACGCTGACGATGCGCACCCCGATGGGGCGCAAATTCCGCGCCAAGATGCACGGCCACGGAATGCCACTGATCCGCACTCGGCCGGGTCAGCTTGACCGCGCCGGGGTGCGCCGGATCGGCCGCATCACCACCGTCCGCGCCGGCAAGGCCGTGGCCGAGGACGGGACAGAAATCGCCCCGGCGACCGTGATCTGGTGCACCGGCTTTCATCTCGGCTTTGACTGGATTGACCTGCCGGTACTCGATGCGCAGGGCGAGCCGCGGCACCGCTTTGGTCGTGCCTCTGACATCGACGGGCTATACTTCGCTGGCCTGCCGTTCCAGTACGCGGTTTCATCCGCGATGGTCGCCGGCGTCGGCCGTGACGCGCACCGCGTCGCCGGCTGGATCGCCGCCGGGTTGCCGCAGCAGCGGCGCTGACACCCCTTTCAACCAACCCAAGGAGGACGACATGAAACGCATTCTAGTAGCAGCAATCCTGGCCAGTCTTGCCAACGTGGCGGCTGCCGAGCCAGTGATCGTAACCAGCACCGGCTCGGTGACGGAGACGGTAGACCGGCTTAAGACCTCGATCGAATCCGCCGGCGGCCGCGTCTTCGGCGTCTTCGACTTCGGTGGCGGCATCCGCAGCATTGGCGAGGACGTGGGCGAGGTGCAATTGGTGATCTTCGCCGACCCGCAGATCGGCGCACTGGCGCTGTCGGCAGACCGCATGGCGGCGCTCGACCTGCCAGGCAAGGTGTTGGTCTACGACACCGCTCAAGGCTCGGCCATGGCCTATGAAAAGCCCGCCGAGATGCTGGCGGAATGGAACATCCCCGCCGATGCGCCGGTCCTGGGCATGATGTCCCGTACACTGCACTCAGTCACCTCGGCAGCCGCCAGATAGTTTCGGCACCGGGCTCAGAAGGACGCCTCTACCGACGCCGCCAGTTCGAGGCGTCTCCAGTTGATCGCAGTGGCATCGAGAGCGAAGGATTGGTGTGCCTCGGTTCGAAATCAGACCGGGACCGAGGGAGCCAGACGGACCACCAAGGATCCGATTGCCAAGGCATTGGTACGCTTGATGGTATGCGAATACGAACTCAAGGCCTGTCAGATTTTGCCTCGTTCGGCGTAGCAGTATAGTCCGCATGCTGCGAGTTCGGGCGGCGCGGGTCGAATTGCGGCAAAGCTGCGCGCACGCCTCGGATAATATCACCCCCACTGAAACGGGGAAGGGTGGGGCTGAGCTACAACATAGCGGCTAGGTCGCAACATTTGTTGTAACTCGACCGAAAATGACCTCGGATCGGCGGGCAACGGACTAAAATGATGCTCTGGCGTGATTGCCCACCCTGCGGTAAACGTAAGCAATGGAAAGAAAATCGCAGAATATCGTACCTTGGCGTATGTCTTGCGCACCTATGATGGACTGGACCGACCGCCACTGCCGCTACCTGCATCGGCTGCTCAGCCGCCACGCGTTGCTCTATACCGAGATGGTCACCGCGCCGGCGCTGGTCAGGGGCGGGGCAGTGCATCTTCTGGAGTTCAACCCAGAGGAACATCCGGTGGCACTGCAGCTGGGCGGGTCGGAGCCGCGTGAGCTTGCCGAGGCGGCCCGGTTGGGGGCCGAGGCGGGCTATGACGAGATCAACCTCAACGTCGGGTGCCCGTCGGACCGGGTGCAGTCGGGCACCTTCGGGGCGGTGTTGATGAAACAGCCGCAGCTTGTCGCGGATTGTTGCGCTGCGATGCAGGACGCGGTCGCAGTCGAGGTCACGGTCAAATGCCGCATCGGCGTCGATGACCAGGAGCCGCGCGCGGTCCTGCCAGCGTTTCTGGACACGCTCAGCACGGCCGGCGTGACGCGCGTTGCGATCCACGCGCGCAAGGCGTGGTTGCAGGGGCTTTCGCCGAAGGAGAACAGAGACATTCCGCCGCTCGATTATCCGCTGGTGCAGGAGATGAAGGCGGCGTTTCCGGATCTGCACATCTCGGTCAACGGCGGCATCACCTCGCTGTCGCAGGCGCGCGCCTTTCTCGAGGCCGGGCTGGACGGGGTGATGATCGGCCGCGCGGCCTATCACCAGCCCTGGGATGTTCTGGGCGAGGCGGATCGGGTCATCTTCGGCACCGAACCGGCCATGGCAGCGCCCGAGGACGCCGTGCGCGCCATGTTGCCCTATATCGAGGCGCATCTGGCCGCGGGTGGCCGGCTCAACCAGATCACGCGGCACATGCTTGGGCTGTTCGCCGGGCGGCCGGGCGCGCGCAACTGGCGGCGGGTGCTGTCCGAAGGCGCGACGCGCAAGGGGGCGGGGCCGGAGCTAGTGGAACAGGCGCTGTCGCAGGTTGTGGAGCTGGCGGCCTGAGGGCGGCGCTTTTCCTTTGGCGCGGGGCGGTGTAAGGCAGCGAAACACCGGACCGGAGACCGAAATGCCCGACTTGATGCTTCTGTTGCAGATGGCGCTTCTGCTTGTCGTGATCGGCGGGTTCGCGGGCGTTCTGGCGGGCCTTCTGGGCGTCGGCGGCGGCATCGTCTTGGTGCCGGCCTTTTTCTATGCCTTCCAGACGCTGGGTTACGGCGGGTCGCAGCTGATGCAGATGTGCCTGGCGACGTCGCTTGCGACGATCATCGTGACCTCGATCCGTTCCGTCCTGTCGCACAATCGCAAGGGCGCGGTGGATTGGGATATCCTGAAACGCTGGGCGCCGGGAATCGCCATCGGCGCGGTCGCGGGCGTCTTGGTGGCCTCGTCCTTGCGGTCTGTAACCTTGCAAATGCTGTTTGGCGTGCTGGGGATCGTGATCGGGCTCTACCTTGCCTTCGGACGGCCGAACTGGCGGCTTGGCGCGGCGATGCCGGGCGGCATCGCGCGCGCCGTCGTGTCGCCCGCGGTGGGGCTGCTGTCGGTGCTGATGGGGATCGGTGGCGGCAGCTTCGGGGTGCCGCTGATGAGCCTTTACAACACGCCGATCCACCGGGCCGTGGCGACGGCGGCGGGGTTCGGGGTGATCATCGCGGTGCCCTCGGTCGCCGGATTCTTGCTGCTGGAGATCGACGCGGCGGACAGGCCGCCCCTGACCATCGGCGCGGTCAACCTTGTGGCCTTCGGGATCGTCATCGCGATGACCCTGATGACCGCGCCGTTGGGTGTGCGGATCGCCCATGCGATGGACCCGAAGCCGCTGCGGCGTGTCTTTGCCTTCTTCCTGATCCTCGTGGCGCTTAACATGCTGCGAAAGGCACACTTCGGCTAGACCGGGGCGATTGTTTCCAGCGCCATGCCATGACTGCGCCATATGTTTCGCGCGCGAAATCGCAGAGACCTGTGTATTAACAAACGGTTAACCAAAGCGGCGAAAGCGCCCTCCGAAGGGGCCGGCGCAATTTCGCCATTTCCCGAGCCGAAACAATCCAGAATTGGTCAAATTCGCCCCAAAGTTGAGGCGTATCCCTGCGGTGAGCAACGAGGAGCAGATCATGCTGGAAATGTTGATGCTATTGGGATTGGGGCTGGTCGCGGCAGGCGCCGTGGGCATGTCCGGGATCGGGTCCGACGAAACGGCGACCGCTGATCCGCAAGGCGCCACGACCACGCATTATTCGGAAGAACTCGGGTCGGCGGACGGCGGTATCCTTGCCCAGATCCGGGCCATGGGCGGAAGCCTCAACGCAGCCGCCGCTGCCGCCAACGATGCCGAAACCTCTGACGAACAGACGGTCATCTCGGACACCGCGCCGCTTGCCGCCGAACCGGGAACCGAACTGGCCGATGCCAAGATGTCCGAGGACGATCCGTCCGACCCGCCCGAGATGGCGGCGTTGATGGACCGCCTTGGTGAATTGACCGACATCAGTGTCACCTCGGCCTCGTTCACCGAGACGTCCGAAGACGCTGAGGGACCGGACGACTTCCTGACCGCGCTCATCCAGGCCGCGCCGGAAGAACCTGCCGAAGACCCGGCGATGGTGGCTGAAGCCGACGACATGGACGAGATCCCCGAGATCACCGATTTCGCCGCCGGCGAGGAAACCCTCGTGCTGATGCTGCCGGAAGACATGGACGACGCCACCACGGTGCGCATCGAGCCGGCAGGCGAGGCCGGCACGGACGCGGCTGTGGTTCTGGAAGACACGCTTGGCAGTGTCATGGCAGCGGTGATCAAGGGCGGTTTCGGGCTGGTCACACCGCAGGACATCGAACTTCAGCGTTAAGGGTCAGTCCGGGGTCTGGTTCAGGCGCCCGGACCGTCCACCGCGCCGCTTACGCAGGTGGTTTCGGCGGTTCGGAAGATCCGCCATGATCCTTTTCCGCTCATCCGGCCCCATTTTGGACCAGTGGCTGATCTCGTCCATGGTGCGCAGGCAGCCGGTGCAGACCTTGGCGCGGGGATGCACGAGGCAGATGTTCACGCAGGGGCTTTCGATCTCGTCGCGTTGCCACAGCGGCGGATTGCTTGGTTTGCTCTCGGTCATCTGCCCAAATGCCTCAACCTGTCCAGTGCGCCTTGCAGGATATAGGAGGCCGCCACGTGGTCGATAACTTCTGAGCGACGCTTGCGTGACGTATCCGCCTCGAGCAGGGCGCGTTCGGCGGCCACGGTGGACAGCCGTTCATCCCAGAAGGTGATCGGCCCGTCCCAGAGCCGCGCGAAGTTGCGGGCGAAGGCGCGGGTCGATTGGCAGCGCGGACCCTCCGATCCATCCATGTTGCGCGGCAGCCCGAGAACGATGCCGCCGATGCGGCGCTGATCAAGGATCTCCTGCAGGCGGGCGGCGTCCAGCCCGAACTTCTTGCGCCGGATCGTCTCGAGCGGGGTGGCGACCGAACGCAGCCCGTCCGAGACCGCCACGCCGATGGTCTTGTCTCCGAGGTCGAGCCCGGCAAGCGCCTGCATCGGTTTCAGGTCGGCGGCGAAATCGGCAATATCGTCATGGATCATGTCTTCCTCTAGACCGCCGGAGGGGCCGGCGGAAACCCCCGATTTCGGCGGATTTCGCCTTTGCCGGGGATTGTGGCGGATTTGATCGCGGTGCAGTCTGTCGGTGAGTCCCGCAGTGGGGCGCACCAGACTTCGGGAGCCTGCCCGCATGAAACGCTATTCTGCCTTTGCCGTTGCCCGCGAAGCCCAGCGCTATCACCTCGGATGGGAACGCGCGTGGCGCTCGCCCGATCCGAAACCCGGCTACGAGGTGATCATCGTCGGTGCCGGCGGGCACGGGCTGGCGACGGCCTATTACCTGGCCAAGAACTTCGGCATCACCAACATGGCGGTGCTGGAAAAGGGCTGGCTGGGTGGCGGCAACACCGGGCGGAACACCACGATCATCCGGTCGAACTATCTTCAGGATCCTTCTGCCGCGATCTACGAAAAGGCCCGTTCGCTCTATGAGACGATGAGCCAGGATCTGAACTACAACGTCATGTTCAGCCCGCGCGGCGTGATGATGCTGGCGCAGACCGAGCACGAGATCCGCGGCTACCGGCGCACTGCCCACGCCAACGCCCTGCAGGGGGTGCAGACCGAATGGATCAGCCCTCGCCGGGTCAAGGAACTGGTGCCGATCATCAACCTCGACGGCCCGCGTTACCCGGTACTGGGCGCGCTGTGGCAGGCGCGCGGCGGCACGGCGCGGCACGATGCGGTGGCTTGGGGCTATGCGCGGGCCTGTTCGGACATGGGCGTCGACATCATCCAGCAATGCGAGGTCACGGGAATTTCGCAGATGAACGGGCGGGTGACGGGCGTGTCGACCACGCGCGGCGACATGTCCTGTGACAAGTTGGGACTGGTGGTGGCCGGGCATTCAGGCGTGCTGGCCGAAATGGCGGGGTTCCGGCTGCCGATCGAGAGCGTGGCGCTTCAGGCGCTGGTCTCGGAACCGATCAAGCCCTGCATGGACGTGGTGGTCATGGCCAACACCGTGCACGGCTACATGAGCCAGTCCGACAAGGGCGAGATGGTGATCGGTGGCGGCGCCGACGGCTACAACAACTATACCCAGCGCGGCAGCTTCCACCATATCGAGGAAACCGTCAGGGCGCTGGTCGAGACCTTCCCGATGATCTCGCGCCTGAAGATGCTGCGTCAGTGGGGCGGGATCGTCGACATGACGGGCGACCGTTCACCGATCCTGTCGAAGACCCCGGTCGAGAACATCTTTGTCAATTGCGGTTGGGGGACGGGTGGGTTCAAGGCAATCCCCGGCTCGGGCTGGGGCATGGCGGAACTGATGGCCAAGGGTCATTCGCCGCTGACCGACGCCTTCTCGCTCGACCGTTTCCGCGAGGGGCGGTTCATCGACGAGAGCGTGGCGGCGGGAGTGGCGCACTGATGTCATGCCGCAGTGCCGAAAAATTGATGGAACATGCTCGGAACCTGGGCGCGGGCGGCGACGTTGAGCCCCCGATAGCCAAGTTCAAAGGAGCTTTCCAATGGCCGAACCGACCAACCGCCCGGTGTCCGATCACACCCGTGAGCACACCAACACCACCACTACCACGACCACCAATTCCGGTGGCAACAGCGGGATGGCCTTCATCGTCGGCATCCTTGTCGTCATCGTCGCAATCATCGCATGGTTCCTGTTCGCAGGCGCCGACGTCGATGACGGTGTCAGCGATGTCAACGTCAACATCGAAGGCACCGCGGAAGGTGCCGGTGACGCGCTGGAAAACGCCGGCGAATCCGTCGAGGGCGCGGCAGAAGGCGCTGCGGACTCGGTCGAAGGTGGCGCGGAAGCTGTCTCGGAATAATCGATTTCCATCACTCACGACACGGAACGGCCCGGACACCTCTGGTGTGCCGGGTCTTTCCATATCTGCCTTGTCTGTTCACGTTGCGGTGACATCGGCCAAGCTTGACCTATTTGCAGCGCAGAAAGACGCTGGAATTGGCCGATGCCGGGCAGCGTTGTCGCTGCGTCACAACCAGACAGCCCGACAGGCGTTATCCTTTCACGACCGAAAGGAGGCGACACCATGTCGGACCATACTCACGACTATTACAAGCTGGACACTGAAAGCAGGCGCGGGACACCCTGGGCCTGGCTCATTCCGGCGCTCTTTGCGCTGGGGATCATCCTCGCTATCGGGTACGTCGGGGCAGGCTCGGACGCGCCTGACAAAGCGCGCCCGGGTGGAGCCGGAGATCCCGCAGTCACGACCGTCGATGAACCCCCGGCTGTCCCGGGCACCGTTCCTGCCGCAGACTGACCCACGCGCAATCCGTTTCGCAAGGCGGGCGTCCCCGGACGCCCGCCTTTCGACGTTCCAATACCGGAGCCAGACCCCATGCTGATCCTGCACTGTCCCTGTTGCGGCATCGACGCCGATGAGACCGAGCTTGCCCCCGGCGGCGAGGCCCACCTGAAACGCCACGGGCCCGGGTCCTCGGACACAGAATTCCACGACTACCTATTTTCGCGCGCCAACCCGAAGGGTGTGCATCTGGAACGCTGGCGCCACGCCTATGGCTGCGGCAAATGGTTCCTCGCGGCCCGCGATACCAACACGCTGGAGGTCTTCGGCACCTATTTTGCCCAGACGACAGAGCCGCCCGAAGAAATTCGTGAGGCCATTGCCGCGAAGCACCCGGATTGGCGCTGGCGCGACCAATGACCTTCATCCCGCCAACGAAACTCCCGACGGAGGCGCCGGCAGCCTCCTTCCGCGAAAGGGCCTGATCCATGAGCACACGTCTTGCCACAGATGGCCGCCTGATCGACCGCGCGAAACAGCGCAACTTCACCTTCAACGGCAAACGGCTTGCCGGGTTCGAGGGCGATACGCTGGCCTCGGCGCTGCTGGCCAACGATCAGGTGCTGGTCGGGCGGTCCTTCAAGTATCACCGTCCGCGCGGCATCGTCGCCTCGGGCCCAGAGGAGCCCAATGCGCTGATGGGGCTGGGGAAGGGCGACCGGTTCGAGCCGAACCAGCGCGCCACAACCACCGAACTTTTCGACGGGCTGACGGCGGAAAGCCAGAACCACTGGCCCAGTCTCGAAACCGATTTCGGCGCCGTGACCTCGGCCATGGCGGCCTTTCTGCCGGCGGGTTTCTACTACAAGACCTTCATGAAGCCGCGCGCCTTCTGGAAACATGTCTACGAGCCGCTGATCCGCCGCTCCGCCGGGCTGGGCAAGGCACCCGACGCCGAGGTCCGCGATCCCGATACCTATGAGCACTTCAACCTGCATGTCGATGTGCTGGTGATCGGCGGCGGCGTCGCCGGGCTCGAGGCCGCGCGCCGGCACGGGGCCGAGGGCGCGCGGGTGCTGCTGATCGAACAAACGGCGCATTGGGGCGGGCGGTCCCCGGTCGACGGGGGCGAGGTGGACGGCCAGCCGGTCGCGACGCATATCGACGCGCTGGTGGCGGAGTTGCAGGCAATGGAGCACGTCACCCTGCGCAGCCGCTGCATGGGCGCCGGGGTCTATGACCACGGCTACGTGCTGGCCTATGAACGGGTAAACGACCATCGGCCCGGGGCGAGGGGCCCGCGTCACCGGCTGTGGCGCATCCGGGCCGGGCAGGTGGTGCTGGCCACCGGCGCCATTGAACGCCCGCTGAGTTTCGCGGGCAATGACGTGCCGGGGGTGATGCTGGCCTCGGCCGTGCGCGACTATGTGGTCAACTGGGCGGTCAGCCCCGGCGATCGCACCGTGGTGGTGACCAATAATGACGATGCCTATCGCACCGCGCTGGCGCTGCGGCAGGCCGGTCTTTCGGTGCCGGCGATCATCGACGCGCGGGTGTTGCCCAAGGATTCCCCGCTGATGGCCGAGGCTCGCGCGCAGGGCATCCGTATCCTTCAGGGTCATGCGGTCGATCACGTGATGGGCACCAAGCGCGTGCGCGGCGCTGCAATCTGTTCGCATGCCGGCGAGGGCGGGGCGGTGATCGAGGAAATCCCCTGCGAGGCGGTCGCCATGTCGGGCGGCTGGTCACCGGCGGTGCACCTCTGGTCACACTGCGGCGGCAAGCTGACATGGGACGAGCCCCGGGCGATGTTCAGGCCCGATGCAGAACGGCCGCCGACAGGTGCCGACGGGCAGGGGTTCATGACGGTGACCGGGTCGGCCAACGGGGCGCTGAGCCTGTCCGAGGTGATCTCGGACGCCACCGAGACACAGGAGGCGCCGCTCGCGCCGGTGTGGATGATGCCGCAAGGGGCGAGCGTGAAGCACAGGATGAAGGCGTTCCTCGACTTCCAGAACGACGTCAAGGTGTCGGATGTGCAGCTTGCCGCGCGTGAGGGGTTCGAGAGCGTCGAACATGCAAAGCGCTACACCACGCTGGGTATGGCCACCGATCAGGGCAAGCTGTCCAACATCAACGGGCTGGCGATCTTGGCCGGGGCGCGGGGCGATGCCATCCCCGATGTCGGCACCACCACCTTCCGTCCGCCCTATACTCCGATCTCGATGGGGGCCATCGCCGGCGAGGCAAGAGGCGCGCTGTTCCAGCCGATCCGCCGCACGCCGATGCACGACTGGCTGGACGAGCATGGCGCGCAGTGGGAGCCGGTCGGCCAGTGGCGGCGGCCCTATTGCATCAAGCGTCCCGGCGAAAGCACCGAGGACGCCGTGCAGCGTGAGGTCACCAACACCCGTGAAAAGCTGGGCCTGCTCGATGCCTCGACTTTGGGCAAGCTGATCGTCAAGGGGCCGGACGCGGGGCGTTTCCTCGACATGATGTACACCAACATGATGTCGACCCTGAAGCCGGGGAAGTGCCGCTATGGGCTGATGTGCAATGAAAACGGCTTCCTGATGGATGACGGCGTGGTGGCGCGGCTAGATGAGGACACGTTCCTCTGCCACACCACCTCGGGCGGGGCGGACCATATCCACGCCCACATGGAGGACTGGCTGCAATGCGAATGGTGGGATTGGCAGGTCTATGTCGCCAATGTCACCGAGCAATGCGGACAGATCGCCGTGGTTGGGCCGAACGCGCGCAAGGTGCTGGAGGCGATCGGCGGGCTGGATGTCTCGAAAGAGGCGCTGCCCTTCATGGGCTGGGCGGAAGGCGCGCTGGGCGGCATCCCGGTCAGGGTGTTCCGGATCTCCTTTTCGGGTGAACTCAGCTACGAGATCGCTGTGAAGGCGGGTTATGCGCGACAGCTGTGGGACCTGCTGCTGACCGTGGGGCGGCAGTTCGGCGTGATGCCCTATGGCACCGAGGCGCTGCACATCATGCGGGCCGAGAAGGGCTTCATCATGATCGGCGACGAGACCGACGGCACGGTGATCCCGCAGGATCTCGGGCTCGACTGGGCGATCTCGAAGAAGAAGGACGACTATCTGGGCAAACGGGCGCAGCAAAGGCCTGACATGCAGCGCGGCGACCGCTGGAAGCTGGTCGGGCTGGAGACCGTCGATGGATCGGTGCTGCCGGACGGCGCCTATGCGGTGGGCGAGGGCGAGAACGCTAACGGTCAGCGCAATGTGATCGGGCGGGTGACGTCGTCCTACCACTCCCCGACTTTGGGGCGGGGCATCGCCATGGGGCTGGTGCAGCACGGGCCGGACCGCATGGGCGAGGTGATCCAGTTCGCCAAGGACGACGGCAAGACCATGGTGGAGGCGACGATCGTCGACCCGGTTTTCTATGACAAGGAAGGGGAGAAGCAGGATGTCTGAGGCTCTTGCAACACCCGCAACGCCGCTTGGCGGGGCAAGCTTCGATGGGCTGGTCTCGGTCCGCGAGATGGCGGCGCAGGGAATGATCCTGATGCGGGGTGATCTGACGTCGAAGCTGGTCAGCCATGCGGTGAAGGAGTTCGCGGATACCGACATGCCGGCGTCGCGCCAGTCAGTGACTGAAGGCGACCGCAGTGTCCTGTGGATGTCGCCGGACGAGTTGCTGTTGCTTTGCCCTTACGATGCGGTGCCAGAGGCGCTGGGCGACCTGACCGACAGGCTTGGTGATGACTACGCGCTGGCGGTCGACATCTCGGACGCGCGGGCCTGTTTCGAGTTGCGCGGCGCGGGCCTGCGCGAGGTGCTGGCCAAGCTGACGCCTGCGGACATGTCGGAGCAGGGCCTCCCGTCGGGCGAGGTGCGGCGCACCCGTCTGGCGCAGGTGCCGGCTGCCTTCTGGCTGACCAGCGAGACCCGGGCGCAGGTGATCTGCTTCCGTTCGGTGGCGCAATACGTGTTTGACCTGTTGAAAACGGCCGCGGCACCGGGATCGGCGGTCGGGGTGTTCTGAGGCAGGGTCCCGTCCCCGCGCGGGGGCCGCGACACGGGATCGCAAAAACCTTCCGCAGGGGCAAGCGGCACCCGAGCAGGGGTTGACCTCCCTCGCGCACGCGCTCACTTATGACACCGGAACAGTGAACACAAACAGGGGGTGCTCCCATGGCTTTCGAACTTCCCGATCTTCCTTATTCTCACGACGCTCTGGCCGGCAAAGGCATGAGCCAGGAGACACTGGAATACCACCATGACATCCACCACAAGGCCTATGTCGATAACGGCAACAAGCTGATTTCCGGCACCGAGTGGGAAGGAAAGTCGGTCGAAGAGATCGTCAAGGGCACCTATGACGCCAATGCCGTGGCGCAGTCGGGCATCTTCAACAACGCCTCGCAGCACTGGAACCACACCCAGTTCTGGGAGATGATGGGCCCGGGCGAGAATGCCATGCCGGGCGAGCTGGAAAGCCGCATCAAGGATGCCTTCGGTTCCACCGACGACTTTAAGAAGGAATTCGCGGCCGCAGGTGCCGGCCAGTTCGGTTCGGGCTGGGCCTGGCTTGTGGTCGATGGCGACGGGTCGCTGAAGGTCACCAAGACCGAAAACGGCGTCAACCCGCTTTGCTTTGGCCAGACCGCGCTGCTGGGCTGCGACGTGTGGGAGCATTCCTACTACATCGACTTTCGCAACAAGCGGCCCGCCTATTTGGACAACTTCCTCGACAACCTGGTGAACTGGGAAAACGTCGCCGAGCGCCTGTCGAACGCCTGACCGGCGGCGGGGACGATACCAAGGCCCGCCGGAGACCCCGGCGGGCCTTTGAATGATGTGCCACGCACGGTCGGCCACTGCCCGGACCCTTCTGCTGCGTGCCTGCACGACTGCGCGACTTCGGCCATACGGATTACATATGTCGGCTCATCTGGACCTCGCCCGAACCTTCCTCGACCGTGTCTGGGGCGAATACGATGTCGAGGCGATTTATGAATTCTTTGCCGACTCCGCCAAGGTAAGCGGGCTGGAAGAACCCGTTCAGATCGGCCCCGGCGATTTCCACGATTTTCACCGCATGATGACGGCGCAATTCCGAGACATCCGGCACACCATCCTGAGGGCGGTTGAAGAGGACGATTGGCTGGCGCTGCTCTGCGACGTGACGGCGATCTACCGCGAGACCGGCACCCCGGTAGGAAGTCGCTTTCAGATCATGATGCGGATCGTCGATGGCAAGATTGTCGAGGCTCACAACCTGCTCGACCTGATCCCGATTTTCGAGGCCACCGGTCGGCTTCCGCCCCGCACGCTTGATCTTTGCCTGCTGGGCGCCACGCTGGACGTGAAACGCTCGGGCTGACCAATAATGGGCGTGGTGGGCATTGCAACTTGCCCGCGCCCCTGCGTAACTCGGCGCCGCAACAATCCGGAAATCTTCCATGTCCCAGGCCCGTCTCGGCATCCTGTCCATGGTGGCCGCCTGCGCGATCTGGGGGCTGTCAGCGCTGTATTACAAGATGCTCGCCCACATTCCCCCGATCGAAGTGCTGGCGCATCGCACCCTGTGGTCGGCGCTGTTTTTCGTGGGCGTCGTGGCGGTGCAGGGGCGCCTGAAGCTGATCGGCGAATTGCTCGGCGGACGGCAGGCGCTGGCGGTGATCTGCGCCGCCTTTGCAATTTCGCTTAACTGGTTCTTCTTCATCTGGTCGGTCAGCAACGGCCGCGCCACCGAGGCCAGCCTGGGCTATTACATCTTCCCGCTGGTTGCGGTGCTGTTGGGGCGGGTGGTATTTGGCGAGCGGCTGGCGCTGGCACAGTGGCTGGCCGTGGCTTTGGCAGGCAGCGCAGTGGCGCTGCTGACCTGGGGGTTGGGCGTGCCGCCGTGGATATCGCTCATCCTTGCTTTCAGCTTCGGGTTCTACGGCCTTGTGAAGAAACAGATTTCCTTCGGCCCCGTGATCTCGGTCACCAGCGAGGTTCTGGTTCTGTCGCCGATCGCGCTCGTGGTGATTCTGGCTTTCGGCACGGACGCCGGGGCCGGTCTGGACCGGGTGTTGGCCGTCGGCACCGAGACGGGGCTCAGCTGGCGCGACCTTCTGCTTCTGATGGGGGCAGGTCCATTGACGGCACTGCCGCTGATCCTGTTCTCGACGGCGGCGCGGCGGGTTTCGCTTGCCAGCGTGGGCCTCGTGCAATACCTGAACCCGACGCTGCAATTCCTTGTTGCGACAGTGATTTTCGCCGAGCCGGTCAGCCAGTGGCACGCCATGGCCTTCCCATTGATCTGGCTGGCGCTGGCGGTCTATACCGTCAGCAGCCTGCGTCAGGACAGGGAAGCGCGCAGGCTGGCCACGCAATCCTCGACCGAGGCGGTCTGGCCCCAGAACCGCCGCAGGGAGTCCTCTGCGAAACCCTGAGCGATGACGTGGTCCAGCAGCTTCAACAGCGGGTCCCAGTAGCCCGCCACGTTGAGCAGCATGACTGGCTTAGCATGCAGGCCCAATTGGGCCCAGGTCAGCACCTCGAAGAACTCGTCCAGCGATCCGGCGCCACCGGGCAGCAGCACCACCGCATCGGCGTTCATCAGCATGACCTTTTTGCGCTCGTGCATCGTTTCGGTCACCACGAAGGTCGACAGGTCGCGTTTGCCGACCTCGACGTCCATCAGGTGCTTGGGAATGACGCCGAAGGTTTCGCCGCCGGCTTCCTGCGCGGTACGTGCCACCCGGCCCATCAACCCGATGTCGCCGGCACCGTAGACCAGCCGCCAGTCCTGCGCCGCCAGCGCGCGGCCCAGTTCTTCGGCAGCGGCCGCATAGGCCGGATCAGCGCCGTCGCGCGATCCGCAGTAAACGCATACGGAAGTCTCGGCCATGGTCGCTTGCTCCTGCCTCGGGTCACTCTTGATGGTGCGGTCATGTTGCCCGTGCAGCATGGGAAGTCAACGCGGGCCCGATCGCAGGATGCCGCGCCGGACCGGGTTTGCAATGCGTCGGCCGATAATGTCGCCGGAAATCCACATTTTGACCGCGCTGGGCCTCGCTGGTACCATATTTTACGTTTTTTGGAGGCAGAGGCTTTGCAAACCGTGCAAATCTGCTGCCAAAAGACGATGGGCGCATCCCTTGGGGACGGTGGGTGTGCGAAGGGGATGATCATGACGAATTGGATACGGGTGCTTGGCGGGGGCGCCGTCGGCGTGGCGGTGGCCGTGGCGGGCTATGTCTTGTGGTCGCTGGACCGGCTGGACAGCGGGTCGGGCACCGGCGATCAGACCGCCGCGATGACGACTCCGGAACCTGCCAACCGGGCGCAGGCGCCGACGAGCGAGGCACCGGAAAGCACAGCACCCGCGACGGAAGCCGATTTTGCGCCACCCAGTTTCGATCTGGTCCGGATCGAAGCCGACGGCTCGGCGCTGGTGGCCGGGCAGGGGCTGCCCGCGGCGCTGGTGAAGGTGTTTCTCGACGGCGCCGAGATAGCCACGCTGACCTCCGGCGGTGACGGAAAATTTGCCGGCCTCATGAATATCCTGCCCAGCCCGCAGCCACGGATGATGACCCTCGCCATGCGAGTGGGCGACCGCGACATCTTTGCCGAGACCGAAATCATTGTCGCCCCCTTCGGCCCAGCTGCGACGCGGGTCGCGACCGCTGCCGTGGATGCCGGGGACGCAGGCGCGGACACGCGGGACGAAGCGGGCGGCGCAATCGCGGCGGCCGGGGCGCCGGACCCGGAGCAGCCTGCGGCCGAGGTGGCGCTGGCGGCGGACGACCGGAGCGCCGAGGAGGACGTGATCGCCTTTGCCTCGGAGACCGGCCTTGCCGGAGATCAGCCTGCACTGAGCCTGGTTGCGCCGGAGGAAGCCGGCCCGGGTTTCGGGTCGGAGGGCGTGGAGCGCGCCCCTGAGCAGTCGACGTCGGCAGGGTCTGCGGGACAGGCGGCTGAGGATGTGCGCGAAGTGGCGGCGAGCGACGAGCCCGCCGCGGCGAAAGAAATCACGACAGCCGGTTCGGTTGTCGAGGACAGTGAGGATGCGTCTCGGCCTGTCGCCGGTGATGCTGGGGAAGGCGTCGATGTTTCGGTGGCAATGCAGGAAGATAATTCCGGCGCTACTGGCGCGGTAGTGGCGGATGGGCCGACCTCGGACGCAGCAAGTGGCGAGCCCATGCAGGTTGGAACGACCACGCCAGCGGAGGTTGATGCCCCGACCGGCGCGGACCAGGGCGGGCTTGCCGCCGTGGCGACGTCGTCCGGCGATGACCAAGCGGCCTCTGACCAAGCGGGCGGGACCGAGATGGTGACGGCGCGTCAGGCCGAGAGCAATGTGACTACATCGCGTACAGAGCAACAGCCGGCGACACAGAGCGTCGGGCCTGAAACGGAGGTCGTTGACGGCACCGCACCTGATGCCAATACCACGGCGGATCGCCCGACGCGCGAAAACGCGTCTGTCTCCGACGACGGAGCCGATGAGGCAACCCCGATCGGCACAGTTGCGGATCCGGTTGGCGAGGTCGCGGCGGTTGAAGATTCGACACCGGTGGAGGAGGCCACTCTGGCAGTCGAGCCGGCTGAGACTGAAAGCCGGAATGACACGGATACGGACCAGATTGCCGCGGTTGCCGCGACCGACGATGCGGCCCAGGCTCTCGACGACGGAAATGCCGCGCGCGAGGCCGAGACGGTTGCCGATGGGACCGTCCAAGCCACGGAAGCTGGCGATGGTACGGCTGTTGCGCCCAACCAGTCCGGTTCACAAGATGCGTCTTCGCCCCGGCTGCTGGCCTCGGACGAAGAGGGGGTGCGGGTATTGCCCGGACCGGAGGTGCTGGACCGGGTGGCCATCGACGCCATCAGCTATGACGACGCGGGCGAAGTTGCGCTGTCCGGACGCGGGATCAATACCGAGGCCGGAGGCTTCGTTCGGGTCTACCTCGACAATACGCCGGTCACGACCTCGCGTATCCGGCCCGACGGGTCGTGGCGCGTTGATCTGCCCGAGGTGGATAATGGCGTCTACGTGCTGCGGGTCGACGAGGTCGATGCAGCAGGCGAGGTCCGGTCGCGGGCCGAAACGCCTTTCCTGCGCGAAGACCGTGACGCGCTCGAACGGGCGGGAGGGGGCGCCGAGGGCGGACCGGTCAAGGTTGTCACGGTCCAGCCCGGCAATACGCTGTGGCAGATCGCCCGCGACCGCTATGGCGAGGGGCTGCTTTACGTGCGCGTGTTCGACGCCAACCGCAACCAGATCCGCGATCCCGATCTGATCTATCCCGGGCAGGTCTTCGATCTGCCGACAGATGACGAGATCCCGACGGACTAGCGCCGGTCAGCCCCCTCTTGGCGGCAGAAGGTCGGCGCTGATCGGCACGCCGCCATATGGGCTTTCCGCGCAGCCGAAGCCGGGCGGCAGCCCCCGTGCCGGCGCGAGGTCGATGATCCGTTGCTCATAGCGTCGCCGCAGGCAAGAGACGCCCCGGCCGCAGGTGTCCCGCCAGCGCAGCCACAGAGCTTGTTCGCGGCGAAGCGCCTGCCGGGACAGGGACGGCGCGTTGTCGCGGGCGTCGCGATAGAGGTCGGCCATGATCCAGTCGAGGTCGCCGAGGATCGGCGTATCGCAGATCGCGCGCTCGGTCGGGGTCAGGGGGCTGCCGCAGGCGAAGCTGGGCGCCGCCGGCGCGGGCGCGGCGAGCAGCAGCGTTGCAAAGACCGCCGCGAGTGAACAGGCAAGGCGCATGTGGGACCTCGTGCTTGGAACAGCGCGAGCCTGCCACGGGCACCGGATCCGATCCAGTGAGGCTCGCGCAGAGTTGAAACCGGCGGAGGCAGGCCGCGGTTCCTTGCTCAGGCGGCTTCGTCCTCGGCCTGCTGGCGACGCCAGAGGCTGGCATAGCGGCCGTCTTTCGCAAGCAGTTCCGCGTGGGTGCCGCGTTCGGCGATCTCGCCATCCTGCAGCACGACGATCAGGTCGGCCTCTGCCACGGTGGACAGGCGGTGTGCGATCATCAGCACGGTGCGGCCCTCGGCGGCCCGGTTGAGCGCGCCCTGAATTTCCTGTTCCGTCTCGCTGTCGAGCGCCGATGTCGCTTCGTCCAGCAGCAGGATCGGTGGGTTCTTCAGGAGCGTGCGGGCGATGCCGACGCGCTGTTTCTCGCCGCCCGAAAGCTTCAATCCGCGTTCGCCGACCATGGTGTCGTAGCCTTCGGGCAGGCTTTCGATGAAGTCGTGGATCTGAGCCGACTTGGCGGCGGCGATGATCTCGTCCCGGCTGGCGCCCTCGCGGCCATATTCGATGTTGTAGAAGATGGTGTCGTTGAACAGCACTGTGTCCTGCGGCACCACGCCGATGGCGTTGTGCAGGCTTTCCTGCGTGACGTCGCGCACATCTTGCCCGTCAATTGTCAGCGACCCCGAGGTGACATCGTAAAACCGGAACAGCAGCCGCCCGATGGTGGACTTGCCGGACCCGGAGGGGCCTACAATGGCAATCTTTTGCCCGGCGTCGCAGGCGATCGAGACGCCCTTTAGGATCGGCCGCGCGGGATCATATCCGAAGTGCACGTCGTTGAGGGCGACGCAGCCGCCGGTGACATGCAGCGGCTTGGCGTCCGGCTTGTCGGTGACCTCGGCGGGCTGCTCCAGCAGGGTGAACATCTCGCCCATGTCGACAAGGCTCTGCCGGATCTCGCGGTAGACGGTGCCGAGGAAGTTGAGCGGCATGGTGATCTGGATCATGTAGGCGTTGACCATGACGAAATCGCCGACCGTGAGATCGCCGTTCTGGACGCCAAGCGCGGCCATGACCATGACGCCCACCAGCCCGGCGGTGATCAGGAAGGACTGCCCGAAGTTGAGGAACGCCAGCGAGTACGAGGTCTTGAGCGCCGCTGTCTCGTAGCCCGCCATGGCCACGTCGTAACGCGCGGCCTCGCGCTTCTCGGCCCCGAAATACTTGACGGTTTCGAAGTTGAGCAGGCTGTCGATCGCCTTCTGGTTGGCGTCGGTGTCCTGATCGTTCATCTGCCGGCGCAGCTTCACGCGCCATTCAGTGACCGTGAAGGTGAACCAGACGTAGAGCCCGATGGTCAGAGCCACCACCGCCAGATACCAGATATCGAACAGGAAGAAGAGCACGATGGCGATCAGGAAAAGCTCCAACGCCAGCGGGCCGATCGAGAACAGCATGAAGCGCAGCAGGAAGTCGACACCCTTCACCCCGCGTTCGATGATGCGGCTCAGCCCGCCGGTCTTGCGGGTGATGTGATAGCGCAGCGACAGCTGGTGGATGTGGCTGAAGGTTTCGAGCGCCAACTGCCGCAGCGCGCGTTGGCCGACGGCGGCGAACAGCGCGTCGCGGAGTTGCTGGAAGCCGTTGGTCATCAGACGCGCCATGCCGTAGGCCACCGTCAGCCCGACCGCGCCCAGCAGCATGGGCGAAGCGTCGCCGCCCAGCGTGTCCACGGCGGCCTTGTAGAGCATCGGCGTCACCACCGCGATCAGCTTGGCCAGCACCAGGATCGCCAGCGCGCCGACAACGCGGCGTTTCACCCAAGGGTGCGCATCGGGCCAGAGATAGGGCGCGACACGGCGGATGGTGCGCCAGCCTGAGCGGCGTTCTTCTTCGGCAACGGCGGGGGCGGCCTCGGCGGTGTTCGCGTCGGTGGCGGTCATGGCGATCTTTCTCAGGCTAGGCCGGACTTATCTATGCGTCCGTGGCCGCAAAGGCCAGTGCACGGATGCAGGAGGCCTGTGCGGCGGCTCGGTCTTTGACGGGTCGGCCCGGTCGTGTCGACACGTCCGGTCACTCCGCCGCGCGTAGGGGCAGTTCCGGCTCCGGGTCGGCTTCGGCCTCGGCCACCGCCACCGGCTCGGGGATGGGGGTGTCGGTCCAGAGGATTTCGGGGTGGCGGATCCTGCTGGCCTTGCGGTTCAGCGCCCAATCCTGCGCGGCCTTGCTCGACCGTCCCTGGCCGAGCCGCGCCAGCAGGCGGGCGAACCAGAACACGTAGGTCCAGAACCAGACCCTCGCCGCCAGCATGGCGGGCGTGAAGACCAGCGTCAGGACGGTCGCGATGCCCAGCCCGAACACCACCGCCGTCGCCAGTTGCTTCCACCACAGCGCCGTGGGGCTGTCGATCGAATAGCCGCCGTTCCAGAAATCGAGGCTGAGGCCGATCATCATCGGCGTCAGGCCGGCCATGGTGGTGATCGTGGTCAGAAGCACAGGTCGGATGCGATCCTCAGCGGTGCGCACGATGGCCTCGATCCGGGGCATGTAGCGTTCGTATTCCATGTAGGTGTCGATCAGAACGATGTTGTTGTTCACCACGATGCCTGCCAGCGCGACGATCCCGGTCCCGGTCATGATGATGCTGAAGGTCTGGTCCATCACCAGCATCCCGATCAACACGCCGGTGGTCGAGAGCACGACCGCCAGAAGCACCAGAACCGCGTTGTAGAACGAATTGAACTGAGCCAGCAGGATGATGAACATCAGCCCAAGCGCGCCCGCAAAGGCCGATTGCAGGAAGGCCTGCGATTCCTCCTGATCTTCCTGATCGCCGGTCCATTCGGTCTCGATACCCGCGCCAAACGGCGCGGTTTCAAGCCAGTTGGAGATCAGTGCGATGCGTTCATTAGCCGTGAGCGGCACGGCGCGAAGGTCTTGGGCACCGGCCAGTTCCCGAAGCAACGGCAGGGTGGTGCCGTCGGTGAGGCTGTCCACAACATAGCCCGTAGCGCCGATTGTGAGGTCGGCGGGGGCATCCTCGGCCACGCGGCCGTAGGCCAGCAGATCGGCCGTGTCGCCCTCGCCGCGCACGAAGGTGGTCAGGCCGGTTTCGATCCCGGCCTTGACGTCGAAAAAGCGCTTGCCGTCAACGCGGGATATCTCGGCCAGTTTGGCGACCGGCTGGCGGGTGACGAAGTTCGACAGCGGCACGAGGCCACCGGTGGTGCGCACCTTGAGCGTGTCCAGCGTCGATAGCACGCGGTCTTCCTCGGGCAGGCGCACCCGGATCTCGATCTCTTCGTCAGAGCTGTCCACCCGCATGGTGTCGAGCAGGATGCCGCGCGTCACCAGTTGCACCATGGCGCCCACGGTGGCGACGTCAGCGCCGAAGCGACCGGCCTTTTCCACATCGACGTCGATCTGCCAGTCGATGCCGGGCAGGGGGAGGGTGTCTTCGATCAGCGTCAGGCCGGGGGTCGCTTCAAACTGCGCGCGCGCCGTCTGTGTGGCGCTGATCAACCGATCCCAGTCGTCGCCCTTGAGCCGCAGGTGCACCGGCTTGGCCGAGGCCGGTCCGCGCGCCTGGGCCAGAATCTCGATGCGAATGCCGGGGATCTGCTCAAGCTGCGCCTGCAACTCGTCCAGCACGATGTCGCCGTCGAGGTCGGGCCGGTCGGCGCGATCCTCCCACGGTACGGTTTCAAGCTGGATCTGGCCGATGGTGTCCTTGGGCGGCATGGCGCCGCCGGTGTTGGCATTGAGCCCGCCGTCGCCCGCGAAGGCGAAGGCATTGTCGATGCCGGGATGCGCCAGTACGATCTCTTCGGCCTGCGCGACGATGGCGTCCTTTTCCTCAAGCGAGAGGTTGCCCCGCGCCATCACGTAGACGATGGCCTGCTCGGGTTCGCTTTCCACGAAGAACTCGACGCCCTTGTTGTTCTCGCCGAAGTAGCCGAAGACCGAGACGACAAAGCCGATGACGGCGGCGACGGTGAGAATGGGCATGATCGGATTGCCGGCGATCAGCTTGATGATCCAGCCGAACAGCGACCGGCGGCGCCCGGCCCGGATGCGTTTGCGGTGTGTGTGGAATTCGACGGCGCCTAAAGTGACCGAGGCCATGAAGGCCCCCACGAGGAAGATCACGGCGCCAGGCAGGACCGCAAGGATGCCGTCGGCGTCGTTTTCGAAAAGGTAGTCTGGATTGAGGGTCTGCATTGCGCCGACGAAGATCACCGGCAGCGCCACCGGCACCAAGGCCGCGCGGACGATCCAGGGGAAGCTGCGCTCCAGCCAGGCCGAGGAGCGTGCGAACAGCCGGCTCATCCGCCCGGTGACACCGCCCATGACCGGCAGGTAGATCAGCGCCACCACCAGCGAAGCGGAGAGCACGAAGATCAGCGTGACCGGCAGCATCCCCATGAACTCACCCGGGATACCCGGCCAGAACAGCATCGGCAGAAAGGCGCAGAGCGTGGTCGCGGTCGAGGACACGATCGGCCAGAACATGCGTTTGGCGGCCTCGGTATAGGCGTGCATGGGGCCCACTCCGTCGCGGATGCGCTTGTCGGCGTATTCCACCACCACGATGGCGCCGTCCACCAGCATGCCCACGGCGAGGATCAGCCCGAACATCACGATATTGGAGATGGTGATGCCCATCACCCCCAACAGCACGAAGCACAGCAGGAACGATGTCGGGATGGCGAATCCCACCAGCAGCGCGGGGCGGGTGCCCAGCGCCCCCAGCACCACGATCATCACCAACGCGATGGCGGTCAGCACCGACCCTTCGAGCTGGCTGACCATCGAGGCCACGACGCGGCTCTGGTCGTTGGAGGTGCCGACCTCGACGGCGGCCTGCAGTTCGGGCGGCCAGTCCTTCTGCGCCTCGGCGACGACGGCCTTTACCTCGCTGGCGGTGTCGATCAGGTTGAAGCCCTTGCGCTTGACCACTTGCAGCGCGACCGTCTCATCGCCATTGAAGCGGGCGGTGCCGATACGGTCTTCGAAGGTCAACTGGATGGTCGCAAGGTCGCCCAGAGTGACCACCCGGTCGCCGTTGGTCTTCACCGGCAGGTCGTAGACATCGCGCGGCTCGTCGAAGCTGGACGGGATCTTGACCGCGAAAGTCCCCTGAGCGGTTTCGATCTCACCCGCCGCGATCAGCTGGTTGTTGTTCTGCACGACATTGATCAGCTCGCCCGCGGTGACGTTGTAGGCCTCGAGCCTGAGCGGGTCGATCAGCACTTCGAGCATCTCGTCGCGATTGCCGGCGATGCCGGCCTCCAGCACTGCATCTAAAGCTTCAACACGGTCCTGCAAGTCCTTGGCAACACGTGCCATTGTCCGCTCTGGCACATTGCCGGTCAGGTTGACGATGACGATCGGGAATTCCGAAAAGTTGATCTCGTTGATGGAGTATTGCTCGGCGCCCTCGGGGAACTTGGCCTCGGCGTCCTTCATGGCGTCGCGCACATCGGCCATGACCTTGGTCTTGTCCCAGCCGAATTCGAACTCCAGCGCCATCCCGGCATAGCCTTCGGAGGCGGTGCCGGACATGGTTTCCAGACCGTCGAGATCGGAAAGCTCGGTCTCCATCGGCTTGACCAGCAGGGTTTCGCTGTCGGCAGCCGAGATGCCGGGGAAGGGGACCGAGACGAACAGCGCGGGTATCTCGATGTCCGGCTCGCCCTCTTTCGGCAGGCCGACATAGGCATAGGCGCCGGCCAGCAGCGACAGGATGATGAACGCCATCACCATCCGCGCGCGTGACGCGGCCCAATCGACGACGCCGGTCATTGCGTGGCCTCCGCGAGCGCGTCGCGGTAGGTGGGGATCACCTTGACGCCGTCCTCGACATATTCCTGACCCAGCGTGATGACGTCGACATTGTCAGGCAGACCCGCGACCCAGACACCTTCGCGGGTGTCGCGCAGCAGGGTGACAGGCAGGAAGGCGACGGTATTATCTTCCGTGACACTGCGCAGGCCCAAACGGCCCTCATCGTTCAGGGTCAGGGTGGATTGCGGCAGCAAGTGTGCCTTGACGCCTTCGGCTTCGATGGCGATCTCGGCGGTCTGTCCGGCGCGGATGGTCAGATCGGCATTGTCGGCGGTGATCTCGACGCGGAATGTGCGCGTGGTCCGATCGGACGAACGCGACAGGAAGGTGACCTCGCCCAGAACCTCGCTGCCCTCGGAAAGCTGCGCGCCGGCAGGGGCGCCCGGCCGGACGCGGTTGACCTCGGTTTCCGGCACGTAGGCGACGATCTTGATCGGGTCCAACTGGATGATCGTGGAGCAGAGCGCGCCCGGTTGCAGAAGGGTGCCAAGCTCGGCAGCATCGGATTCCAGCAGCCCGGCGAAGGGGGCGGTAATCTTCAGGCGGTCGATCTCTCTTTGCGCGGCGGCCACACCGGCCTCGGCCGAGCGGATCGATGCCTGCGCGCCCTTCAAACCGGATCGGGCGGTTTCCAGTCCGGCCAGCGCCGCCGACACCGAGGCTTCGGCGCTGCGAACGGCGGCCTGCGTTCCGGCAACCCGGGTCTCCGACGCAAAGCCGCCCTCGCTGAGGGTGCTGGCGGCGCGGGCGTTGATCTCGGCCTCCTGCAACCGCGCGCGGGCCTCCTCGACGCGGGCTTCGGCCTCGGGCACCCCCGCCTCGACACCGGGCACCCGGGCGCGGGCCTCTTCCAGCCGCGCCTCGGCCTCGTCCAGTGAGGCGACGCGGGTGCCGGGGTCAAGCTGGCAGAGCAGTTGGCCTTCCTTGACGAATGCGCCCTTGCGCAGCGGGTCGGAGATCACCAGCCCGGAGGTCTCAGCCTTGACGTCGACTTCGCGAGCGGCCTCGGTCTCGCCGCGCAGGATAACGGCGGTATCGACCCGACGCGCCTCGGAGCGATAGGCCACCACGCGCACGCCCTCGGGGGCTTGCGTGACATCCTCAGGTGCGTCTTCGACGACCGCGGGAACATCGGAATCGGCCGCGGGGTCGTCACCGCCCAGCAGACGGGCGAGATGGTTTTCACGCGCGAAGTCGAACAGGGCCTCGCGCTGGAGCACCGCCAAAACCAAAACAGCCATCACGGCCAATGCGGTGAAAATCGGTATAAGTCGCATGAGGTGCCTTCTCGATCCTCTACCCAAGGCCATCCCGCGAACTCACTGTGGGACAAGTAAGGGCACTAAGCTGAACTAACCGGTTCAGATTAGACTTTACTGCGGTGCGGCGCAAGTTGTGAAGCCGTGGCGCCTATTGCCGCACCCCGTGCGGGCCTTGGCACTTGCCGCAGGCCGGGTTATGACAGCCGCGAATATCGGGGAAGAGGCAAGCCACCGTGAGCAACAACGACAGTTTCATCGACGAGGTCACCGAGGAGGTCCGCCGCGACCGGCTGTTCGGTCTGCTCAGGCGCTATGGCTGGATCGGCATCCTCGCGGTGCTGCTAATCGTCGGCGGCGCGGCGTGGCGCGAATATTCCCGCGCGCAGGATCGCGCTGCCGCGGAAGCCCTGGGCGATTCGATCCTCGCGGCCCTGGGTTCGGAAGAGCCGGAGGCGCGTATCGCCGCGCTGGAAGAGGTGGATGCGGGCACGCCCGGTGGGGCGGCCCTGCTTGGCCTGCTGACAGCGGCCGAGCAAAGCAGCACCGAGCAGGACGCCGAGGCCATCGCCACCCTCGGAGAGATTGCCCGCAACGGTGAGGTGCCGCAGATCTACCGTGACCTTGCCAGCTTCAAGCTGCTGTTGTTGCAGTCCGGGACCGTCGAGGCCGACGAACGCCGCCAGGGCTTCGAGGCGCTGGCCCGCGCCGGCAGCCCGATCCGGCTGCTGGCGGAAGAGCAACTGGCGCTGGTCGAGGTGGAGACCGGTGACCGGGAGGCCGCACTGCAAAGACTTCAGGCCATTCTCGAAGACGCCGAGGTGACCGCGGGCTTGCGCCAGCGCGTCACACAGGTGATTGTCGCCTTGGGTGGTGAACTGGACGCCGCCTGACCGGGGCTAATCCGGCAGGAGCGACGACAGCGACGAACGGGGGCACGACAGGTGACAACGGCTAAGATGAGGACTTTGCTGGGACTGGGTGCCTTCGCCGCACTCATCGCCTGCGAGCGCGAGGTGATCCTGCCCGGCGAGCGTCAGGCGATCCGTCCCGAGGATGCCACGCTGGCGCCCGCGACCGCTGCCGCCGAGGCGCTGCGGCTGGCCCCGGCAACGCGCAACGCCAATTGGTTGCAAGGCCACGGCACACCGGCCACGCGGACCGACCACCCGGCCTTTGGCACCGCGCTGCGGCCGCTGTGGTCGGCGCCGATCGGGCAGGGCGACGAGCGCAAGTTCCGCATTACCGCAGACCCGGTGGTGAGCGGCGGCCTCGTCTTCACGCTGGACAGCGACGCGCAGGTCACTGCGACCTCGACCTCGGGTCAGACGCTCTGGACCCACAACGTGGCACCCGTGCGCGACGGCACCGGTCAGGGTTCGGGCGGCGGATTGGCGCTTGGCGGCGGACGGCTTTACGTCACTTCGGGCTATGGCACCGTGACGGCGCTGGACCCGGCCACGGGCCGCGAGGTCTGGAGCCAGAAGCTGCAGGCCACCGGATCGGCCTCTCCCACCTATTTCGACGGGCTGGTCTACCTCGTGGCGGGCGACAAGACCGCATGGGCGCTTGAAGCCGACAGTGGACGCATCCGCTGGCAGCTTGACGGGATCGAGGACATCAACAACATCCACGGCGGTCCCGCGCCGGCGCTGACCGATCAATACGCGATCTTCGGCTATGGTTCAGGCGCGGTGCAGGGCGCCTTTCGCAAGGGCGGTCTGCAGATGTGGAACGCCACTATCGCCGGCCAGCGCGGCGGCTTTGCGATCAACCGCATCAGCGACATCACCGGCGATCCGGTTGTTGTCGGCAATACCGTCTACGTTGCCAACCACACCGGCCGGCTGGTGGCGCTGAACGTCGGATCCGGCAAACGCATCTGGACGGCGCGCGACGCGGCGCTGCAGCCGGTCTGGGCGACCGGCGGCGCAGTGTTCTTCATCTCGGACCGCAACGAGCTGATCCGGGTCAATGCCTCGGATGGTGCGCAGGTCTGGTCGGTGGAACTGCCCGGCTATACCACGCAGCGCCCGCGGAGGCGCGACCGCATTTATGGCAACTACGGGCCGGTGATCGCGGGCGGCAGGCTTTATGTCGCGGGCGGCGACGGGGTGCTGCGTGCCTTCGATCCGGCCTCGGGACAACTGCTGAAGACCGCGACGATCCCCGGCGGCGCGACCGCCAACCCGGTAGTGGCGAATGGCGTGATGTACATCGTCACCAAAAACGGCCAGTTGCAGGCCTACGGCGGCTGATGTATCCGGGGCGCTTGATGCGTTCCGGAGCTTAAGTAGCCTCATGTCCTTCACCCTCGCCATCGTGGGCCGTCCCAACGTGGGAAAATCCACGCTGTTCAACCGTCTGGTCGGCAAGCGGCTGGCGCTGGTCGACGACCAGCCCGGCGTGACCCGCGACCTGCGCGAAGGCGAGGCGCGGCTCGCCGACCTGCGCTTTACCGTGATCGACACCGCCGGGCTGGAGGATGCCTTCGACGACAGCCTTCAGGGCCGGATGCGACGGCTGACCGAACGCGCGGTGGACATGGCCGATGTCTGCCTGTTCATGATCGATGCGCGCGTCGGGCTGACACCGGTCGACCAATTGTTCGCCGAGATCCTGCGCAAGCGCGCCAAGCATATCCTGCTGGCGGCCAACAAGGGCGAAGGCGCGGCGGCGGACAGCGGCGTGCTGGAAGCCTGGAACCTCGGGCTGGGCGAGCCAATCCGGTTGTCGGCGGAACACGGCGAGGGGTTGAACGACCTCTACAGCCAACTGCTGCCCATCGCCGAGCAGCTCGAGGCCGAAGCGGTGGACGACACGCCCGAGACCGATGTCACCGTGGACGAGGAAGACGACGAGGCAGAGGCCGATCACGCGCCAACTCGCGCCAAACCGTTGCAGATTGCCGTGGTGGGCCGGCCCAACGCAGGCAAATCGACGCTGATCAACCAGATTCTCGGCGAGGATCGGCTATTGACCGGTCCGGAGGCGGGCATCACCCGCGACGCGATTTCGCTTCAGATCGACTGGAAGGGCACGCCCTGCCGGATTTTCGACACCGCCGGGATGCGCAAGAAGGCGCGGGTGCAGGAGAAGCTGGAGAAGCTGTCGGTCTCGGACGGGCTGCGTGCTGTCAAGTTCGCCGAGGTCGTGGTGGTGCTGCTGGATGCCGCCATTCCCTTCGAGCAGCAGGATTTGCGCATTGCCGACCTGGCCGAGCGTGAGGGCCGCGCCGTGGTGGTCGCGGTCAACAAATGGGACGTGGAGCCGGAGAAGCAGGAGAAGCTGCGCGACCTGAAGGAGGCCTTCACCCGGCTGCTGCCGCAGCTGCGCGGTGCGCCGCTGGTGACTGTCTCGGCCAAAACCGGCAAGGGGCTCGACCGGCTGCACGACGCCATCTTGCGAGCGCATGACATCTGGAACCGCCGCGTGCCGACGGCGGCGCTGAACCGCTGGCTCGACGGTATGATCGCCGCGCATCCGCCGCCGGCACCGCAGGGCAAGCGGATCAAGCTGCGCTACATGACGCAGGCCAAGACCCGGCCGCCGGGCTTCGTGGTGATGTGTTCGCATCCCGACAAGATGCCCGACAGCTATACCCGCTACCTGGTCAACGGGCTGCGCGACGATTTCGACATGCCGGGCACGCCGATCCGCCTGTTCATGCGCGGGCAGTCCGACAAGAACCCCTACAAGGGCAAGAAGAAGGCCGGGCCGTCGAAACTGCGCAAGCACCTCGGGAAATACCGCGGCGACGACTGATTTCACTGGGCGCCTCCGCGCGCTCTTCTTTCAGTTGGCCGAGAGGTGACGTGCCGGTTCAGGGCGCAGTGCGTGTGGGGCGGCGGAGGAATTGCTGATGAGAGGCGGTTCATGGGCAGGTCTGCCCTGAACGCGCCGTTTCGATGATCTGGTGAGTCGGTTGCGCCTCAAGGACGCTTCACGCCGCCTTCGGCGGTCGCCTGCGTCGATCCTTGACCCACAGCCGACTCACGGCAAGCGCGGTGAGGGCAAGGGCGCCCGCGATGGCAAGTCCGAGGACGGAGATCGGTCCGCCGGGCCAATTGGCCACCACCACGCCGATCAGCGCCCAGACCACCGCCACGGGATAGCTGGGCGCGTCGGGGCGTTTCAGGATCACGGCGGCGGCGATCATAAGGGCGAGGGTCAGGGCGACGAGGGCGGCGGTGGTTTCACTCAGCAGCCCGTAGCCTGCGGTCAGCAGCGCCAGCGAGACGCAGGAGGCGGCGGTGAGCCATCCCGCGTAGAGACCGACCGGGCCGTGACCGAACCAGCCGTCCCGGGCCGGCGACCGGAACAGCGCCGCGAGGGCGGTCAGCAGCATCGCCCAGATCAGAACCGAGGCCCAGACCGGCGAGGCCTGCGCCACCGCCAGCCACGGGATGCCCAGCACCAACGAGGCCAGCAGCGGCGGGCGCAGCGCCTGCCAGTCTTCCGCGTCGCGGCGGGCAAATAGCTGGAAGGCCGCGCCGACGATCAGCCACAAGTAGATCACGCCCCATATCGCAAAGGCATAGCCCGCGGGCTGTCCGGGCGGGTTGTCCTGCGGCACCGGGAATTGATCGGGTTCGAAACCGTTGAAACCTGGGGTCAGCAGCGGGCTCAGGGCGAAGGCCACGGCGGCGGCGACGAGGGAAATGGCAAGCACATGTTTCATGCGCTTGCCAGATAAGCCGATTTCGGCGGCGGACCAGTGTCAGACCAGGGTGCCCTCGGCGGTCAGGCGGGTCTTGCCGCGCAACCAGGGGTGAAGTGCCTCGGGCAGATCGACCGAGCCGTCCGCCTGTTGGCCGTTTTCCAGTACCGCGATCAGGCAGCGCCCGACGGCGAGGCCCGAGCCGTTCAGCGTGTGCAGGTACTCGGGCTTGCCGCCGTCCGCGGGCTTCATCCGCGCGTTCATCCGCCGCGCCTGAAAATCGCCGCAGACCGAAACCGAGGAGATCTCGCGGTAGGTGTCCTGTCCGGGCAGCCAGACCTCGATGTCGTGGGTGCGACGTGCGCCGAAGCCCATGTCGCCGGTGCAGAGCACCACGGTCCGGTAGGGCAGGCCGAGCCGTTCGAGGATGCCCTGGGCGCAGCCGGTCATGCGGTCAAGCTCGTCGCGGCTTTGGTCGGGACGGGTGACAGAGACCATCTCGACCTTCTCGAACTGGTGCTGGCGCAGCATGCCGGCGGTATCGCGGCCAGCGCTGCCCGCCTCCGAGCGGAAACACTGCGAATGCGCCACGTACCGGCGCGGCAGGTAGCTTTCCGCCACGGTCATGCCATGGACGATGTTGGTCAGCGTGACCTCGGACGTGGGGATCAGCCACCAGCCGTTGGTGGTTTGGTAGCTGTCCTCGCCGAACTTGGGCAGTTGGCCGGTGCCGAGCATCATCTCTTCCTTGACCAGCACCGGGGTCCAGGTTTCGGCCAGGCCGTTTTCCTCGACATGGGTGTCGAGCATGAACTGCGCCAAGGCCCGATGGATGCGGGCGACGGCGCCCGAGAGCACCACGAAGCGGCTGCCCGAGAGCTTGGCGGCGGTTTCGAAATCCATGCCGTCCTGCACGCCGGCCAGGTCGTAGTGTTCCTTCGGGGTGAAATCGAAGGTCCGGGGTGTGCCCCAGCGGTGGATTTCGACGTTGTCGTCTTCGTCGGCGCCATCGGGCACGTCATCATGCGGCAGGTTGGGCAGCGACATCAGCGCCTCGGTCAGCTGTTGGTCAAGCTCCTTGGCACGGGCCTGCATTTCGGCCACTTCCGATTTCTTTTCGCCCACCAGCGCGCGGAGCCGTTCGAATTCGGCCTCGTCGCCCTTGGCCTTGGCGGCGCCGACCTCCTTGGCGGCGGCCTTCTGATCTGCCTGTGCGGTCTCGGCGGCGTGGATCGCGGCGCGGCGGGCCTCGTCGATTTCCAGCAGGGACGACGATGCGGTCTCCACCCCACGGCGAGCGAGTGCCGCGTCGAAAGCGGCGGGATTTTCGCGGATGGTGCGGATGTCGTGCATATCCATGTCCTCTGTATGGCGTTGAGTCGCGCGGAGGTTATGCAACAAGCCGGCGGTGAAGGGTAGGGCGGGGATCCGCCCCGCCGTGACGGAAGCGCAGTTTATGGCGCCCGCTTCCTTGCATCGCCTTGCAAAGCCACCGCGCCGCGCATAGGTTCCGGCAAAATTCGGCGGGGGTGCCCCCGCGGCCCCAGACCTCGAAAGGACCCGCCCCCATGGAAGGCAATGCGATCGCGCAATTCATCCCGCTGATCCTGATCTTCGCGATCATGTATTTCCTGCTGATCCGTCCGCAGCAGAAAAAGATGAAAGCCCATCAGGCCATGGTCAAGGCGCTGCGCCGGGGCGACCAGGTGGTCACCCAGGGCGGGCTGATCGGCAAGGTCACCAAGGTCAAGGAAGACGGCAACGAGGTGGAGGTCGAGATCGCCGACGGCGTCAAGGTCCGAGTGGTGCAGGCCACCATCGCCCAGGTGCTCAACAAGACCGAGCCCGCGAACTCGTAAACCCAAGGCGAGGAGCGGCTTATGCTGCAGATCGATCTCTGGAAACGGGTGCTCATCTGGGCGCTCTGTGCGGCGGGGCTTTGGCTGGCCCTGCCGAATGCGTTCTACACCCGTGTAGAACAGTACAACGACGCCAATGCCGCCATGGCGGTGCAGGGCGAGACCGCGGAGCAGGCCGAAGGCTGGCCCTCGTTCCTGCCTTCGGCACTGGTCAACCTCGGGCTCGATCTGCGCGGCGGCGCGCACCTGCTGGCCGAGGTCCAGGTGGAAGACGTCTACGAGGCGCGGATCAAGGCGCTCTGGCCGGACGTGCGCGATGCGCTGCGGCCCCTGCGTGACGAGGTTGGCACCATCCGCCGTCAGGACGGACCGGTGGACGAACTGCACGTCAGGATCGGCAACCCCGAGGGCTTGCAGGCCGCGATGACCGCGGTGCGCGCGCTGGCGCAGCCGGTGGTGTCGCTGACCGCGGCGGGCGAGCAGGACCTGGCCGTGAGCGGCGAGGGCGATCTTCTGGTGGTTACTCTGTCCGAGGCCGAACGCCTGGCGACGGACCAGCGCACGGTGCAGCAATCGCTGGAGATCATCCGCCGCCGCATCGACGAGGTCGGCACCCGCGAACCCACGATCCAGCGTCAGGGCAGCGACCGCATCCTGATTCAGGTGCCGGGGCTGGGTTCGGCGCAGGAGCTCAAGGACATCATCGGCACCACCGCGCAGCTGACCTTCCAGCCGGTTGTGAGCCGCACCACCGACGGCACTTCGGAACCCGGCATCGGCGAGGAAGTCCTGCCGTCGCTGGACGAGCAGGGCACCTTTTATGTGCTCGAGGAAAACCCGGTGGTCACTGGCGAGGAGCTGACCGACGCGCAGCCGTCCTTTGACCAGAACGGCCGGCCAGCGGTGAACTTCCGCTTCAATCCCTCGGGCGCACGCAAGTTCGGCGATTACACCGCAGAAAACATTGGCAACCCCTTCGCCATCGTGCTGGATGACGAAGTCATCAGCGCGCCTGTCATCCAGAGCCACATTCCCGGCGGCTCGGGCATCATCACCGGCAATTTTACGGTCGAGGAATCGACCAACCTCGCGGTGCTGCTGCGCGCCGGCGCCCTGCCTGCGGGTCTCGACTTCCTAGAGGAACGCACCATCGGCCCGGAACTGGGCGCCGACAGCATCGAGGCCGGCAAGATCGCCACCGTCGTGGCTTTCGCCGCGGTGCTGGTGTTCATGGGGCTTTCCTACGGACTGTTCGGTCTGTTCGCCAACGTGGCGCTGATCCTGAACATCGCGCTGCTGTTCGGGTTGCTCAGCCTGATCGGCGCGACGCTGACCCTGCCGGGGATCGCCGGTATCGTGCTGACGGTGGGCATGGCGGTCGATGCCAACGTGTTGATCTTCGAGCGTATCCGCGAGGAGCTGCGCACGGCGAGGGGGCCGGCGCGGGCCATCGAACTGGGCTATGAAAAGGCCCTGTCTGCGATCATCGACGCCAATATCACCACCTTCATCACCGCTGTGATCCTGTTCGTCATGGGCTCCGGCCCGGTGCGAGGCTTTGCCATCACGCTGGGGCTGGGCATTCTCACCTCGGTGTTCACCGCGATCTTCGTTACCCGGCTGATCATCGTGATGTGGTTCGAACGCCGCCGTCCCAAAACCATCGAGGTCTGATCCCATGCGTCTGAAACTCGTCCCGCAGGAGACCAACTGGGATTTCTTCTCGCGTCCGAAGCTGTGGCTGGGCATCTCGGCGGTGCTGATGGTGCTGGCTTTCGTGTCCTTCGGGCTGCGCGGGCTGAACTATGGTATCGACTTTCGCGGCGGCACCACCATCCGAACCGAGACCGCGCAGCCGGTCGACGTCGGGGCCTATCGCGACGCGATCTCGGCGCTGGAGTTGGGCGACGTGGTGATCTCGGAGGTCTTCGACCCGACCTTCGACGAAGACCAGAACGTTGCAATGATCCGCATCCAGGCCCAGGAAGGCCAGGAGAGCGTCGCGGCCGAGACGGTGGCCGAGGTAGAAGCGGCGCTCAAGGCAGTTGCGCCGGACATCAAGTTCGTCTCGGTGGAATCGGTCGGGCCCAAGGTCTCGGGCGAGCTGATCCAGACCGCCGCCATCGCCGTGGTGTTGGCGATCTGTGCGGTCCTTGTCTACATCTGGCTGCGCTTCGAATGGCAGTTCGCGCTGGGGGCGGTTGCGGCGCTGGTGCATGACGTGATCCTTACGATCGGCGTCTTCTCGGAACTTCAGATCAAGTTCGACCTCGCAATCATCGCGGCGCTGCTGACCATTGTCGGCTATTCGCTGAACGACACCGTGGTGGTCTTCGACCGGGTGCGCGAGAACCTGATGAAGTTCAAGAAGCGCCCCCTGCGCGAGGTGCTGAACCTGTCGATCAACGAAACCCTCAGTCGGACCTTCATGACCTCTGTCACCACACTCTTGGCGCTGATCGCGCTGTTCGTGCTGGGCGGCGACGTGATCCGGGGCTTCGTCTTCGCGATGATCTGGGGCGTGATCGTGGGCACCTATTCGTCGATCTTCGTGGCCTCGGCGGCGCTGCTGTTCCTTGGCGTCAAGCGCGACTGGACCAAGACCACCGACACCACCGGTAACCAGTTCGGCAACATTGATGCCTGACTGGCTGGCCCCGGTGCTTGAGGTGCCGGGGCTGGGCTGGATGGCCCTGACAATCGGCATCGCAGGCATCGTGCGCGGTTTTACCGGCTTCGGCACGGCGCTGATCTTCGTGCCGGTGGCGGGGCAATTCCTGCCGGCGGCGGACGTGATCTTGCTGATCACCCTGACTGGCGTCGGGTCGACGGCGGCGCTGCTGCCCAAGGCGTGGGGGCAGGCGGACAAGGCCGAAGTCGGCCTGATGGCGCTCTGTGCGGTCTTGACGGTGCCGCTGGGCGTACAGGCGATGAAGATGTTGCCCAACGAAACTGTCCGCTGGGCGGTCACGCTGATCGCGGGCGGTACGCTGGCCGCACTGGTGACCGGCTGGCGCTATCGCGGCACGGTCGGCAGGCCGGGGCTTGGGCTGATCGGGCTGGCAGCGGGGCTGCTGGGCGGGATGACGGGGCTGACCGGCCCGGTGGTGATCCTGTTCTACCTCGCGGGGCTGAAGGCGGCGCGGGTTGTACGGGCCAACACCATCCTCTATCTGGCGCTGCTTGATGTGGTCATCTTCGGCAACCTTTTTCTTGCCGGTGTGTCTAACCCGGGAATGATCTTGGTGGCCGTGGTTCTGACGATACCCTACGTCACCACCACGCTGATCGGACAACGTTTGTTCGACCCGGCCTATGAGCGGCAATACCGTTGGCTGGCCTACGGCGTGATCGCGGTTGCCGTCGTCTCTGGCGCGCCGCTGTTCGGGTAGGACGGGTGCCCGGCAGTCATCCCGCGGTGCAGATTGTACCCGCGCCGCAATCGCGCTATCTGGTGCGCCATGCGACTGAACGAGATCTCATACACTGATGCCAAGCCCGTCGACGGCTATGGCCCCGGCTTCTTCCGCATCGGCGGCAAGGTCCACCACGGCCACACCATCGCAGCGCACGACGGCACGCAGGCCTGGGGCGGGCTTGACGATGCCGGGGCGCTGCTGGCGCTAGCGGCGAACGCCGATGTGGTCTTTATCGGCACCGGCGCCGAGATTGCGCATATCCCTGCGGGATTGCGCAGCCAGCTTGAAGAAGCGGGGCTGGGGGTCGAGGTGATGTCGACGCCGGCCGCCTGCCGCACCTACAACGTGCTGCTCTCCGAGGGCCGCCGCATCGCGCTGGCCGCGCTGACGGTCTGAACGGTGTGAGGGTCCTATCGCCTTGCTGAACCGGGCGAATCCGGCAAATGTCCGGCCATGACATTGCAGGCCGACAATCTGTGCGTGACCCGTGGCGGGATCCCCGTGCTGGAGGGCGTGAGCTTCACGCTCGATCCCGGCCGGGCGCTGATCCTGCGCGGCCCCAACGGCATCGGCAAGACGACCCTGCTGCGCACCGTGGCCGGGCTGCAGCCGCCCTACCGGGGAATGCTGACCGGCGCGGACGAGCGTGTGGCCTATGCCGCCCATGCGGACGGGCTGAAGGCGCCGTTGACGGTGGCGGAGAACCTGACGTTCTGGGCGCGCGCCTTCGGGCTGAGCGACATTGGTCCCGCGCTGGCGGCCTATGCGCTGGCGCCTCTGCGCGACCGCGCGGCGGGGCATCTCTCTGCCGGGCAGAAGCGGCGGCTGGGACTGGCACGGCTGATGGTCACCGGACGCCCGATCTGGGTGCTGGACGAACCGACGGTATCGCTCGACCGCGATGCCGTGGCTCTGTTTGCGCACGCGGTGCGCGCGCACCTGGGGCAGGGGGGCTCGGCGCTGATCGCCACCCATATCGACCTCGGGCTGGACGGCGATACGCTGGACGTGAGCCCCTATCGCGCTGCGCCGCAGGCGTCGGACGATTTCGACGAGGTCTTCCTGTGATCGCGCTTCTGACCCGCGATCTGGCGCTGGCGGTGCGGGCGGGGGGCGGCTTCGGCCTCGGGCTTGCCTTCTTCCTGATCGTGGTGGTGCTGGTGCCGTTCGGGGTGGGACCGCAATCGGACCTGCTGTCGCGGATCGCGCCGGGCATCCTCTGGCTGGGGGCGCTTTTGGCCTGCCTGCTGTCGCTCGACCGGATCTTCGCGACGGACTGGGAGGACGGATCGCTTGACCTTCTGGCCACGGCGCCGCTGCCGATGGAAGGCATCGTGAGCATAAAGGCGCTGGCACATTGGCTGACCACCGGCCTGCCGCTGGTGGTCGCGGCGCCGGTGTTCGGGGTGTTGCTGAGCCTGCCGGCCCCGGGGTTCGTCTGGCTGACGCTGTCGCTGGCGCTGGGGACACCGGCGCTGTCGGTGATCGGCACCTTCGGCGCGGCGCTGACCGTGGGGCTGAAGCGCGGCGGGCTGCTGATGTCGCTGCTGGTGCTGCCGCTCTACGTGCCGACGCTGATCTTCGGGGCCGAGGTGGCGCGGCGGGGGGCGGAGGGTCTGGCGGTGCAGACGCCGCTGATGATGCTGGCGGGCATTTCGCTGGCGGTGATCGCGCTGCTGCCCTTTGCCTCGGCTGCGGTCTTGCGGATGAACTTGCGGTGAGGCGGGGGGAAACCACCCCTTCCTACGAAAATCGCGGTGGCGTCCACACACATTCACGAATAGGTATCTGTCATGGCCTCGATCTGGGAATACGCGAACCCGAAGAAGTTCATCGACACCACCGACCGGGTGATCCCGGCGTTATGGGTGCTGGCGGCCGCCTGTCTGGCCACCGGGCTGATCTGGGGGTTCTTCTTCACGCCGGATGATTACCGTCAGGGATCGACCGTCAAGATCTTCTACCTGCATGTGCCCTCGGCTCTGATGGCGATAAACGCCTGGTTCATGATGCTGGTGGCCTCGCTGATCTGGATCATTCGCCGCCACCACGTCAGTGCGCTAGCGGCGCGGGCGGCGGCGCCGGTGGGCATGGTGATGACGCTGATCGCGCTGGCGACCGGGGCGATCTGGGGCCAGCCGATGTGGGGAACATGGTGGGCCTGGGATCCACGGCTGACGTCGTTCCTGATCCTGTTCCTATTCTACCTTGGCTACATCGCGCTCTGGGCCGCGATCGAGAATGACGACACCGCCGCCGATCTGACCTCGGTGCTCTGTCTCGTCGGCTCGGTCTTTGCGGTGCTGTCGCGCTACGCGGTCAACTTCTGGAACCAGGGACTGCACCAGGGCGCCTCGCTTTCGCTTGATGCCGAGGAGAACGTGGCCGACATCTTCTGGTATCCGGCGCTGGTGGCGATGGCGGGATTCGTGCTGCTGTTCATCGTTCTGGTGCTGGTGCGCACCCAGACCGAAATTCGCGCCCGCCGGATGCGGGCCTTGCTGGCACGGGAGCGGATGCAATGATTCCCGAATTGGGCAAATACGCGGTGCCGGTTCTGTCGGCCTATGCCGTCAGCTTCACCGCGCTGGGGCTGATCGTCTGGTCAACCCTGCGCCGGGCGCGCAAGACCCGCGCCCAGCTGGAAGAGGTGGAAGCCCGCCGCGCTCAGCGTTCGCAATAGGTCCCGGGTTTGTTCACCGGGCAAACCGCCCGCTCGGTATCGCTGCCTTGCGCACCGATCACCGCCAGCATCAGCAGGACCGCCGCCTGCACCGTGACCACGATAATTCTCATACTTGTCTCCTTTTGCTGCCTCGCGTGCCCGTCTCAGTCGCGGGCTGAGGGCACTTAAGCGGGGAAACCGCCGGCTGTCGTCTCACGAAATCGCGATTGGCAAGGCTTTGACGTTTTCGCACGACGGCATCGGCGGAAAACCGGGCAGAGGGGGCAAGAAGCGCGGCAGCGGGCCGCCCGGAGGGGGCGGCCGCGCGCGTCAGCCGGCGAGGGTGAAATCGCCGTCGGACAGGATCTCGGCCAGCCCCAGCCGCGCCTTTATCGCCTCGGGCAACAGGCGCCGGTCGCCAATTCGGGGCATGTCGAGTTCGCGGATGATCCGCTCGGTGCCGTAGAGCGCGAGGTACTCGGCGTGGTTGTCGAAGACGCTGCGGCCGGCGTGGTCGATGAAGGTCTCGGCCGGAGCACCGTTGGCGAGGATCACGTCGTGGGCCTCGGTCTCGACGTGATAGACGGTGATCTGCGGCGGTAGGTCGGCCATCGGCACCCAGTCGATCGAGCCGCCGTTGACCAGCGCGCCGGCCGTGATCACAAGGCCGTCCAGCACCATGCCGTGATCGGAAGTGACGGTCAGATCGGCGTGGGGCGTGTTGTCCCCCAGCGCACCTGCGGCAATGCGGACTGGCTGCATCCGCGCGCCGGCGGTCCATTGGCGGACGGTCTGGCGCCCGATCCACTTCACCGGCACATCGCGCCCATCGGCGGTGCGCACCAGATCGCCGATTTGCAGGGTCTCGACCGCCGATTCGCCTTCGGGTGTGGCAATGGAGGTGCCGCGGGCGAAGCAGGTGATATTGAGGGTGTAGACGCTGTTAATTGAATCCGGCTCATCGTTGTTGAATGTCAACTGAATGCTGGCCGGGCTTCCCGCGGCCTCCCATTCGGCCCGGGTAATGGTAAAGGTGAAGACACCATTGGGCGACGTACTCGCGTCGAATGAACCAGGTCCGCTTTCGGATGACGAGAATGTCGGCCCGTCACTGGGCGGACCGCCGAAAAAATCCTGACTGGTAACATCGAAGCTGATTATTTCGGTCTCTCCAACCGAGAGGTCGATCGTGCCGGCGCCAGACCTATCTCCTGCGATGGTAATGTCAGTGTCAGCGCCGGTCGGTGTCGTTTCGAATATCGTGTTAGTGCCCATCGGTTATCCTTTTTCTGTAGAAATTGAGTTTGTCCCGCGGCGCGGGGAGGCTGTCGGCCAAACGGCCGAAATCGTCAAAGCGTACCGTCATGTGGTCTCTTGAAGCGGGGCGGCGCCCTCACCCTTCCGTTCCGGTTTCGCGACGTCGCGCATCACCGATCCGAATCGCCCCGAGGGCAGGCGCCGGCACAGGTAAACCCGTGCCAGCCCGTCCTTTCGGCTGGCCCGTGCTGCGCGATACTCGGTGACCAAGGGCTTCAACTGCTGCTCGAAGTACTTCACCATCTCGCGGGCGCTGCCTTGGCCATAGGGCGCAACGATATCCATCAGCCAGAGCCTGTCGCCCGAAATCCAGTCATGGCTGGTCAGCCGTTCTCCGGCACGCATCCGCGCCTCGGCCTCTTCGCTGAAAAACGCCCAGGTGACGGCGGCGCGCGGCACACCGTCCTTGCGCATGAGCGCGAAATGCCCGGTATCGACCACCGGCTCCAGCGCCGCGCGCAGAGTGTTGACGGACCGAACCTGGAAATTGGGCGCGCGCATGTAGAGAAAGCACAGTTCGCCCAGTCCGGTCAGCTGCTCGCGATGCGGATATTCGGAATTGATCTGCGTGATCCGGGGTTCCATTCAGCCTGTCCGTGCCAGTTGCGTGTCGATCTCTTGCTCAAGGGCCTGTGGCGCGCGGCGGTGGCCTTCGTAGAGGGCATCGAACACCGCATGCGCGTCGAGAAAGTCGATGGCGTCCTGCCGCGTCATGCGGGCCGAGAGCCTGTCGGCAAAGAACGCCGGATAGAGCGATGTATAGGTCTTGCAGCTGCGACAGGTGACCGAGGGGTGGCCGCAGGTCTTGCGGGATTCCGGTTTGCCGCCGTTCAGGTAATGCCTGTGTCTTGGGTCGTTGCCGGCGAAGCAGGCCGCGGGAATGCCGCCGTCATCGTTGATTTCAGGGTAGGTGACCGGCGCGGCACAGGCCCAGCGCGCCAGCGCCTTGGTGAAGACAACCGTGTCGGGATAGCGGTCGATGGCCGCGCAGATCGCGGCTTCGGCGCGGGTGAGGTCAGCCGGCGCGAGGACCAGGTTGTCCGCGGGCGCGTCGCCCCTGATATAGGTGTGATCGGTGCCGGTGGCCGAGGCCAGATAGTCGGCGTAATCCTCGGTGGGGCTGTAGAACTGGAAGGTGATGGGCAGGGCGCGGGCGTGGCAGTCGCGGACCACGGGCAGCAGGTCGTCGATGTTCTGGCGGCTGATCGTGTAGTTGATGATGGCGCGGGGATCGCCGGCCGCGTTGTTCAGGGTCTTGTCGTAGCTGTCCGCGCCGCGCCACTTGCGCGTCGCCTCGGGCCCGCCCCAGACCGAGACGTAGAGCCGAAACGGCAGCCCGCGCGGAATCGGCCTGATGCCGTTGGTATGCACCATGCCAGACTGCCAGTGCCGCGCCGCCAGCCGCAGCATCTCGGGCTCCAGCGAGGGTTCGGCGCCGCCGAACACCGGGTAGGTGACGCCGCGCTTTGCCTCGGCGGCGAACAGCCTGTCATAGCGGGCAAGGTCCGGCCGCGCCGCATCACCAGCGAAGTCCCCGTCGCGCGAGAAGAACAGGCAGCCTTCGCAGAACAGATTGCAGCGGGACGAGACGTCATAGACCGACGTGACCCGCCGCCGCGAAGCGCGAGCCCGTGTGAACACCTGCCTGTACCGGGCGTCCTGCTTGATGAGGTTTATGAGGGCATGTTGCATGGTAAGAATTCCTTAACCATTCGGCAAACCGTCACGCCCTGTCAAGTGCGTCAACCGGAGATTGACCCAATCCCGGGGGTAAAGCATTCAAAGGGTCAACAGCCCGACACCCATAATAGGAACGGGCGCCCGCAGGCGCCCGTTTTAATTGAATTTCCGTCTTTGTTTTGGCGAATCCTCAGGCCGACTTGGCCAGGTTGCGCAGCACGTAGTGCAGCACGCCGCCATTCTCGATGTATTCGATCTCGATCCCGGTATCGATCCGGCACTTGAGCGTGATTTCCTTGCTCGTGCCATCGGCGTACTTAATCGTGCAGGGCACCTGTTTGCCCGGAGTCACGTCGTCCAGTCCGTGGATCGAGACCTCTTCGTCGCCGGTCAGCTTCAGCGATTTGCGGGTGTCGCCACCGGTGAACTCGAACGGGATGACGCCCATACCCACGAGGTTCGAGCGGTGGATACGCTCAAAGCTCTCGGCGATCACTGCCTTGACGCCCAACAGAGCCGTGCCCTTGGCCGCCCAGTCGCGCGAGGAACCCGCGCCGTACTGCTCGCCGCCAAAGATCACCAGCGGGGTGCCCTGCTCCTGATAGGCCATGGCCGCGTCGAAGATCGAGGTCTGCTGACCGTCGGGCCCCTTGGTGTAGCCGCCTTCGACGCCGTCCAGCATCTCGTTCTTGATGCGGATGTTGGCGAAGGTGCCGCGCATCATGACCTCGTGGTTGCCGCGGCGGCTGCCGTAGGAGTTGAACTCGCGCACAGGGACCTGACGCTCGATCAGGTACTGGCCGGCTGGCGTCGTGTCCTTGAAGGACCCGGCAGGCGAGATGTGGTCGGTTGTGATCATGTCACCCAGAAGCGCCAGCACCTTGGCGCCTTCGATGTTCTCGATGTCCTTGGTGTCCATGGTAATGCCCTGGAAGTAGGGCGGGTTCTGGACATAGGTCGAGGTCGGCGGCCAGTCATAGGTTTTGGCGTCGGTGGTCTCGACCGACTGCCACTTTTCGTCGCCCTTGAAGACGTCGGCGTACTTCGATTGGAACGCCTCGCGCGTCACGGTCTGTTCGACAAGGTCAGCGACTTCCTTGGTCGAGGGCCAGATGTCCTTGAGATAGACGTCGTTGCCGTCGCGGTCCTTGCCGAGGCTGTCCTTGGTGATATCGACGTTCATGTCGCCGACCAGTGCATAGGCCACCACCAGCGGCGGCGAGGCAAGGTAATTGGCCCGCACGTCGGGCGAAATGCGGCCTTCGAAGTTGCGGTTGCCCGACAGCACCGAGGTCGCCACGAGGTCATAATCGTTCACCGCCTTCGAGATCGGCTCGGCCAGCGGGCCGGAGTTGCCGATGCAGGTGGTGCAGCCATAGCCCACGAGGTTGAAGCCGATGGCATCCAGGTCGTCCTGCAGGCCGGCGGCTTCAAGGTAGTGCGACACCACCTGCGAACCGGGCGCCAGCGAGGTCTTGACCCAGGGCTTGCGATCGAGGCCCTTTTCGCGCGCCTTGCGGGCCAGCAGGCCGGCGCCGATCATCACATAAGGGTTCGAGGTGTTGGTGCAGGAGGTGATCGATGCGATCACGATCGAACCGTCGTGCAACTGATAGGCGCCGTCGTCGGTCTTGTACCAGCCTTTCTTGTGGTGGCCTTCGTCGCCGGGGATGTCCACCGGCTCGGGCGCGCCGCCTTCGCCTTCCCAGCGCACTTCGGCGTTGGGGCTGGCGTCGGTGCCGTTGCGCAGGCCCTCGATGTACTTGCCGAACTCGGTCGCGGCCTTGTCCAGCGCGATGTAATCCTGAGGACGCTTGGGGCCCGAGATGGCTGGCACGATGGTGCCCATGTCAAGCTCGAGCGTTTCGGTATAGACCGGATCGTAGGTCTCGTCGCGCCACAAGCCGTTGGCCTTGGCATATTCCTCGACCAGCGCGACGCGGTCTTTGTCGCGGCCGGTGTTGGTCAGGTAGCGCAGGGTTTCGCGGTCGATCGGGAAGAAGCCGCAGGTGGCGCCGTATTCCGGGGCCATGTTGGCGATGGTTGCGCGGTCGGCCAGCGGCAGGTTGTCCAGCCCCTCGCCGTAGAATTCGACGAACTTGCCTACCACGCCCTTGGCGCGCAGCATTTCCACGACCTTCAGCACCAGGTCGGTGCCGGTGGTGCCTTCCATCATTGCGCCCGTCAGCTTGAAGCCGATGACTTCAGGGATCAGCATCGAGATCGGCTGGCCCAGCATCGCGGCCTCGGCCTCGATGCCGCCCACGCCCCAGCCCAGCACGGCGGCGCCGTTGACCATGGTGGTGTGGCTGTCGGTGCCGACCAGCGTGTCGGGATAGGCCACTTCTTCGCCGTTCTGGTCAACGTCGGTCCAGATCGTCTGGCTGAGGTATTCCAGGTTCACCTGGTGGCAGATGCCGGTGCCCGGCGGCACCACGCGGAAGTTGTTGAACGCGGACTGGCCCCACTTGAGGAAGGTGTAGCGCTCCATGTTGCGTTCGTATTCGCGGTCGACGTTCATCTGAAAGGCGCGCGGGTTGCCGAATTCGTCGATCATCACCGAGTGGTCGATCACCAAGTCGACCGGGTTCAGCGGGTTGATCTTCTCGGCGTCGCCACCCAGCGCCACGATGCCGTCACGCATGGCAGCAAGGTCAACCACAGCGGGAACGCCGGTGAAATCCTGCATCAGCACGCGGGCCGGGCGATAGGCCAGCTCGCGGGTGCCCTTGCCGCCGTCCTTGGCCCAGTCGCCGAAAGCGCGGATGTCGTCGGTGGTTACGGTCTTGCCGTCCTCGAAGCGCAGCATGTTCTCAAGCACCACCTTCAGCGCGGCGGGCAGCTTAGAGAAATCGCCGAGCCCTGCCTCCTGAGCGGCGGGGATCGAGTAGTACGACAGGGTCTTGCCGCCCGCCGAGATCGACTTGCGGGTGTTCGAGCTGTCATGACCGACTGTGATGGGCATGGAATGGCTCCCTTCCGATGATGCCAAGGGTTTCGCTACCGCCTGCAATAGACCTGTCACGGGGGCGCAATCAAGGGGGGTGCGACGAATTGTATGCGATTGTATGCAGATTGTTGATGCTTCCGTGGCGCAAGATCCCGGGACACGCGCCGTCACCCTACATCGCAAAACCTTGATTGGTTATTTCAGCCGGCGGTCTCTAGGTAGAAACATGCGACCAGACGGGGAAACGGATGACACTCAGCAAGACCCTGAGCGCCTTTGCCATCGCGCTGACGGCGACCACGTCGAGCAGCGCTTTGTCTGCGCAAGACGCGGCCGCGCCCCCTGTCGTCGTCGAGCTTTTCACATCGCAAGGCTGCTCGTCCTGCCCGCCGGCTGACGAATTCATGCATACGCTGGCCGCGCGTGACGACGTGATCGCCTTGGCCCTGCATGTCGATTACTGGGACTATATTGGCTGGAAGGACGAGTTCGCGCTGCCCGGCCATACTCGGCGGCAGCGAGGCTACGCCCGGTCCGCCGGTCGTCGCATGATTTACACACCGCAAATGATCATCAACGGCACCGATCACGTGGTCGGCAATCATCCGATGGACGTGACCGATCTCATTGCCTTGCACCAGACGCGGCAGCCCAGCGTATCGCTGGACCTGCAGCACGCGGATGGGGCGGTTGTCGTGACTGCGCGTGCCCGAGGTGAGGTGCCCGGCGCGATGCGCGTGCTGGCAGTGGATTACGAACCCGAAGCGACCGTGGAGATCCTGCGCGGCGAGAATGCAGGCAAGACGCTGACCTATGTCAACATCGTGCGCGGCTGGCAGGAACTTCCCGCTTGGGACGGGGCCGGAGACTATCGTGCAGAGATCGAGACGGACGGCACGGTGGCCGTGCTTGTGCAGGCCGCGGACTTCGGGCCAATCCTGGCGGCGCGCACGGTCGACTAACGCACACCTCACTCCCCGCGTTGGCAGGCAGACTTCAGACAGCGTTCCCTACGCCGCCGCCCGGGTCTCGCGATACCAGACGTAGAGACCCGAGACGACGATGACGGCTCCGCCGACGAGGGTCGGAATGTCGGGGAATTCGTCGAAGATCACGGCGCCCCAGATGGTAGCGAACAGCAGTCCGCAATAGGTGAAGGGCGCGATGACCCCGGCCTCGGTGATCTGCAAAGCCCGAATGAGCATCAGTTGCCCGACCGCGGCAATGGCCCCAATAATAGCGATCAGCCCGAACGCGCCGGCGTCCTGCGGCATCTGGCCAGCCACAGGCAGCAGGACGGTCATGACCACGGCTCCGAAGGCGGCGGTGTAGAACAGCGAGGTCCATGCGTCCTCATCGCGCCCGACGAACCGGGTAATCAGCGCATAGGCCGAGAAGCAGACCGCCGCGCCCAGCGGATAAATCGCGGCGGGGCTGAAGACATCGGTGCCCGGCCGAATGATGATCAGCGCGCCGGCCAGCGCAGCGGCGATGCCCAGCGTACGGCGCAGGCCGACACGCTCGCCCAGAAACAGCGCGCCGCCCAAGGTGATCAGCACCGGGTTGAGATCCATGATCGCTGTATTCTCGGCCAGACCGATACGCGCCAGACCCGAGAAAAAGCAGACAGTCGCGGCGAACAGGCAGACCGAGCGTGCGAACTGCAACTTCGGGTAACGGGTCTTCAGCACGCCCGGCAGGCGTGGCAGCACCATGAGAAAGACCACCAGCGTCTGTCCTGCATAGCGTGCCCAGAGCGTCGTGGGGACGCCGACGCGGCTGGCCAGTTCCTTGGCGCAGGCATCCATGACCGAGAAGAACAGCATGGTGCCGACCATGAGAAGGATTCCGCGACCGGCGTCAGTGCGGGGGGCGACGGCGTAGGACAGGGACATATGGCTGCCTTACGTTGGATCCCCCGAACTGTCCATCGTGCTTGCAGGGGCCAATGGGCGCAGAGCACCCATCCTTCACCGGGTCGCTGGTGTCAGTCTTGCTCTTCGGAGGCGACGAACGTGAGTGTGCCGGCATCGGCCAATTGCCGGATCGCGGCCACGATCTCGCTCATGGAGGCTTCGGCATCCTTGGGTTTGAGGTCGCCGACCTCGTTCATTTCGTCGCGCAAGTTTTCGGCCATGCGTTTCGACATGTTGGAAAGCATGAATTCTGCGATCTCTTGCATGCCCTGTTTCTCTGCCGCCGCCAATGCCCGCGCCGCGACCTGCTGGTCGACCTCGCGCATGATGGTGGGGATGTCCTTGGCGTCGATCCGGTCGCCGATATTGGCGAAAGTAAAGATCGCCTTGCGCACCTTTCCGGCAAAGGCCTCGTCCTCTTCCTCCAACGCGCTGAGCAGCTCGTCCCGGGTGGCGGCGGGGGAGTTGTTGAGGATCGCGCCGACCCGTGCCACCGGTTCCGTCTTGAAGGCGCGCACCGGGTCGCCGTCCAGCTGAGAGGCCAGTGACAGCCCGATCCGGTCGACCGCCTCGGGCGTGACATTGGCGGTGAGCGAGACCGCATAGGTGATCCGCCGCGCTTCGGGCCCCGGAAGCTTTGACAGGATGTCGGCGGCCTTTGCGGTCTCGAGTTTCGACAGCAGCACCGCGGCAACCTCCGTGCTTTCCTGGCCGATGAAATCCATCAGACGTTCGACTTTCAGCGCACGGATACGCGCCCAAGGATCGCCGGTCTGGCGCACCCCGGCCTCCTTGCGCAGCCGCGCGGCCGTCTGGGGCGAAATCTTGCCATCAAGCGCGTTGAGCGCCCCGGCGATGCCACCGGCGAAGTGCAACCCGATCGATTCCAGCTCGTCGGCGAATTCGCTGACCACATCTGCCAGCGTCGCCCGGTCGACATAGCGCATTCTGCCCATCTGCTGGGTGAGGTCGGCCTGAAGGCTTTCGGGAAGTTCCACCAGCGGCACCTCGGCACCCTCGTTGACCAGCAGGCGCACGATGATCGCCGCTTTCTGCTTGCGGCTCAACTGGGCGGCACGGGATGGAACGGACGGCGAATGGGTCTTGCCGGCCGACGCTGGAAGCGACGGCAGGTCGGACAAGGTGGCAAGCTGGTTCATCCCTGATACTCCGGATAGGCGGGTTCAGCATTATCCGGGAAGGGTGAACAAGTTCTGAATGCGCGCCCGCAGGGGCGGCGCGCACGGGCTGGCTTAACCGGTCACTTTCTCGACGCAGGTCTGCGACGCCGCATCCCAGACCGTGCCTTCGGCGCAGGACATTGCCTGGTGCGCGTCGGAACAGCCGGCATAAGACAGCGCCGGAAGCAGCGAGAGCATCGCGGCACAGACCACGGTTCTGATCATCATCTCTCTCCTCATGGGCGGCGGGACGGGCCCACCGGCCATGAGGGTAACACGTGACCGGATTCGTTCAAAATCCGGCTCAGGACTCGCCGAAAACGCGCTTGAAGATCGTGTCGACGTGCTTGGTGTGATAGCCCATGTCGAACTTCTCGCGGATGCTGTCCTCGCCCAGCGCCGCGACCACGTCTGCGTCGGCAAGCAGCTGTTCCTGGAAATCGACGCGCTCTTCCCAGACCTTGAGCGCATTGCGCTGCACCATGGCATAGGCGTCCTCGCGGCTGACGCCGGCCTGGGTCAGCGCCAGCAGGACCCGCTGGCTCATCACCAGACCGGGGAACTTGTTCATGTTGTCGAGCATATTGTCGGGGAAGATCAACATCTTCTCGACCACGCCCGCCAACCGGTGCAAAGCGAAGTCCAGCGTGATGGTGGCGTCCGGCCCGATGGCGCGCTCGACCGAGGAATGCGAGATGTCGCGCTCGTGCCACAGCGCCACGTTCTCCATCGCCGGGATCACGGCCATGCGGACAAGCCGTGCAAGACCGGTCAGGTTTTCGGTCAGCACCGGGTTCTTCTTGTGCGGCATCGCCGAAGAGCCCTTCTGCCCCATCGAGAAGAATTCGGCGCCCTCCAGCACCTCGGTACGCTGCATGTGGCGAATCTCGACCGCGATGTTCTCGATCGACGACGCGATGACGCCCAGCACGGCGAAGAACATGGCGTGCCGGTCGCGGGGAATGACCTGTGTGCTGATCGGTTCGGGCGAGAGGCCCAGCTGTTCGCAGACGTGTGCCTCGACCGCCGGGTCGATGTTGGCGAAGGTGCCGACCGCGCCCGAGATCGCGCCGGTGGCGATCTCTTCACGGGCAGCGACAAGACGGGCGCGGCTGCGGTCCATCTCGGCATAGAAGCGCGCGAAGGTGAGCCCCATGGTGGTGGGCTCGGCGTGGATACCGTGCGAGCGGCCGACGCGAACGGTGTCCTTGTGCTCCTGCGCGCGGGTCTTGAGCGCGGCCAGAACCCGGTCCATGCCTTTCAGAAGCAGGTCGGTGGCGCGCACAAGCTGCACGTTCAGCGTGGTGTCGAGCACGTCCGAGGAGGTCATGCCCTGGTGCACGAACCGCGCCTCTTCAGAGCCCACGTGCTCGGCCAGGTGGGTGAGGAACGCGATGACATCGTGCTTGGTGACGGCCTCGATCTCGTCAATGCGGGCAACATCGAACTCCACATCCTTGGCTTTCCACACCGCATCCGCGTTCTCTTGCGGGATGACGCCAAGCTTCGCCATGGCGTCGCAGGCATGCGCTTCGATCTCGAACCAGATACGGAACTTGGTGGCCGGCTCCCAGATGGCGGTCATCTCGGGGCGGGAATAGCGGGGGATCATGGGCGAAGCCTCTTGGTGGTGCGGTTTGCGCGGGGTCATACGCCGGAAGAGGCGGGAGGGACAAGGGCGCGGTGCGGTGACAACCCGGAGCGGACGTTCTGTGTGGCTGGGTGCCGAGCTGCGCGCTCGCCAACCGCGAGCCCGTGCAGGGGCATCCAGCTGCCTGTGACCTAGTCAGGCCAACAGCCCGCTTTCACCCTGCCATCTCGGTCACCACCCGCGCGCTCCGTTCCAGCGTCCGGTGTACCGGGCACTTGTCGGCGATTTCCATCAGTCTGGCGCGCTCGTCGTCGCTCAGGTCACCCTCCAGCCGTACCCTGCGGCGGAACTCGTCCACCTTGGAGCCTGCCGTATCGCTTGCATCCTGCGCGTGCACCTTGTCGTGGCACACGTCGACGCTGACATGATCCAGCGGCCAGCCCTTGCGCCGCGCATACATGCGGATCGTCATCGAGGTGCAGGCCCCCAGCCCGGCGGCGAGGAACCCATAGGGCGACATGCCGCGGTTGGTGCCGCCATAGGCCTCGGGCTCGTCGGCCAGCGTGTGATGGAACGGACCGTCGTTGACGTCCTGCAAAAACCCCTCGGGGTCGGCTTCGGAGACACGCACGATCCCCTCTGGCGCGCCGGGCGGCGGGGCCGGGGGCGTGAGGTCGAGGTATCGCCCGGCCCAGGCGGCGATCACCTCGGCGGCGTATTCGGCGTCCTTGCCACGGGTGATCAAATGGTCGGCGTCATCCAGCGTGACGAAGCTCTTGGGGTGTTTCGCGGCCATGAAGATGTTGGCGGCATTGTCGATGCCAACGACATCGTCCAGTGGCGCGTGCAAGACCAGAAGCGCGCGTTTGAGCGACGCGATCGCTGGCCCGAGGTTCTGTGCCGCGACATCCTCGACGAAGCCTTGCCCGATCTCGATCTCGCGCCCCCCGAGGTGGACCCGCGCCGCGCCCTTGTCGGCGATCTCGTCCAGCGCGCCGCCGAAGTTGTGGGTCACATGGCCCGGATCGTAAGGCGCACCGAGCGTCGCCACCGCCTTGACCGAGGGCAACTGCGCCGCCGCCGCAAGCACCGCCGCGCCGCCCAGCGAATGGCCGATCAGCAGGGTCGGCGTCATGCCACGCCCGGACAGCGCGCCGCAGGCAGCCACCAGATCCCCGACATTGCTGGAAAACGTGGTGTTGGCGAACTCGCCGTCGGAATGCCCCAGACCGGTGAAGTCGAAGCGCAGCACCGCGATCCCCATCGCCGCCAGCCGGCCGGCAATGCGGCGTGCGGCGGGAATGTCCTTGGAGCAGGTGAAGCAATGGGCAAAAAGCGCCGTCGCAAGGTGCGGCCCGTCGGGCAGATCGAGGCGCGCGGCCAGCGTCTCGCCGGAGTGGCCGCGGAAGGTGAAGCGTTCGGTGGTCATGGCGGTCCTCTCTGGCTGGCGATATCCCAAGACTAAGCGCGCCGCCGCGGTCCGGCCACGTCCAACTGTCCCGCGTCACGAGGGTGTGACAGACCGTGTCGCCCGTGGGAGCCCCCAATGGCGTTGAGGCAAACGTGCTATGATTGCCGGATGCACCGAGGGAGGCCCCCATGATCATGCGCATATTCCAGGTCACCACCCACCCCGGCAAGGAAGCAGCCTTTGCCGAGTTCTTCCACCAGACCGCGATACCGCTGATGAAATCCACCAAAGGTTGCGTCGAGGTCCTGCCCGGCGCGGCGCGGTCCGATCACCCGCGGGACTTTGCTTTCGTGATGGTCTGGCGCGATCTCGACGCGCTCAAGGCTTTCGTGGGCGAGGATTACGACAGCCCGCATATCGCGCCCGACGAAGCCGAACTGGTCGCTCACCGGCGCATCGCCCACTACGATCTTGTGCCGGTCTGAGGGCCAGGCGGCACGAGATCTTCGCGATGGTGTCACACGGCTTTTGCCGTAAGGTGTACCTATTGCGTGCAATTACAGCGCCAACACACGGATGGATAGCATGATAAAAACCACATTTGCCGCCGCATTGCTTTGCGGAGCCGCAAGCCTGGCCTGGGCCGAGGCACATGCCATGAGCGATGCCGTCACCTACGGCCCGCGGCCCTTCTACCTGATCGACCGGATGGAAGACGGCGACCTGAAGGACAAGCTCGCTGCCTGTCAGGCGCAGACGCCGGCGCGCTCGAAGTTCTCGATCGGCCACCGCGGTGCTCCGCTGCAATTCCCCGAACATACCGTGGAATCCAACAAGGCCGCCGCGCTGATGGGTGCCGGCATTCTGGAGTGCGACGTCACCTTCACCGCCGACAAGGAACTGGTCTGCCGCCACGCCCAGAACGACCTGCACACAACCACCGACATTCTTGCCAGCGACCTGGCGTCGAAATGCACCGCCGGCTTCACCCCGGCCGAGGGCAAGGAGAAAGCCGCCGCCGAATGCCGCGCCTCGGACATCACGCTGGCCGAGTTCCGCACCCTGACCGGCAAGATGGACGCCGCCGACAGCGCCGCGACCACCGTCGAGGCATACATGGACGGCACCGCCAACTGGCGCACCGATCTCTACTCGGTTCAGGACGGCACGCTGATGACGCACGCCGAGTCCATCGCGCTCTTCGACAGCCTCGGCGCAGATTTCACCCCCGAGCTGAAATCGCCCTCGGTCGAGATGCCATACGATGGCTTCTCGTACGAGGACTACGCCCAGAAGATGATCGACGAATACAAGGCCGCCGAGATCGCCCCCGAACGGGTCTGGCCTCAGAGCTTCGACCTCGACATCGTCAAGTATTGGGTCGAGAACGAGCCCGAGTACGGTCAGCAGGCGGTCTACCTGATGGATGAGTACAACGACGACGGCTATGATCCGAACGACGCCTCGACTTGGCCCAACACCATGGCCGAGTTGAAGGAGATGGGCATCAATTATATCGCGCCGCCGATGTGGATGCTGCTGACGCTGGACGAGGGCGGCAAAATGGTCGCATCGGCGCTGGCGACCGAAGCCAAGGCCGCCGATCTGGGCATCATCACTTGGACGCTCGAACGCTCGGGCCCGCTGACCTCGGGCGGCGGCTGGTACTTCCAGACAGTGAAGGACGCCACCGACACCGACGGGGATTATTTCACCATCCTAGACGCGCTGCACGAAAAGGCCGGCGTCATCGGCGTGTTCTCGGACTGGCCGGCGACGGTCACTTATTACGCCAACTGCATGGGCATCGAATAAGCCTCACGCGGGCCGGGGCAGGTGCCCCGGTCCGTCCCGGATCTCTACAAGGCGTCAGTGCCCGCGCCAGATCCAGCCGCCGCCCAGCACGCGGCTGCCGCCGGTCTCGTAGAACACGCAGGCCTGTCCGGGTGAGACGCCTTCCTCGGGGGTCAGCAATTCCACCTCTGCCTCGGTTTCCGACAACGGCCTGAGGATCGCCTCGCGCGGCGGCCGGGTCGAACGGACCTTGATCGAGACTTGGCGCTCCGCCATGTCGGCAAACCCGCCGCCGCCCAGCCAATTCACCTCGCGCAGCGGCACCGTGCGGGTCGAGAGCATCTCTTTCGGGCCGACCACCACGCGCTTGGCATCGACGTCCAGTTTCACCACGTAGAGCGGTTCGCTGAGGCCGCCGATCCCCAGCCCGCGGCGCTGGCCGATGGTGTAGTGGATCACGCCGCCATGTTCGCCCAGCACGCGGCCGTCGGCATGGACGATCTCGCCCGGCTCGGCCGCACCGGGGCGCAGCTTTTCGATGACCTTGGCATAGTTGCCGTCCGGCACGAAGCAGATGTCCTGGCTGTCGGGCTTGTCGGCCACGCTCAGCCCGTGCCGTGCGGCCAGCTTGCGGGTATCGTCCTTCGAGGCCAGGTGGCCCAGCGGAAAGCGCAGATAATCGAGCTGCTCCTGCGTGGTCGAGAACAGAAAATAGCTCTGATCGCGATTGGCGTCCGCCGCCCGGTGAAGCTCGGCCCCGTCGGTGCCCATCTTGCGCTGGATGTAATGGCCGGTCGCCATGCAGTCGGCATCGAGGTCCTTCGCGGTGCCCAGCAGGTCCTTGAACTTGACGCGTTCGTTGCAGCGGATGCAGGGAACGGGGGTTGCGCCGCCGAGGTAGCTTTCGGCGAATTCGTCCATCACCGCGTCGCGGAACACGTTCTCATAGTCCAACACGTAATGCGGAAAGCCCATTTCCTCGGCCACCCGCCGCGCATCGTGGATGTCGCGCCCGGCACAGCAGGCGCCCTTCTTGGCCAGCGCCGCGCCGTGGTCGTAAAGCTGTAGCGTGATCCCCACGACGTCATAGCCTTCGCGCGCCAGTTCGGCGGCCACGACCGAGCTGTCCACGCCGCCCGACATCGCCACCACCACCCGGGTCTCGGACGGCGGCTTGGCGAAGCCCAGCGAGTTCAACTTGTCCATCGTGGCAGTGCCCATGCGAATCCCCTGATCGAAGTCCGCGAGAATATAGGAAAATCCAACATACTCTCAAGCCCGGCCTTCATCTGCAGTTAAACAAACAGTCACAGTGTCAGGTGGTAGCCCTGTACGAGGATGCCATGTACCTGAAAAAAGTCGAAGGTCCGCGCTCCGTCTCGCTTCCGGATGGGACGGTCATGACACGCGCCGATCTGCCTCCGCCCCAAACCCGGCGCTGGGTAGCCTCGCGCAAGGCCGCCGTGGTGCGCGGTGTGCTTTACGGATTGATATCGCAAGAAGATGCGCAAAAACGCTATGCCATCTCGGCCGATGAATTCCGCGAATGGGTGACAGCCGTTTCCCAATTCGGCGAGGATGCTTTGAAAGCAACCGCTTTGCAGAAATATAGACAACCATGAGTGGTGTTCTCTCAATTCCCCTGCTACGGTAACTGTCGGTTAACCTTTCTTCTACAGGTTATCGTAAAAGGCCGACCCAGTGGAGATGATTATGCGCGTTTTGCTTGTTGAGGATGATCCGACGACCGCGAAGAGCATCGAGTTGATGCTGACGCATGCGAACCTGAACGTCTATTGTACCGATTTGGGCGAGGAGGGCATCGATCTAGCCAAGCTTTACGATTATGATCTTATACTTCTCGACCTCGGGCTGCCGGACATGCACGGGCACGAGGTGCTGCGCCAGTTGCGGCTGGCGCGGATCGAAACACCGATCCTGATCCTGTCAGGCTCCGACGATACCGAGAACAAGCTCAAGGGCTTCGGGTTCGGCGCAGACGATTACCTGACCAAGCCGTTCCACCGCGAGGAACTTGTGGCGCGCATCCATGCAATCATCCGCCGCTCCAAGGGGCATTCGCAGTCGATCATCCGTACCGGGCATATTTCGGTCGATCTCGATGCCAAGACGGTGGAGGTCGGCGGACACCCGGTGCATCTGACGGGCAAAGAATACCAGATGCTCGAATTGCTCAGCCTGCGCAAAGGCACCACGCTGACGAAAGAGATGTTCCTGAACCATCTCTACGGTGGCATGGACGAACCGGAGTTGAAAATCATCGACGTGTTCATCTGCAAGCTGCGGAAGAAACTCAGCCAGGCCACCGGTGGCGAAAACTACATCGAGACCGTCTGGGGCCGGGGCTACGTCCTGCGCGATCCCGCGCCGAGAGAGCTCGACGGCGGCACCGACCGGCTCGCTATCGGCGCCTGATCCCTCTGGACCCTCCGCACGCACCGCCCTATCACTTCGGGCAAAAGGCTGGGGGTCCGATGACACGCGACATCGCTGTTTCAGAACTTACGAAGAAGCAGGCCCAGGATGAACTGGCCGCGCTGGCAGATGAACTTGCCCGTGCCAATGCCGCCTATCACCAGCAGGACGCCCCCGATATCAGCGACGCCGAGTACGATGCGCTGAAGCTGCGCAACGCGGAGATCGAGGGACGTTTCCCCGATCTGAAGCGCGACGACAGCCCCTCGGAGCAAGTCGGTGCGGCCCCCGCCGAAGGCTTTTCAAAGGTCACCCACGAGGTTCGGATGATGAGCCTCGGCAATGCCTTCTCGGATGAGGACGTGGCCGACTTCGACGCCTCCATCCGCCGCTATCTCAACTGGCCCGAGGATGCGCTGCTGGCCTATACTGCCGAACCCAAGATCGACGGCCTGTCCCTGTCGCTGCGATATGAAAATGGCAAGCTGATGCAGGCGGCCACCCGTGGCGATGGCGAAACCGGTGAAAACGTCACTGCGAACGCCCGCACCATCGACACCATACCGACCGAGATAGAATGCGCCCCGGATGTCCTCGAGGTTCGCGGCGAAGTCTATATGCGACACGCCGATTTCGAAGCGCTGAACGCCCGGCAGGCCGAGGCGGGCGCCAAGACCTTCGCAAACCCCCGCAATGCCGCCGCCGGATCGCTGCGCCAGCTTGACGCCGCCATTACCCGCACCCGTCCGCTGGCCTTCTTCGCCTACGGCTGGGGCGCGCTCAGCGAACCGCTGGCGGACACCCAAAGCGGCGCGCTGAAACGGCTTGCCGCGATGGGGTTTCAGACGAATGCGCTGACCCGTCGCTGCGAAACGCCGGCCGAGATGATCGCGCACTACCGACAGATCGAGGCCCAACGCGCCACGCTCGGCTATGACATCGACGGTGTGGTCTACAAGCTAGACAGGCTCGACCTTCAGGACCGGCTCGGCTTCCGCTCGACCACACCGCGTTGGGCCATCGCCCACAAGTTTACGGCCGAGCTCGCCTGGACCCGGCTTGAGGCCATCGACATCCAGGTTGGCCGCACCGGAGCGCTCAGCCCCGTCGCACGCCTGACCCCGGTCACCGTCGGGGGCGTGGTCGTCTCCAACGCGACGCTTCACAACGAGGATTACATCGCCGGCCTCGGCCGCAGTGGCGAGGTGATCCGCCCCGACCCCGACGGCCGCGCCAAGGACATTCGCGTCGGCGATTGGGTGCAGGTATACCGCGCCGGTGACGTGATCCCCAAGATCGCCGATGTCGATCTATCGAAACGCCCCGAAGATGCGCGGCCCTACGCCTTTCCCGCCACCTGTCCGGAATGCGGGTCCGATGCCGTCCGTGACGAAGGCGATGCCGTCCGCCGCTGCACCGGCGGCCTGATCTGCCCCGCGCAACAGATCGAGAAGCTGAAGCATTTCGTCTCGCGCGCGGCCTTTGACATCGAGGGTCTCGGAGCAAAGCAGGCAGAGCAATTCTATCGCGACGGCTGGATCGCCGAGCCCGCCGATATCTTTACCCTCAAGGACCGGTACGGGTCCGGTCCGCAGCAGTTGAAAAACCGCGAAGGCTGGGGCGCGAAATCGGCGCAGAAGCTCTTTGATGCGATCGACGAACGCCGCCAAATTCCGCTGTCCCGCGTGATCTTCGGCCTTGGCATCCGCCATGTCGGTGAACAGGCGTCGAACCTGCTGGCCGCCCACTACGGCAGTTGGAGCGCATTTGACCGTGCCATGACCGAGGCGCAGCCGATGGAAGGCTCGGCCTGGAATGACCTGCTGGGCGTTGATGGCGTTGGCCAGGTCCTCGCGACCTCGCTGGTTGCTGCTTTCGGGCAAGAGGCTGAACGCGCCGCCATCATCCGCCTCGTCGAGCAACTTCAGATTCAGGACGCCGCGAAACCCAAGGTCGAGGGCAGCCCGGTGGCGGGCAAGACCATCGTCTTCACCGGTAGCCTTGAAAAGATGACCCGAGCCGAGGCGAAAGCGCGGGCCGAGGCATTGGGGGCCAAGGTCTCGGGCTCGGTTTCCGCCAAGACCGATCTCGTGGTCGCGGGGCCCGGCGCAGGGTCCAAAGGCAAGAAGGCCGCCGAACTGGGCATCGAAACCCTTGACGAAGAGGGCTGGCTGGCCCTCATCGGGGCATGAGCACGCGGCCCGAGCCGCTGTTTCCGCTGTTTGCGGGGCTCGAAACCTTGCCCGGAGTTGGCGCCAAGACCGGCAAGGCGTTGGCCGCGCTGGCCATTGAGGCGCCGCGCGACCTGCTGTTCACCTTGCCCTATTCCGGCATCGACCGGCGCCGCCGGGACACCGTGCAGGGCGCCGACCTGCCCGGCGTCATCACCGTCGAGGTCGAGGTCGGCCGTCATGTGGCGCCGCGCAGCCGCTCCGGCGCGTACCGGATCAATGTGACCGATGCGCAAACCAGCTTTCAGCTCGTGTTTTTCCACGCCCGCAGCGAATATCTGAAGAAGATCCTGCCGACCGGGCAGCGCCGCATCGTATCGGGCAAGGTCGAGCTGTTCGATGGCATCGCCAATATGGTGCACCCGGACCATGTGCTGCCGCTGGCCGAAGCCGCCGATATCCCGCAATTCGAGCCGGTCTATCCGCTCACCGCCGGCGTGACGCAGAAGCTCATGACCAAGGCCGCGCAGGCGGCGCTGGTCCGCGCGCCGGAGTTGGCCGAATGGATCGATCCGGCGCTGCTGGCCCGGGAAGGCTGGCCGCATTGGCGCGCGGCGCTTGAAATCGCGCATCATCCACAGGATTTGGCTGCGCTCTCCGCTATGCATCCGGCACGCCTGCGATTGGCCTATGACGAGCTATTCGCACACCAGATGACCCTCGCGCTGGCGCGCATGAACCGCCGCCGCAGCAAGGGGCGCGTGACACGCGGGACCGGGGACCTTCAACGTAAAGTATTGAAGACGTTGCCCTATACACCCACCGGTGCCCAGACCCGTGCGGTGGCAGACATTGCCGCAGACATGTCCGGCACTGAGCGGATGAACCGGCTTTTGCAGGGCGACGTGGGTTCCGGCAAGACGCTGGTCGCCTTCATGGCGCTGCTGATCGCTGTCGAGGCGAGCGGGCAGGGGGTGATGATGGCCCCAACCGAGATTCTGGCCCGGCAACATCTGGAGGGCTTGCAGCCGCTGGCGCAGAGCGCCGGCGTGGTGTTGGAACTGCTGACGGGCCGGGACAAGGGGGCCGATAGGGCGGCCAAGCTGGCGGCTCTGGCCCGTGGCGATATCCAGGTTCTGGTCGGCACCCATGCGGTGTTTCAGGACGACGTGATTTTTCACGACCTGCGTCTTGCTATCGTCGACGAACAGCATCGCTTCGGGGTGCGTCAACGGCTGGCACTGGGGGCCAAGGGCAAGACGGCCGACGTGCTGGTTATGACCGCGACACCGATTCCCCGCAGCCTGGCGCTGGCGCAATACGGTGACATGGATGTCTCGGTGCTCGACGAGAAGCCACCAGGTCGCAAACCGATAAAGACCGCGCTGATTTCGACCGAGCGGCTGGACGAGGTGGTCGGCCGCGTCCGCGTCGCCGCCGAAGAGGGACGGCAGGTCTACTGGGTCTGCCCACTGGTCGAGGAAAGCGAAGTCTCTGAACTGATCGCGGCCGAAGAGCGCTTCAAACGCCTGCGTGCCGCGCTTGGTGAGGGCCGTGTTGGTCTGGTGCATGGCCAGATGGCACCCGCCGACAAGGATGCGGCCATGGCCCGGTTCCAGTCCGGCGAGACCACTGTGCTGGTGGCGACCACGGTGATCGAGGTCGGCGTCAACGTGCCCAACGCGACAATCATGGTGATCGAACGGGCCGAGATCTTCGGACTGGCGCAATTGCACCAGTTGCGCGGGCGGGTAGGGCGCGGCGATCAGGCATCGACCTGCCTGCTACTCTATCAGTCGCCGCTCGGCGAGGCCGGACGCAAGCGGTTGGAAACCCTGCGCAATACCGAGGACGGCTTTGTCATCGCCGAGACCGACCTTGAAATGCGGGGCGCGGGCGACGTTATCGGCACGGCACAGTCCGGATTGCCGAGGTTTCGCGTCGCCGACCTCGAATCTCAGGCAGGTCTGATGCAGACCGCGCAATCGGACGCCCGCGCGCTCCTGCAGGCGGACCCGAACCTTGACAGCGCCCGCGGCACAGCCACCCGCCTGTTGCTCTGGCTGATGCGGCAGGATGAAGCAATTCGTTTATTGTCAGTAGGTTAGCGCTTTCGAAACCAGTTTGTTCCGGTATGTTCTCAAAAAGTTCTTTACAGGTGGTTTCCGATATGAGAACAAATAGGCAACAGACAGTGAGGAGATGTCGAGATGCTGAAACGCCTGACCAAGACGCGCAGAGAGGCGGACCTGAGCCTGGTTCAGGATGCCGTCGGCGCGCTCTCCATTGTCGTTATGCTTGTGACGGCTCTGCACGTCCCTGCAATCCTGTAAGGATTTCCTCTGCCTGCTTCGCGTATCGCCTTTCGCGCACCTGTCCCACACCGCGCGACCTGCCTTATCCCGTTCCCCTGGGAGTTTCGGGGTCTGCCTCAACACCCCGCCAGCGGCACGCGACGCTTCCTTGGCCGCCTTCTTTGGAAGGCGGCCTTTTTTACATAAGTTTTTCGTATCTTTCAGGCCGAGACTGAAAGCGCCTGATGGGCGGCCTCTGCTGCGGCCTCGACCGCCAGCAAGATGGATGCATGGCGGTTCTTGTAATCGCGCGCGGGCTCCAGAACCTCGTAGCCATCGAAGGGCGCCGAGGGCACCGGCCCGCCCTCTTTCAGCATGGCGCGCAGTTCGTCGCGGGCGCGGTCCAATTCCTCAGGCGTCCGCCCTATAACCACCGACCCAAGCACCGAGGCTGCCGATTGCCCAAGCGCACAGGCCTTCACGTCCTGCCCGAAGCGGGCGACCTTGCCATCTTCCATCGCGACATCGACCGTCACAGTCGAACCGCACAGCGGCGAGCGTTTCTTCACCGTTGCCTCGGGCGCCTCCAGCCGCTCGGCATGGGGAATGTCCGCCGCCAAGGCGAGAATCCGGTTGGAATAAAGCTTGATCAGGTCGGTCTCGGCCATTGTGGCTTTCTCTTCTGCTGTGCATTTTCTAAATAGGCGCGCGAGAGCGTCATGCAAAAGGTTTTTCGCCCATGTCCTTCGATCCCGCGACTTTGGTCTTTAACGACGCCGGTCTGATCCCCGCAATCGCCCAGGACGCCGCAACTGGCGAAGTGCTTATGATGGCCTGGATGAATGCTGAATCCGTGGCACGCACGCTGGCCACCGGCAAGGTGACCTACTGGTCGCGCTCGCGGCAGAATTTCTGGGTCAAGGGCGAAAGCTCGGGCCATGTGCAGGAGCTGGTGGAGTTGCGTATCGACTGCGACCGCGATTGCCTGTTGGTGACGGTCAGACAGACCGGTCCAGCCTGCCATACAAACCGACGCAGCTGCTTCTATACCGCCGTGCGCAGCGGGGCCGAGGTTGAGGTGATGCAGCCCGAGACCTAGCGTTCAAGGCCCACCAGGGCACGAATATCCGCAGGCGCAGCCCCTTCCGCCCGATAGGTGGCAATAGCGCGTGCATCGTCGCGTTTGGCAAGGCGTTTTCCAGCCGCGTCGCGGATCAGACGGTGATGGTGATACCGAGGGACGGGCAGGTCCAGCAGAGCCTGCAGGACCGCGTGAATTTTCGTGGCTTCAAAAAGGTCCTGGCCTCGGATCACGTCGGTTATCCCTTGGTCGGCGTCGTCGATAACGATCGAAAGATGATAGCTCGCGGACATCCCACGGCGCACCAGCACAACGTCACCCAAGTCAGAGATCATCTCCAAGGCCGTGATCTGCCTGTCTCCAGCGCCGAACTCCATTTCTGAAAATGAAACGCTTTCAACGCTCTGAATTGCCATCTTCATGTCGAGCCTCAATACCGCATCTTCAGGCATAGAACCGCTGCGCGAGGCGCCCCGACAGGTGCCGGGATAGACAATCCCGTCCGGTCCATGATGGGCGGCGCCCTCTTGCGGCGCATTCGCTGCCTCCTGAATATCGCGACGGGTGCATATGCAGGGATAGAGCAATCCCTGCGTCCAAAGCTGTTGCAAAGCGTCCCGGTAACGGCCCCCGCGTTCGGACTGACGCCAGACAGGCTCTGGCCAATCGAGGCCTAGCCAATGCAGGTCGTCGAAGATTTGCGCCTCCCAATGCGGTCGCGCGCGGCTTTGATCGATGTCGTCGATACGCAGGTGAAACACGCCGCCCGCCGCCTGCGCCGCCTCGTAAGCCCGCAGTGCCGAATAGGCATGGCCAAGGTGGAGCGGGCCTGTGGGCGATGGGGCGAAGCGCGTGCGAAACGTCATGTTATCAGAGGTTTGCGCTCATGTCTTCATGCAAATTCGCGGGCGAAGGCAGACAGCCACCCGGTCCAGGCCGTCTTCGCGCGGTCGGTATAGGCCTTGTATCGGTCCTTGCGACCGCGACGCCCGCCTTTAAGCCCGTCAACCGGGCGGAACAGGCCGAAGTTGACGTTCATCGGCTGGAAGGTCTTGGCTTCAGCTCCGCCGGTGATGTGATGGATCAGCGCGCCCATGGCACTGTCCTGCGGCACCTCTGGCAGCGGCGTCCCGAGAATTTCGGCCGCGGCCAGCCGCCCGGCCAAAAGACCCATGGCGGCGCTTTCCACATAGCCTTCGACGCCGGTGATCTGCCCGGCAAATCGGATGTTAGGCCGCGATTTCAACCGCATCTGTGCGTCGAGCAGCGTGGGCGAATTCAGGAATGTGTTGCGATGGATCCCGCCGAGACGCGCGAACCGCGCGTCCTCGAGCCCCGGGATCTTGCGCAGCACTTCGGTCTGGGCGCCATATTTCATCTTGGTCTGGAAGCCCACGATATTATACAGCGTTCCCAGCGCGTTATCGCGGCGCAGTTGCACAACGGCCCAAGGTTTCACGTCAGGCTGATGGGCGTTGGTCAGACCGACCGGCTTCATCGGGCCGTGGCGCAGCGTCTCGCGCCCGCGCTCGGCCATGACCTCGATCGGCAGGCAGCCGTCAAAATAGCCTGCGGTCTCACCCTCGTGGAACTCTGTCTTGTCGGCGGCCAGCAGCGCGTCGATGAAGGCGTCATACTGGCCCTTGTCCATCGGGCAGTTGAGGTACGCCTTCTGTTCTTCCTCCGTCTCGCCCTTGTCGTAACGCGACTGCATCCAGGCCTTCGACATGTCGATGCTTTCGGCATAGACGATGGGCGCGATGGCATCGAAGAAGGCCAGCGCCTCGCTGCCGGTCTCGTCGCGGATTGCCTGACCGAGGGCCGAAGAGGTCAGCGGGCCGGTGGCAAATATCCAGTGGCCGTCGCGCGGCAGTTCGGCGATTTCGCCGTATTCCACGCGCACGTTGGGCAGGGCGGTCAACGCCGCGGTCACGCTTTCGGCAAAGGGATCGCGGTCAACGGCGAGGGCGCCACCGGCCGGCAGCCTGTGCTTGTCCGCCATCGCCATGATCAGCCCATCGGCGGCGCGCATTTCCCAGTGCAACAGCCCGACGGCGTTCTGTTCATCATCGTCCGACCGGAACGAGTTGGAACAGACCATTTCCGCCAGGTGGCCGGTCTTGTGAGCAAAGGTTTCGACCTTTGGCCGCATCTCGTGGATCACCACGTCGACGCCCAGTCTTGCCGCCTGCCAGGCCGCCTCGGACCCGGCCATGCCGCCGCCCACGATGTGCAATGTCTTTGTCATGGGCGCTCACATACGCCGTTTTGCAGCGCTGTCAAAGACCCTGTGTCGTCACGTTTCGCTATGCGCCACCTTGCCCTCGCCGTCCGCTCGGGCCAGCTTGGCGCTGCATCAAATCGGAGGACAGCATGGCAATCGTGATCGGCGCAGAAGAGATGTCGGGATTCCTCGACGAGGTCTTTCCCCAGATCGCCGGGATGTTCAGCATCGACCGGCTGGACGAGGACCTGCTGATCATGCGCCTGCATGCCGATGACCGGCACCTGCGCCCCGGTGGTACGGTGTCGGGGCCGTCGATGTTCGGGCTGGCCGACGTGGGGGCTTACGTGGCGACGATGGCGCGCATCGGGCGAGAAGCGCTGGCGGTGACGACGAATTGCTCGATCGACTTCATGCGCAAGCCGGCGTCTGGGGCGGATGTTCTGGGCCATTTCCGGGTGCTGAAACTGGGCCGCAGCCTGAGCGTGGTGGACTGCCTGTTGTTTTCCGAAGGGCAGGAGACGCCGGTGGCGCGTGCCAGCCTGACCTATTCGATCCCGCCGCAGCGGTAGCGGCGCCCGCAGGCAAGGGCGATCCTCGCAATGTTTCCCAACGCAGTTCCGGACCCGCTCCGGGACCTGCTGAAATCCCGCTATCGGTGGATGATGCCAAATTAAGGTGAGGTTTTTCGTCGGCTCCCACGGCATGAAAAAAGCCCGAGGCGCGAAGCCTCGGGCACAGGAAGAGATCTGGCAGACTCAGGGATCCGTCAGCCTTGCCAGAACGTGCGAGTGGCCTCCTTGTTGGCCAGATCGCGCGTCACGCCGATATCGTCGAGCAAATGGTCATCAAGGTCCTTCAGTCGCAGGCGGTTGCGCCGCGCGGCTTCCCATTTCACCAGCTTCGCCACCACCGACAGCGCCACCGCGAAGGGGGCGGGGCGGCCATGGGGGATGCCGGGTGCCTGCGGGGTGAGGGTATGAAGCTGTGCCATGAGCGTACCTTTCTAAATTGTATTGACACAATGTGGCTGATGCCGTAGATAAATTGGTACAAAAACTTTCAGCAGGGGTCCATGGATATATTGTGATGGGTACAATTTCGATTGGTGATATATCGTCCTTCGACGGCCCCAAGTATCGTGCCGTGGCCGAGAGTATCCGCACTGCCGTGCGCGAGGGGCAAATCTCGGAAGGTGACAAGCTTCCGCCCGTGCGCGACCTTGCCTGGGACCTCAAGATCACGCCGGGGACGGTGGCCCGCGCCTATTCCTTGCTGACCGATGAGGGCCTTCTCACCGCTGGCGTGGGTAGGGGGACATTCGTCACATCCCCGGCCGATGCACCGCTGACCGAGGCGCCGCTGACCCGCACGCCGGCCCTGAATACCGAGATTGTACCGCTTTTCAGTCCGCGTCTCCCCGATGTAGGGCAGGACGATCTGATCCGTCGCTTGCTGCGCGCGGTGGCCGACAATCCGGGCTCTGACCTGTTGAACTATCCAACCCGTGCCGGCACCGAAGCCGCTCGCCGTGCCGCCGCCGCCTGGCTGAAGGACGCGCACCTTGGCGCCATCGACCATCGAGACATGGTGCTGACAAACGGCGGACAGAACGGCATATCACTGATCATGCAATGCGTGCTGCGCGGTGCGCGTCCGGTGGTTTTCGTCGAAGAACTGTTCTACCCCGGCTTCCGCCACGCCGCCGAACTGCTCCGCGCCGAGGTGGTGCCGGTGCCGATGGACCGTCAGGGCATCCTGCCCGAGGCGCTGGACCGGCTGGCGGAACAGCATGGACCACAACTGTTGTGCACCGCTCCCGAGGTGCAGAATCCCACAGGCGTGCGGACCACGCTGGAGCGCCGCCGGCAGATCGCCGAAATCGCCGCGGCCCGCGGCTTCGACATCCTCGAGGACGACTGCTATCGCCTGTCGCGGCCCGAATTGCCCGGCTACCGCGTGTTGCTCCCGCGCCATTGCTGGTTCGTCTCGTCGATCTCCAAGACACTTACGCCGGGGCTGCGGATCGGGTTTGCGGTCGCCCCGCATGATAGGGCGCAGGAACTGCGCCGTGCCGCCGAATACGGCTATTTCGGCCTGTCGCGGCCGTTGACCGACCTCGTCGAACGCTTGCTGACCCATCCTGATACGCCGCGTTTGGCAGCAGAAGCGGTCCAGATCATCGGCCAATACGTGCGCACCGCCGTCAATGTGCTGGGCGCCTATGATCTGGTCTGGCGCGAGGACGTGCCGTTCTTCTGGCTGCCACTGCCGCAGGGCTGGCGCGCCGCGGCCTTCTGTCAGGCCGCCGAAGCCGCGGGCGTCCAGATCCGCAGCGCCGAGGATTTCGCGCTGCGCGATGCCCGCACGCCGCATTCGGTGCGCGTCACCATCAACGCCCAGGTCACGCCCGAGGCTTTCGAGGGCGCGATGTTCCGCCTGCGCAATCTGCTGGACCATCCACCTGAGCATATCGGGGTATAAGGTTGGGGTATAGTGATACCTAATTTGTAAGCTGCTGAATTTGAACGAGTAATACGCGCAAACCCATCTTGACTGCGCACCAACAACCTTTATAACCCGCCCATCGAATTTGGCGGCGTGGCTTTGGCCGCGCCCGGACTTCAGACCCAAGGGTAAACCCGATATGAAAACCTTCTCTGCGACCCCGGCAGACATCGAGAAGAAATGGATCGTGATCGACGCCGAAGGCGTGGTTCTGGGCCGTCTCGCCTCGATCGTCGCCACCCGCCTGCGCGGCAAGCACAAGCCGTCCTTCACGCCCCACATGGATTGCGGTGACAACGTTATCGTCGTCAACGCCGACAAGATCCAGCTGACCGGCAAGAAGCGCGAAGAAAACCACTATTGGCACACCGGCCACCCGGGCGGCATCAAGTCGCGCACCAAGCAGCAGATCCTCGAGGGTGCCCACCCCGAGCGCGTCGTGACCCTCGCGGTCAAGCGCATGCTGCCGGGCAACCGTCTGGCGCGTCAGCAGATGACCAACCTGCGCGTCTATGCCGGCACCGAGCATCCGCACGAGGCGCAGTCGCCCGAAGTGCTCGACGTCAAGAACATGAACTCGAAAAACACCCGGGTGGCGAAATAATGGCTGAGCAAGTGAATTCCCTGGAAGACCTGAACGCCGTCACCGGCGGTGTCGAGGCCGTGGAAACCGAAACCCCGCGCGAGCCGGTCCGTGACGACCTCGGTCGCGCCTATGCCACCGGCAAGCGGAAGGACGCGGTCGCCCGTGTCTGGATCAAGCCGGGTTCGGGCAAGGTCTCGGTCAACGGCCGCGAGCTTAACACCTATTTCGCGCGTCCCGTGCTGCAGATGATCCTGCGCCAGCCCTTCACCGTGGCCGGTGTCGAAGACCAGTTCGACGTGCAGGCGACCGTCAAGGGCGGCGGCCTGTCCGGTCAGGCCGGTGCGGTCAAGCACGGCATCTCGAAGGCGCTGCAACTCTACGATCCCTCGCTGCGCGGTGCGCTGAAAGCGGCGGGCTTCCTGACCCGCGACAGCCGCGTGGTGGAACGGAAGAAATACGGTAAGCGCAAGGCGCGCCGGAGCTTCCAGTTCTCGAAGCGTTAAGCTTTGTGCAGATCACACGAAAGGCCGTCCCTCGGGGCGGCCTTTTTCGTGGCACCAAGGGCTTGACGCGCGTGCCGTGAAAGCCGATGGCTCGGACATGGCAGAGTATCGGATCGAAGACGCGGGACAACTGGCCAAGGTGGCAAGCGGGCAGGTCGACGCCGACAAGCTGACGCTGTTTTCGACCATGCGCAATGAAATGGGCTTTCTGCCTGCCTTCCTGTCGCATTACCGTGCCATCGGGTTCGAGCAGTTTCTCATCATCGACGACGGGTCCGACGACGGCAGCTTCGACTACCTGTCCGCCCAGCCCGATTGCGCCGTCATCCACACCGCGCTGTCCTACGGTGCGCCGCTTACCTATCGCGACCCCGACGGTACGCGGCAGCAAACCCGCGCTGGCATTTACTACAAGATCGCCCTGCCGCACCTCTACTGTTCCGGCGCCTATGTGGCCTATGTCGATGCTGATGAGTTCATGTTCCTACCGCCGGGTGTGGCCTCGATTTCCGAGGTGATTGCGCGTCTCAAGGCCGAAAACGCGCCTTCTGCCGTGGCCACGGTGGTCGAGTTCTTTCCCGAAACCGTTGCCGGATTGCAGGGTAACCTGCCGCAGAGTTTCGGAGACCTGCTTCAGGCCTATCCCTACTTCCAATGCGAAAAGCTGGTGGACCTGCAGCGCGGTCGCCAGCCTGACCTCATCGGTCAGTCCAAGACGGCGCGCCTGTTCATTCAATTCGACGTTCAGCCGAAGGTCGAGCGCAAGGGACTGCAAAGGCTCTACATGCCGTCGAAGGCCCGCAAGGCGCAACAGTTTCAGAAATCGCCGCGCCACAAGACCCCGTTGCTTCTGCGCAGTGACACCAGCCGCCTGACCGGCACCCACAACGCCAACCAGCCGCCCAGCTCGGAAGTGCTTCTGACTATCGCGCACTTTGTTTTCACCGCGCAATTCGCCGAGAAGATTGCCCGCGCCCGCGCGTGGGGTGCCCATGCCAATGCTGCCGCGAAGTACCGCTATTACGCCGAGCTTCTCGACCGTATGGAAGCGCAATCCGGCAGCTTCCTCGACGAAAATTCCGTAAAGTTCGAAAGGGTCGAGCAGCTTATGGATTGCGGTTTGATGGCCTATCCCGCCAGATAGCGCGCCGAGGGCCAAGCAGTCATCACCTGCGGCAGCCGCTCGGCGACCGCATGATAGACCGGTGCGTAATGCCTTGCGATTTCCGCCGTCAACTCATCGGAGATGCCGGAAGAGGGGCCGCGTGCGTTGACCTTGTCGCCGCCCGCCTGCGCCTCGATCGGTACTCCGGCGAATTGGGCCAGTGCCGCGATTCCCTCGGGCGCAAACAACTCTTCGAAAAGGCAGATGAACCGGTCCTCGGGCGCAAAGACGGCCTCCATCGCCTCCAGCGTCAGGTCGTAACGCGTCCTCGCCGCCGCCTCCTGACTGGCATAGAAGTTCCGCAAGCCGGACTCGAAATCCTGTAATTCCGATGCGGTTCCCTTGTCCACGTCCATACGATAGTGCGACTTGATGCGGGCCACCGGGTCGCGCATGGAAAACAGGCATTTCACCGCGATTCCATCAGCTTGGAATCCGTCCTTGATCTTTGCCAGCAGCCCGGCGGGCAGGGCGGCGTAGCTGGGTGTGATGTCGCCCGTCATCCGGACGCCGGGCTTGTTCAGCAGCGCTGCGAAGTAATCGAAATACTGACGGCGATCATGCTGCATCCGCCAGCGCAGGTGATCCTTTGGTTCCGACATGCCCAACCTGCGCTTGGCTTCGGCGCGCAGCATCTGGAACGCCGAGGGCTCCGCAACCCGGTAGCGCGTGAAGACCGATCCAAGGTCGGCCTCCCAGACCTGATACTCGCCCAGGCGTCCGAAATCAGCGTCCTCCTGGCGATTCAGGTAGGCCTGGATCCAGCTCGATCCGCATTTCTGGCCACCGAGGCCGAGGAAGAATGTCTTGTCGGTCATGACGTGGGTTTACGCGTCCGGCGGGATTAGGCCAAGCCCGCGCAGATAGATGCCGATGCCGGATTCCAGCAGATCCTCGGGCGGGTAGGGGCTGCGGGTACCGGGTGAGCCACGGGCGAAAAGCTCCACCACCCCGTGCGACAGCGCCCAGATATGGGCCGAAAACATCGCTGCCGGCGGGCGCTTGTGCTCGGGGATGTGTTCCGACAGGCCCACTGCCGCGGTTTCCAGAACACCACGCGCCCGGGCCGAGGCCGAGGCCAGATCCGGGGTCCGGTTTACCGACACGCCGCTCTCAAACATCGCGATGTAGTGGCCGGGGTGCTTGCGGGCAAAGGCAAGATAGGCCCGACCCGTCGCTTCAAAGGCCGCCAGCGCGCTCGGCCGCCCTTCGTCGTAGGCATAGGCCATCACGTCGGCAAAGATCTCATAGCCTTGCAGCGCGCATTCCGCGATCAGATCCTCACGGCCTTCGAAATGCCGGTAGACCGCCGCCGGCGTGACACCCGCCTGCTTTGCCGCTTCCGACAGCGTGAACCCGGTCGGACCGCGCTCCTCGATCAGCCGCAGCGCGGCGTCGATCAGGGCCTGGCGCAGGTTGCCGTGGTGATAACCGCGCTTAGACATCTTTCGCCTGGGCGTGCCACAGGTCCGGCCCGCCCACGATCAACGGATCGGTCTGCCCGATGGCGGCGGTGTCCTTGCTGGCATAATCGACCTGGTGCAGCAGGTGCCGGATCGCGCCGATCCGCGCCCGGCGCTTGTCGTCGCTGCGCACCACGGTCCAGGGCGCCGTGTCGCTATGGCTGCGGTCCAGCGTCTCGGCGATGGCCTGGGTGTAGGCGTCCCAGCGCTTCAGACCCTCGACGTCGATCCAGCTCAGCTTCCACTGTTTCAGCGGGTCGTTTTCGCGCTTGAGGAAACGGCGCAGCTGTTCGCCACGCCCGACGTTCAGCCAGAACTTCACCAGTATGATGCCCTCTTCGACCAGCATGGATTCGAAATCAGGCACTTGCGCGAAAAAATGCGCACGCTGATCGTCGGTCGCGAATTCGAAGACCTTTTCGACGACGCCGCGATTGTACCATGACCGGTCGAACAGCACGATCTCGCCCTTGGACGGCAGATGCTCGACATAGCGTTGAAAGTACCATTGCCCGGCCTCTCGGTCCGAAGGCTTCGACAATGCGACAACGCGGGCAACCCGCGGATTGAGGTTTTCACGCACGCGCTTGATGGTGCCGCCCTTGCCGGCGGCATCGCGCCCTTCGAAGACCACGGCGATGCGGGCGCCGGTCTCCTTCACCCAGGCCTGAAGCTTGACCAGTTCGATCTGCAGCCGGGCCATGTCTTTCTCATAGGCCTTGCGCGGCAGTCTTTCGGAATATGGATAGCCCTCGGACAGCATCTCGCCTTTCTCGGCGCGGCGGATTGCGTCACGAATCTGTTTCGGGGCGTCGGATTCGAAATAGGCGCTGATTGCACCGTCGAACGGCTTTGCCATGGGGGCCTCGCATATTTTTCTTGGAATATGGCGGTTTGGGAGACGCAGTTCAATGTTAATGGGGTTCACGCGTCGCGGCGGGCATCCGAGCCTTGGGCGCGTCTCGACCGAAAATCGTGGGGGCCTCTTCGATCTGAGACGGAAGATGCTGTTGCGGGCAGTATGCCCGTTTCAGCAGTCTCCTGAGGCGTTCCAGTATGGCGCCATCGCCACGGTCTGCTGATGGCGCGCCTGTAGAGTAGAGACGAGGGCCTACGTCTTCTACCAAAGCCGGGCGCGCTTGGCGGCGCGGTGGACGGCTCCGATCACCGCCTGCGGGTCGGCATGATGCGGCATGTGCCCGATCGCGGGCATCCGGGTCAGCGCGGCCTGCGGCATCTGCCGGCTCAGCGGTTCCGAGTGGACATGCAGCGGCACGATGCTGTCCTGCTCACCGTGCAGGATCTCGGCAGGCATATGCAGGGTATCGTAGTATTCGGACATCTCGACCACATGTGGCCGCAGTCCGGCGACCTGACGGGCGTTGGCGCGCAAGCTGTTACGTCGGAGCGTCAGGCCCGCGCCGACGTGGGTGCGATAGCCTTCGGGGACGGGCTGTGGTGCGAAGATCGACGCCAAGGCCTGTTCGACACGCCGGTCGGGCGCGAAGGCGGCAATCAGCGGGACGATAATGGTGCTGCCCAGCCATGACGAATTGACCCGGTACATCGGATCGAGGGGGCCGGGCCACGGGTTCGACACCGCGCCCAGAAGAACCAACGCCGAGGTCTCCTGCGGTCGTTCCAATGCCCAGGCCAGCGCAACCGCGCCGCCGAAGGAATGGCCCAGAACAATCGGCGCGCTGACGCCCAGCGCGTCGGCCGCCTGCTGCATGTGGCGCGCCTGTTCGCGGGGTGTCTCGCCGCCATCGTGCAACGGTTCAGACCAGCCCAGGCCCGGGCGGTCGATGGCAATCACCCGGAAGTCGCGCGACAGCGGCTCGATCAGTTGATAAGTGAAATCCCGCAGGTTGCCCGATGCCCCGTGGATCAGCACGAGGTCCGGCCCAGCACCGCGCATCAGGACGTGCACCGCCCGGCCGTCCACCGCGATGATCTCACCCTGGGGCGTGAATTCGGCCTCGGCCTTCGCCTCTTTCAGATCCGCTAGGCGGTCGATCACGAACGCCCCACCGGCAAGCGCCGCTGCGGTGGCCAGTGCAATGGGCACGGTCTGGATCATTTCACCCCCTGAGGTCGGTCGACTTCATTCCGATTTCGGCCATGTCATAGGGCGTAGTCAAATAGATCTCGCTGATCCAGTTGCCATAGAGAAGATGCGCATGACTGCGCCACCGATTTTGCGGCTTTTTGGTCGGATCATCGCCGGGATAATAATTGATTGGCACGTTGATCGGCGTGCCGTTGTCGATGTCGCGGTCGTATTCTTCCTTCAGCGTGAAGCTGTCGTATTCGAAATGGTTGAAGATATAGAGCGCGCGGTGCGCCCGGTCCTCGACCAGCGCGGGCCCGACCTCATCGCTGCCCAGCAACGTGCGCAATCCGTCCGCGGCGTCGATCTCTTCCTGCTTCATCTCGGTCCAGCGGCTGACCGGGATCACGCACTCGTCGGAAAACCCGCGCAGATAGGGCGAGGCCGGATTTAGGTTGGCATGGCGGAAACAGCCGAAGGCCTTGGCGTCGAGGATGTGTTTCCGCACTCCGTGGAAATAGTTGATCATCGCCATCCCGCCCCAGCACACGCCGAAGGTGGAGTGCACGTTGGTTTGCGTCCAGTCGAAAATCTCGGTCAATTCGTCCCAATAGGTGACATCGGCGAAATCGAGGTGCTCGATCGGGGCGCCTGTGATGATCAGCCCGTCGAATTTCTGGTCTCGCACCGCGCGGAAGGTGTGGTAGAAGCTCTCCATGTGCTCGGCGCTGGTGGTCTTGGTTTCGTGCTCGCTCATCCGGATCAGCGTCAACTCGATCTGCAAGGGCGAGGCGCCGATCAGCCGGGCGAACTGGGTCTCGGTGGTGATCTTCTTGGGCATCAGGTTGAGAAGCCCGATCTTCAGCGGTCGGATGTCCTGATGCTCGGCCTGCGCCTCCGCCATGACCATCACGCCCTCGCGCGACAGCACGGTAAAGGCGGGCAGGTCATTCGGCAGCTTGATCGGCATCTGACGGGTCTCTTTTCTGGATCGGAAGGCTGGACTTAGCCGGTCGCGCTGCGCCGTTCAATGGCCCGGGCCACGACGTCGGTAAATCCCGCCTCATCGACGACGGAGTGGATCTCTTCGGCGGTTACGGTGACGCCCCAGTTGTTCGCCATCGCTTCATAGAGCGGCTGGCGGTGGGCCAGTGCGCGGCCATATGTCCAGCGGATGAAGGCATCCGGGTCGACCTCGGCTTCGCCCAGCCCGGTTTCAGGCAGATAGTCCGCCCAGCAGCGTGCCAGAAAGGCGGGTTGATAGGCCATCGGCTTGGGGGCGCGGTGGAAGCGGCGGATCAGTTCCTGCGTGTGCGCCTCGGAGCCCTTGATCCAGATCATCAGCGTGTGCTCCGACAGGGCCTTCAGCACCGGGTCTGACGGATCGTCGGGATCGACCCATTCGCAGATCGATCCACCGGTATCGCAAATGAAATGCGGATAGCCATAAAGCGCCTGCGCGCGTTCGATGAAATAACCGGTGTCCTGAAGCGCATGGATCTCGGCCTGGCGGAACTGCTCCTGCCGACGGGTGTATTCGCCCAACGCCATGCCGCCCTTCGCCGGATCGCCGGGCTTGCCCAGATAGGTCGACACCGGCGCGAGGTTGTCGAAGGTCAGGTTCGATCCGATGTAGATCGAATCGCTGAGCAGCAGCTCGCGCAGGAATGGCACCTGCATGGCGTGTGCCTTGGCATTGTCTGCAATGAATTCGCCCATGTAACGGGTGCCGATGCGGTAATCGATGGAATAGTGAAACCAGTCGCCGCCGTCGCGCAACAGGTTCGACACATGGGTCTTGCCCAGTCCCGACATGCCGAAAAACAGCACGCGCTTGTTGGGCGCGTCGCGCCAGTCCTGAGCAGAGGCATAAAGCATGGGGCGAGCTTCCCGCAAAAGTGACCGCCTGTCGCCTAGCACGTTCCCCTGCCACGAAAAAGCCCCGCCGGCAAATGCGGGCGGGGCTGGTTTTCAGGCGTGGCAGCGGGGCTCAGAAGGCGAAGCCCACCGTGACACCGAAGCCGGTCGCCGTATTGTCGCTGAAGTCGGTGGGCGTACCGGTTTCCGCGTCACCAAGCCAGGCGTGTTCGACACCTGCCGTGATCCTGGTGTTGCCGATCTGGTAGCTGCCGCCGACCCCGAACGAGGTATAACCGTCGGTGGGCGATAGACGGCTGGCCTCGCCACCCTTCGAGGTTTCGTGGCCGACACGAGCAAACACCGAAATGTCGTCGGTCAGCGCGCGGCCGACACCCAGCGAATAGGTGAAGGTGTCATTGTCGAAGCCGGTGATCTCGCCGCCGGTTTCGGATTCATAACCGCCGGGGCGGACTTCCCACTTCGACCATTCGGTCCATTTGACCGAGCCGAAGACCAGCGTCTTGGGCGCAACGCCGGTCTGGAAGTCCAGCGCCACCGATTGCGGCATGATCACCGGGGTGTCGGTTGTCACCGAGACCGGTGCCGGGCCGCCGGCGCCAAGCTGCAGATAGGTTTCCGAGGCCTCGAACTCATGCTCGATTTCGGACCGGTAGGTCAGCGCCACGCGGGCCGCATACTGCGGGATCTCATAGGCCGCACCGACGATGAAGCCGACATCGGTCTCTTTCGAAGACGATGCCGAGTAATCCGAGATGATGGTGCCGGGCAGGGGGCCGCCTAACGGGGCCGGGCCGTCCGGGTCGGACGAGATGTTGGCCAGAACCAGCGGAATGTCGAGCTCTGCCGACGAGGTCAGGATGCTCGCACCACCATAGACCGACATCTGCTCGTTCACGTTATACTTGACGATGGCGTCAAGCGCGGTGCTGCGCCAATTCGCCTTCAGACCGTCGTAGAAACCTTGCTCGTATTCCGCCTTGGCGGCATAGGGCTGGCTGAGCAGCAGGGCGACGTCGAACTTGTCGGTGACTGCGTACTTGAGCCCGAAGCCGAAGTGGGACGTGGCGCCGGCCATGTCATCGGTGTCGCCGCCGCCGACAAAAGCGGGATAGTCGCCCGAAACGTCGGCATTAGTCTGCTTGAAGGAGAACTGAAGGTAATTCCCTTCCTCGAAAAGAATTGATTCGGCCGGGCGGTCTCTCTCCAACCCGCCAGCATGAGCCATTCCAGCGGCAAGACATGCCGCGGATACGGTAGTACCTACGATTTTCATTGTGCGTGATTTCCTGTCTCTTCCCTGCAGGCACGCTAGGGGAAAAGGCATTTTTGGGTCAATTATTGACCCAGCGTCAGGATTTGCGTTGTGCCGCTGCGTTACTTTTTTGCGACAAGCCTGCGCCGAGGGTAATTTGGTTGCGCGCCCCAGCCTGTATGTTCAGGTAATTGCCGGCAAAAATCACCGCCGCGCCAAGCAGGACCCAGAGGTCCAGCGCCTCGCCGTATACGGTCATACCGACCAGCGCGATCACCGGCAGACGGGCGAAGTCGATGGGCATGACGACACCCGCAGGCGCCAGTGACAGCGCCGTTGTAAGGCAGTAATGCGCCACCAGCCCTGCCACAGCAATCAGCGCGACCCAGGGCAGGGTGGCGGCAGTGGGCAGGGCAATGTCCGCGTCGAAACCCGCGCAGAGCAATCCGAGGATCGCCTGCATCAGGGTCAGGTAGAACAGGATGCAGGTGATGGTTTCGGTCCGGGTCAGCAGCCGCGTGAACACCGCTGACCCGGCAAAGCCTATGGCCGCTGTGGCCGCCGTGAGTTGCCCGAATTCCAGCGTCTCGGGGCTCGGGCGGGTGACAATCAGGATGCCCGCGAAGCCGATGACCGCCGCCAGCACCCCGATGCGTGTCAGCCGTTCGCCAAGGATCAGGGGCGCCAGCACGATCACCCAGAGCGGCGAAGTGAACTCAAGCGCGAAGACCTGCGCCAAGGGGATAGCGGTCAGCGAATAGAACCACAGGTTCTGTCCGGTGAAATGGCACAAGTTGCGCACAGCATGGATGCCGAGGCTGCGCCGCGTGACCTGTCCCAAGGTCCCGGCGGCACCTGCCACCGCCAGCACGACGACGAAACCGATCAGACTGCGGTACAGCATGATCTCGAAGGTATCGAGATCGAGGCTCACCGCCCGCCCGGCAATGGCCATCGAGGTGAAGGACACGATCGCGCCGATCATCCACAGCGCCGCCTTGATCGTATCGCTCATCGGGACGTTCCGGGCGAGCAGGGATCAGGCGGTATGGGGTCCGGGCGCGGCATGGCGGCAAAGGACCACAGGCCGCCGCGATTGAAAAGACCTCACAGCAGGCGGAACCCCCAGCGCTGCACCGCAAGGTGCGTCAGCACCACGCAGACGGCTGTCACCAGCAAGGACACGCCCAGCGCCGGCCAGAACCCCAGACGCGTCAGCAGAAAGGGAAACACCGCGAACATCGGCAGGGTCGGCACCACGTAGATCAGCGTATAGACCGCATGGTTGCTCAGCTTCTCGGCCTCCGCGCCTTCGACCTTGAGCCAGATCAGCACGAGGATCGTGGTCAAAGGCATCGCCGCGATCAGACCGCCAAACGCATCCCAGCGCTTGGCCACTTCGGACACGATTACCACGATCACCGCGGTCAGGAGTGTCTTGAAGATCAGGAAAGCCATGGCCGCGCAGTCAGTTGGACCCGACTTCCAAGGGCAGAGTACAGCAGCCTTCGAGAAACTGTTCGCCCTCTGCCGTGGCCAGAAGCTGGCTGATCGCATAGCCGTAGGTCTGATCGCTCATCCCGTCGCTGCAGTCCTGCGCTCGGATGATTGACAACGCGCTGGCGGTCTCCGACCCGAATCGCAGCGCCGCCGGAAAGGCCGGACGCCCGTCCGCCACGCGGCCGTCGCGCAGTTGCATGTTCTGAACTGCTCCTCCGGGGTCCGAGAACGTGGCATTGGCCTGCGAGATCCGGATCGACCAGAACGGCTCGGTCCCGCTGCAGAGCAGCCCCGCCGGCAGGGCGGTTCCGCCGACCCGGGCCACTGGGTCGGGCTGTAGAAACCGCATCGCGATCCAGCCGTCGCCGCCCTGCCAGAGAATGCGGCCCCAATTGCCCTGTCTGCCCACCACCTCGACACCGCGCGCGTCATGCGGAATGTCGCCGATATCGTCGCTGCGCGCATCCGCCCGCGCGCGCACGTTCAGCGTATCGTCCGCAGCGACGCCAACCACACGGTAATATTCGGGATCGGCCAGCGCGGGGGTGGCCAGAAGACAGGCGACAAGGGTCAGACGCAACATGGCAGGCTCCGGGTTCTTTCAGGGTTGTTGACACAAGGCCGGTCCGCCGTGGGCGGACACCCGGCCCACCCACGGTATCTGAACCGCCCTCAGGCATACAGCGGCTGCACGCCCATCTGCATATGCAGCATGTTGACGGTCTGCTGGTCCAGTCCCAGCGCGGCGGCCAGCTTGTCGAGGTACTGTGCCTCTGCCTCGGTATCCACCCGGATCGGCATCAGAGACATCGAATAGACCTGCATCTTCTGCGCGTCCGGCGTGTCGGCGGCCAGTTTTTCGACGTCGACCTTGGCCTGCAGCAGTTTCTTGACATGCGCCACGTCGTCGGGGTCCGCGTCGTCACCCAGCGTCTCGAGGATCTTGGCCTGTTCGTCCTTGTCGATCTTGCCATCGGCCTTGGCCGCTTGGATCATCGCGCGCAGCATCAGCCCTGCGGACTTCTCGGCCTCGGTCGAGGCCGGCGTGTCCTTGAACTGGTCGAGCATCGTACCGACGCCCTTGCCCGAAGCCGCCGCCGCGCTGCCCGCCATCGCCAACAGCCCAGCAAGGCCCGCGCCGCCGGCGCCCGAAAGCAGCCCGCCCTTGGCCTCTCCCGAACCGCCGCCGCCGCCGAGCAGGGCCGACAGGTCGAACCCGCCCGCGCCGCCGGTCATCTTGCTCATCATGTCCTTCAGGCTGTCCATGTTCTGCGCGCCGGTCTGCTGCATCTGGCCCATCATGCCGCGCATCTGGTCCATGCCGGGCACCTTGCCCATCGCCTCGGCCGCCGGGTTCTGTCCGGCTTTCGCCTCGTCCGAGGGCACCTGCGCCCCTCCCAGCAGACCGCCCAGACCCTGATTGCGGCTCATGTGATCAACGCCGCGCGCCGCGGCATAGCCCATCGCGATCTTGGCCAGTGTGCTCATCAAACCCATTCGAATATCCTCCCAGAATGAATAACCTCGTCCTTGCCCCACTGTGGCAGGTTTCGCGGCGTCTCATAAGGGTGAATTAGGCCGGCTCAGATAAGCCGCAAGATCCGCAGCGCCGCCAGCACCACCACCACCGATCCGGCCATGCCGAGGCAGACGATGGCGAAACCCCAAGGGTCGCCGGTAAAGGGCAGGCCGCCGACGTTCATGCCGAACAGCCCGGTCAGGAACCCCAGCGGCAGGAAGATCGCCGCCACCACCGACAGCCCATAGCCGTTGCGCGACAGCTGGTCGGCCTTCTGCGCGTACTGGTGATCGGCCAGTGCGCCCAGCCGCTGGTGCACCGCGTCCAGCTCTTCCAGCGCCCGCTGCGCCCGTTCGGCGCTTTCGCGGATCTCGTCCTGCGGCAGATCGATCGGGCCACCGGGCTTGCGGGCTTCCAGCCGGCGCAGGGTCTCGCTTTGCGGGCGCAGGTAGCGCAGCAGGCGGATCGAGGCGCGGCGCAGTTCCGGCAGCGGGTCAAGGATACGCGGGTCGCAATCGGGGTCGAGGATCGCTTCCTCCAGTTCGTCCACCCGGTCGTCGAGCTTGAGGCTGACCTGTTCGACCCGGTCCACCAGCCGCTCGGTCAATTCGGCCACAAGCTCGCCGGGACCGCCCGGCAGGGCGCGTCCACCCTCAAGCTGGGCCTGTAGGTCGCGCACCGCATAGATTGGTCGGTGCCGCAGGGTGATCACCAACGCAGGCCCGGCCCAGAGCCTAAGCGACACCATGTCGTCGGCCTGTTGTCCGGGGTTGAAGTTCGCGCCCCGCAGGATCAGCACCAGCCCGTCGGGCAAAGCCACGTAGCGCGGCCGCGTCTCCGGTTGCAGCAGGATCTCGGCGGCCTCTTCAGTGACCATCTGGCTCACCCGCGCCACCGTTCCCGGCACCGCCAGGTCGAAATGCACCCAGCGCCAGTGACCGTCGGGCACCGGTCGGTCCAGCGCCCCGTCACTTGCGCGCCCATCAGCATCGATATCGAACACGAAGAGCGCCATCAGACGAGGTCCGGCTCGCGTCCGAAACGGTTGGCCACGCGCGTCACCGTCAGCCCCTGCACGATGATCGAGAAGATCACCACGACATAGGTCGCGGTCAGGATCACCGGCTTCCATTCGCCCTCGGGCAGCGACAGGGCCAGGGCGACCGAGATGCCGCCCTTCAGCCCGCCCCAGGTCATGATCGGGATCACGTCACGCGGAAACGTCCGGAACGGGCTCAGCACCAGCACCGGCACCGCCACGGCCACCAGCCGCGCCACTAGCGCCAGCGCGATTGCCATGACGCCTGTGACCAGGTCGGAGGCGTCGAAGGCCAGCGCGAAGACCTCGAAGCCGATCATCAGGAACAGCACGGCATTCAGGATCTCGTCGACCAGCTTCCAGAAGGCATCGACATATTGCCGGGTCTCCTCGGTCATGCCGTGCTTGGCGCCGATGTCACCGATCAGCAGACCGGCGCAGACCGCCATGATCGGGGCCGAGACATGCAGAAAGACCGCCAGTTCATAGCCGCCGAAGGCCAGTCCAAGGGTCAGCAGCACCTCGAGCGAATAATCGTCGATCTGCCGCATCAGCCGAAAGGTCAGCCAGCCCAGCACCACGCCCAGCACCGCGCCGCCCAGAGCTTCCTGCACGAACAGCAGCACCGCCGCTTCCAGCCCGCTGCCATGCGCATCGCCGCTGGGAAACGCAAGGCCCACCAGCACCAGAAACACAACGTAGCCGACACCGTCGTTGAACAGCGACTCGCCCGCGATCTTGGTCTCAAGCGCCTTGCGCAGGTTTGCCTCGCGCAGCACGCCCAGCACCGCGACCGGATCGGTGGGCGAGATCAGCGCGCCGAAGACCAGCGCAATCAGGATCGGCATGCCGGTCAGCCAATGGAACCCCATACCAGCGATCACCGTAGATAACGCCACGCCCAGTGTCGCCATGAGGAAGACAATCCGCCAGTGTTCGCGCAGGTCCGAAATCTTCACGTGCAGCGCCCCGGCAAACAGCAGGAGCCCCAGCATGCCCTCCAGCAGGGCCTCGGAGAACTCCAGCCCGCTCACCGCCTCGCGCACCGTGTCGGCCAGTCCAAGCGCCGGCCAGACGAAGTCCAGCCCCATGATCCCGAAGGACGCCAGCAGCGCCACCACGAGGATCCCGATCGCCGAAGGCAGTTTCAGCACGAGGTAATTGATCGCCCCGAAGAGACCCGCCAGCACGACCAGAAGCGAGGTGATCTGCAGAAATGTCATACGGCCGCCCGCGTCAGGAAATCACATATCGCGTAACATGGTGCGGCCGGGCGGGCCATAGGCAAGCCGTAGAAGGGGTTATTTCGGCCATTGATGTGGGAAGAAGCGTGGGATCGATATCCTACAATTCGCGCGTCATCAGCGAATTGCCGTCCCTCAGCGTGAAATGCGCCTTGCGATAAAGCCGCTGTGCGCCCTTGTCCTCGCGGTTGACCTCGAGATGCAGCGCCTTCAGTCCGGCATCCTTCAACGCGCGGGGCAGGGAATACAGAACGTCCGACGCCATCCCGCGCCCGCGCACGGCGGGGCGGATGTAAAGCTCGTCGATGAACCCGTCCATGCCGGCGAACTCCAGCGACCAACCGAAGCTGAGGATGACGTAGCCCACGGGCGATTTCGAAGGCCCGATCAGGTAGACCGCGCCGTGCGGTATGCCTTCAAGCAGCGGCATCAACCCCGCACGGCGATGATCCTCCGAGGTCTCGATGCCGGTCTCGCCCGCGAAGGCGGTGACCAAGGGCATCAACCGGTCGATATCTTCCGGTCCCGCAAGGTGCAGTCGTGTGCTCATAGCCTCGCAAGCCTTTCGGTCAGAAGATCGAAGAAGCCGTCGGCATCGACGTCACCGATGAACAGCGCATTGGCAGGTCGGTCGGTCACGCCCCACCAGTCGGCCACGGTCATGCCGAGGGTCAGTTCGGACGAGGTCTCGATCTCCACGTTGACATGCCGCCCCGAAAACAGGTCCGGCCGGATCAGCCAGGCGGTCACGCAGGGGTCATGCAAAGGAGCACCGTCAGAGCCGTACTTCTCCTTGTCGAAGCGCTCGAAGAAGTCGGTCATCTCGGCCACCGCCTTGCCCACAGGAGTCCCGATGTTGCGGAAGGCCCGGTTGCGTTCGGCGGTCACCAGCGCCTTATGTGTCACGTCCAGCGGCATCACCACCAGCGGCACGCCCGCGCCGAAAACCACCTTGGCCGCCTCGGGGTCGACGTAGATGTTGAACTCGGCGGCAGGGGTGATGTTGCCCACCTCGAAATAGGCGCCGCCCATCAGAACGATTTCCTGCACCTTGCCAATGATATCCGGGGCGCGCTGGAACGCCGTCGCGATGTTGGTCAGCGGTCCCAGCGGGCAAAACGTCACCGTCCCCGCCGGCGCGGCGCGCAGGGTGTCGATGATGAAATCCACCGCATGCGCGGTTTGCAGCGGCATTTCGGGGTCCGGCAGCACCGGCCCGTCCAGCCCGGTCTTGCCATGCACGTGTTCCGCCGTCACCAGCTTGCGCTGCAAAGGGGCCTCGCAGCCGGCGAAGACCTTGACCTCGGGCCTGCCTGCCAGTTCGCAGATGATCCGCGCATTCTTTTCCGTGTAGGACAACGGGACGTTGCCCGCGACGGCGGTGATGCCCAGAACCTCGATCTCCTCGGGGCTGGCCAGCGCCAGAAGGATGGCGACGGCGTCGTCCTGCCCGGGATCGGTGTCGATGATTATCTTGCGTGCGCTCATGCCGCCCCCTCGCATTCCGGCGCCAAATTGGCAATGGTGCACGGCAAAGTCCATAAGCGGTTTGCTGCCGTAAGCGAAGCCGATAGTCTGCGGGCAAAACCGGGGCAGAGCATGACCAAACACGTCTTCATCCACGCGGGCGCGCACCGCACCGGGACCTCGTCGTTCCAGTTGTGTCTCGACCTGAACCGCCAGGCCCTGCAGGACGCAGGCTTCGATCTGGCCTATCCCGGGCGTGATGACATTCCCGGCGGGACGCTGAAACTGCGGCTCAATCCAAGGGGAGACGTCGGGCCTGTCACCCGCCGCGCGGCCGATGAGTTGCAGCGCCATAGCCCCGACCCGCATCGCGCGCTGATCCTGTCCGAAGAAAACATCTCCGGCCGCATGTACCAGTTCCAGAAGGGGCGGTTCTATCCGGCGGCCGAAGGGCAGATGGCCGTGTTGCGGGACGCATTGAAAGCCTGTGGCGCATGGCCGGTTACCCGGATCCTGCTGGTTGTGCGCGACTACGGCGACCTCTTCGTCAGTGCCTTTCGCAAACGGGCCGAGGACAACATGGTCGCGCCGTTCCGAAAGGTTGCGCCAAGCTATCTGGCAATGGACCGTGGCTGGCCGGCGCTGGTCAAGGCCTATCGGGATATCCTCATGCCCGAAGAGATGCTCGTGGTGGCCTATGAGCGGCGGGGCAACAGTTCTGCCCTGATCCGGCGGTTGGTCCCCGACCTGACACTTCCCTTGGCCGAGCCTGTAAGGCCGCTGAACCGCAGCGCCACGGACGCAGCGCTGGAAGAACTGCAAGCGCGCTACCGGGCAGGAGAAACACTGGATCGCGCGGCATGGCAAATGGTGCTCGACAGGCTGGCCGACCGCACCGAGGACACTGGATTCACCTGTCTCGATGCCACCGAAAGGCAAGCGCTTTCAGATCGTTACGCCAGGCACCTCGACAAGATCGAACGGATCCGCGACATCACTTTCCTGCGCTGACCGTCGCGCGTTCGGCGGCCTTCGCCGCGTCCCAGAGCGCATCCATCTCTTCCAGCGAGGATTCCACCGGGGCCTTTCCATCAGCCTCAAGAGACGATTCTATGTATTTGAAGCGACGCACGAATTTCGCGTTTGCCCGTCGCAGCGCGGCTTCCGGTTCGACCTCAAGGTGCCGTGCCAGGTTGGCCATGACGAAAAGCAGGTCGCCCAGTTCCTCTTCGATCTTGTCCTGCGGTAGGCTGTCCCTGGCTTCGACAAGCTCTCGCGCTTCCTCGGCGATCTTGTCCAGAACCTGCGCGGTTTCGGGCCAGTCGAAACCCACCCGCGCGGCACGCTTCTGCAGCTTGTAGGCCCGCAACAGCGCGGGCAGCCCCACCGCGACCCCGTCCAAGGCGCCTTTTTGCGCCTTTTTCGCGCGCTCTGCCGCCTTCATCCTCTCCCAGTCGATGGTCTGTTGTTCCGCGCTCTTGTCGCGGCTCTCGTCGCCGAAGACGTGGGGATGCCTGTCCACCATCTTGTCGGATATCGCTTTGACGACGCTGTCGAAATCAAAATGCCCGGCCTCGTCGCCCATCTGCGTGTGATACACTGTTTGTAACAGCAGATCGCCCAATTCGCCCTCAAGTTCGCGCCAATCTTCGCGTTCGATGGCATCGGCAACCTCATAGGCCTCTTCGATCGTGTAAGGCGCGATCGAGCGAAAATCCTGTTCGATGTCCCAGGGGCAGCCGGTCTCGGGGTCGCGCAGGCGGCGCATGATCTCCAGCAGCCGGGGAAGGCCACCGTCCGGATTTTTGATCAAATCGTCCATTGCAGCCTCCGGTGGATTGCGCTTGTCTGCACCCTGTCGCGGGCCGTGACCGAAGTCCAGACCCGCACCTGCAAACCGGAGAACGCCATGGCGCTGGAAGACGCAAAAACCAAGGTGGACGAAGCCTTTACGCGGCAAAGCTTGAGTGGTCTCAGCTATGAGAACACCTTTGGCGGGGCAACCTCCTTCCTGCGCCGACGCTACACCAAGGACCTGACGGGCGTCGATCTGGCCATCACCGGCGTGCCTTTCGACCAAGCCGTCACCAACCGTCCCGGCACCCGCCTCGGGCCCCGCGCCATCCGTGAGGCAAGCGCATTGCAAAGCCCCGACGCACCCTACGGATGGGGCTTTAACCCTCTGGAACGGCTGAACATTGTCGACTACGGCGATGTCGCCTTCGACTATGCCAAGGTCTCCGAGTTCCCCGATGCCCTGCAGGCTCACATCGCTGGCATCCTCGCCAAGGATGCGGCAAGCGTGACGCTCGGCGGCGATCACTTCATCACCCTGCCGATTCTGAAAGCCCATGCCGAGAAGTACGGACCGCTGTCGCTGATCCAGTTCGACGCCCATTCCGACACCTGGACCGATGATGACATGGAGCGCATCGACCACGGCACCTTCGTATACAAGGCGATCAAGCTGGGGCTGATCGATCCGTCCCGCTCGGTCCACGTCGGCATCCGCACCGATAATCCCGACACGCACGGGATGCACATCATCGACGCCCGGGAGGTCCATGACATCGGGCCGAAGGAAACCGCCCGGAAGGTGCGCACCATCGTCGGCGATCACCCGACCTACCTGACCTTCGACATCGATTGCCTCGATCCCGCCTTCGCACCCGGCACCGGAACGCCGGTCTGGGGCGGGCTGAGCACGGCACAGGCGGCGATCGCCCTTCGGCATCTGGCCGGCATCAACATGGTCGGAGGTGATGTGGTCGAAGTTTCTCCGCCCTTCGACACGACCGGAGCCACTGCGATCGCCGGTGCCCACGTGGCAGTGGAACTGATCTGCCTCTGGGGCTGGAACCACCTGAAGATTGGCCGCTAAGTTATGAAGATCGCATTGATCCTGATCGCTGTCCTTCTCGGGGGATACCTCGCTTTCGTGCGGCTTGCACCCAGCGATCCCGCGCGCTGGCACGTGGCCGCCGACGGCAGCGCGCCCGGACACCATCCCGGCAGCAACCTGCACATATACCGGGAAGCGGTGGACAAGGGTGCGCCGCGGTTGGCGGAACTGGACGCCGCCATGCGGACGCTGCCGAGGACCCGCGTGCTGGCGGGCTCTGTCGAGGACGGCAAGATCACCTATGTCACGCGCTCGCGCGTCATCGGCTATCCCGATTACACGACGCTGACACTCAAGGGCGATGTGCTCGAGGTCTTTGCCCGCGCCCGCTTTGGCGGTTCAGATATTGGGGTCAACCGTGCCCGTGTCATGGGCCTGCCCGGTGTCCCGCAGTCGTGAACTCAGGCAGCCTTGCGCCACCTCGCGCCACATCGGCACGTTCAGCGACATCTGGCACTGCGCCATGAACATCCGCCCGTCGACCTGCAGGCAGATCGTCTGCCCCAGCTCCACGCGCGCGCCGCCACTGTCGGTGCAATAGCAATCCACCGTCCGCCCGCTTGGGCTTGTCACATCGGCCATCGCGGGCGCGGCCAGCATCAGTAAAACGACACTTCCTCTCAGCATCCGCTCAGTTTATCACGAGTGACCGATGAGGCAAAACAAAGACCCGCGATGATCCCCGAAGAGCGCCTGCGCCAGATCGAAGACCGATTCCAGTTCTTGGAAGCGAAGATGAACGCCGGCGCCGATGCCGGCGACATCGCGCGGCTGGCCAAGGAATATTCCGACCTCAAGCCCGTGGTCGACCAGATCGCCGCCTGGCGTGGGCTGCAGGACGATATCGCCGAAGCGCAGGCAATGCTGGATGATCCCGACATGAAGGAATTGGCGGACGAGGAATTGCCGATCCTCAAGCGCAGGCTGCCCGAGGCGGAACACGCCCTGCAGCTGGCGCTCTTGCCGCGCGACGAGGCCGATGCCCGGCCCGCCATCGTCGAAATCCGACCCGGCACCGGGGGCGAGGAGGCCGCGCTCTTTGCCGGCGACCTCTTGCGCATGTACCAGCGCTATGCCGAAACGCGCGGCTGGGCCTTCGACATCATCGAGGAGAACGCCACCGAACTGGGCGGGATCAAGGAAGTCATCGCGCATGTAAAGGGCGAGAACGTCTTTGCGCGGCTGAAATACGAATCCGGCGTTCACCGCGTGCAACGGGTGCCAACCACCGAGTCGGGCGGGCGCATCCACACCTCTGCCGCCACCGTCGCCGTGCTGCCCGAGGCCGAGGATGTCGACATCCACATTGATCCTGGCGACATCCGCATCGACACCATGCGCGCGAGCGGTGCGGGCGGACAGCACGTCAATACCACCGATTCCGCTGTCAGGATTACCCATATCCCCACGGGCATCGTCGTCACCAGCTCCGAGAAGAGCCAGCACCGCAACCGCGAAATCGCGATGCAGGTCCTGAAAACAAGGCTTTACGATCAGGAGCGCAGCCGGGTCGACAGCGAACGCTCCGCCGACCGCAAGAGCCAGGTTGGCAGCGGCGACCGGTCCGAGCGCATCCGCACCTACAACTTCCCGCAGGGCCGCATGACCGACCACCGCATCAACCTGACGCTCTACAAGCTCGATCAGGTGATGGCGGGCGATCTCGATGAAATCGTGGACGCCCTGACCGCGGACGCCCAGGCGGCGCAACTGGCGGCGATGGAATGAGCGAGACCGGATCCATCCTGCTGGCCCGCGCCACCCGCACCTTGAAACAGGCGGGTATCATGGGGGCCGGCCGCGACGCCCGTCGTTTGCTGGCGCACGCCTTGCAGGTCGCCCCCGGCCGCCTCACGCTGGAACTGCCCGAGCCGGTCGACGCGGCGACGGCAGACCGGTACGGGGCCCTGATCGCCCGCCGCGCCGCGCGTGAACCCGTTTCGCACCTGACCGGACGCCGTGCCTTTTATGGCCGCGAGTTCGAGGTCAACCGCGACGTGCTTGACCCGCGCCCCGAGACCGAGACGCTGATCGAGGCCGCGCTGTCTCAGCCGTTCGAGAGGGTGCTGGACCTTGGTACAGGAACGGGTTGCATCCTGCTGACCTTGTTGGCGGAATCGCAGGGCGTCTGGGGTCTGGGCGTAGATATCTCGGATGCCGCTCTCGACGTTGCGGCGCGCAATCGGGCCGCTCTGGAGCTTGAGGAATGTGCGCTGCTCAGACGCTCGGACTGGTATGACGCGGTGACTGGTAGCTTTGACCTGATCGTATCGAACCCGCCCTATATCGCCGCCGACGAGGTGGCGGCGCTGGCCCCGGAACTTCTGCACGAGCCGCGCGTGGCGCTGACCGACGAAGCCGACGGCCTGACAGCCTACCGTTCGATCGCCGCCGGTGCCTTGCAGCATCTCGAGCCGGGCGGCCGGCTGCTGGTCGAAATCGGCTGGCAACAGGGGCAGGCGGTCGCCGGGCTGATGGCCTCGGCCGGGTTGGGTGATATTCTCGTCGTGCCCGATCTCGATGGACGCGACCGGGTCGTTAGCGCTCGCAGATCGGTGTAGGTCCACAGGCAAAACGGTGCAAATGTGCCGCTTTTGCGCGCTCTGCACGGGGTTTTGACCATTTACCCCCTTGTAAGGCGCCCTGTGACATGTTTAGTGCTGAGGTGTCGCCGCTGATGGGTCGCTACTACAGCGCCCCGCGCGACACCCGCCGAACAAAGAGCAAGACCGCCGGCAGCTTCCGCGCATATGCGCCGCACCCGGTGGACCGGCAAGAGATTTACCGAAACGGGCTGGACTACATTACATGAGATCTTCCAAGTCACGGTCGCGGTCGCGATCCAACCGCAACAAGCCGTCGGGCGGCAACATCATCAACCGTGTGTTCGACAGCTCGGGCCCCGAAGGCAAGGTGCGCGGAACTCCGCAGCAGATCATCGACAAGTACAACCAGCTGGCCCGCGACTCGCAATTGTCCGGTGATCGCGTGGCCACCGAGAACTTCCAGCAGCACGCCGAACATTACCTGCGGCTCCTGAGCGAGGCGCAAAAGGAGCAGGACTCCAAGCGAGAGGAACAAGAGCGTCAGAACCGCGAGCGCCAGGCCCAGCGCGATCGTGAACGCTCGGACCGGCAGGACCGTGACGGCAACGGCAACCAGCAGCCCCAGCAACAGAACCAACCGGAACCGTCCTCGGACCCTGCCGACGCGCCGCAGCCCGACGTGCTGGAAGTGGCCGGCGACGATGGCGACAGCGGGCTGGTGGAAACGCCCGAAAGCAAGGTCGAGGCCGCGCCGGAAAAGCCCAAGCGCACCCGCCGCAAGCCCGCGAAGAAGAAAGACGATGCCGCCACGTCTGAGGACAATGGCAAGGAAAGCTCACAAGCCGCCGAGTAGACCCCAAGGTCTTATCCCGTCCGCCCCGGATATGATCCGGGGCCTCCATGGGGGCAGTGGATTAGAAAGAGGTTCCGGCTCACATCCGGGATGCGTACCAATCGGGCGCAAAGCCGGTCTGCCGGTTCAGCCCCGCGCCGCCTTGACCGCGCGTGCAAGGGCACAGAACCCCTCCAGCGGCACCTGCTCGGCGCGTTCGGTCGGCGCGATCCCCGCCGCCTTCAGGATACCCTCGATCCCCGGGTGCAGCCCCTTCAAACTCGACCGCAGCATCTTGCGGCGCTGGTTGAAGGCCTTGGCCACCACCTCCTGCAACACCCCCGCATCCGCCGGGAACACGGGGTCGGGCCGCGCCTCCAGATGCACGACGGCCGAAGATACCTTGGGCGGGGGCGAAAATGCCTCGGGCGGCAGATGCATTACCACCTTTGCCCGGCAGCGCCATTGCGACAGGATCGCCAGCCGGCCATATGTCTTCGATCCCGGTTCCGCCACGATCCGTTCGGCCACTTCCTTCTGGAACATCAGTGTCAAGGATTGCCAGAACGGCGGCCAGTCCGGCGGCGTCAGCCAGCGCACCAGAAGCTCGGTGCCGACGTTGTAGGGCAGGTTCGCCGCCACCCGGATCGGTGGCATCAGGTGCGCGCGCGGATCGACCTCAAGCGCATCGCCGTTGATGACCTCGAGCCGCCCGGGATAACGCTCCGCGATTTCGGCCAGCGCCGGCAAACAGCGCGCATCCTTCTCGATCGCCAGCACCTTGCGCGCGCCTTCGACCAGCAATCCGCGCGTCAGCCCGCCGGGGCCGGGACCGATCTCCAGCACGTCGCACCCGGTCAGATCGCCGGCCAGCCGCGCGATCTTGGCCGTCAGGTTCAGGTCGAGCAGGAAGTTCTGCCCCATCGACTTCTTCGCAACCAGCCCGTGGTTCTCGATCACCTCGCGCAGCGGCGGCAGGTCGTCTATCGCCGCCATGGCAGGTCTTCTCCGTTGGAAATACGCAAAGTCCGGCCTTTCATCCTGCGCCGCCCGCCATCCGAAGGGCCGCGATCAGCGAGGCCGGGTTGCCAAGCCCCTTGCCCGCGATATCGAAGGCCGTGCCATGGTCCGGCGAGGTGCGCAGGAAGGGCAGGCCCAGCGTCACGTTCACGCCGCCGTCGAAGTCCAGCGTCTTGATCGGGATCAGCGCTTGGTCGTGATACATGCAGATTGCAACGTCATAGCGGGCACGGGCCGGGGCGTGAAACATCGTGTCCGCTGACATCGGCCCGGCAATGTCGAAACCTTCTGCGCGCAGCTGCTCCAGCACCGGGGCGATCACCTCGATCTCCTCGCGTCCCATGCGACCGCCTTCGCCGGCGTGGGGGTTGAGCCCCGCCACCGCGATCCGGGGGGCGCCAAGCCCGAAGCGCTCGGTCAGGCCGCGCGCGGTGATGCGTATCGTGTCTTCCAGCAGGGGCGCTGTCAGGGCCGCCGGCACCTCGGCAAGGCTCATGTGAATGGTCACCGGGACCACGCGCAGCAAGGGCGAGGCCAGCATCATCACCACACGCTCGACCCCTGCCAGAGCGGCGAGGTACTCGGTGTGTCCGGGATAGGCAAAGCCCGCGCCCTCGGCCAGTGCCTGCTTGTGGATCGGGGCGGTGCAAATGGCGCGGGCCCTGCCGGACATGACCAGCGAGACGCCTTCGGCAATCGCGTCGATGACGGCCTGTGCATGGGCAGCCTGCGCCACTCCGGGTGTCACAGGCGGACCAAAGTCGCGGTGCAGGACAGGCAGCCCGCGCGGCATGGCCTCGACAGCGTCAAGCGGGTCACCAATGCGGACCACGGGCGCATCCGGCGGCAGATGCCCGGCGTCACCGATCAGGAAGAAGGGCAGGGTGTCCCGCAGGGCCTCCCACGCCTTTGCTGCCAACTCGGGGCCGACACCCGCCGGTTCGCCGCAGCTCAGGGCAACCGGCAAGGGGCTCATTGCAGCTCGACGATCCGGGCGTCGGCGCGCAGCTGTTCCAGATAGCTTTCCGCCAGCGAGGCCAGCCGGCGCGAGCGCAGCCCGTTCAACACCGCCTCGCGGTCGGGTTGCTCCTCGACCGACGGGCTGCGACCGCAGAGCATCAGCAGCACCAGAGTCTGGCCGCCCGCGCGGGTCAGCGTGGTCGACACCTCGCCAGGATCCAGCTTGGACAGTTCGATCGCCACGTCAGAGGGCACCTCGGCAGGCGGCAGGGCACTACGCTCCAGTACTTCTTCGGGCTGCCCCTTGGCGACGCCATAGAGATCGTCGCAGGTGTCGACGCGGGCCTCGATGGCGCGGGCCTGGGCCAGTGTTTCTGGGCTGCGGCCGCCGGGCAGGTAATAGGCGGCATATTCCACCGCCGAATAGCTCGGCGCGCTGTATTCGGTCTCTTCGATGGCGCGCAGCTGAAACAGTGCCACGGCCTCGGGCAGGGTGAGCGGCTGGGTCACCTCGCCGGGCCCCAGCGCCAGCACCAGCGGGCGCAGGATCGGCGGCAGGTCCTCGATCTTCTGCCATGGCAGCTTGCCACCCGATCCGGCGGTACGTGTGGCAGAGAACTGGCGCGCCGCACGGGCGAATTCCAGCTCCGACGTCATCTGCGAAATCCGTTGCGCGCGCTCAAGAACCGCGGCCGCCTCCTGCGGCGGGGCCGGCATGATGATCTCCGACAACAGCACCCGCACCGAGCTGCCGCCGCCGGCCGACGACAGCGCGCGGTCGATCTCCGCTTCGGAGACCTGCGCCTGGTTGGCAAAGCGCGCCCGCACCAGTTGCCGCCACGCCTGACCCGAAATGACGAAGTCGCGGAAGGTCTGTTCGTCGATCCCGGCCTTGGCCAGCTCGGCGATGAACTGGTCAGCGGTCAGGTTGGCACGGCCGGCGAATTCCTCCATGCCCTGCCGGATGTCGGTGTCCGACACCTCGATCCCGGCGGTCCGCGCCGCCGCGACCTTGAGCCGGTCCTCAATCAGCTGGGTCCGCGCGGTATCGCGCGGATTGCCGGGCGCGCGCAGCACCTGCAACATCAGCGCCCGCTGGTTCAGCTCGTAAGTGGTGATCACCTGATCGTCGACCTTGATCGCCGGCGAAAACAGGCCCTGCGCCATGGCCGGAGCCGCGCCCAGCATCATGGCGGTCACGCCGGCAAGCAGGCCGCGGAATATCCTGGTTTTCATGGTCTGCATGTCCTGCTGTAGCCTCCTGCGTCGCCGCCGGTACTGAATCCCTTGAGCTCGACAGTTAGACCATATTCGGTGGAAGGGTCCAGATTGGATGAATCCGCGAATGTCCGGCTGGCGGTAAACGCCGCCTCGATGCACTCGTTGCGATAGCCCAGCCCCAGCCCGGCCTCGGCGGCGCGGTTGTCGGCCATGTCGTAACGCACGTCGGCGCTGGCGGTCCAGTGACGGCTGACGCGGACCGATCCGTCGAAGGACCATTCCGCGACGTCGTCCTCGCTTTCGATGCGCTTGTCGGCGTCAAGCAGCAGGAAAGTGGCGCCCAAATCGACCCGGTCGTTTGACCAGGCGCCGCGGGCGGCGGATTTCCTGACATATCCGGTGTCGTCCACCAACGTCCGCGAAATCAGGTAAAGCCCGTCAACGTGCCGCATATGCGCCGCAACCAGCCAGTCCGAGACTGCTTCGTCGAGACCCGAGATATCGGTGAAGTCGCTCTCGGTTTCGCTGCGCAGGACGCGGCCCACGATCAGACCGGCCTCCCAGCTTTTGGGTTGCTGATGCAGGAAGCGCAGGCCCAGCACTGCCGAAGCGCCGCGTTCGCGCCGGTCGGGCTCCGGAAAGCGCGACAGCGACAGCAGGTTTCCGGCATCCAGCTCCTGGCGGGTGCTTTCGTCATTGGCCACGTCGGCATTTTCGCCCCCGGTCCAGCCGATCTGCGCCACCGGTTCCAGCAGTTGCCGGGCGCCGGTCAGGGTGGTGCGCAGCAGCGGGTAGCGGAAGGTCAGCGCGGCGCTGGGGGCGACGCTGTAGGCCTCGGACGCCACAGTGCTGTCGTCGAAGGTCGCGAACTGATCCAGCGCCAGCCCCGTCTGCGCCGCGATCTGAAGCCCCGAGCCGAGCGTCCATTGATCGAGCCATTCCGCCTCGACCGTGGAGCGGGCGACGTCGCGGCCATCCACGTCCTTGCCGGAATAGCGCACATGCCCGTGACCTTGCAGCGAAAATCTCAGCTCGCCTCCACCAAGGCCGAAGCGCCGCTGGTAACGCAGGTCGGGGATGATCGTCGCCTGGGTCGAGTTGATCTCGTCGTCGCGGAGCGTGTTATAGAGCACCAGCCCCGCCGCCATGTCCGATTGCCGCGTGGTCCGCGCCAGCGTGATCTCGCTGTCCAGGCGGTCGGTGCCGGAATAGCCGTACTCCGACAGGTAGGATTCATCGGTGGTGGTTTCGAAGTCGAAGGTCAGCCGATACCGGTTGCCCAGATCGAAGGCACCTTCACCGAACAGGTAGGCCCGTGTCTCGTCGGGCTTCAGCGTGTCACGGGTGACGGCGCCGTTCAGCTCAATGTCCCCGTTGTGGAACGCCTGCCGATAGCGCAGCTCGACGGTGGTGGTTTCCTGCGACAGGTAGGGCGTGATGGTCACGTCCGCATGATCGCCCAGCGGCAGGAAGTAAGGAACCTTGATGCCGGTGCCCAGTTCGGTCGTTGTGCGGATCGACGGGAACAGGAACCCGCGGGTACGTTCCACCGTCGGGTCGGGCAGGCGCAGCTGCGGCAGATAGAACACCGGCACGTCCAGCACCCGGAACTGCGCGTTTTCGAAGTAAAGCTGCCGTTCCTGCTGGTCGTGGATCACCCGACGGGCGCGGATCGACCACAGCGGCACACCGTTTGGGCCGCAGATCTGGCACGAGGTCACGGTCGCTTTGGACAGCTGGGCATAGCGCCCCTCGACGCGGGCAAGCTGCACCGCGGCCAGCTGCAACTGCTGATCCAGCACCAGCCGCGCGCCGATGAGCAACCCGTTCTCAAGATCGGTGTCCAGCTCCGCCCGGTCGGCCAGCACGATGGTGCCCCGGCCGTCGTCGATGCGGATCGGTCCTTCGATGATCAGTTCCTCGGTGGCGCTGACATAGATGATCCGTTCGGCCCAGATGCGGGTGCTGTCATAGATCGCTTCGACGTTGCCATCGGCGATCAGCCGCTCGTCGGGGGTGACGACCACGGTGTCGGCCACCAGCACCGCCGGGTCCTCGGTCTGGGCGAGGGCTGTCAGCGGCGCAAGACACAGCGCCAGCAGCAAGGTCAGGCGGGCCAGCATCATCCGTCCTCCATGTGCAGGATCAGCCCCAACCCGATGAAAACCGAGGCCAGGGGCGGCGCCCAGGCCGCCAGCAATGCCGGGATCTGGCCGTTCTCACCCAGGATTTGCGCGAAGTTGCGCACGTAGTAAAGCCCGAACCCCAACAGAAGCGCCGTCAGTACCGACAACCCGGTGCGGCCGAAGCGCGCGTGCCGCATGGTGAAGGCCGCGCCCAGAAGCACCATGGCCACAAGAAACAGCGGCCGGGCCAGCTCCATCTGCAGCCAGACGCTGTGACGGCGCGCAGAAAAACCGGCCCCTTCGAGATTGCCGATGAATTCGGGCAGGTGCCAGATCGACACCGCCGAAGGCTTGCCGAAACTGTCGCGGATCTTCTCCTGTGTCAGGCTCGAGGGAATACGCAACTCGTCATGGGTGACCGAATTGGTCTCGGGATTGAGCCCGGTGATCAACGGCCAGGACTTGGCCTGCCGCAGAACCCATTGCCCTGTGGCCAGCGCCGCCTCGTCGGCGATGATGCGCCGGACCGGGCCGCCATCGGTGGTGTAGTCGATGAAGGTCACATCGTGCAGAACCGTCGCCGTCGGGTTCGAGCGTTCCGCGTGGATCACCGTCTGCCCGCGCTGGTCGCCCTGCCGCAGCCACAGCCCCTCGCGCCCGATCGACAGCGTCGAGGTCCCGCCCGAGTCGTAGAGCTCGCGCAGGTCGTGATAGCGCTGCGAGGTTGCCGCCACGATCGGGTTGAATGCCGCCACGGCAAGCGCACCCACCAGCGCCGCCACCAGGACCGGCCCGGTCAGCGCCGACAGGCCCGAGCGGCCCGAAGCCCGGCTCACCACCAGTTCCGAGGACCGCGCCAGCGCCAGGCAAAGTGCGATCGCCGAAAGGATCATCACCAGCGGCAGCATCTGGTAAAGCCCTTCCGGCGTGTTCAGCAGCGTGATCCTCAACACCTGCCCAAAGCCGATGTTGTCGAAGTTCTGCAATTGCTCGATCAGGTCGAGCAGCATCACGAACAGGAAGAACACCGCCAGCATCCCGGCAAACAGCGTGGCGAAGCGGCGCGCAAAGTAAAGATGTAACGTCATGCCGCTACCTCCGCCTGGCGCTTGCGCCGGAAAGCGGCCGGGTGATCCGCCCGCCAGTAAAGGACAAAGGCCATCAGCAGCCCCAGCACGATATTGGTGTAATAGAGTGGCCAGAGGTCAGGATCGTTGCGCACCGGATCGGTCATCATGCCCTCGACCAACTGCACGACCACCAGCAGGAAGATTGCCAGCACGATCTGCCGCGTCACCCCGAAACGGCTGAAGCCGCCGGCCAGCAGCGCCGCCTGGCCGATCAACGCCGCCACGATGCACAGCAAGGGTTGCGCAATGCGCTTGTGACCCTCCAGCACCACGTCACCGGGTTCCTCGCGCGTCTCGACCGCGACGGCCTCGGTATCGAACAGCAATTCGGGCGTCGGCACATAGCGCAGCTTGCGGCGACCGACGCCGCCCTGGTTTATCAAGCCGCTGATATCGCGGGAAAACTGCGCGAAGTTGGTGGTCGAAAGCTGCCCATTCTGGGGCGAGAACACCTGCGCCATGCCGTCGACCATGATCAGCTTCGGCCCCTCGTCCGCACGCAGCAGGTAGGCGCGTTCCGCGGTATAGGTGATGTGCCGGTCGGCATCGCGGCGGTCGGACATGAACACATCCGCCAATTCTCCCTCGGGCGAGATATCGCGAATATAGAAGGTCACGTCTGACGCCGGATGCAGGAAAACCCCCTCGCGCAGCAGCCGTGCGCTGATCGAGCCCGAGATCTCGCGCTCGCGTTCCTTCAACTGTTGCAGGCTGGCCGGGATCAGCACATGGGTCAGCACCGACATCAGCACCGCCAGCGCCACGCCGTAGATCAGCAGCGGCCGCGCCAGCCGCCAGGGCGAGAACCCGGTGGCCTGCATCACGGTAAGCTCGCTGTCGTTGGACAGCCGGTTGGTCACGTAAACCGCCGCAGCAAAGGCCGCCATCGGCACCACCATGCCGATCACCTTGGGCAGCGACAACGCGGTGAACTCGACGAAGACAGAGGCCGCATGGCCGTCGGCGATCAACTGATCGAACAGGATCACGGCCCGGTTCACCCAGTAGACGGCAACCAGAACCAGCGCGAAGAAGCCGAAAAGCATGAACAGCTGTGACAGCATGTATCTGTCAAATCTCGCCAAGCCCTGTCCCCAACCTCTTGATGTGGCCCGACCCTAGAAGATTTCGCCGGGCCTTCAAACCGGATTATACCAGCGGCCCTACATTAAGGGGTGGTTCAGCGGGGTCCCGCGCACTAGGACTGGTGTCAGACGTGACAATCGTGCCACTTTTCGGAGCAGACAATCATGACCAATCCCGCCAAGATCACATTTGCCGAGACCGACCTTGATCAGGTGGAAACCGCCCCGGGTCGGATCGCCGTGATCCTCGACGAAGAGGCCAAGATGGACCCGGGCGCCCGCCGGGTGAACCGGGTGACCAAGCAGGCGCTGAAGCGGTTCGCGGAAGGCAAGCAGTTCGAGAAGATGAAGGACGGCGAGGTTGCGTCGCTGATCTCGCCCGCCGGTCTCGAGGCCGAGGCGCTGGACGTGGTGAAACTGTCCCGTCGCCCTGCCCAGGACGCGGCCCGCCGCGCCGGGGCGGCCTTGGCCAAGGCACGCGGTGACGCCGACCTGCTGGTGCTGGCCGGCGGCCGCGCCGGCATGGCCGACCTGGCGCTGGGGCTGGCCTTGCGTGGCTACGAATTCGCCGATCACAAGACCGGCAAGGACGCCCCGCGCGAGGCGTCGCTGACCGTGATGTGCTCGAAGCCCGCCGAACTGGAAGACGACTACGCCCCTCGCGCCGCCGCCGCCGAGGGCGTGTTCTTCACCCGCGACTTGGTCAGCGAACCTGCCAACGTGCTCACCACCTCGGAATTCGCCGCCCGCCTCCAGGGCCTGCGCGGATTGGGGCTCGAGGTCGAGGTGCTGGAGGAAGACAAGCTGGCCGAACTCGGCATGGGCGCGCTGCTGGCCGTGGGGCAGGGGTCCGACAGCCCGTCCAAAGTGGTCGTGATGTCGTGGAAGGGCGGAGCGGAGGGCGAACCGCCGCTGGCGCTGGTCGGTAAGGGCGTGGTCTTCGACACCGGCGGCATCTCCCTCAAGCCCGCCGCAGGCATGGAGGACATGACCATGGACATGGGCGGCGCCGGTGTCGTGGCCGGCGTGATGAAGGCGCTGGCGCGCCGCAAGGCCAAGGCCAATGTCGTCGGGCTGGTGGGGCTGGTCGAGAACATGCCCTCGGGCAACGCCACCCGTCCCGGCGATATCGTCACTTCGATGAAGGGCGACACCATCGAGGTCATCAACACCGATGCCGAAGGCCGGCTCGTGCTCTGCGACGTGATGTGGTACGCGCAGGAAACCTACAAGCCTGCCGCGATGGTCGATCTGGCGACGCTCACCGGCGCGATCATCATCGGGCTGGGCCACGACAAGGCCGGGGTGTTCTCGAACGACGACGGGTTCTGCAACAGCTTCCTCAAGGCCGCCGATGCCGAGGGCGAGGGCGCCTGGCGGATGCCGCTGGCGCAAAGCTACGATGATCAACTGAAGTCACAGAAGGCCGACATGAAGAACGTCGGCGGACGGCCCGCCGGGTCGATCACCGCGGCGCAGTTCCTGCAACGCTTCGTCAGGGAGGATTGCCCATGGATCCACCTCGACATCGCCGGGGTGGCGCAGGTGACCAAGGACACCGACCTCGCGCCGAAGGGGGCCACCGGCTGGGGCGTCCTCGCGCTCGACCGGCTGGTCAGGGACCGATACGAGACGGAGTGAGCCATGGGCGCCGCCTATTTCTACCACCTGACCCAGAGGCCACTTGAGGCCACGCTGCCGGTGCTGCTTGAAAAAGCGCGCGGCGCGGGCTGGCGGGTGGCGGTGCGCGGCGTGGACGAGGGGAAGCTGGACTGGCTGGACGAGAAGCTGTGGCAGGGGGCCGAGGATGGCTTCCTGCCGCACGGCCGCGCCGGCGGTCCGCATGACGCGCTGCAACCGATCCTGTTGACCTCCGGCACGGCGGGGAACGACCCGCAATGCCTGATGTGCGTCGACGGAGCGAGCGTCGCCGCCAACGAGGTGCAGGGGCTCGAACGCGTCTGCATCCTGTTCGACGGCAACGACCCGCAGGCGGTGGACGCCGCGCGCGGCCAGTGGAAGGCGCTGACCGGGGCAGGCTGCGGCGCGCAATACTGGTCCGAGGAGTCGGGGCGGTGGGAGAAGAAGGCCGAGAGCGGGTAGCTCAGGGCTGTCCGCGACGCGGCGCCTGTTTGCGTCCTGAAACGGCTTTTGGTTGACCCTGCGCGTGTCGTAACCTCAATGAGCACACGGCGCGCATACGCCCTGTCCGACTTCCCCCCGGGAGGGCAGACTCCGACATTTGTCGCGCCCGGTGCGGTCGAAGTATCACGAAACGACAGCCTCATGGAACCGAGAGGCATTCCCGAGGTCGGGCAGGGCGCATGCGCGCCTTCCACGCCGGTGTCGCCAACACGATGAAACCCCCGATGCAGGCCAAAACCACTGGCTTGGCGATAGAACCGCGCGTTGCCAATCGGCACCGCACGCCTGCATCACACGTTTCCCACCAGCTCACTTCCGCGCGGGCCCCTCACGTTCTGCAGACGCCGCCCAGAGGTTGATGTTCATGTCCTTGGCATGCGTGTCGATCCGCGCCAATTCGTCTTCGGTGAACTCGAGGTTTTCCACCGCACCCACGCAATCCACCACCTGCGAAGGCTTCGACGCGCCGATCAGCGCCGTGGTCACCCGGCCGCCGCGCAGCACCCAGGCCAGCGCCATCTGCGCCAGGGTCTGGCCGCGATCCTCGGCAATGGCGTTCAGCGCGCGGATGTGCTCCAGCGCCGCGTCCGACAGGAATTCCTCGCGCAGCGACTTGCCCTGGGTGACGCGGCTGCCCTCGGGGATGCCGCCGAGGTACTTCGATGTCAGCATGCCCTGCGCTAGCGGCGAGAACACGATCGAGCCGATGCCCAGATCGTCCAGCGCATCCAGCAGACCGTCGTCCTCGACCCAGCGGTTCAGCATCGAATAGGACGGCTGATGGATCAGGCAGGGCGTTCCGAGGTCCTTGAGGATTGCCGCGGCCTCGCGCGTGCGCTGCGCGTTGTAGGACGAGATGCCGGCATAAAGCGCGCGGCCCGAGCGCACGATATGATCCAGCGCCATCATGGTCTCTTCCAGCGGCGTCTCGGGATCGAAGCGGTGCGAATAGAAGATGTCGACATAGTCCAGCCCCATCCGCTTCAGCGACTGGTCGCAGGACGCCACCAGGTACTTGCGGCTGCCCCATTCACCGTAGGGACCGGGCCACATGTCATAGCCCGCCTTGGACGAGATGATCATCTCGTCGCGGTAGGGCTTGAATTCTTCGCGCAGGATCTGGCCGAAGGCTTTCTCGGCGGCGCCGGGACGGGGGCCATAGTTGTTGGCAAGGTCGAAATGGGTGATGCCGTGATCGAAGGCGGTGCGCACGATCTGTTGCTTGGTCGCATGCGCCGTGTCGTCGCCGAAGTTGTGCCACAGCCCCAACGAGATCGCCGGCAGTTTCAGCCCCGACCGCCCGCAGCGGCGATAGGGCATGGTGTCATAGCGGGTGTCGGCGGCGGTCCAGGTCATGGCGGTCTCCTCGTGACGGTCGCGGCATGTGTCGCGCGACAGGCGAGGGTTTGCAAGGCCGGAGGATCTTCGCCGTAGGATGGGCAAGGATTGCCCATCCTACGAGGTTCCGTCAGGTCATCACGTCGGGCTTCGTCCGCCCGGTGCGCGCCTGCAATCCGCCTAGCTCGCCGATCGCCGCGGCCACGTCCTTCAACGCCGCCTGCGTCTCGATCTCCAGATCACCCTCCGCTGGCATGTAGCGTTCCAGATAGACCCTCAGCGTCGCGCCCTCGGTGCCGGTCCCCGACAGCCGCAGCACCCCGCGCGAACCGCCCTCGAAGAGGATGCGGATGCCCTGGTTGCGGCTGACCGATCCATCGACCGGATCGTGATAGGCGAACTGGTCGGCTTCGGCCACATTCAGCCCGTGCAACTCGGTCCCCGGCAGATCGCCTAGCTTTGCTTCAAGATCGGCCATCAGCGCATTGGCCGTGTCGCTATCCACCGCTTCGTAATCATGCCGCGAATAGTAGTTGCGGCCGTAAGTCTGCCAGTGATCCATCAGGATCTCTTTCACCGACAGCTTGCGTTCCGCAAGGATGTTCAGCCACAGCAGCACCGCCCAGAGCCCGTCCTTCTCGCGCACGTGGTCCGACCCAGTGCCGGCGCTTTCCTCTCCGCAGAGCGTGGCGCGGCCCGCGTCCAGCAGGTTGCCGAAGAACTTCCAGCCGGTGGGGGTCTCAAAGCATTCGATCCCCAGCTTTTCGGCCACGCGGTCGGCGGCCTGGCTGGTGGGCATCGACCGTGCCACCCCGGCCAGCCCCTTTTCGTACCCCGGCGCGAGGTGGGCGTTGGCGGCCAGAACGGCAAGGCTGTCCGACGGCGTGACATAGATGCCGCGGCCCAGGATCATGTTGCGATCGCCATCGCCGTCCGAGGCAGCGGCAAAGTCGGGGCCGTCCTCGGCCATCACCATGTCGACCAGCGGCTTGGCCCAGATCGGGTTGGGGTCGGGGTGTCCCTTGCCGAAATCCACCTGCGGCACGCCGTTCATCACCGTACCGTCGGGCGCACCCAGTTCACCTTCGAGGATGCGTTTCGCATAGGGGCCGGTGACCGCGTGCATGGCGTCGAACTTGACGGTGAAGCCGCCAGATACGAGCGAACGAATGGCATCGAAATCAAACAGTTGCGCCATCAGCTTCGCGTAATCCTCGACCGGATCGACGATCTCGACCGCCATCTCGCCGACGCTGGTCTCGCCGATCTCACCCAGATCAACGTCCCCGGTCTCCAGCGTATGATATTCCGAAAGGCTCTTTGTCTCTTCGAACATCGCCTCGGTCACCTTCTCGGGCGCCGGGCCGCCGTTGGCGGTGTTGAACTTCAGCCCGAAGTCCTCGTCGATGCCGCCGGGGTTGTGGCTGGCCGACAGGATCAGCCCGCCGTCGGTGCCGCGTTGACGGATCAGGTTTGAAGCGGCCGGCGTCGACAACAGCCCGTTCTGCCCGACGATGATCCGCGCAGCGCCGTTGGCGGCGGCCATGCGCAGGATGGTCTGGATCGCCTCGGCGTTGAAATAGCGCCCGTCGCCGCCAACGACGAAGGTCTTGCCGTCCGCCCCGCCGATGGCGTTGAAGATCGACTGCACGAACGCCTGAAGATAGCCGTCCTCCATGAACACGCGGGTCTTCTTGCGTAAACCGGAGGTGCCGGGTTTCTGGCCGTCGAAGGGGGTGATGGAGCGGGTTACTCGGGGCATCTGACGGATCCTCTCTGTTCGGTAGCTTTGGATTGGCGGTCGCTCGCCTGCATGGTCCGGCCGGTTTCGGAGATCTCGGGCGCGGCGGCGAAATCCTCGACCGGCACCGGGCAGCGGCGGCGCCAGTTCGGGTGTTCGTCGATGGTGCCAGGCAGGTTGGGCGCATCGATCTGGCCGAAGATATCGTCCAGTTGCAGCGCGACCATGGCCGCCGGCGACCGGGTCAGCGCGTCATGGATCGCACCCGCGACCGCCTCGGGCCCTGCGTCACTGGGTATGGCGCAATGCTCGCGCAGGCTGGCGCGCTGGTGGGCGCGGTGGCCGTGGCGCGACATCGCCTCGCCCGCGCCGATCCAGCCCATCTCGCGCCACAGCTCAACATCGGTGCCATACCAGAAGCCGCGCAGGGTGGGGGTGTCGTGGGTCGAGAAACAGGCAAGAGAGAAGGGCCGCAGGTCGCGCGCCGGACGCAGCCAGCCGTCGTCGAAGGTCTCGTACTGCCAGACCGCATAGGAATAGAGCCCGGCGGCGTTCATCCGTTCGCGGAAGCCCGCCGGGACAAGGCCGAGGTCTTCGCCCACCACCACGCAGCCCGCCAGATGCGCCTCGATGGCGACCACCGCGAGCAAACTGTCGAACGGTTGCGTGATGTAGGCACCGGGGCTGCCGTCGTCAGGCAGCCAGAAGCTGCGCATCAGTCCCAGCGCATGGTCGATGCGGATCAATCCGCATTTGCGCATCAGCTTGCGCAGCATGGCCCTGATCGGGGCGTAACGCGCCGCCGCCAGCCGTTCGGGCGCGTGGGCGACAAGGTCCCAGGACTGGCCCTCGGGACTCAGCTGATCCGGCGGCGCGCCGATGGTGACGCCCCGCGCGATGGTGTCGCCGTGCATCCACGCCTCGGCCCCGCCGGGACGCGACCCCACGGCAAGATCGAGGTAGAGCCCCAGAGGCATCCCCGCCTGCACCGCCGCCTGCTGGGCCGCGTCGATCTGCGTCTCGGCGCGGTATTGCAGCCAACGGTGAAACCCGGCGCAATTGCCAGCGGCGCGTTTCGCATCCGGGCCGGGGGCCTGCATCTCGGCGGGCCATGTCCGGCAGTCGGGACCGTAGTGCTCTGCCAGCGCCTCGAACTGCGCAAAATCGTCCAGCGATGGCCCGGCGTCGCGGCAGAAGGCCTTGTAGCCCGCGGCGTGCTTCGAGGCCGCGAATTCGGCCTCCAGCGCCGCGCGGTGACGATTGCGGAAAGCCCCGTAATCGATCAGGTCGGTGGCGGGGGCGGGGCCCAGGCCGTCCGCGGTGACGATGTGATCGGTGTTGAAGAACCCGCGATGCGTGGGCGAGTAGGGGCTGATGGTGTCCTCGGCCGACCAGCCCAGCGCATGCACCGGATTGATGCCCAGAAATTGCGCGCCGTGCCCCGCCAGTGCCACCGCAGCGGTTGCAAGATCAGCATAATTGCCCAACCCGCCGTTCCGGTCCGACCGCATCCCGTAAAGCGCCGCCGTCACGCCCCAGCTGCGCGGGTGGCCGGTGGCCTCGGTCAGCCGCGGCGCATGCGGCGGGCGGACCATGACGAAGCTCGTCTCCTGCCAGCCGCGTCCGGACAGGTGCAGTTGGTAATACCCCACCTCAAGCCCCGGCAGGCCGAGACTGTCGCCGGCCTTGCCAGACCGTACCTCGGCCCCGGCCTCGCTCTCCAGCGTCCAGTCGCAGCCGTCCGATAGCGGCAGGTCCACCGGCTCTCCGGCCCGCAGGATGATCTCCCCCGGCAGGCGGCGGGCCTGTCCTTGGGCCGTCTCCCGCGACAGCGCTTCGGCGACGGCGGCGTCTGATGCTGCATCCACCCCCAGCGCGCCCAGCAGCGCCCGCAGGGTCGGCGGCGGCGTTTCCTTGCGCTGGCCGGTCAGATCGTGGAAATCCAGATGCACGCCGTGCGCCTGTGCCAGCCGTCGCAGAGCTGCATCGGCGCTCATGCCTCGGCCTCCTCGGGACGGGCCTCCCTGTCGGCCAGGACGAAGGCCGCCAGCGACTGTGCCGCGACGCGGGTGCGGCGGACGTCCATCCCCACGTCGACCTGCTCGCCCACCGAGGTGTCGATCTTGCGCACCCATTGCCGGTCACCGGGATCGGGCAGCACCAGCACTTCGGTCCGGGCCTCGCGGTTCAGCGCCAGCAGCACGGTGTCGTCCGAGGCCAGCCCGCGCGGGTTCTCGGCGCAGCCGCGCAGTACGAGGCAGAGGCTCGACAGGCCCGGATCGCGCCAATTCAGCGCACTGCCGTCGAAATCCCGCCACTCCACGTCCTTCTGGCCGTCGTTGTCGCGCACCGCGCCGTGCAGGAAACAGCTTTGCCGAACCACCGGGTGATCGCGGCGAAACCGCGCCAGCGCGGCGGTAAAGCCGATTTGCTCTTCGTCCAACGTCGCCCAGTCAATCCACGTGGTGGCGTTGTCCTGGCAATAGGCGTTGTTGTTGCCGCCCTGGCTGTGCCCGCCCTCGTCACCGGCAAGGATCATCGGTGTGCCCTGCGACAGCAGAACCGTCGCCAGCATGTTGCGCTGGCGTTGCTTGCGGGCGGCGACGATCATCGGCGCGCGGGTCTCGCCCTCGACGCCGAAGTTGTCGGAATGGTTGGCGTGGTGACCGTCGCGGTTACCCTCGCCATTGGCCTCGTTGTGCCGCTCGACATAGGCGGTGGTGTCGGCGAGGGTGAAGCCGTCATGCGCGGCGACGAAGTTCACCGATGACCACGCCCGGCGGCCCCGCCGGTCGAACATGTCGGCCGATCCCAGAAGCGCCGAGCCCAGATCCTGCGCGCTGTGTCCGTCGCCGCGCCAGAACCGCCGCACGGTGTCGCGGTAGCGGTCGTTCCATTCCGAAAAGATCGGCGGGAAGCTTCCCAACTGATAGCCGCCGGGCCCGATGTCCCAGGGCTCGGCGATCATCTTGATGCTCGACAGCACCGGGTCCTGCCGCAGCGCCGTCAGGAACGATCCGTGCCCCTCGAAGCCCTGCCAGCCCCGGCAGAGCGTGGTCGCCAGATCGAAACGGAAACCGTCGACGCCCATTGTCTGCACCCAGAAGCGCAACGAGTCCATGATCATCCGCAGCACAAACGGGTGGCTCGCATCCAGCGTGTTGCCGCAGCCGGTATCGTTGACGTTGTAACGCGCCTGTCCGTCGAGCAGCCGGTAATAGGCGGCGTTGTCCAGCCCGCGATAGCACAGCGTCGGGCCAAGGTGATCGCCCTCGGCGGAGTGGTTGTAGACCACGTCGAGGATCACCTCGATGCCCGCCGCGTGGAAGCGCTCGACCATCTTGCGGAAACCGTGCACGCCCTCGGGCCCGAAATAGCGAGGTTCGGGCGCGAAAAACCCGATGGTGTTGTAACCCCAGTAGTTCACCAGCCCCTTGGCGCGCAGCATCGGCTCGGATTTCAGCGCATGCACTGGCAGCAGCTCGATCGCGTTCACGTTCATCCGTGTCAGGTGGTCCAGCATCGCCTCCGAGGCCAGCCCGTCATAGCTCCCGCGCAGCTTCTCCGGCACCTCCGGATGCAGCATGGTGGCCCCCTTGGCGTGCGCCTCGTAGATCGGCCCGTCATAGACGCTGCGGCCCAGCGGCGTGGCGTTCGATGCGAAGTTCTTCGGATCCGAGACAACGGATTTCGGCACATGCGGCGCGCTGTCGGCGGTGCTGAACGTCAGGTCGTCGCCGGTCTCCAACTCATAGCCGTAGGTGGCGGGGTGATCGGTGAATTCCCCCGACAGCTCGCGTGTGTAGGGATCCATCAGCAGCTTGTGCTTGTTGAACCGGTGTCCCCGGTGCGGATCATAGGGCCCGTCCACCCGGTAGCCGTAAAGCGCCCCCGGCTTCAGCCCCGGAACATAGCCGTGCCAGATCGCGCCGGTGCGCTCGGGCAGGTCGATGCGGTGTTCTTCCTGCTTGCCGTCCGACGAGAACAGGCAAAGCGTCACCTTCGACGCGTTCTCGGAGAATACCGCGAAGTTGGTGCCGCTGCCGTCGTAATGCGCGCCCAGCCGGTACGGCCGTCCTGACCGGATTTCTGCCGTCATGGGCGCGACGCTGTTCATTCCGCAACGACTCCTTCGTACATGTCGGCATAGGCCCGCGCCGAGATGTCCCAGCCGACCTCCTGTGCCATAGCCGCCTGTTGCAGCGCCGGCCAGCCGCCGCTGTTCCACACCCGGAAGGCGCGGTCCAGCACCTCTTCGACACCCGCCACGCTGACGTCGTCGAACAGGAACCCGGTGCCGACACCGGCCCGCAGCGCCGCGACATTGGCCTCGATCACCGTGTCGGCAAGCCCGCCGGTGCGGGCCACCACCGGAACCGTGCCATAGCGCAGCCCGTAAAGCTGGGTCAGCCCGCAAGGTTCGAACCGCGAAGGAATCAGGATGGCGTCGGAACCGCCTTGCAGAAGGTGCGAAAACGCCTCGTCATAGCCGATGTAGGTGCCGACCTTGCCGGGATGGTGGGCGGCCGCCTCGCTAAAGGCCGCCTCCAAATCCGGCGCGCCCGAGCCCAGCACCGCCAGTTGCCCGCCACCCGCAACCAGATGCGGAATGGCCCCGGCCAAGGCATCGAGCCCCTTTTGCTCGGTCAACCGGCTGACCACGCAGAACAGCGGACCGTCATGGCCCGGGTCCAGCCCCAGCCGGTCGCAGATGGCGACGCGGTTTGCGGCCTTCCGCTCCAGCGTGTCGGCGGTGTAGGTCCGCGCCAGCGCCGCGTCCGATCCCGGATCCCAGACGCCGGTGTCGATGCCGTTCAGGATGCCCGACAGGGCACCGGAGCGCGCCTGCAACACGCCGTCCAGCCCCATGCCGAAGCGCGGCGTCAGGATCTCGCGCGCATAGGTCGGGCTGACCGTGGTGATGCGGTCGGCATAGACCAGACCCGATTTCAGAAACGAGATGTCCCCGTGATACTCCATGCCTTCCGGCGTGAACCAGTCCCAGCGCAGGCCAAGCTGCTCGCCCTCGTGGGCGGCGAAGCGGCCCTGAAAGGCGATGTTGTGGATGGTCATCACGGTCTTGGGCACAGGCACACCCGCCTGCTTCAGGTATACCGGGGTCAGCCCGGCCTGCCAGTCATGGGCGTGGACAACATCGGGCTTCCAGCCGTCGCAACCCTCGAAGCTGATCCGTGCCGCCGCCTGCGCCAGCGAAGCGAAGCGGCGGTGGTTGTCCTCCCAGTCGCGGCCCTGCGGATCGGAATAGGGCCTGCCGGGGCGGTCGAACAGCTGCGGCGCGTCAAGCAGCAGAAGCGTGATGCCCTCCGCCTTGACCTCGACCAGCCGGCCCGCGCCGCCGGGAAGGTCGCCGAAGGTGGCGACCTCCGTGCCTTTGGCCACCAATGGCATCAGCGACGGATAGGCCGGCAACACCGTCTTGACGTAAATGCCCAGCGGCTTCAGCGCGCCCGGAAGCGCGCCAGCCACGTCGGCCAGCCCGCCGGTCTTGATGAAGGGCGCGCATTCCGAAGTGACCATGAGCACGTTCATGTCAGCCATCCAGCTTGTCGATCATCGCCTGGGTAATCAGGCAGATCCCGTTCTCGGTCCGGCGGAAGCGCCGGGCATCGGCCTCCGCGTCCTCGCCGACGACCAACCCGTCGGGGATCTTCACGCCGCGGTCGACCACGCAGTTCTTCAGCTTGGCGTTGCGCCCGATGTCGGCATAGGGCAGCACCACGACGCCCTCCAGTTCGGCAAAGGAATGCGTCCGCACGCCGGTAAACAGCAGGCAGCGGTGCAGCTTCGATCCGGAGATGATGCAGCCGCCCGACACCATGGACGACGTGGCAGAGCCGCGCCGGCCTTCCTCGTTGTGAATGAACTTTGCGGGGGGCGTCAGTTCCGAATAGGTCCAGATCGGCCAGTCGTGGGTATAGAGGTCGAGCTCGGGCTTGAAGTCGGTCAGATCGATGTTGGCTTGCCAGTAGGCGTCGATTGTCCCCACGTCGCGCCAATAGGGCGTGTCCTCCAGCCCGGACATGACGCAGGAGCGCCCGAAGGGATGGGCATAGGCGCCGCCTTCGGCGACGATGCCGGGGATGATGTCATTGCCGAAGTCGTGGCTGGAATTGGGGTCGTCGTTGTCCTTCTCCAGCAGACCGTAAAGGTACTCGGCCTCGAAGACGTAGATCCCCATGCTGGCCAGCGCGCGGGTCTCGTCACCGGGCATGGCGGGCGGATTGTCGGGCTTCTCTACGAACTCGAGGATCTTGTCGCTGTCGTCCACGCCCATCACGCCGAAGGCCTTGGCCTCTTCGCGGGGCACCTCGATGCAGCCGACCGTCACCTTGGCGCCGGTCTTCACGTGCTGCTCGATCATCAGCGAATAGTCCTGCTTGTAGATATGATCGCCCGCCAGCACGAGGATGTACTTCGGACCGTAGCCGCGCAGCACGTTGATGTTCTGCGTCACCGCGTCCGCGGTGCCCTTGTACCAGTTGTCCTCGCCCATTTGCTGCGAGGCGGGCAGGATGTCGAGGCTCTCGTTGCGCTCGGCGCGGAAGAACGACCAGCCGCGTTGCAGGTGACGGATCAGGCTGTGCGCGCGGTACTGCGTCGCAACCCCGATCCGGCGGATGCCCGAGTTGACGGCATTCGACAGGGCGAAGTCGATGATCCGCGTCTTGCCGCCGAAGAAAACCGCCGGCTTGGCGCGGATATCGGTCATTTCCTTCAGCCGGCTGCCGCGCCCCCCGGCCAGCACATAGGCCATCGTCTGTTGCGCAAGTTCGTGTCGTGCGTCTGCCATCGGGTCCTCCCCCTTTGATCGAAATATGATTGGGCCAATTCGGTCCTGTCAGGTGCCTTTGTATCGCAGGAACATCGCCCCCAGCGGTGGCACCGTCAGGTCCAGCGATTGCGCACAGCCATGTGCCGCCTGGTCCGTGGTGCCGAGCGTGCCGGCGTTGGTCTGTCCGCTGCCGCCATAGACTTCGGCGTCGGTGTTCAGAGCCTCTTCCCAGATGCCGGCCTCGGGCACGCCGATCCGGTATCCCGTCCGCGTCACCGGCGTGAAGTTGCACACCACCAGCACCGGGGCGCTGCCGTCCTTGCCCTGCCGCACCCACGAGAAGATCGATTCCTCGGCATTGCCGCCGTCGATCCAGCGGAAGCCCTCGGCCTTGCTGTCCAACTCATAAAGGGCAGGGGTCGCGCGGTAGAGCTTGTTCAGGTCGCGGATCAGCGACTGCACGCCCCTGTGCGGCGCGTAATCCAGCAGATGCCAGTCGATGCTGGTCTCGTTGTTCCACTCGGTCCACTGGGCGATCTCGTTGCCCATGAATTGCAGCTTTTTGCCCGGGTGGCCCCACATGAATCCATAATAGGCCCGCAGGTTGGCAAAGCGCTGCCACTCGTCGCCCGGCATCCGGTCGAGGATCGAGCCCTTGCCGTGCACCACCTCGTCATGGCTCAGCGGAAGCACGAAGTTCTCCGAGAACGCATAGTGCAGCCCGAAAGTCATCTTGTCGTGGTGGTACTTCCGGTGCACCGGGTCTTCCTGCATGTAACGCAGGGTGTCGTTCATCCAGCCCATGTTCCACTTGAACCCGAAGCCAAGCCCGCCGGTGTCGGTGGGGGCCGAGACGCCGGGGAAGGCCGTGCTTTCCTCGGCGATGGTCATGATGTCGGGGCTGTCGCCATAGACCGCCTCGTTCATGCGCTGCATGAAGGCGATGGCTTCGAGGTTCTCGCGCCCGCCGTGGATGTTGGGCACCCATTCCCCATCCTTACGGCTGTAATCGCGATAGAGCATCGAGGCCACGGCATCCACGCGCAGCCCGTCGATGTGATACTCCTGCACCCAGAATTTCGCGTTGGCGATCAGGTAGTTGGCGACCTCGTTGCGGCCGTAGTTGTAGACCAGAGTGTTCCAGTCCGGGTGGTAGCCCTCTTTCGGATCGGCATGCTCGTAAAGCGCCGTGCCGTCGAAGCGACCCAGCCCGTGCTGGTCGGTCGGGAAGTGGCCCGGCACCCAGTCGATGATGACGCCGAGGCCCGCCTGGTGGCAGGCGTCGATGAAATAGCGGAAATCATCCGGCGTTCCGAAGCGCGAAGTCGGCGCGAACAGCCCCACGGGCTGATACCCCCAGGAGCCGCCGAAGGGATATTCGCTGATCGGGGTCGTCTCGATATGGGTGAAGCCCATGTCGGTGGCATAGGTCACCAGCTCGTCTGCCATCTCGCGATAGGTCAGCGAGCGGCCTTCGTGCTCGGGCACCCGCCGCCAGCTCTCGAGGTGCACCTCGTAGACACTGATCGGTCGGTCGATCTTGTGCTCGCGACCGCGCCTGGACATCCAGTCGCCGTCGTTCCACTCGTAATTGCTCAGGTCCCGCACGACCGATGCGGTCGCCGGAGGCACCTCGGCCCCGAAGCCCACCGGATCGGCCTTCAGCGGCAGCATCTGCCCGCCGGCATCGAGGACCTCGTACTTGTAGGCCGTGCCGTCTCCGACACCGGGCATGAAGATCTCGTGCACGCCGGTCGCACCGCGCCGCCGCATCATGCCGCGCCGCCCGTCCCAGGAATTGAAATCGCCCACAACCGAGACGCGCTTGGCGTTCGGTGCCCAAACCGCGAAATGCGTTCCGTCGACGCCGCCGTGGGTCATCACATGGGCACCAAGAGCGCGCCAGATATAGCCGTGGGTACCTTCGCCCAGCAGGTATTCATCCAACTCGCCCATCACCGGACCGAAGCCGTAGGGATCGGCTTCGGTCCAGGTGTCACTGCCTCGCGTCATCCGCAGGCGATAGTCGAAACGGCTCTTGCGCCGCGGGACAACCGCCGCAAAGACGCCATCCCCCCCGTCCGCCCGGTGAAGCTCGACCACCGGCTTGCCGGTCTTGGCGTCCAGCATCTCGACCCTGTCGGCCTCGGGCCTGAGCGCGCGGATCACCAGTTTGCCGTCGTGGTCGTGCAGGCCAAGCACCGCGAACGGGTTGCCGTGGCCGCCAGAGGCCAGCGCGGCCGCTTCATCGGGATGGATCAGGGGGGTGTCGCTCATGCAGATTTCTCCAGTCCGCCGATGTCCGCCGGGGTTGCGTGCCAGATATCGCGCGCATAGCCGCGGATCGTCCGGTCGGACGAGAACCAGCCCATGTTGGCCGTGTTCTTCAGCGCCATCGCCGACCAGCCCGTCTTGTTGCGATAGGCCACGTCCACACGGCGCTGCGCGTCGAAATAGCTGTCGAAATCGCAGGTCACGAGAAAGTAGTCGTGATCGTAGAGATTGCCGACAAGCTCATGATAACGCGTGGCTTCCTCGGGCGAAAACACGCCGTCCACGATCTGGCCAAGTACGCGGGATAGCCGCGGGCTGGCCTCGATCGCGGCGCGGGCGAAACCATGTTCACGGCGGCGCTCCTGCACCTCCTGCGCGGTCAGGCCGAAGAGGAAGAAGTTCTCCGATCCCACATGTTCGCGGATTTCCACGTTGGCGCCGTCGAGCGTGCCGATGGTCAGCGCGCCGTTCAGGGCAAACTTCATGTTGCCGGTGCCCGACGCTTCCTTGCCCGCGGTCGAGATCTGCTCGCTGAGATCCGACGCGGGGATCAGGCTTTCCGCCATGGTGACGTTGTAGTTCGGCGGATAGACCACCTTGAGCAGGTCCTTGGTCACGGGATCGTTGTTCAGCTTCATCGCCACGTCGTTGATCAGGTGAATGATCTGCTTGGCCACGTGATAGCCCGGAGCCGCCTTGCCGCCGAAGATCTTGACGCGCGGCGTCCAGTCACCCTTGGGATTGTCGCGGATCTCGTTCCAGAGCGCGATGGTCTCGAGGATGTTCATCAGCTGGCGCTTGTATTCGTGGATGCGCTTGATCTGCACGTCGAACATCGCGTCGGGGTCGATCTCTACGCCGCAGTGTTCGCCGATCCAGTTCGCCAGCCGCACCTTGTTGACGCGCTTGGCTTCGCGGAACTCGGTGAGGAAGGCCTTGTCGGCGGCCTTGTCGTTAAGCTGTGACAGCTGTTCGAGGTCCGCCACCCAGCCGTCGCCGATTTCGCGGGTGATCAGGTCCGACAGCGGCTGGTTGCAGGTGTGAAGCCAGCGGCGCGGGGTGATGCCGTTGGTCTGGTTGATGATCCGGGTCGGGTGGATCTTGTGGAATTCCTCGAACACGGTCTCCTTGACCAGTTCGGTGTGCAGCGCCGAGACGCCGTTGACCTTGTGCGCCATGACGAAGGCCAGTTCGCCCATGCCGACGTGATGCTCGTCGATGATGCGGGGGCTGCCGGGGAATTTTTCCTGCTGGTCGGCGTCGATGGCGCGAATGATTTCAAGGTGACGCGGCAGGACATAACCCATCAGCCCCTCGTGCCAGCGCTCCAGCGCTTCGGGCAACAGGGTGTGGTTGGTGTAACCAAGGCAGCGGCGGGCCAGTTCGATCGACTCGGCCATCGGCAGGCCGTGGTCGTCCACCAGTTGCCGCACCAGTTCCGGCCCGGCGATGGCGGGGTGGGTGTCGTTCAGCTGAATGGCGACGTGATCGGGCAGCTTGCGGATATCGTCATGATCGGACAGGAAACGCCGCACCAGGTCCATGATCGAGGCTGCGGTGAAGAAGTATTCCTGCTTCAATCTCAACTGCTTGCCGGCGTCAGTCGTATCGTCGGGATAAAGCACGCGGCTGATCGTCCGGGCAAGCGCCTCGGACCGGCCGGCGGCAAGGTAATCGCCGCGGTTGAAGCTTTCCAGATCGAAGGCTCCGGCCGCCTTTGCCGACCACAGGCGCAGCGTGTTGCCCCAGGTGCCCTGCCAGCCGATGACCGGCGTGTCATAGGCGGTGGCGATCACGGTCTCCGACGGGTGCCAGTAGGCCTTGCCTTCGTGGTGATCGACGTGGCCGCCGAAGCGGATGCGATAACGGACCTCGGGGCGTTCGAATTCCCAGGCGTGGCGCTGGCTCAGCCAGGTCTCGGCGGTCTCGACCTGCTTGCCGTCCGAGAACTTCTGTTCAAACAGCCCGTGCTCGTAGCGGATGCCGTAGCCGTAGGCGGGGATGCCGAGCGTCGCCAGGCTGTCCATGAAACAGGCCGCCAGACGCCCCAGACCACCGTTGCCGAGCGCGGCGTCGGGCTCGTCATGGACGATCTCATCGTAGTTTTGTCCCATACCTTCAATGGCTTCCCGGGCTTCCTTGTCAAGGCCGAGGTTGGCGGCCATATCCTCGACCAACCGGCCGATCAGGAACTCCAGCGACAGGTAATAGACCCGCCGCGCGCCGGTGTCATAGGTTTCGCGCGTGCTGCGATACCAGTGGTCGACCATGCGGTCGCGCAAGGCAAGCGACAGCGCAATGCGCCAATCGTAGACCGAGGAATGCTCGGCGTCCTTGCCAAGCGAATAACGGATATGGTGGAGGATTTCGTCTTTCATGTCACTCTGCTCACAGCGCTGCGTTGCGGTGGTGTTAGCGCTAAACCTGCTTCAAATCCACCTCAAACGCGGAACTAAGCGAATATGCCACACCTTCAAGGCGGGGGTGCCGGTCTCAGAATGGCTTGGAGGGGCGTCGGGGGCAAGGGCCGCAGGTGGCGGCACGCATCTTGTGTCGCGCGTAGAATTCTGATGGGGGTCAAGAGGTTGGGTGCCGCGGCGCAGGTTTTACCCGCCCTTGGCCCGGGCCCGTGTCAGCCGGTCGACCTTTTCCCGCAGGGCGCGCAGCAGCGGCGTCTTGTCGGTGCGGTCAATGCCGTAACCGAGATTCCAGAGGTAATCGAACCCGGGCGCCTGTTGGCCGGTCACGTGCTGCGTCATGGTCTCGATCTTGTCGAGCCCCTTGGCCAGTTGCGCTTCGACGGTGCCACCGATTTCATATTCTTGCCAGAGGCTTACGATGCGATCCTGAACTTCTCTCGGAAGCCCGTCGCAGAGCGTCAGCAGGTCGGCATGCTCCTGCGCGGCCTTATCGGTGTCGGCGTTCTGGTGAATCGCCGGGATGTCGCCCGAGATCGCCTCGCCCAAATCGTGCACGATGCAGAGCCGCAACAACTGCAGGATATCCACGCCCTGCATGTCATCCTCGAGCAGGAGCACCAGCAGGCAGAGCGACCATGAGTGCGCCGCGACGTTTTCAGGGTGGCCGTCCGAGGTCCGGGCCGAGCGGTGAGTGTCTTTCAGCCGTTCGGCGCGTTGCAGGAAGGCCAGCAGACGGTCGAGCCGGTCGGGGGCGGAGGTGTCGGTCAGGGCTGGCTCCTGTCGGGGCGCGTTTTGTACAAATTGTACAAAACCACCCCCTGTTTTGTACAAAAGCCCCCGGGTCAGCTTCCGCTGGCGTCGAGCGCGTCGATGATCGGGCCGAAATCCTCGGGCTTCAGGCTGGCGCCGCCGACCAGCGCGCCGTCGACATTGCCGACCGCGAAGATCTCGGCGGCGTTCGATGCCTTGACCGAACCGCCGTAGAGCAGACGCATGGCGTTGCCCTTGTCGGCGCCGAACCGGTCGACCAGACGGTTGCGGATGAAGTCGTGGACCTCGCCGATCTGCGCAGTGGTGGGGACCTTGCCGGTGCCGATCGCCCAGACCGGCTCGTACGCCACGACCGTTTCGGACGGGGCGTCGTCGGGCAGGGAGCCTTGCAGCTGGGTGCCGATCACTTCGAGCGTGGCGCCGGTTTCGCGTTCCTCGAGGCTTTCGCCGATGCAGACCACGGTGGTCAGACCGGCGGCGATGGCGGCTTCTGTCTTGGCGCGGACGTCGGCGTTGTGTTCGTGGTGGTCGGTGCGGCGTTCGGAGTGGCCCGTGATCACGTGGGTGGCGCCGGCATCCTTGAGCATCACGGCCGAGGTGTCGCCGGTGTGGGCGCCCGAGGTTTCGGCGTGGCAATCCTGACCGCCGACGGCGACATGGCTGCCCGAGACGGCATGGGCGGCGCGGCTGATCAGCGTGGCAGGCGTGCAGATCAGCACCTCGCAGTCCGCCTTGTGGCCGGCCAGCGTCTTCAGGCGGTCAAGGTCCGCCGAGGTGCCGTTCATCTTCCAGTTGCCGGCGGCAAGCTTGCGTCGCATGTGATCTTCCTTTTCCCGCGTGTCGGCGCATCATTGCCCGGAACGGGCCGAGGTCAACCCCGCTTGCACTTGGGCACCATGGGATTTAGGTCGGGCGGCGAAGGGAGACCGGCGATGATACCAAGGATCGATGCCTGTTCGCTGCGCCAGCAGGATCCGCTGACCATGGAGGCGCTGGCGGTGGCGGCGCGCGAGATCGGCTTCCTGACGCTGACCGGCACCACGCTGGATGCGGCCCGCGTGCGCGAGGTGATCGAGACCTACCGCGCCTTCTTTCGCTTGCCGGAGGCCGAGAAACGCGCCGTCGACATGGCGCGCACCGGGTCCAACCGCGGCTGGGGCGCGCCGCAAAGCGAGCAGGTCGATCCCGACGCCAATCCGGATTACAAGCAGGTGTTCGATTGCGGTTACACGCTGGAGCCGGGCGATCCGCTGCGCGCGCTGGAGTTGCCGGTCTATGCCGACAACCTGTGGCCCGCGCAGCCGCCCGAGTTCCACCGCGTGATCCGGGCCTATTACATGGATGCGCTGGGGGTGGCGATGGATACCTTGCGCGGCGTGGCGCGGGCGATCGGCGCGCCGCCGGACTATTTCGACGACAAGTTCACCCGGCCGATGGCGCTGCTGCGGGGCAACTACTATCCGGAGCGGCCGTCATGGGCCGGGGAGAAGGACTTCGGCATCGCGGCGCATACCGATTACGGTTGCCTGACGTTGCTGGCCACTGACGGGGTGCCGGGGCTGGAGGTGCAGACCCGCGACGGCGGCTGGCTGCCGGTCGAGGCGGAGCCGGGTTGTTTCGTCATCAACTTCGGCGAGATGCTGGAGATGTGGACCGAAGGGCAGGTGGTGGCGACGCCGCACCGGGTGAAAGGGTCCGAACAGGAGCGGATTTCCGTGCCGATGTTCTTCAACCCCAATCACGACGCCAATGTCGCGCCGCCGGGATCGGACGAGGTGATCCTTGCCGGGGAACACCTGGCGAAGCGGTTCAACGAGACGTACCTGCATTTGAAGAACAAGGCCTAGCGGAGAGAGAACCCGCGCCCCGGACCTGATCCGGGGCCTCTTGGCCGGCACTGGAGGAGAGGTCCCGGCGCGGGGGCCGGGATGGGGACGCGTTCAGCTCAGCTTGGGGACGCCCTCGGGGAATTCCTCGGACAGCTCCTCGACATCCTTGAACTTGATCGACTCGCCGCAGCCGCAGGCGTCGGCGACGTTGGGGTTGTTGAATTTGAAACCGCTTTCCAGAAGCGAGACCTCGTAGTCGATCTCGGTGCCGAAGAGAAACATCTGCGCCATCGGTGCGATCAGGACGCGGGCGCCGTCCTGTTCGACCACCTCGTCGTGGTCACCGATCTCGTTGACGTAATCCATGGTGTATTCCATGCCCGCGCAGCCGCCCTTCTTGACGCCGATGCGCAGACCGGCGCGGCCGTCGCGCTGCATCAGCTTGACGATCTGGCGGATGGCGGCGGGGGTCATGGTTACCGCCTGTTTGCCGGGAATGCCGAACATGTCTCTGGTCTCCTTCGTGCCTTAACTAGGCATCCGCACGACGCCGGACAAGCGGTCGCGCGGCATCGAGGGGTTACATGAAGCCCAGTTCAAGGCGGGCTTCGTCGCTCATCATGTCCATGCCCCAGGGCGGATCCCAGGTCATTTCGACATCGACGTCCTGCACGCCGTCGACGGGCAGCACCGCATCGACCAGCCAGCCCGGCATCTCGCCCGCGACGGGGCAGCCGGGGGCGGTGAGGGTCATGATGATCCTGACCTTGTTCTCGGCGTCGATCTCGACCGTGTAGACAAGGCCGAGGTCATAGATATTCACAGGAATTTCAGGGTCGTAGACCGTGCGGCAGGCCTCCACGACCTTGTCATAGAGCGGGTGCTCGGTGCTCGACGGCTTGATCAGCGGCACGCCTTCCATCGGCGCGGTGGCGTCATTCATCGGGGGCCTCGTTTGATTTCTTAGCAAACATATAGGGAATAGGTGCGGCAGGGTCCAGAGGGGGGTGGGCCTAGGTCGTCAGATACGCTGCGGCGGGGTCGGCGCACAGGGCCTGCGGAGCGTTGCACACCGGCGCAAGGTTGACTTGCCCAACGGTGCGCACATGCTTGGCAGACACCGTGGAGGACAAAGTAACATGAGCGTTTTCCTGATCTGCGATGTCGTGGTCAAGGATCGCGACAAGCTTTCGGAATATCTCGGACTCGCCCGTGACACCGTGGAGCAATACGGCGGCCGTTATCTGGCACAGGCGGGTGGTGTTTCGGTTCTTGAAGGCGGATGGGATCCGCAAACGATGGTAATTGTCGAATTTCCGTCGCGGGACAATGCCATGGCCTGGTACAGATCGGCGGAATACGGCCCGGCGCTGGCGGTGAACCCGCAGGCGATGACGCGCAACATGATCCTGGTCGACGGGGTGGACGCGAGCGCAGTCAGTTGACAGGCAAGCCGGACCGGCGTTGGCTAGTCGTTGATGTCACGATCGAAGCGTTTGACCTGTCCGTGGGGCAGCGAGAAGACCTTGCGCAGGATCAGCCATGCGGCCAGCGACAGCCCGGCGAAGATCAGCAGGATCACGGCGGGCGAGAGCCAGGCCAGCGGCCCCAGCATGGCAAGCCCCATCAGCGCCGCGCCGATCGCGAACCCGAGAAAGACAAAGCCGGGCAGCAGCACTTCGGCGATGGCGAAGACGATCGCGGCGGCGAACCAGACCCACCAGGTGCTGACCAGATCCCACATCAGCCCTGTCCCCGGAGCAGCTTGAAGGCGTCGCCGAAGGCTTCGAGCGCCTGCGCCGGGATCACCAAGGTCTGGTTGCCCTCGCTGGCGCCGAGCCCGGCCATGGCCTCGACCTGTTTCAGCGCGACTTGATATTGCGCGGCCTGTATGCCGTGGTCCGCGATGGCCTTCGCCACGACTTCGGTGGCATAGGCCTCGGCGTCGGCCTGAATGCGGCGGGCCTTGGCGGTCTGCTCGGCAGCGTAAAGTTCGGCGTCGGCGTTCAGTTCGACCGCGCGTTTCGCGCCTTCGGCCTTGGTGACCTGGGCGCGGCGTTCGCGTTCGGCGTTAAGCTGTTGCAGCATGGCGTCGCGGGTCGCCTGATCGAGATTGACGTCGAGGATCTCGGCGCGGGTGACCTCGATCCCCCAGTCGTCGACCGCGTCCTCGACGCTGTGCTTGATGGTTTCGATCAGCGCGGCGCGGTTGGATTGCACGTGGTCGAGCTCCATCTTGCCGATCTCGGCGCGGACGATGCCGGCCACCGTGGTTTCGATCGCGGCGTCGATGTCACGGATGCGGTAGACGGTCTTTTCGGGCTCGATGATGCGGTAGAAGACCGATGTGTCGACCTGCACCAGCACGTTGTCGGAGGTGATGGCATCCTGGCTGTGGGTGGGCAGCTGGCGTTCGAGGATCGAGATCTTGTGGGCCACCCGGTCGAGAAAGGGCACGATGAAGTTGATGCCGGGGCCGAGCACGGCGTGCAACCGGCCGAAGCGTTCGACAACGTATTTCTCGGACTGGGGAACGATCTTGATACCGCGGAAGATCACCAGGATGAGGAAAACGGCGGCGAGCAGGTATACGAGGTTGTCCTGCAAAAGGGTAAGGATCATGTCTTCCATGAAGGCTCCGGTTCTTGTGGGGCCCGAAATGTGGGCTGACCGTGGGAATGGGTAATGTTTCCGACAGTATACCGGTTGGAGGGCAACGGGGAAGGCTGTTGTTGCGGGCGGCCGCGCGGCGGCCCGCGACCGGGAGTGGCGGCGGCGCAGGCCGGGTCCGGACGACCCGCCCTGCGGGCTGCGCCGGTCAGGCGGTCTTGCGCTTGCGGACCGGCTGCGGCCGGACGTGGGTTTCGATGTGGTCGTAGAGCAGGCCGGCGATGTTCTTGCCGCTGGCCTTCTCGATCCCTTCGAGGCCGGGCGAGGAGTTGACCTCGAGCACCTTGGGACCGGCTTCGGAGCGCAGCAGGTCCACCCCGGCCAGTTTCAGGCCGAACACGCGCGCCGCCTTTACCGCGGCCTCGCGTTCGGCGCGGGAGATGCGCACCACCTCGGCCGAGCCGCCGCGGTGGAGGTTGGAGCGGAAGTCGCCCTCGGCGCCGGTGCGTTTCATCGCCGCGACCACCTTGCCGCCGACGACGAGGCAGCGGATGTCCTCGCCCGCGGCCTCTTTGACGAAGTCCTGCACGAGAAAGTTGGCCTTGAGCCCGCGGAAGGCATCGATCACCGATTGCGCGGCCTTCTTGGTTTCGGCCAGCACGACGCCCTTGCCCTGCGTCGATTCCAGCAGCTTGACGATCAGAGGCGCGGTGCCCACCAGCCCGATCAGCCCGTCGGTGTCCTTGGGCGAGGCGGCGAAGGCGGTGTTGGGCATTCCGATCTTGTGCCGCGCCATCAGCTGGTGGGCGCAGAGCTTGTCGCGGCTTTGGGTGATGCCCTGAGAGCCGTTGATGCAATAGGTGCCGATGGTTTCGAACTGGCGCACCACGGCGGTGCCGTAGGAGGTCACGGACGCGCCGATGCGCGGGATCACCGCGTCGTAACGCGGCAGGCGCTTGCCGTCGTAATAGACGTCGGGCGACAGCGCGTTGATCGCCATGTAGCAGCGGGTGGTGTCGATGGTCTCGACCACGTGGCCGCGTTCCTCGCCTTCGGCCACGAGGCGCGCGGTGGAATAGTTCTGCTCGCGGCTCAGGACGGCGACGCGCAGCGCCCGGTTGGGGGCCATCTTGCGCACGCGGGTGGAGTGATAGACATCGAAGCTGAGTTCGGGCTGCTGGAACTTCTCGGACGGCACAACGGTGACCTGATCGGCCAGCGCCTGCCGGCCCAGCAGCATGTGGTTGGACATGCCGCGCCGGTCGGTCAGCGTCACTTCGATCGGCCAGGACTTTTCACCGACCTTGAGGTTGGTGCGGATGACGTAGCGGCTTTCAGCCTCGCCGTTCGACGAGATGACCTCGCGCCGGTCGATGATTTCGGCCGAACAGGGGATCGACAGGTCGTCGCGGCCCGGAATCGGATGGACGGCAAAGCGGACCTTGGGCTTGGAGGCGGGGCCGAAGCGCTCGATCTCGTAGGCGTGAAGCGCCGAGGTGCGGGCGCCGGTATCGACCTTGGCACGCAGGGCGGGCAGGCCGAGATCGGGCAGCGAGACCCACTCTTCCCAGCCCAGCTTGATTTCGTCGCTCATGTATTGCCCTCTCGTTCGCCAAGATGTTCAGCGGTAACGGGTGCGGGCGTAGGGATCAAGGACCGTGCGGGGGCGAGGCCGGGGGCGACTGTCATCCGTCGCAAGATATAGCGGCGCGGGGGCGCGTCAAACCGGCGGTCTCGACAACGGCGGGCAAAGCGGGCACATCGGCGGCATGACCGAGACATCCTTCACGCTTCATGCGACCGATGGCCGTGCCCGCCTTGGCACCATTTCCACCCCGCGCGGGGATATCCGTACGCCGGCCTTCATGCCGGTGGGCACCGCCGCCACCGTCAAGGCGATGCTGCCCGAAAGCGTCCGCGCGACTGGCGCCGACATCCTGCTGGGCAATACCTATCACCTGATGCTGCGGCCCACCGCCGAACGGATCGACCGGATGGGGGGCTTGCACAAGTTCATGAACTGGGAGCGGCCGATCCTGACCGACAGTGGCGGCTTTCAGGTGATGAGCCTTGCCGATCTGCGCAAGCTGACCGAGGAGGGGGTGTCGTTCAAGAGCCATATCGACGGGTCGAAGCACATGCTGACGCCGGAGCGGTCGATGGAGATCCAGCGGTTGCTGGGGTCGGACATCGTGATGTGTTTCGACGAATGCCCGGCGCTGCCGGCGGATCGCGACCGGATCGCCGAGAGCATGGAACTGTCGATGCGCTGGGCCGCGCGGTCGAAGGCGGCGTTCGGCGAGCGGCCGGGGCACATGCTGTTCGGTATCCAGCAGGGCGGGCTAGAGCGGGATTTGCGCGAGACCTCGGCCGAGGCGCTGCGCGAGATCGGGTTCGACGGCTATGCGATCGGCGGGCTGGCGGTGGGCGAGGGGCAGGAGGCGATGTTTTCCTGTCTCGACTATGCGCCGGGGCAATTGCCGGAGGACCGGCCACGTTACCTGATGGGCGTGGGCAAGCCGGATGACATCGTGGGCGCGGTGGCGCGGGGCGTGGACATGATGGACTGCGTGCTGCCGTCGCGTTCGGGGCGGACAGGGCAGGTGTTCACCCGGCGCGGTGTGCTGAACATCAAGAACGCGCGGCACCAGGACGATCCGCGGCCCTTGGACGAGGACTGCACCTGTCCGGCGTGCCGGAACTATTCGCGGGCCTATCTGCACCACGTGTTCCGCGCGCAGGAGATGATCTCGGGGATGCTGCTGACCTGGCACAACCTGCAATATTATCAGGACCTGATGGAGGGCATGCGGCAGGCCATCGCGCAGGGCAGCTTCGCGCAGTGGGCGGCTGATTTTCACGCCGGCCGGGCCGAGGGCGACATCGAGCCGATATGATGTGAAACGGGGTCCGCCCACCCATTCCGGGGCGGTTCGGGCCTCATCGCCGTTGCGATCATCCAACGGTTCTGGCGCATGGTCTTGTCGTGCCGGTCACCGTCGCGCGTCTGGAATTCATCCAAGATCGGCGCTTGCCCCTTGCCGCCGCAGCAGGCATTCTGATCCGCAACGAGAACAGGCCGGGCGATGGTCTTGAAGGAACCCTTTGCGGGTCTTACCTAGACTGCCTGACAGGAGCCGGACAGTGCTGCCGCGAAGCGGGGCCGGGCCGGTTTGCCAAGAACAAGGAAAGAGCATGCAAGAGCCCCTCAATTCCAGCTACCCCGTGCTGCCGCTGCGCGACATCGTGGTGTTTCCCCACATGATCGTGCCGCTGTTCGTGGGGCGCGAGAAATCGGTCCGCGCGCTTGAAGAGGTGATGGCCGACGACAAGCAGATCCTGCTGTCCAGCCAGATCGATCCGTCGGTGGACGATCCCGCCGAGGACGGCATCTACAAAGCGGGTGTGCTGGCCAATGTGCTGCAACTGCTGAAGCTGCCCGACGGCACCGTCAAGGTGCTGGTCGAAGGCGTGGCGCGGGTGCGGATTGTCGAATACCTTGAAAACGAAGACTTCTTCGAGGCCAAGTGCGACTACCTGACCGAGATGCCGGGCGATCAGGCCTCGATCGAGGCGCTGCTGCGCACCGTCGCGGGCGAGTTCGAGCGCTATGCCAAGGTCAAGAAGAACATTCCCGAAGAGGCGCTTGTCGCCGTGTCCGAAACCGAGGAACCGGCGAAGCTGGCCGACCTTGTCGCCGGGCATCTGGGCATCGAAGTGGACCAGAAACAGGACCTGCTTGAGACGCTGAGCGTGTCCGAGCGGCTGGAGAAGGTCTATGGCCTGATGCAGGGCGAGATGTCGGTCCTGCAGGTCGAGAAGAAGATCAAGACCCGCGTGAAATCGCAGATGGAGCGCACCCAGCGCGAATACTATCTGAATGAGCAGATGAAGGCCATTCAGAAGGAGCTGGGCGACGGCGAGGACGGCGCCAACGAGATTGCCGAACTGGAAGAGCGCATCAACGAGACCAAGCTGTCGAAGGAAGCGCGCGAGAAGGCGGATGCCGAGCTGAAGAAGCTCAAGAACATGTCGCCGATGTCGGCCGAGGCCACCGTGGTGCGCAACTATCTCGACTGGATGCTGTCGATCCCGTGGGGCGTGAAGTCGCGCGTCAAGAAAGACCTGCACAAGGCGCAGGGCATTCTCGACGACGATCACTATGGGCTGGAGAAGGTCAAGGAGCGTATCGTCGAATACCTTGCGGTGCAGCAGCGGTCGAAGAAGCTGAAAGGCCCGATCATGTGCCTTGTCGGCCCTCCGGGCGTCGGCAAGACCTCGCTGGGCAAGTCGGTGGCACGGGCCACCGGGCGTGAGTTCATCCGCATTTCGCTGGGTGGCGTGCGCGACGAGAGCGAGATCCGCGGTCACCGCCGGACCTACATCGGCTCGATGCCCGGCAAGATCATCCAGGCGCTGAAGAAGGCCAAGACCACGAACCCGCTGATCCTGCTCGACGAGATCGACAAGATGGGGCAGGACTTCCGTGGTGACCCGGCCAGCGCCATGCTGGAAGTGCTCGACCCGGAACAGAACGGCACCTTCGTGGACCACTATCTTGAGGTGGAATACGACCTGTCGAACGTGATGTTCCTGACCACGTCGAACAGCTACAACATGCCCGGGCCGCTGCTTGACCGGATGGAGATCATTCCGCTGGCAGGCTATACCGAGGACGAGAAGTGCGAGATCGCCAAGCGGCACCTGATCCCGAAGCAGATCAAGAACCACGGCCTGAAGAAGACCGAGTTCGAGCTGACGGATGCGGCGCTGACCGACATCGTGCGGTACTATACCCGCGAGGCCGGCGTGCGGAACCTTGAGCGCGAGATTGCCAAGCTGGCCCGCAAGGCGGTGACGGCGATCATCAAGGGCGAGGACGGCAAGGTCACGGTGACGCCGGAGAACCTGAGCGATTATCTGGGCGTGCGCAAGCACCGCTTCGGCTTGGCCGAGGACGAGCACCAGGTCGGTGTGGTGACCGGGCTGGCCTATACCTCGGTCGGCGGTGACCTTTTGCAGATCGAGGCGCTGCGCCTGCCGGGCAAGGGCCGGATGAAGACCACCGGCAAGCTGGGCGACGTGATGAAGGAGTCGATCGACGCGGCTTCCAGCTATGTGCGGTCGATCTCGCCCAAGATCGGGGTCAAGCCTCCGAAGTTCGAGAAGTGGGACATCCACGTCCACGTGCCGGACGGGGCCACGCCCAAGGACGGGCCCTCGGCCGGTCTGGCGATGGTGACGTCGATCGTTTCGGTGCTGACCGGCATTCCGGTCCGCAAGGACATCGCGATGACCGGCGAAGTCAGCCTGCGCGGCAACGCGATGCCGATCGGTGGCCTGAAAGAGAAGCTGCTGGCAGCACTTCGGGGTGGCATCCAGACGGTGTTCATCCCGGAAGAGAACGAGAAGGACCTGGCAGAGATCCCCGACAACGTGAAGTCGGGGCTGAAGATCATCCCGGTCAACCACGTCTCGGAGGTGCTGGAACAGGCGCTGATCCGCAAGCCCGAGCCCATCGAATGGGACGAAGCGGCGGAAGAGGCGGCGGCGCAGGCGCTGTCCAAGGGCGAGGATACCGCCAGCGCCGTGGCGCACTGATCCTGGCAGGCCATGCTGGCCGCTTGAATGAAACAAAGGCCGCCCGTCCCCGGGCGGCCTTTTTCGTGTTCGGCCGGTCGCCTATTCAGTGAGAATAATATCCACCGCCGCCGCCGCCGCCGCCATCTATGGCGGCTGCCGCTATCAATACCAGAAGCAGTATGCCTATCGTCAGCATCGCCCCGCCGCTGGATTCGGCCTGCGCATGCTGCCGTGTCGACACCACCGTCTGTTTCTTGATGTCCTTGGCGCCCGAACTGGTGTCAGCCACCGACGCCGTCGCGAACCCGGCGACAAGCGCCGCGATAAGAGTCTAATTTATTTGGTATGGTAATTAAAATTCGCAGACCGTGATCTGCTGACACCTATTATTGCCTCAGGTTCGCAGGCGATGACAGATTCTAAAAGGCGACCGTGTTTTCGGCCGATGGGGCGTTCCGTTTCGCGGCTGGGCAAGACGCCAGCGGACGCGTTGTCTTTGGAGGGCAGGGCGAGGGTGATCCATTCGGCCGAGATCCGTTCGGCGGCTGTCCTGAGAGGCAGGCGTGCATGATCGCGGCGGCCAGCCCGGGGAAGCTGAGAACAGGGACCTACCGCACTGCCGGAATGATAGAGCACCCTTGCCTGAAAGGCCCCCTTTGCTGGAAAGGGCCGCATCGCGCAGCCCTTTATCGTTGGCGGTTGCCGGATCAATTGCCCGATGCGGCCGCGGTCGCGAAGGTGACGAAGGCCGCGATCAGCACGAGGGCCATAGCGCTCACGGATGAGGCCTGCGTGGTCTCGGCGATGATGAACTCTTCAGGCATGACAGGCTCGTACCCGCCGGCCAGCGCCGGCGTGGTGAGACCGGTCGCGAGCGTGGCGACGAGGATTGTCTTTTTCATGATGGGTTTCCCTGCGGTTCCAGACGATTGCAACTGAACGGCATATTTTCCTGCCGGGTCAAATCCTTGGCCGAGACTGGCCATGATTGTTGCCGGACCAGTGCCAATCCGCGCGGGATGGTGCTTTTGTGGCTGTCAGCGCACCAACGTGCGCATGCCGAGGACCGGGTGTGCCGGGCCGGATCATCGCCGCGATTTTCTGGCCCGGACCCCCTTGCACCGCTTTGGCGGGGGCGCTAATAGACGCGTCACCGGGTGATTAGCTCAGTGGTAGAGCGCATCGTTCACATCGATGATGTCGGGGGTTCAAATCCCTCATCACCCACCAGAATTCGGCAGCGCGCTCCGGGGTTTCAACCTTGAGCGCGTTGTTCGTTTCCCCGCCTAAACGGCCTTGCACCCTGCGGGCGCTTGCGGCACAAGGCGGGGGTCCGGGTGATTAGCTCAGTTGGTAGAGCGCTTCGTTTACACCGAAGATGTCGGGAGTTCGAGTCTCTCATCACCCACCACCTTCCTTAGCGATTTCGCCTCAGTCATCTCATTCGGACAGGCGCAAAGGTCCGCTCTGCGACCAGAGTTGGATGCTGGATGCACGAACGGCGCCGTCAGCTTTATCATACCGCCGGATATTTAGCCGATAGCATTCCAAATAGTACTATGCTGCGCGACCTCGCTTCGTTAGGCTTGATTGCGATTTTACTGTGCTTATGGGCTGGGGAATTAATCTGTCGTCGAATTCCATCGAAGAGAGTTTCCGCGACACGAATGCATTCAGCATCAAGGCACTGTGATGGCGACAATTAATTTTAGAATGGCCAGCCGCGAGCTTCAGTTGTTCGGCCTGACAATAAGGGTGCTTGAGTGATGTTTGAATTCTTCCGAAAACTGATAGCTTTGTTCCGTCCGCCGACTTTTGATCCCAAGAACCCTCCGCTCGGAATGGAAGCGATGGATTTGGACCTGGTGAATAGGACGATTTCTGAGAACGAACGGATCACAGAAGAAAATCGGAAGGATATGAACCGTTTTTAGAAGAGAACGAAATTGGCAAGTTCGTGGCCGCATTGGTTTGTCAAATGCAGTAGAATCGGTTGGTTTCAATCAAGACGCGGACCTTGGCGCAGCCGCAGCGAAAGGTAGCAAAGCCGGCAGACCGGACCCACGCGACACCAAGGCAGATGCCACAAAAAAGCCCCGCACGCTGGCGGGGCTTTGTCGTTTAGGACGGCTTGTCGCCTCAGATCAGCTTGCCCATCGCCACGGCGGTGTCGGCCATGCGGTTGGAGAAGCCCCATTCGTTGTCGTACCAGCTCAGGATGCGGCACATTGTGCCTTCCATGACCTTGGTCTGGTCGGTGTGGAAGATCGACGAATGCGGGTCGTGGTTGAAGTCCGAGCTGACCAGTTTCTTGTCGGTATAGCCCAGAACGCCCTTGAGCGGCCCGTCGGCGGCGGCGCGGATGGCGTTGTTGATTTCCTCGACCGAGGTTTCGCGCGCGGCCTCGAACGTCAGGTCGACGACCGAGACGTTGGGGGTTGGCACGCGGATCGCCACGCCGTCGAGCTTGCCGTTCAGTTCCGGCAGCACGAGGCCAACGGCCTTGGCGGCGCCGGTCGAAGTGGGGATCATCGACAGGGCCGCCGCGCGGGCGCGGTAAAGATCCTTGTGCATGGTGTCCAGCGTCGGCTGGTCGCCGGTGTAGCTGTGGATCGTGGTCATGAAGCCTTTGACGATGCCGATCTCGTCGTTCAGCACCTTGGCCACCGGCGACAGGCAGTTGGTGGTGCAGGATGCGTTGGACACGATCAGGTCTTCGGCGGTCAGGCTGTCGTGGTTGACGCCGTAGACGATGGTCTTGTCGGCGTCCTTGCCCGGCGCCGAGATCAGCACCCGCGACGAGCCATTGTCGAGGTGCGCCTGACAGGCCTCTTTCGAGGTGAAGATGCCGGTGCATTCCAGCACGACGTCGACGTCCTTCCATGGCAGGTCGGCGGGGTTGCGTTCGGCGGTGACGCGCATCTGGCCGCGGCCGACGTCGATCCAGTCGTCGCCGGTTGTCACCTCGACCGGGAAGCGGCCGTGCACGCTGTCGTATTGCAGCAGGTGGGCGTTGGTCTCGACCGGGCCGAGATCGTTGATCGCCACCACTTCGATGTCGTTGCGGTCACTTTCGATGATGGCCCGCAGCACGTTGCGGCCGATACGTCCGAATCCGTTGATGGCAACTTTGACAGCCATGGTCCTCTCCTTTGTTTCGAGGCGCTCGTTGCGACCCGCCGGCGCACCCGCCGGGCCCGATTTTCCGTTAACGCTAACAAGCGCATTTGCCTGCGAAAGTCAACGCCGCGCTCAGCGCCAGAAGGCGACCCATTCCAGCAGCGCGAGGAACTTCTTCGCAAGGAAGAGAAACTGGTCGGTGCCATGCGCCAGGTAGCTCAGGCTGATGGCGGCCAGAACGAACAGGCCCAGGAAAAGCGCGATGCGGTTGGTCATGGGATGGCTCCGGTTTGCAGGCAAGGTGCCGCAGTCCGCGGCGCGGGGCAACCCCGGCGGCCCGGAAAGGGGTTTCGGGGATGGGTTGTGCCGTGTCAGGCTGGCCGGGTGAGTCTGGAACCGTGGGAGGAACGATCATGAAGCTTGTCCGGGAATTTGTCTGCATCACCTGCCTGTCGGCCATGCCGGCAATGGCGCAGCAAGCCACCGACGCGGTGACGCCGGAGGCGAATGTCGGGCCGCCGGCGTCCTTCGAGGGCATCTCTGACGCCGCGAAGGCATCCTGGGACGCCAAGCAGACCGGTGTGCCGGTGGAAGCGCAGGACTGGATGGTGGCGGCGGCCAACCCGCTGGCGGTCGAGGCCGGCGCGCGGGTGCTGCGCGACGGCGGCAGCGCGGCGGACGCCATGGTGGCGGTGCAGGCGGTGCTGGGGCTGGTCGAGCCACAATCCTCGGGCCTGGGCGGCGGGGCGTTCCTGGTGTGGTACGATGCGGCCAGCGGAGAGCTGACCACGCTGGACGGGCGCGAAACGGCGCCGCGCGCAGCCACGCCGCGGCTGTTTCAGGATGAGACCGGCGCGCCGCTGAAGTTCTTCGACGCGGTTGTGGGCGGCCTCTCGGTCGGCACGCCCGGCACGCCGGCGCTGATGGAGGAGGCGCATGCCCGCTGGGGCAAATCCGAGTGGTCGGGTCTTTTCGACGAGGCGATCGCGCTGGCGGAAGCGGGCTTCACGGTCTCGCCACGCATGTCGGGGATGGTGGGCAGCGACGCCGAGCGGCTGTCGCGGTTTCCGGCGACGGCGGCCTATTTCATGCCCGGGGGCAAGGGCGTGCAGCCCGGCGACAGGCTGGTGAATGCCGAATACGCCGAAACCCTGCGCGCCATTGCCGAGGGCGGCGCGTCGGTGTTCTACGAGGGCCCGATCGCCGAGGACATCGTGGCCACGGTGCAGGGCGCTAAGGGCAATCCCGGCGTGCTGTCGGCCACGGACCTTGCGCTCTATGAGGTCAAGGAGCGCCCGGCGGTCTGCGCCACCTACCGTGCGCACGAGGTCTGCGGCATGGGGCCGCCGTCGTCGGGGGCTCTGACCGTGGGGCAGATCCTGGGAATGCTGGACAACTACGAACTGGCGGAGCTGGGGCCGCAATCGGCCGAGGCTTGGCGGTTGATCGGCGATGCTTCGCGATTGGCGTTCGCGGACCGTGGACGCTATATGGCCGACAGCGATTACGTGCCGGTGCCGGTCGAGGGGCTGGTGGCGCCCGGGTACTTGCAGGAGCGTGGCGAGCTGCTGGGCGGCGACGATGCCTTGCCGGAGGTGGCGCCGGGCAATCCCGAGTTCGATCACGCGCTGCTCTGGGCTGATGACGCCAGCCTCGAGCTGCCCTCGACCTCGCACATCTCGATCGTCGACGGCGACGGCAACGCGCTGTCGATGACCACCACCATCGAGAATGGCTTCGGGTCGCGGCTGTTCGTGCGGGGCTTCCTGCTGAACAACGAGTTGACGGACTTTTCCTTCAAGACCCATGCTGACGGCGTGCCGATTGCCAACCGGGTGGAGCCGGGCAAGCGCCCCCGGTCCTCGATGGCGCCGACCATCGTGATGAAGGACGGCGCGCCGGTGCTGGTGACCGGCAGCCCCGGTGGAAGCCGCATCATCGGCTACGTGGTGCAGTCGATCATCGCGGTACTGGACTGGGGCATGGACGTGCAACAGGCCGCCGCCATGGGGCACCTGGTGAACCGCTTCGGCACCTATGACGTGGAAGAGGGCACCGACGCGGTGGCACTGAGCGAGGCCCTGACCGAGATGGGGTTCGAGGTGAACAGCCGTGGGCTGACCTCGGGGCTGCACCTGATCGCGGTGGGAGAAGGTCTGAAGGGAGGCGCAGATCCGCGGCGCGAGGGGATTGCGCTGGGAGAGTGACCGGACCGGTCAGTTTCCGGCGCGAGCGGCTGCGGCCTCGGGCAGGCCGGCCTCGATCCAGCGGCGGATCAGGTCGATCTCCTCGGGCGGCAGCGGACGTGACAGGAAGGGCATTCGCGGCGTGCTTTCACCGCGAATGCGGAGCAGCAGTTCGCTGGCCGCAGTGTCTCCCGCGATCAGTACCGCGCCCCGGTCTCCGCCGCGTAGCGTGAAGTCGTACCGGTCGAGCCGCAGACCACGCGCGGCTTTCGGGCCGGAGTGACAGTTGACGCAGCGCACCTTGAAGATTTCAGCAACGGCGAGCCAGTCGGGCGGCCCGGCTCGTTCTGTCCCTGCCTGCGCGGCCGTGGCAAGTATCGGCACGAGGCATATTGCGGTTCGTAGCGGGGTCAATCTGTCGCCTTTTCGATAGGACCGTGCGAACCGCACCAAGAATTGCAATTCGGATCGTGGTATTATGGTGCCTTCGACGGCGGTGCTTTTTCACCGTGAGTCGTCAACTTGGAGGATTCTATCATGAAAACTTGGACAGTAGGTATTCTGACGGCGTTTCTTCTACCGACCGCAGCATGGGCGGTGGATGTCGACCTGGACGAGCTGCGCTCTGCGGTCGAGAAGTACAAGGACATCGAGGTCGCCAAGGCCGACGGTTACATCACCCCCGACAACCATTGCGTTTCGGCAGCAGCCGAAGGTCTACCTGCGGATCTCGGAGCGATGGGCATCCATTACATGCGGCCCGATCTGTTGCAGATTTCTGCCACCGATCCAACGGTGGACGGCACCGGAACGTATACAGACTGGATGGCGCCGGCGATCCTGATCTACGAGCCGCAGGCCGACGGTTCGATGGAGCTGGTTGCCGTCGAGAATCTGGTGTTCGAGGCGGCGTGGAATGACGCCGGCAAGATGGAAGACCTGGTCTTCAACGGCCGTGCGTGGGATCACATGGCGGACGACCCGAACACTCCGGGCGACGAGGCGCATGGCTTTGCACCCCACTACGACCAGCATGTCTGGCTGTTTCGAGACAATCCTGCCGGGGAACTGATGCCGTTCAATCCTGCAGTGACCTGCGACAATCACCAACAGTAGGCACCGTGAATTACCCGGCGGCAGAGCCGCCGGGATGTCTCAGTGCAGCAACCGACCCATGTGAGCCGCCACATCGGCCATGCGCACCGAGAAGCCCCATTCGTTGTCGTACCACGCCAGCACGCGGACGGTACGGCCTCCGACGACTTTTGTCTGGTCGGGCGCGAAGATCGAGCTGTGCGGGGTGTGGTTGAAATCGATCGAGACCTTGGGCTCGGGATCGTAGGACAGCACGGCGCCCATGTGGCCGGCGGCGGCTTCGCGCACCACCTCGTTGACGTCTTCGACGGTGACGTCCTTGGCGGCCTCGAAGGTCAGGTCCACCGCCGAGACGTTGGGCGTAGGCACGCGCATGGCGGTGCCGTCGAGCTTGCCCTTGAGGTTGGGCAGCACCTCTCCCAGCGCTTTCGCCGCGCCGGTGGAGGTGGGGATCATCGCCATGGCGGCGGCGCGGGCGCGGTAGAGATCGTTGTGGCGGCGGTCCAGCGTCGGCTGGTCGCCGGTGTAGGAATGGATCGTGGTCATGATGCCGCGCTCGATGCCGATCGCCTCGTCCAGCACCTTGGCCAGCGGCGCGAGGCAGTTGGTGGTGCAGGACCCGTTCGAGATCATCGTGTCGCCGGGCACCAGGTCGCGGTGGTTGACGCCGTAGACCACGGTCTTGCCAACATTCTTAGCCGGCGCCGAGATCAGCACCGACTTGGCGCCGCGCTTGAGGTGGACGTCGGCCTTGTGACCGTCGTTGAAGTTGCCGGTGCATTCCAGCACCACGTCGCATCCGGACCAGTCGAGCTCTTCGGGATTGTAGGTCGAGAACATCTCCATCGGGCCACGGCCGAGGTCCATCGTGCCATTGGCAACCTTCACCTCGCCCGGGAAGCGGCCGTGCACGCTGTCATAGCGCAGCAGGTGCGCCGAGGTTTCCAGCGGGCCGGTGGCGTTGATCTTGACCACCTGCACATCGTTGCGCGCGCTCTCGGCGATATGGGCGAGGGTGCAGCGGCCGATGCGGCCGAACCCGTTGATCCCGACAGTAACCGTCATGTGTCTCGTCTCCTGCGGATGCCTTTGCGCGTGGGTTTACCGGCAGAATGTGGCATGGCAAGGGAAAAGGACATATTTCTCAATATGATAGCGTTAACCGTGGCAAGCGGGCACATGGTGGCGCTAACCCTGCGGCATGGTTGCGATAACGAAACCGCGGGGCTTCGCGGCTGGCCGTGCTAGGTGGGGGGCCATGACGACTCGGTTCGACGATATCGCGGTCCTGATGGGCCGTATCCTGATTGCGGTGCTGTTCCTCGGTGGGGCGGTGCAGAAGCTGGCCGATCCCGGTCCGGTGATGGATCTGCTGGCGGAGAAGGGGCTGCCGCCGTGGCTGGTCTGGCTGGCGCTGGCGTTCAATGCGCTGGCCGGGCTGGCGTTGATCGCAGGTGTCCAGGTGCGGGCGGTGGCGGCGCTGCTGGCGGCCTATTGCGCGGTGACATCGGTGTTTCACTTCCTGCCGGACGACCCCTGGCAGATGACGATCTTCGTCAAGAACTGGGCGATTGCCGGCGGCTGCCTGGTGCTGGCGGCCCATGGACCGGGACGCTGGGCCTTGCAGAGGGACGGTTGACCGCTACATTGCCGGGAAACCAGACGGGAGATCGACATGAGCGGCTTGCTGGCCTTGATGGACGACGTGGCGGCGATCGCCAAGGTTGCGGCGGCTTCGGTCGACGATATCGCGGGGCAGGCGGCCAAGGCCGGCGCCAAGGCGGCGGGCGCGGTGATCGACGATGCGGCGGTGACGCCCAAGTACCTGACCGGGTTTGCACCGGCGCGGGAACTGCCGATCGTCTGGCGCATCGCGCGCGGGTCGCTGATCAACAAGCTGGTGTTCCTGTTGCCGGCGGGGTTGGCGCTGTCGGCCTTCGCGCCGTGGCTGATCGCACCGCTGCTGATGCTGGGCGGGGCCTACCTGTGTTACGAGGGGGCCGAGAAGATCGCCCATGCGCTGGGGTTCGGTGCCGATCACGGCGGGCCGGACGGGAGTCATGCTGTCAAGGACCCCGAGCACCTCGAGGAGGCCAAGATCAAGGGGGCGATCAAGACAGACTTCATCCTCTCGGCCGAGATCATGACCATCGCGCTGGCGGCGATCCCGCCCAGCAGCTTCTGGATGGAGGCGGCGACGCTGGCCACCGTGGCGGTGATGATCACCGTTGCGGTCTATGGCGCGGTGGCGCTGATCGTGAAGGCCGACGACGTGGGGCTGTTTCTGGCCGCAAATGGGCGTCTGGCGGCCACCAAGGCGCTGGGACGCGGCATCGTGCAGGCCATGCCCTGGGTGATGAAGCTGCTGATGGTGGTGGGCACGGCGGCGATGCTCTGGGTCGGCGGGTCGATCATCGTGCACGGGCTGGCGCAGATGGGCTGGCACGGGCCGGAAGAGGTGATCCATCACTGGGCGGTGGCCTTTGCGCAACTCTGGCCGGAGGCCTGGTCCGGAATCATGGAATGGATCGGCAAGGCCGCCATCGACGGTCTGCTGGGGCTGGCGCTGGGGGTGCTGCTGATCCCCGTGGGCACGAAACTGGTGGCGCCGCTGTGGCGGTCGGTGTTCGGCGGCGAGGAAGCAACCGGGCATTAACCTTGCCGTGGCAGGGTGAGCCCATGCCAGAGCCGGATTTCATGTCGCCTGACCGATGGCTGCAATCGGTCTTTTCCGCCAAGGCGGTGAACCAGGGCGGGATCGTGCATCGCAAGATGCGTGACGTCGAACGCTACGCGGGGCTGCAGCGGTTCCAGGCCGAGGTGCAGCGGCGCGGGTTTCAGCTGGTGGAGAACAACGGATTTTACATCGTCCTATGCAACGCGGCGCGCGCACGGATGGTGGTGCGGGCCGATCCATCAATGGATCGGAACCGATCCGTTGACGGATCGGGGGCGCCACGGGGCCAGGACAGGGAACACCACCTGCGAAGGTACTGAACGGCGCGGAGGCCGACCTTGTGTGGGCCGGCCTCCGGAACGGAATGGAAAATCCATCAATGGATTTTGACCGATCCGTTGTCGGATCGGCGCACGCTCAGCCGAGCAGGTCTTTCACCTTGGCGACCGTCGCCTCGGCGGTGATGCCGAAGTGCTCGAACAATTGCTCCGCAGGCGCCGACGACCCGAAGCTGTCCATGCCGACGAACCCGGCCTTGGCCTCGCGGCCGCGTTCACCCAGAAGCCAGCGGTCCCAGCCCGCGGCGCGCACCCCGGCCTCGATGCCGACACGCACCGGACCGCCCGGCAGCACCCGTTTGCGGTAGCTTTCGTCCTGCGCCGCGAAAAGCTCCATGCAAGGCATCGAGACGACCCGGACACCGATGCCCTCGGCTTGCAGCATCTCGCGCGCCTTCATGGCGACGGAGACCTCGGAGCCGGAGGCGATCAGGATCGCCTGACGCTTGCCCTCGGCATCGGCCAGCACATAGGCGCCCTGCTCGGTCAGGTTCTTGGTCTTGTGCTCGGTGCGCACGGTGGGCAGGCCCTGACGGGTCAGCGACAGCACCGACGGCGTGGCCTGTTGGGTCAGCGCGATTTCCCAGGCCTCGGCGGTTTCGACCGTGTCGGCGGGGCGGAACACCAGCGTGTTGGGCGTGGCGCGCGAGATGGCCAGATGCTCGACCGGCTGGTGGGTCGGGCCGTCTTCGCCCAGACCGATGCTGTCGTGGGTCATCACGTAGACCACCGGCAGCCGCGACAGGGCCGAAAGCCGCATCGAGGGGCGCGCGTAATCGGTGAAGCACATGAAGGTGCCGCCGTAGGGGCGCACGCCGCCGTGCAGCGCCATGCCGTTCATCGCCGCCGCCATGCCGTGTTCGCGGATGCCGTAATAGACGTAGCGGCCATCACGGCTGTCCACGTCGAAGACGCCCAGATCGCCGGCCTTGGTGTTGTTCGAGCCGGTCAGGTCGGCCGAGCCGCCGACGGTTTCGGGCATGATCGGATTGACGACTTCCAGCACCATTTCCGAGCTCTTGCGGGTGGCCGCCTTGGGCCGTTCGTCGCTGATCTGCTTCTTGAGCGCCTTGATAGTGGCCGAGAGCTTCTTGGGGGCTTCGCCCGCCAGTTGCCGCTGGAATTCCTTCTGTTTCGATCCGGAGGCCGCCGACAGCCGCTGCGACCACTCGGCATGGGCCGACGCACCGCGTTTGCCGATTTCTTCCCAAGCGGATTTGACGTCCGCGGGCACCTCGAACGGGCCATAGGGCCAGCCGTAGGCCTCTTTCGCGGCGGTCAGCTGCTCGGGATCGGTCAGGGCGCCGTGGCCCTTGGAGGTGTCCTGCGCGGCGTGGCCCAGCGCGATGTGGGTCTTGCAGGCGATCATCGAGGGCAGGTCGCTCTTCTTGGCCTCGGCGATGGCGGCATCGATGGCCTGCGGGTCGTGGCCGTCAATCTCCTGCACGTGCCAACCGGCGGCTTGGAACCGCGTCACCTGATCGGTGCGGTCCGAAAGCTCGACCTTGCCGTCGATGGTGATGTTGTTGTTGTCCCAGAACACGATCAGCTTCGACAGCTTCTGACGGCCGCCGAGGGTGATCGCTTCCTGGCTGACGCCCTCCATCAGGCAGCCGTCGCCGGCGATGACATAGGTGTGGTGATCGACCAGCTTGGCACCAAAGCGAGCGCGCTGCAGCTCTTCGGCCATGGCGAAGCCGACCGAATTGGCGATGCCCTGACCGAGCGGGCCGGTGGTGGTCTCGATCCCCTTGGCGAGGAAGTTCTCGGGGTGGCCGGCCGTCTTGGAGCCCAGCTGGCGGAAGTTCTTGACCTGGTCGAGCGTGATTTCGGCATCGCCGGTCAGGTAGAGCAGCGAATAGAGCAGCATGGAGCCGTGGCCGGCCGACAGGATGAAGCGATCGCGATCGGGCCACTGCGGATCGGCCGCGTCAAACTTCAGGTGTTTTTCGTAGAGCACCGTCGCCACATCCGCCATGCCCATCGGCATGCCCGAATGCCCGGAGTTCGCGGCCGCCACCGCGTCCAGCGTCAGCGCCCGGATGGCCGCCGCCTTTTTCCAGTGTTCGGGGTGGGCGGATTTCAGTGCGTCGATGTCCAAGGGATCATTCCTTAAGAAGGTGCGGTTGCACGCTCAATACCAGCCGCGGGGCAGAGTTCAAGGCGGGGTGAACAGCGGCGTCTAAGTGCTTGATGTCAATAGGGGGGGCAATTTCACACAGGGTTGGGTAAACTCGTTGGAAAGCGCCGGAAAAGCGATTCGCGGCGCCAGGTTGCGGGTGGGCGGTGCAAAATCGTCGCGACGGACAGGGAAGGGAGGCCAAATGGCCGACATTGATGAGTTGCAGCGCAGGATAACGGCTGCGATCGAGCGGATCGGAAAGGGCGTGGACCTGCTGGATGCGGCACCGCCCGAGGATGCGGACGAGGTTGATGTTCCTGGCTTGCAGAAGAAGCTGGAAGAGACCGAGGCGGCGCTGGAAGAAGAGCGGCTGGCGGGTCAGCAGCGGGAAGAGCGGATCAAGGCTCTGCACGCCAAGCTCGGAGATGCGGAGGCCACGATGAGTGCGCGGCTCGAGGCGCAATCCGAGGCGACCGCCCAGATCGACCTTGAATTGCAGCGCCTGCGGCGCGCGAACGAGGCGCTGCGCGAGAACAACAAGGCCCTGCGGGCGGCCGTCAACGAAAGCGTCGCCGACCCGCATCTGATCAACACCGCGATGATCGCCGAACTGGAAGGTCTGAACGCGGCGCGCGCGGCCGAGGTGGCCGAGGCGGCGGCGATCGAGGCAGCCCTGAAACAGTTGCTGCCCGGCGACGGCGCACGGGAGGAAAGCTGATGCCTGAGGTCAACATCACCATCGGCGGCCGCTCGTTCGAGGTGGCCTGCCAGGACGGCGAGGAACATTTCCTGCACGCCGCCGCCGCGATGCTGGACACCGAGGCGCGGGTGCTTTCGGACCAGATCGGGCGGCTGCCGGAATCGCGGATGCTGCTGATGGCCGGGCTGATGCTGGCCGACAAGACGGCGGGGCTGGAAGACCGGGTGCGCGAGTTGGAAGACAAGCTGGTGGCAACCGAAGCCGAACGCAACAAGCTGCGCGACCAGCCGCGGCCCGATCCGGAAAAGGTCGAGGTGCCGGTGGTGCCCGCGGCGGTGATCGACACGCTGGCCGAACTGGCGGCACGGGCCGAGGCGGTGGCCGGCGCGGTCGAGGAAAAGGCGGGGACGGCCTAGCAGGTTGCCGCCGTCCCGGGCCCGAACCGGGACCTCCACGCCATCGCTTATGTCGAGGCCCCGGATCGGGGTCCGGGGCGTGTCACGCATCGGGTGGCAGAGGCCGTAGGCCGGGCTTCAGCCCGGCCCGTGTGCAAAGGCCGGGCTGAAGCCCGGCCTACATCTTGCGATCAAGCGACAGCGCGTCAGCCGTTGGCTTCGCGGATCTTCTCTGCCGCGTCCTTGTCGTAGGCGACGCCGTTTTCGTCGAACATGGTGTCCAACTCGCCCGAAAGGGTCATCTCGGTGATGATGTCGCAGCCGCCCACGAATTCGCCCTTGACGTAGAGCTGCGGGATGGTGGGCCAGTCGGAGTAATCCTTGATGCCCTGCCGAATGCCATCGTCGGCCAGAACGTTCACGTCCTGATAGGTGACGCCCATGTAATTGAGCACGCCGGCGACACGGCTGGAAAACCCGCATTGCGGCATTTCCTTGGTGCCCTTCATGAAGAGCACCACGTCGTTGGCCTTCACGGTGTCGGCGATCTTGTCTTTCACGTCTTCGGTCATTTCGTCTTCCCTTTCGGAACAAATCGTTTGGCGTATTCCTGCGGATCGCGCGGCACCTTGTAGGAGGTCTGCTGACCGCCGAGGCCCGAGGAGTAGTTCGAGTGGAGCGTGTGGTAGCCTTCGCCGGGCTCAGACCCGCGGCTCTTGCCCTGATCCTCGCGCAGGGCGCGGCGGGCAAGCAGCAGGGTCACCCCCACGATCGCCACCACGAGCAGCAGGATGAGGGCCGCGTCCATGGCGCTAGTCCGGCGCGCGGGTGGTCAGAGCCAGCGCGTGCAACTCTCCGCTGTCGAGCTTCGGGCGGATGGCGGCGTTGACCGCGCGCTGTTGCTGCACCCGGTTCTTGCCGCGAAAGCTTTCGTCGATCACTTCCGCCGCGAAGTGCTGGCCATCGTCGCCCTGGACAATGATCTTGGCCTCGGGAAAGGCCTCGCGGATCAGGTTTTCGATTTCTCTCGCGTCGATGGGCATATGCGCTTCCTGTGTTTGCTTGCGCGGAATCTAGGGTTTGGCGGGCGGGAACACAAGTGGCGGCAGGCGTCAGGGACGCAGGACCGTGGCGAGGCCCCGGCTTTCGATCTTGTCGAGGTCCGCGGCGTAACGGACTGACATGGCTTGGGATTCCGCGTCTGTCCATGGCTGGAACGGGGGGTGGTCCGGGCCTTTGGGGAAACGGTGGAGGGCTTCGGCCGTGGTCTCTTTGGTGACCTCACCGACCGTGGCCAGATAATCCAGCGCGTCGGCGGAAAATCCGGGGTTGGCGGCGCGCTGTTGCAGGGTGACGCGGGTCGCGGCGGGGCCGAGGCAATGGTGCAGGACGGTCGGGGCGACGGTGGGGTAATCCTCGTACCGCCAGAGGAAAAGCTCCGTGTCGCCAAAGGCTTGTTTCAGTCTCTTCACCAGCTTCAGCCAGCTGAGCGCGGTGACGTCGGTCGCGCCGAGGTAGTCGCGGAACGGGCGGAAGGCGTGGCCCTTGATGTGCTCCTGCCATGCGGACACCAGAAAGCCGGCGGGGTTGCGCACCGCGAGGCCCACCCGGACCTCGTGGCCGTCGAAGAGGTTCAGCACACGTTTCACCCGCCCCGGTGCGTGCTTGTAGAGCTGATCGTCGCGCAGCGCCATTTCAGGGGCCAGCGACATGCCGAGGATGTTTTCGTTCATCAGCAGCACCTCACGGTGCTCATCGGCGTGTTTGGCCAGAAACCCTTCGGCGGCCAGCGCCAGCAGCGCCGGGTCGGCGCGGCCGCGCAGCAGGTCCGACAACGGCAGGATGTCGCCACCGATGGGCATCGGGCCGATGACGCCGATACCCGCACCGTGCAGCACGCCGCGCTGTGCCGTCAGCGAGCGTTGCAGGTGCGTCGAGGCGGTCTTGTGCGCGCCGATCAGGAACGTCAGGCGGCGCTGCATGGGTCAGCCGAAAAGCGCGGGCAGGGTGCCGCGGGACACCTCGCGCAGCTCGGCCAGCGGCGCGGAGGAGGTGCCGATGCGGACCTCGGATCCGGTGAACTTGCCGACCGTGACCAGCGGAACCTCGGCCTTGCCAGCGGCGATCATCAGCGCCTCGGCCTTGTCGAAGCTGCAGGCGATCAGGTAGCGGCCCTGATCCTCGCCGAACAGGCCCGGCGTGTCGGTGACATCGAGGGTGAGGCCCACGTTACCGGCCTCGGCCAGATCAAAGGCGGCCAGTGCGAGCCCGCCGTCGGAGATATCGGTGCAGGCGTCGATCCAGTCGCGGTTGTCGCGGATGAAATCGCCGGCGCGGCGCTCGGCCTCCAGATCGACGCGGGGTGCGTCACCGTCGGTGCGGTTGAACACCTCGGCCAGGAGGGCGGACCGGCCCAGGTGGCCCTCGACCTCGCCCAGCATCAGAAGGACATGGCCTTCGCGGGCGGTGCCGGTGATGGCGTGGTCCGCGTCGTCGATCAGCCCCACGGCGCCGATGGTGGGCGTGGGCAGGATGCCGGTGCCGTCGGTTTCGTTATAGAGCGACACGTTGCCCGACACGATCGGCATGTCGAGCGCGGCGACGGCCTCACCGATGCCCTTGATGGCACCGACGAACTGGCCCATGATCCGCGGCTTTTCGGGGTTGCCGAAGTTGAGATTGTCGGTCGTGGCCAAGGGCTTGGCGCCCACCGCTGTCAGGTTGCGGTAGGCTTCCGCGACGGCCTGCTTGCCGCCTTCGACCGGGTTGGCGAAGACATAGCGGGGCGTCACGTCGGAGGTGAAGGCCAGCGCCTTCCTGGTGCCGTGAACGCGGATGATGCCGGCGCCCTGGCCGGGCTGGCGGATGGTGTCGGCCATGACCTGGCTGTCGTATTGCTCAAACACCCAGTTGCGGGCGCAGTAGTTGGGCGAGGCGAGCAGCGCCTTCAGCCCGTCGAGACCGTCGATGGTGGGCACGTCCGAAAGCGGCTCGGCCTGCGGCGTCGGCTCCCACGGGCGGTCGTATTCGGGGGCGGTCGAGGCCAGCTGCGACAGCGGCAGGTCGGCCTTTGTCTCGTTGTTGAGCATGATGAGGAAGCGGTCCTCGGCAATGGTCTCGCCGACGATGGCGAAGTCGAGGTCCCACTTGTCGAAGACGGCCTTGGCTTCGGCTTCCTTTTCCGGGCGCAGGACCATGAGCATGCGTTCCTGGCTCTCCGACAGCATCATCTCGTAGGCGGACATGCTGTCTTCGCGCACCGGCACCTTTTCGAGATCGAGCCGGATGCCGAGCTTGCCCTTGTCGCCCATTTCGACGGCAGAGCAGGTGAGACCGGCGGCACCCATGTCCTGGATCGAAATGACCGCACCGGTCTGCATCAGCTCCAGCGTCGCTTCCATCAGGCGCTTTTCGGTGAACGGGTCGCCGACCTGCACGGTGGGCCGCTTTTCCTCGATGGTCTCGTCGAACTCGGCCGAGGCCATGGTCGCCCCGCCAACGCCGTCGCGACCGGTCTTCGCGCCGAGGTAGACGACGGGCATGCCGACTCCCGAGGCCGCCGAGTAGAAGATCGCATCCGCGTCGGCCAGACCGGCGGCGAAGGCGTTGACCAGGCAGTTGCCGTTATAGGCCGCGTCGAAGCGCAACTCGCCGCCGACGGTGGGCACGCCGAAACAGTTGCCGTAGCCGCCGACACCTTCGACCACACCATTGACCAGTTGCTTGGTCTTGGGGTGCGTGACCTCGCCGAAGCTGAGCGAGTTCATCGCCGCGATCGGCCGCGCGCCCATGGTGAAGACGTCGCGCAGGATGCCGCCCACGCCGGTGGCCGCGCCCTGATAAGGCTCGATATAAGAGGGGTGGTTGTGGCTTTCCATCTTGAAGACCACCGCCTGACCGTCGCCGATATCCACCACGCCGGCGTTCTCGCCGGGGCCGCAGATCACCTGCGGGCCGGTGGTCGGCAGGGTGCGGAGCCATTTCTTCGAGGACTTGTAGGAGCAATGCTCGTTCCACATCGCCGAGAAGATGCCCAGCTCGGTGAAGGTCGGCTCACGTCCGATGATCTCGAGGATGCGGTCATACTCGTCGGGGCTGAGCCCATGGGCGGCGATCAGATCGGGCGTGATGGATGGTTCCTGCATCGTGCGAATGTTCCCCCGGGGATGATGTCGCGCACCGTTTACGCCATGGGCGGGATGGGGGCAATGCGCCTTGCAGGGATTGACGGGGTCGCGGTTTCGGCGTTTCGTGGCGCGGTGAGGGATGCGCATGACCATTGACGAGATGCGGCGATGACGCGGGTGCTGCCGTTCGAGCTTGGGCCGCCCATTGGCACCAAGGCCAACCTCGGGCTGGTGGTGTTGCAGGCAGACGAGACCATAGAGCACGACTTTCGCCGCTTGCTGCCCGGGACCGGTGTCGCCCTGTATGTCACCCGTGTCCCTTCGGCCCCGGAGGTCACGCCCGAGACGCTGGCCGCGATGGAGGCGCGGCTGACCGAGGTGGCGGCGCTGTTGCCGCCGCCGGTTCGGTTCGACGTGGTTGGGTACGGCTGTACCTCGGGCACGTCGGTGATCGGCGCAGCGCGGATCGCGGAACTGGTCAAGGCGGGCTGCACGACGGCAGCGGTGACCGAGCCGGTGAGCGCACTGATCGCGGCCTGCGCGCATCTGGGCGTGTCACGGCTGGGGCTGCTGTCGCCCTACGTGGAGCATGTGTCCGAGACGCTGCGCCGGGTTCTGGCGGCGGACGGGGTGGAAACCCCGGTGTTCGGCACCTTCGACGAGGCCGAGGAAACCCGGGTGGCGCGGATCGACCGCGGGTCGCTGGTGGCGGCGGCCTGCGACTTGGGGTCCGACCCGGGGTGCGAGGCGCTGTTCATGTCCTGCACCAATCTGCGCACGCTGGATGCGATTGCCGAGATCGAACAGCGGATCGGCAAGCCGGTGTTGTCAAGCAACCAGGTTCTGGCCTGGCACATGATGGCGCGGGCCGGTGCGGAAATTTCGTGCGGATGGGCGGGGAGGTTGCTCAACTGAGCGGCAGCCAAAAAAAAAGGCCGAGCACTAAGCTCGGCCGAAGTCCAACAGGGAGGTATGAAGTCTGGCGCGAGTGCGCAATCAAACTTCATACAGACCAATTAGTAGGCAGAGCCGACCCGATCAAGAAAATTCATGCCGCACTTGCAGCATAGTGGATATGCGTTGCACGCATACCTCACTTTTTCGTGGCCATTTTATGTGCGCCAGAGCGATTTCTCAGCTTTGATCGCGCATCTGGCGACGATAGGCAAAGATTTCTTCCTGCACGAAATCGCGGAACGCCGCGATGCGGCGAGATTGCCTAAGTTCTTCCGGGTAGGCAAGAAATACCGGGATTTCGGCGCTTTCCTCGTCCGGCAGGACACGTTCGAGCGCGGGAAAATCCTCGGTCACGTAATGCGGCAGCACCCCGATTCCGAGGTTGTTGATCACCGCTTGCAGCACACCGAAGTAGTTATTGACGTTGAGCGTCGACCGCAGGTTGTTGGTCAGCAGGGTCTGTACGAAGCTTGCCCCGGCGCCGACCTGGGTAGAATCAGTCCGCTGGCAGATCAGGCGATGGGTCTCCAGATCGCTCAGCGCGGCGGGGCGGCCGTTCTTTTCAAGGTACTCCGGCGACGCATACAGCCGCATCCAGACGCTCATCAGCCGCTTGCGCACGAGGTCGGCCTGGCTGGGTTCCTTCATGCGGATGGCGACATCGGCCTCGCGCATCGGCAGGTCGAGCACCCGCTCTTCCAGCATCAGGTCGATGTTAAGGTCGGGGTACTTTTCGTAAAGCTTGGCCAGACGGGGCGCCAGCCAGAGCGAGCCGAACCCGGTGGTGGTGGTGACGCGGAGCGAGCCGAAGACCTCTTCCTCGGCGTCGCGGATGCGGGCGGCGGCGGCTTCGAGCCGCTTGTTCATCGACGACGTGGCGTCAAACAGCAGTTCGCCCTGCTCGGTGAGAATCAGGCCCCGCGCGTGACGGTGGAACAGCGTGGTGTTCAGGCTTTCCTCAAGCGCGCGGATCTGGCGGCTGACAGCCGATTGCGACAGGTGAAGCACCTCACCCGCGTGGGTCAGGCTGCCGGCGTCCGCCACGGCGTGAAAGATTCTGAGTTTATCCCAATCCATAAGATCGCTTTCGTTATAGATGCGCCCGAGAATAGCAAGAAAAACCTAATATCCTCCGAGCTAACGCTAACATAGCCCTCTCACAAAAGTTTTCCTAGTAAGGTCAGTAATTGTGACCTAATATAACGCTATATTGAAAGTAGCCAGCCACCTTGGGAGGGGTCGATGAGCGAGCAGAACATCTCACTGAATGACCGGTTCGATCTGACGAAATCGCCGGTGCTGTTGAACGGCACTCAGGCGCTGGTGCGGCTGATGATGGCGCAGAAGGCGCGCGACACCAATGCCGGGCACAACACGGCCGGGTACGTGACCGGCTATCGCGGCTCGCCGCTGGGCGCGGTCGATCTGCAGATGATGAAGGCCGGCAAGTGGCTGGCGGGATCGGACATCACCTTCAACCCGGGCCTGAACGAGGATCTGGCGGCCACCGCGCTCTGGGGTTCGCAACAGGCGGAGCTGCGCGGCGAGGGCAAGTACGACGGCGTCTTCGGCCTGTGGTACGGCAAGGGGCCGGGGGTGGACCGGTCGGGCGACGTGATGCGCCATGCCAACATGGCAGGCACCTCGGCGCTTGGCGGCGTGCTGATGGCGATGGGCGACGACCACACCGGCGAAAGCTCGACCGTGCTGCACCAGTCGGAATGGGCGCTGGTCGATGCATATATGCCGACCGTCAGCCCGGCGGGGGTGCAGGAGATCCTCGACTACGGGCTCTATGGCTTTGCCCTGTCTCGGTTTTCCGGCCTCTGGGTCGGCCTCAAGACGATGAAGGACACCATCGAGACCACCGCCGTGGTCGATGGCGATCCGTTCCGCAAATCCTTCGTGCTGCCGCCGTTCGACATGCCCGAGGGCGGTCTGAACATCCGGCTGGGCGACACGCCGCACGCGCAGGAAGCGCGGATGATCGACTACAAGCGCTTCGCCGCCGAGGCGTTTTCCCACGCCAACAAGATGGACAAGCGGGTCTGGGGCAAGCCGGGGGCCAAGATCGGGTTCGTCGCGGCAGGCAAGAACTGGCTGGACCTGACGCATGCGATGAGCCTGCTCAATATCCATGCGGACGAGGCCGAGCGGCTGGGCATCACCACCTACAAGGTCGGCCAGACCTTCCCGCTGGACATGAAGGGCTTCCACGACTGGGCCGAGGGTCTGGACCTGATCGTTATCGTCGAGGAAAAGCGCAAGCTGATCGAGGTGCAGGTCAAGGAGGCGATCTTCGACGACCGCCAGGGCCGCCGTGTCTATGGCTGGTACAAGGGCGGCGCCGGCGGGATGCATCGCGAGGAACTGTTCCCGACACGCGGCGCGCTGGACCCGATCTGGATCGCCGAGAAGCTGGGCGAGATCCTGATCGAAGAGGGCCGCGGTACCGATGGCATCCGTGCCGGGCTGGCATCGCTGAACGAGGCGCGCGCCGGGGACAACGCGCCCGAAATCGCGTCGCGGCTGCCTTATTACTGCGCCGGTTGCCCGCACAACACCTCGACCAAGGTGCCCGCAGGCAGCCGCGCCTACGCCGGTATCGGCTGTCACTACATGGTGCAATGGATGGACCGTGAGACGACCGGATTCACCCACATGGGGGCCGAGGGCGCGAACTGGATCGGCGAGGCGCCGTTCTCCAACACCGGCCACGTGTTCCAGAACCTCGGCGACGGCACCTACAACCACTCGGGATCGCTGGCGATCCGCGCGGCTTTGGCGGCGGGCACCAACATCACCTACAAGATTCTCTACAACGACGCCGTAGCGATGACCGGCGGCCAGCCGAACGAGGGCGATCTGTCGCCCTACCGCATCGTCAGTGAATTGCAGGCGATGGGCGTAAAGAACGTCTTCGTGGTCTACGACGAAAAGGAAGACGTTGACCTGAAGAAGTTCCCGCAAGGCATTGAAACCCTTGAGCGTGCCGAGATGGAGAACGTGCAGAAGCAATGCCGCGAGATCGAGGGCGTTTCGGCCATCGTCTATATCCAGACCTGCGCTGCCGAAAAGCGGCGCCGGCGCAAGCGTGGCAAGTTTCCCGACCCCGACAAGCGGGTGTTCATCAACACCGATGTCTGCGAGGGCTGCGGCGATTGCGGGGTGCAATCCAACTGTGTGGCCGTGGTGCCGGAAGAGACGGAGCTGGGCCGCAAACGGGCCATCGACCAGTCGGCCTGCAACAAGGATTTCACTTGCCTGAAAGGATTTTGCCCGTCGTTCCTCACCCTGGAGGGCGCGAAGGTCCGCAAGGGCGCGACGCAGGAATTGGACCTGCCGCACCTGCCGCAGCCCAAGCTTCCGGCGATCAATGGCACCCACAACGTCGTCATCACCGGCGTCGGCGGCACCGGGGTGGTGACCATCGGCGCGGTCATGGCGCAGGCGGCGCAGATCGACGGCAAGGGCGCAGGCATGATGGAAATGGCCGGGCTGGCGCAAAAGGGTGGCGCGGTGGCGATCCACTGCCGGCTGGCCGAGAAACCGGGCGACATCAGCGCCATCCGCGTGGCGACCGGCGAGATGGATGCGCTGATCGGCGGCGATCTGGTGGTTTCGGCCGGGGCCAAGACCATCGGGCTGATGCGCGAAGGGCGCACCGGGGGCGTGGTCAACAGCCATGAGATCATCACCGGCGACTTCACGCGGAACACGGAATTTTCCATTCCGTCCGACAGGTTACAGCTTGCTCTTCAAGCGCGGCTGAAGGATCGGCTGACGATGTTCGACGCCAGCGAATTGGCGCGGGCCGTGATGGGCGATTCGATTTATTCGAACATGATTCTGTTCGGCGCGGCCTGGCAGAAGGGTCTCGTGCCGCTGAGCCATGACGCCATCCTGAAGGCGATCGAGTTGAACGGACAGGCGGTCGAACGCAACAGCCGCGCCTTCGAGATCGGCCGCTGGGCGGCGCTGCATCCGGCCGAGGCCGACGAGATGGCCAAGCCGACGGTGGTGCAACTGCCGAAGTCGCTGGACGAGCGGATCGCGTTCCGCGCGGATCACCTGACCGCCTATCAGGGCAAGCGGCTAGCGCGGAAATACCGCGCGCGTGTCGATGCGATCGAGGACAAGGACCTGCGCGAAGCGGTGGCGCTCGGCTATCACAAGCTGCTCAGCTACAAGGATGAATACGAAGTCGCGCGGCTTCTGCTCGACAGTCGGGAGAAGGCGAAGGGCACGTTCGACGGCGACTTCAAGATGACCTTCCACATGGCGCCGCCGGTGCTGAGCCGCGAAGGCTCGGACGGGCGGCCGCAGAAACGGCAGTTCGGCGAATGGATGCTGGGGCCGCTGAAGGTGCTGGCGAAGCTGAAGGCGTTGCGCGGCACGCCGCTGGACGTCTTCGGCTACCAGAAGGACCGGCGGATGGAGCGGGCACTGATCGCGCAATACGAAGCCGACCTCAACGAGGTAATGCCCAAACTGAACGCCGACACCCGCGACGCGGTGATCGCACTGGCGCGTCTGCCGCTGGAGATCCGCGGCTTCGGTCCGGTGAAGGCCGCGAACGAGGCCAAGGCGGCGAAACGGCGCGAGGAGTTGTTGGCGGTGATCCGCGCCGGTGGACCCGAGATGAAGAAGGCCGCGGAATAGACTGATCTGGAAGGGATTTCGCCACGCCTGCGCGTGCCGACAGCCCGGGGGGCCAGCCCCCCGGACCCCCCGGGATATCTGTAAACCGAAGAAGCATTGGGCGGCGCCGCGGGAACGTGGCGCCGCTTTTTGCGTGACGGGCGGGTTGGATGCGGTCTAAGTGCCTGTCGAACGGCAAGGAAGGTGCGCAGCCATGTCGGCCCGGAGGCAGGTCGCCCGCGATATCTCATATGCCTGGTCCGCCGGGACGCGCGGCGGTCGGGCCCTGATCCGGTTGATGGAGAACGCCACCGGGCGGCTGGACCTGATCCGGCGGGCGGAGGGCTATGATCTGGCCGTGGCCGGGGGGCAGGATTTCTGGCAGGTCATGGTCGAACGCTACGGGCTGGGGCTGGAGGTGACTTCGGGCACGCTGGACAGCATCCCACGGGACGGGCCGCTGATCGTGGTGGCAAACCATCCCTACGGCATCCTCGACGGGCTGATGATGGGGCACATCCTGTCGGTCATGCGGGGCGATTTCCGGATCCTCGCGAACGCGGTATTCCGCAAGGCCGAGGAACTGGACCGGGTGATCCTTCCGGTGGATTTCGGCGAGACGAAGGAGGCGGTGCGGCTTAACATCGAGACGCGGAAGCGGGCGCTGGACTACCTGTCGGGCGGCGGCGCCATCGGCATCTTTCCCGGCGGCACTGTAAGCACGGCGGCCAAGCCGTTCAAAAGGCCCATGGATCCGGGTTGGCGCACCTTCACGGCGCGGATGATCGCCAAGTCCGGCGCCGCCGTCGTCCCGATCTACTTCGACGGCCATACCTCGCGCCTGTTCCAGTTGGCGAGCCATCTGCACGTGACGTTGCGCATGGGGCTGCTGATCCAGGAGTTCCGGCGGCGGGTGAACACGCCGGTGCGGGTGGCGATCGGCGCGCCGATCGACCCGGGGGAATTGCAGGCGCGGGCCAGGGACGGGCGGGCAATGATGGATTTCCTTCGCAAAGCCACGTATGAGCTGTCTCCGACACCTTATGAATCCTATGACTACGGGTTCGAATTCGAGGAGCGGCGCAAGTCGTAAGTGCTTATGGCAGTTGGAATTTTCGATAGTGGCCTTGGCGGGCTGACGGTCTGGGACGTGGTGGCGAAACGGCTGCCGGAGGTGCCCTTCGTCTATTACGCCGATTCCGCGAATGCGCCTTACGGGGTGCGCAAGGCGGATGACATTCTGGCGCTGACGCGGGCCGGGGTGGAACGGCTCTGGTCCGAGGGCTGCGACCTGGTGATCCTGGCGTGCAACACGGCGAGCGCGAATTCGCTGCGCAAGATGCAGGAGGCCGGGGTTCCGCAGGGCAAGCGGGTGCTGGGCGTCTTCGTGCCGATGATCGAGGCGCTGACCGAGCGGCAATGGGGCGACCAGTCGCCGCCGCGCGAAGTGGCGGTGAAGCATGTGGCGCTTTTTGCCACGCCGGCGACCGTGTCGAGCCGGGCCTTCCAGCGGGAATTGGCGTTTCGCGCCATAGGGGTAGACGTCGAGACCCAGGCCTGCGGCGGGGTGGTGGACGCCATCGAGGAGGGCGACCTGATCCTCGCCGAGGCGCTGGTGCGCAGCCATGTGGATGCGTTGAAACGCAAGATGCCGGAGCCGGAGGCGGCGGTGCTGGGCTGCACGCATTATCCGCTGATGGTCGACGTGTTCCAGGAGGCGCTGGGGCCGCAGGTGAAGGTGTTCAGCCAGGCCGAGATCGTGGCGGAGAGCCTTGCGGATTACCTTGAACGGCGTCCGGAGATGCGGGGCGAGGCAGGCGAGACTCGGTTTCTGACGACCGGGGATCCGAAGCGGGTGAGCGCAGGCGCGACGCGGTTCCTGCGACGACAGATCGACTTCGACAGAGCCTGAGCGAGTTTTGTACAATTTGTACAAAACCACCCCCGGTTTTGTACAAAAGCCCCCAATTCCACGAATACCCCCATGTCGGGAGAGAACGCATGAGCAAGAAAATCGCAATCATTGGCGCGTCGGGCTATACCGGGGCCGAGTTGATCCGGCTGATCGCCACCCACCCGGACATGGAGATCGCCGCGCTGGGAGCCGACCGCAAGGCCGGGATGAAGATGGCGGATGTGTTTCCGCATCTGCGGCATCTGGCGCTGCCGGATCTGGTGACGCTTGACCAGATCGATTTTGCGGAGATCGACCTGTGCTTCTGCGCCCTGCCGCACAAGACCAGCCAGGAGGTGATCCGCGATCTGCCAAGGGACCTGAAGATCGTCGATCTGAGCGCCGATTTCCGGCTGCGCGATCCGGCGGCCTACGAGACGTGGTACGGCAACGCGCATGGCGCGGTGGAGATGCAGGGCGAGGCGGTCTATGGACTGACCGAGTTCTATCGCGACGAGATCCGGAACGCGCGGCTGGTGGCCGGGACCGGGTGCAACGCGGCGACCGGGCAATTCGCCCTGCGGCCATTGATTGCCGCGGGCGTGATCGGGTTGGACGACATCATTCTGGACATGAAATGTGCCGTCTCCGGGGCCGGGCGGAGCCTGAAGGAGAACCTGCTTCATGCAGAGTTGTCAGAGGGTTACAATGCCTATGCCGTGGGCGGCACGCACCGGCATCTGGGCGAGTTCGACCAGGAATTCTCGAAACTGGCGGGGCGGGAGGTGAAGGTGCAGTTCACGCCGCACCTGTTGCCGGTGAACCGGGGCATTCTGGCGACGACCTACGTGAGCGGCGACGCCGGGCAGGTGCACGAGACTTTTGTCAGCGCCTACGCGGACGAGCCCTTTGTCGAGGTGCTGCCATTTGGGCAGACGCCCAGCACGCACCATGTGCGGGGGTCGAACTTCGTGCATGTGGGCGTGACCGGCGACCGCATCGACGGCCGGGCGATCGTCGTCGTCGTGCTCGACAACTTGTGTAAGGGATCCTCTGGACAAGCGCTTCAGAATGCCAATCTTATGCTGGGGATCGAGGAAACCGAGGGGCTGATGCTGGCACCTCTGTTCCCGTGAGGGGAAGCTGATGAAGAACCTTAAGAAGCAGCGGCGAATCCAGATCGTCGCGATTGCCGCGGTGGCGCTGGTGCTGGCCACGGGGCTGATCGGCTATGCGATGCGGGACGGAATCAACTTCTTCCGTTCGCCGACGCAGGTGGTGGAAGACCCGCCGCGCGAAACCGAGGTGTTCCGGATCGGCGGGCTGGTCGAGGAAGGCTCGCTGGCGCAGGGCGAGGACAATCGGGTGCAGTTCCGCGTGACCGACGGCAATGCGGTGGTGCCGGTGTCCTACAAGGGAATGCTGCCGGACCTTTTTGCAGAAAACCAGGGCATGGTGGGCACCGGGACCTACGTGAACGGTGTCTTCGAAGCCTCGGAAATCCTTGCCAAACATGATGAGACCTACATGCCGCGCGAAGTGGTGGACGCGCTGAAGGAACAGGGCGTCTATCAGGAACCGGAAGGATAACCTGCGGTAGGATGGGTGCTGAGCACCCATCCTACGATGTGGCGCGGACCGTACGGTCGGATGAGCCGGCGTTAACTGCCCTTGGACGACGCTTTGCCTGCAACAACAGGCGAGCGAGGCCAAGATGCAGCAACTTTCTGTCAGGCAGATTGCCGGTGAGATCATTGCCCGCGAGGGTGGGTTTGTGAACGATCCGGACGATCCGGGGGGCGCGACGAATTTTGGCGTGACCATCCATACCATGCGCCGGCTGGGGCTGGACCTCGATGGCGACGGGGATGTCGATGTCGAGGACGTCAGGCGGCTCAGCCGGGATCAGGCGGTGGATATCTTCATCCGGCACTACTTCGTGAAACCGGGGATCGCGCGGCTTCCAACGTCGATCCAGCCGAGCGTCTTCGACATGTATGTCAACGCCGGCAGCCACGCGGTGAAGATCCTGCAACGGCTGCTGCGGGACATGGGACATGCGGTGACTGTCGACGGGGTGATCGGGCCGCAGACCGCCACCGCGGCGGCGCAGGCGGATGTGGCGGGGCCGAAGCATTTCGCCGATGCCTACGGGATCGCCCGGCGGAACTATTATTTCCGGCTGGCGGACAGGCGCGCCGCGTCGCGGAAATACGCGCGCACGCGGGCCGGCGGCAAGGGCGGCTGGATCAGGCGGGCGGAGGAGTTCATCTCGCCGCGCTATCACATGACGGAGGCGGAGTTCGGCAGGCGGGTGGCGGCATGGGGCTGATCGAGACATTGCTGGGCACGGTCTTCGGCGGCGGCCGCAATGCGCTGACCGAGACGGTCGAGGTGTTCCGCGAGAATGCCGAGAAGGGTGCGGGGCGCGAGGCCGTGCTGCGCGGCGCCACGCTGGAGCAGTTCGCGCGGGAATTCCGGGTCGCGCGGCGCGGCTGGTTCGACCGGCTGATGGATGCGGTCAACCGGCTGCCGCGGCCGGCGATGGCCTTGGGAACGCTGGGGTTGTTCGTGGCGGCGATGGTCGATCCGGTCTGGTTCGCGGCGCGGATGCAGGGCATTGCGCTGGTGCCGGAACCGCTCTGGTGGCTGCTGGGCGCGATCGTCAGCTTCTATTTCGGAGCGCGCCACCAGGCCAAGGGGCAGGAGTTCCAGCGCGAGATCGCGGGGCAGGTGGCGCGGGTGCCGCAGGTGGTGGACAACCTGCGCACGCTGGATGCGCTGGCGCACCCGGACGCGGCGCCCGCGCGCGATGCCAATCCGGCGTTGGAGGATTGGCGGCGGGCGGCGGCGTGACGCCGCGTTTGCACTGGTCTCGGCGTCGGGCTTGGGCCAGTCTCCGCGGCAACACGAGACAGCCGGAGAGCAGGACATGCAGTACGAGGCCATTACCTTTGAGATCGCGGATGACATTGCTGTCCTGACGCTGAACCGTCCGGACGTGATGAACGCGCTGAACACGCAGATGCGCGCCGAGATCACCCACGCAGTGCGCGCGGGCGGCGAAAAGGCACGGGTTGTGGTGATGACCGGGGCGGGCGATTGCTTCTGCTCGGGGCAGGATCTGGGCGACGCGCGGTCGATGGCGACGATGGACCTCGAGCGGGTGCTGCGCGACGAATACGTGCCGATGCTGCGGGCGATCTACGAGTGCCCGGTGCCGACGATCTCGGCGGTGAACGGCGCGGCCGCCGGCGCGGGCGCGAACCTGGCGCTGGCGGCGGACGTGGTGATCGCGACCGAGCGGGCGTTCTTTCTGCAGGCGTTCACCCGGATCGGGCTGATCCCCGACGCCGGCGGGACCTATTGGCTGCCGCGGCAGATGGGGGCGGCCAAGGCGATGGGCGCGGCGCTTTTTGCCGACAAGATCAGCGCCCGGCAGGCGGACGACTGGGGGATGATCTGGGAGGCGGTCGAGGACGACGCCTTTGACGGCCACTGGAAGGCGCGGGCGGCGCATCTGGCGAAGGGCCCGACCGAGACCTACCGGCACGTGAAGGCGGCGATGCGGGCGTCGTTCGACAACGATCTTGAGGAACAGCTGCTGCTGGAGGCGCGGCTGCAGGGCAAGTGCGGACAGACGCGGGATTTCAAGGAGGGTGTGCTGGCCTTCATGGAGAAGCGTCCGGCGCAGTACGAGGGGCGCTAGACGTGGCGAGTGAAAGGTGGGCTGAAGTGCCCACCCTACGAGCGCTTACCTTCGGATGACAGCAGGGGAATGATTGCCCGCCTAAGCCGCAGATCGCGTCATGTGGCAGCCATGCGGACCAAGCCGACGCTCAAATACACACTCGGAGCATCCGTATCCATTCACGCGCCGGCCCCGAGGCGTTGCCTGGCCCCTTCGCGACTTCCTGTTGCGGGCACAAGTTCCCCGGCTTTCCCGAGGCCGTAAGCTGGCATGCCAGAATAGACCGCCTCGTAAGCGCCGTCCCGCACCAAGTATGTTTCATGCCAAATCCCGACATCGCCCCGCCGGGTCTTGTAACGCCGGTTAAATTCGATCCATTCAGGGAAGTGCTCGTGATCCTTGGAACGTGCGTATGCTTCCAGATGAGAGAAACTGCGCCAGTACTGGACATTCACCAACATGCTCAGGGTTTGAAAGCCAAGAAATCCGGTTTCGTCGCGTGGCAGCGCTGAAAGCTCCTTGAGCATCTTCGGCATTGTTCTCGAGAACCAGATCATGTCTCGAACCTGCCACCATTTATTCAATCGCGCACCGATCAGGAATACGACGAAATCGCCCTCAATGTGGGCAGCTAGTCTTTCGCCATTGATGGCAACCATGCATTGTCCCCCGCAATCAATTTCCCTCGCGGTAAAATCCTACCGCAATACAGCAGAGTTCGATACAAAAAAGAAGCAAAAGGGGGCCGTGCAAGGCTGCTGCCTCGCTGGGTTTCAACACGCCATTCCATGCCGCGAAGGGCTCGGAAAGGCCATTGCCGACACGAGCCACTCGGTGCGCACCCGAAACCAGCAGGGGGCCGACCTGTGCGGACAACCCCTCGCAGAAATCGGAGAACGGAACAAAGGAGAGCTATGCCCTCCGTCGCCGTCCGCCGGTGCGTCCGGCGCGGCCGCGGCCTTCGTGGCCGGCTTTTGGGGCGACCTTGTTCGAGGCGATCCAGGCGGTGCCGTGGGGGTCGTTGTCGGTGAGGAAGTTGGCGGCGCGGATGGCCTCCATTTCCGAGCCGGGGCGTGCTTCGGTGGAGCCGAGGCCGAAGAGCTGGCAGAAGGTCTCGTCGTCCATGTCGTCGGGCAGAATGAGGCCCGAGGCGGCGACCTCGGCCTTTTTCTCGGCAATCTTGGAGGCGGGCACCGGCAGGGCGATGGGGTTCATGATGGCGGAGGTCATGCCTGCGCCCATGGCCATCGGCAGGAAGGCGTTGTTGATACCGTGGCGGTTGGGCAGGCCGAACGAGATGTTGGAGGCGCCGCAGGTGGTGTTCACGCCCAGTTCGTCGCGCAGCCGGCGGACAAGGGTGAAGACCTGCTTGCCGGCGGTCGCCATGGCGCCGATCGGCATGACCAGCGGGTCGACCACGATGTCATGCGCGGGAATGCCGAAATCGGCGGCGCGCTCGACGATCTTCTTGGCGACGGCGAAGCGCACGTCGGGATCTTCGCTGATGCCGGTGTCGTCGTTGGAGATCGCCACCACGGGCACGTTGTATTTCTTGACCAGTGGCAGGATCACCTCGAGGCGCTCTTCCTCGCCGGTGACGGAGTTCAGCAGCGGGCGGCCCTCGACGGTTTCCAGCCCGGCCTCGAGCGCGCCGGGGACCGACGAGTCGATGCAGAGCGGCACGTCGACAAGACCCTGCACCAGTTGCAGCATCTTGCGCATCAGCGGCGGCTCGGTCTCGTTCGGGTTGGGGTTGGAGTTGTAGACCACGCCGGCGTTGACATCCAGCACGTTGGCACCGGCGGCGACCTGCGCGATGGCGTCCTTTTCGACGGTCGAGAAATCGCCGGCTTCCAGTTCCGCGGCCAGCTTCTTGCGGCCGGTGGGGTTGATCCGTTCGCCGATGACGCAGAACGGTTCGTCAAAGCCGATCACGGCGGTTTTGGTCTTCGACTCGACGATGGTCCGGGTCATGCGGCTACTCCTGTGAAGCGCTCCAGTATGGCTGGCAGCGCTGGGTCATTGAAATCTTGCATCGTGATGTGGGCGCCGGCCTGGCGCAGCGTGTGGTCATCGAGGCCCGAGCGGATGCCCACGGTATAGGCGCCGGATGAGCGGGCGGCGCGGGTGCCCGAAGGGCTGTCCTCAAAGGCGATGGCCTCGTTGGGCGTGACGCCGAGTTGGCGCATCGCCTCTTGGTACGGGTACGGATCGGGTTTGCCGCGGGGGCATTCCTCGCCGATGACGATGACGTCGAAATGCTCGCGCAGGCCCACGGCGCCCAGCATGGCCTCGGCATTTGGACGCATGGCATTGGTGACGATGGCGCGGGGCCAGTCCTCGGCGACGGCTTTCGCGATCAGTGTGTCCACGCCGGGCATCGCCGGGTAGGGACGGGGCAGGCGGTCGCGGAACTGCGCTTCCTTCCATTCCGAAAGCGCCTGCGGATCGGCCTCGTCCGGCAGGAACTCGGCGAAGACATCGACGTTCAGCCGGCCATGGACATGATCCATGTAGAAGGCTTCAGAGAACTCCAGCCCGCGCGCGGTCCAGAGCTCTTCGAACACGCCCATGTGGATCGGGTCCGAGTTGAGCATGGTGCCGTCGAGATCGAAAAGCAGCGCGGGCATGACGTGTCCTTGCAGGTCGGATTAGTGCGCGTTGACCGGGCGGGTGGCTTCGCCGCCGTTGTCGATGGCCCATGTCGCATTGGCCTTGATGCCGCCGAGCGGGAAGAAGTGCACGTGCTCGATGTTGAAATCGGGGTTCTTCGCCTTGTGCAGCGCCAGTTCGGTCACCACGTCGGTGGGCTCGTAGGGCAGGAGCAGCTTGGTCACGTCCATGGCGCGTTTCTGCAGGACCTTGAGCGAGGGGCCGACGCCGCAGGCGATGGCGAACTTTATCAGGGTTTGCAGTTTGGCGGGACCGGCGATGCCGATGTGGATGGGCAGGGTGATGCCGGCCTCTTTCAGCGCGTCGGCCCAGGCGATGATCGGCTTGGCGTCGAAGGCGAACTGGGTCGCCAGCGCCATTTCGGCGTCGGTGGTTTCCGAGAACTTCTGTTTCCAGCGCAGCGCGGTATCAACGTTCAGCGTGCTGCCGTCGGGGTCGATGTCGCGGTTGCCTTCGGGGTGGCCGGCGACGTGCAGACGCTTGAAGCCCGCCTTGTCGAAGAGACCGGTTTCCATCAGCGCGATCGAGCTGTCGAAGTCGCCCTGCGGTTCCGCGACGCCACCGGCCAGCAGCAGCGCCTGATCGACGCCGGCTTCGCCCTGGTACATGGCGATCCAGTTTTCCAGCGTGGCCTTGTCCTTGATGATGCGCGCGGGGAAGTGCGGCATCACCGGGAAGCCGTCGTCGGCGAGGCGGCGGGCGGTGGCGACCATGTCGTCGATCGGCGTGCCGTCGATATGGGCGATGTAGACGCGGGTGTCGGGGGCCAGCAGGTCGCGGAAGTTTTCGACCTTTTCGGCGGTGCGCGGCATCACCTCGATGGAGTAGCCCTTGAGGAAGGCTTCCACTTCGGGCGAGGACGTGTGGACCGGAGCGGTGTCACGACGCTTGAAGTTCAACAGAGCCATTGCGGCCTCCCATAATTTGCGCGGGTTTTGCACGCGCGGGCCTCAGGCCCATCCATCGTTGGCGATCAGGGCCTTGATCCGGTCCCGATCGTATTCCGCGTCGAGCCGGGCGGCTTCCGCCGTGGCCACGTCGGACGCCTCGCCGTCGACCGGGTAGGGATCGGCCTTGCGCCACTCTGCAAGGTAGTCATCGGTGCCGTCCGCGCCAACCTTCATGGCGGCGCGGTCGATGGCCTGCTCGAACCGCTCGGGGAGCTGCACCTTGGCAGCCCGGCGGCCCTTGCCGACGATGACCTGTGCCGGGATGTCCCGCCAATAGACCACTGTCACGTCAACCATGCGAATCCCTTTCTCCGGTTGCCCCCTGATTAGACGAGGGGATCTTTCGGACACGTTCCAATATCGACAACATGCGTGTGTCGTGCGACCTGCGCGATGGATGCGGCATGGATAGGCGCTTGCGCCACGCGGCGAAACCCGCAATGCGGCTCATAATTCTCATGCAGATGATGAGCTGTCCTCATGGCGGCAGGGTGACGCAGGGTCATGCGCATGCCGGCGGATGAATTGACAAATGCGCGAAAGGGTGACTTGCGCGGAGGCAGGCGCATCCCTATCCTGACCGGTAACAAGATATCGGAGGGCGTGATCATGGCGCCCAGGCGTCCCAAAGGTGCGGGCGCATTCCCGAAACCGGTTGAGAGCCCCGCGCCCAAACCGCCCAGTCCCGACGCGCTTTATGCCGCGCTGGACCTGGGCACCAACAGTTGCCGTATGCTGATTGCCCAACCCAAGGGCAGTCAGTTTCATGTCGTGGACAGTTTCTCGAAATCGGTGCAGTTGGGATCGGGGCTGGAACGCTCGGGCCGGCTGTCGCGTGCCTCGATGGGGCGCACGGTGCAGGCGATGCGGATCTGCGGCCAGAAGCTGAAGCGCCACGGGGTCACGCGGATGCGGCTGGTGGCGACCGAGGCCTGCCGGCGCGCGAAGAACGCCCGCGATCTGGTGAAATTCGTGCACCGCGAGACCGGGCTCAAGCTGGACATCATCGAGCCGGAAGAGGAAGCCCGGCTGGCGGTGATCTCCTGCGCGCCTCTGGTGTCGACCAAGACCGAGCAGTTGCTGGTGGTCGACATCGGCGGCGGGTCCACCGAACTGGTGTGGATCGACCTGTCGTCGGTGCCCAACCATGACCGGCCGCGGGCGATCATGCGACTGCACACCGGGTTTCAGAACGCCGACAGCCCGTTTCCGGTGGCCCGCGTGGTGGACTGGATCAGCGTGCCGCTGGGCGTGGCGACGCTGCGCGACCAGTTCAACGATGTCGAGGACGACGGCGCGCGCTATGCGCTGATGTCGTGGTTCTTCGAGGAGAACCTCGCTGATTTCGCGCCTTACAAGGATGTGCAGGCGCGGGAGGGGTTTCAGATCGTGGGGACCAGCGGGACCGTGACGACGGTGGCGGCGTCTCATTTGGGGCTGAAGCGGTATGATCGCAACAAGGTGGACGGTCTCAGGATGACCTCTGACCAGATCGATACGGTGATCAACCAGTATCTTGAGCTGGGGCCCGAGGGACGGCGGCGCGATCCGCGGATCGGGCAGGACCGGCAGGCGCTGATCATGTCCGGCGCGGCGATCCTGCAGGCGCTTTTGCGGTCTTGGCCGACGGACCGGCTGTCGGTGGCGGATCGGGGGCTGCGCGAGGGGTTGCTTTACGCGCAGATGTCGGCGGACGGGGTGCTGGAGGACGGGCCGTTCTGACCCCACGGGGTGGATTTACATTGTGCGCTGCGCGCGCTTTATGAGCCCTTCGGGCGAACCGGGGGCTCTGCCCCCGGACCCCCGGGATACTTGTGGCCAGAAGAAGGGCTGTGGAATGGCAAAGACACCTTCGGGCAAGAACACCTCGGGACGCGGGCAGCGGGACCTGAAGGTCAAGGTGAAATCGGCGCGGGGGCGCAAGCTGAGTTCCACGCGCTGGTTGCAGCGGCAGCTGAACGATCCTTACGTGAAACGGGCGCAGGCCGAGGGGTACCGGGGGCGGGCGGCCTTCAAGATCCTCGAGCTGGACGAGAAGTACCGCTTCCTGGTGCCGGGCGCGCGGGTGGTGGACCTGGGCTGCGCGCCGGGCGGCTGGTGCCAGGTGGCGGTGAAGCGGGTCAACGCCCTGGGCGAGAAGTCGGGCAAGGCGGTGGGGACGGTGCTGGGGATCGACCTGCAGGAGGTGGAGCCGATTGCCGGGGCTGAGATCCACGTGCTGGATTTTCTGGACGACGGCGCGGACGAGCAGGTCAAGCAGTGGCTGGGCGGCAAGGCGGATGTGGTGATGTCGGACATGGCGGCGGCCTCGTCGGGGCACAAGCAGACCGATCACCTGCGGATCATGAACCTCTGCGAGACGGCGGCGCATTTCGCCTTTGACGTGCTCGACGAGGGCGGCACCTTCGTGGCCAAGGTGCTGGCGGGCGGGGCCGAGGGGGACCTGCAGAAACTGCTGAAGCAGAAATTCACCAAGGTGGCGAACGTCAAACCGCCGGCGTCGCGGTCGGACAGTTCGGAAAAGTTCGTGGTGGCGACCGGGTTCCGGGGGCGCGACGCGGAGTGACCGGAGCGCCGGACGGAAAAAGGCCGGCCCGCTTGTGAGAGGGGGCCGGCCTTTTTACGGAGAACTCGTGTGAGAGGGTGTCAGTCTTCTTCGGAGACGAAGCAGGAGAAGATCAGACAGTCGAGTGCGGCGAAGGCCGCGAGACCGAGCAGGATGACCATGGAACCACTTTCTGTTTGAACCTTGGATCATGGGTAGAATTTGGCCTCGGTTTTGACAAGGTTCATGGCGAATTGTGGCGATATTCCAGCAATTTGGGCAGCGATCTTTGCGCGCTGGGAACCTTTGGGCGCAGCCTGCGGGGATTGGTGTGAGGGTGGAAACGACGCCGCCCCGGGATGTGGCGGAAATGGGGCGGCGTGATTCTTTCCTGTCCTACCCGGCCAGCGCCTTGTTCAGGTTTTCGTCGATCTTTTCGAGGAAACCCATGGTGGTGAGCCATTTCTGCTCGGGGCCGACCAGCAGCGCGAGGTCCTTGGTCATGTGGCCGGATTCCACCGTGTCGACGATCACCCGTTCGAGCGTTTCGGCGAAGGCGCGCAGCGCCACGTTCTCGTCGAGCTTGGCGCGGTGCTTGAGCGCGCCGGTCCAGGCGTAGATCGAGGCGATCGAGTTGGTGGAGGTCTGTTCGCCGGCCTGATGCTGGCGGTAGTGGCGGGTGACGGTGCCGTGGGCGGCCTCGGCCTCGACCGTCTGGCCGTCAGGCGTCATCAGGATCGAGGTCATCAGCCCAAGCGAGCCGAAGCCCTGCGCCACGGTGTCTGACTGCACATCGCCGTCGTAGTTCTTGCAGGCCCAGACGAAGCCGCCGGACCATTTCAGCGCCGAGGCCACCATGTCGTCGATCAGGCGGTGTTCGTACCAGATGTCCTTGGCCTTGAACTTGTCGGCGAACTCGGCATCGAAGACCTCTTGGAAGATGTCCTTGAAGCGGCCGTCGTAGACCTTGAGGATGGTGTTCTTGGTCGACAGGTAGACCGGCCAGCCGAGATTGAGACCGTAGTTCAGCGAGGCGCGGGCGAAGTCGCGGATCGAGGCGTCGAGATTGTACATCCCCATGGCGACGCCGGCTTCGGGGGCGTCGTAGACCTCTTTCTCGATCACTTGACCGTCTTCGCCCACGAACTTCATGGTCAGCTTGCCGGCGCCGGGGAAGTGGAAATCGGTGGCCTTGTACTGATCGCCGAAGGCGTGGCGGCCCACCACGATGGGCTGGGTCCAGCCGGGCACGAGGCGCGGCACGTTGCGGCAGATGATCGGCGCGCGGAACACCACGCCGCCGAGGATGTTGCGGATGGTGCCGTTGGGCGAGGGGTACATGCGCTTGAGGCCGAATTCCTCGACGCGGGCCTCGTCGGGGGTGATGGTGGCGCATTTGACGCCGACGCCGACCTCCTTGATCTTGTTGGCCGCGTCAAATGTGACCTGATCGTCGGTGCGGTCGCGCTCCTCGATCCCGAGATCGTAGTAGAGCAGGTCGATGTCGAGGTAGGGTTCGATCAGCTTCTTCTTGATGAAGTCCCACATGATGCGGGTCATCTCGTCACCGTCCAACTCGACGATGGGGTTGTCTACCTTGATCCGGGTCATGCTGCGCTCCTGCTCGCGGGAATCGTGATCTGCTGTGTCCCGTAGCCTAGTGCCGCCGCTTTGGGAAGCAATGTATGCAATTGTATGCAATTTAGGGTCGGATGCGGGTCAGGCGGGCAGGCGGGCCTCGACCCGGCGCAGGTGAAGCATGAGCGCGGCGGCGGCCACGGCGAAGATCAGGATGCCGGTGATCAGCGGCGTGGGGGTGCCGTCGAAGGCGAGGCTGACCGGAACCGCCAGCATGACCGAGGCGACGGTGGCCACGGCGCCGATGACGCTGGCGGCGAGGCCGGCGATTTCGCCCAGCGGCTCCATCGCGAGGGCGTTGAGGTTGCCGGTGCACATGCCGGTCTGGAAGAAGATGGTAATGTGCCAGAAGACGATCAGGCCGAAGCTGACATCGGGCGGCAGCGGCAGGTGCATGAGCACCAGCATGGCGGTGGAGATCGCGACCTGCGCCAGCAGGGTGACGGTGACCAGAAAGCGCATGCCCAGACGCATGACCAGCGCCGAATTGAGAAAGCCCGAGGTGCCGGCAACCAGCGCGATGAAGCCGAACCAGAGATGGAAGGTATCGGCCGCGCCGTAGCTTTCGAAGATCGGCTGGGTCGAGGACAGCACGGCGAAAAGCATCCCGAAGGTGAAGGCCAGCGCGGCGATGGCGGTGCGGACCGGGGCGTGGGAAAAGACCTCGCGCGTGCCGCTGGCGATGGCGGCCCAGGTCAGCGGGCGGCGCGCGGCGCGGGGCAGCGGCTCGGCCAGGCGCAGGCTCATCCAGAGCGAGGCCAGCAGGGCGAAGACGATGAACATCAGGAAGACCGCGCGCCAGCCGCCCCAGCCGATCAGCACCGCGCCGATGGTGGGGGCGAAGGCGGGGACGAGGGTGAAGATGATCATCACGAAAGACATCAGGCGGGCCATTTCGCGGCCCTGATAGAGGTCGCGGATGATGGCGGTGGTGACGATGCGTGGAGCGGCGGCGCCGAACCCTTGCAGGATGCGGGCGGCGATGGCGAGGTCGAGCGTTTGCGCGCGGTAGGTGAGAAAGGCGCCGAGGATATAGATTGCGGCGCCGGCAAGGATCACCGGCTTGCGGCCGAAGGTGTCGGACAGCGGGCCGGCGACGAAGGTGCCCAGCCCCATGCCGAGGATGAATGTGGTGACGATCAGCGTGGCGCGGTTGGGCGCATTTGGCGTCAGGTCGGCGGCGATTTGCGCCATCGCGGGCAGCATGGCGTCGACGGCAAGCGCCACGGTGGAGACGAGGATCGCCATCATCGCCACGAATTCGAACTGGGACATGCGCTGAGCGGTCATGGGGATCCTTTGGCGCCCGGGGCGGGCAGGGTTGTCTCGGGGCTATGTCAGGCAGGCATCCCCGTCAACGCGCGGCAGGCTGTGCGTCAGTGCACCGACCGTTAGGACCGGGAACGGCGCTGGCCGGGAGGCCCCGGGTCAGGCCCGGGGCGCGGGGGGCGTGTGGGGTGGCGGGGTCAGCCGGCCTGCTGGTTCAACTCGGCGATGACCTTGGCCCAAAGCTCGGGCGGCTGCGCGCCGGGCACCGCGTGCTTGCCATCGATGATGAAGGTCGGCACCCCGGTGACGCCCATTTCGCGGAAGGCCTTGTCGCGGTCGGTGATCTCCTGCCGGTCGACCTCGGTGCCCAGCAGGCGCAGGATCACCGCCGCGTCCAGTCCTATGCTGTCGGCGACATCGGCCAGCGTCTCGTGATCGCCAATGTCGCGGCCTTCGGTGAAATAGGCCTTGAACAGCGCCGAGACCATGGCGGTCTGCTTGCTCTCGATCCCGGCCCAGTGGATGACGCGGTGGGCGTCGAGCGTGTTGGGCGTGCGCCGGATGGCTTCGAAGTCGATGTCGAGCCCGGCGGTCTTGGCGTGTTCGACCACGGGCATGTAGGCTTTGACCGCGCCGTCCTTGCCGCCGAATTTGGTCTCGAGGTATTCCCGCCGGTCCATGCCCTCGGTGGGCATGTCGGGGTTGAGCTGGAACGGGTGCCATTCGACGGTGAAGGGGTGGTCGCCGGCGGCTTCCAGCGCCCGGTCGAGGTTGGTCTTGCCGATGTAGCACCAGGGGCAGATCGGGTCGGAGATGATGTCGAGCTTGACCATGGGCGGCGCCTTTCCTGCGGTTGCAGGGCGTTTAGCAGGGTGATCGGGGAATGGCGAGGGGTGTGGGGGCACCGGTGCGGTCAGGTGGTGCCGGGCTGAAGCCCGGCCTACGTTGCATCGGGGAGGTGCGGTCAAGCGGTGAAGCCATCGCGCAGCTGGCGGCGGGACAACTTGCCGTTGGGGCCGGTGGGCAGCGCGTCCAGCCGGCGGTAGAGCCGGGGCTGCTTGTAGCGGGCGAGGGTGGCCTCGGCACGGGCGGTCAGGGGGTCGGTGAGTTCGCTGTCGGCGGTATAGAAGGCAGCGATCACGCGGGTGCCGGGTTTGACCTCGACATCGGTGACGGCGATGGCGGTCAGGCCGGGCGTGTCGTGAAGTGCATGTTCAACCTCGGCCGGGGAAACGCGGAAACCGCCGGCGTTCATCATGTCGTCGGCACGGCCGAGGTGGGCGATCTGGAAGTCATCGTCCATGCGGCCGAGATCGCCGGTGTGGAACCAGCCGTCGTGCAGTTTGTCGGCGGTGGCCTCGGGCGCGTCGAGGTATTCCAGCATCAGGCCGGGGTCACTGTCGGCGATGCAGATCTCGCCCGGCGCGCCCAGGGCCACGGGGCCTTGGGCGTCGCGGATGGCGATGCGGCGACCGGGCTGCGGCGTGCCCAACATGCCGGCCCGGGCCGGATTGGCGGGCCTGGCGGAGATGAAGGTAGAGCATTCGGACATGCCATAGGCTTCGAAAATCTCGGTGCCGGTGGCGGCGCGCCAGGCGGTGCGGATCGCTTCGGGCAGTTTCTCGCCGGCGGAGAGCGCGTGCCGCAGGCGCGGCAGGGCGGGCAGCGGGCCGGCCAGCAGCTTGCGGAAGATGCCGGGCGCGGCGGCGAAGAGGGTGGCGTCATGGCGTTTGAGCAGCAGAGGCAGCAGCGCGGGATCGGTGCCGGGGGCGGGTATCAGCGCGGTGGCCCCGGCGGCCCAGGGGTCCAGCAGTCCGGTGCCAAGGGTGAAAGACCAGTTGAAGGCGCCGGCATGGCACAGGCGGTCGGTCTCATCCAGGCCGTACCAGCCGGTCACCATCATCTGCCGCGCCCAGATCGCGCGGTGGGCATGGACCACGGCGCGGGGGGTGCCGGAGGTGCCGGAGGTGAAGAGGATGTAGGCCGGGCGGTCCGGGTCCCCCATCGTGTAATTGGCGCCGGGCAGGGTGGTCATCTGCGCGAGGTCGGCGGTCGGGATTTGGCGCGCGGTCGTATCCGGGCAGGCGACGGCGGGATCGCGGAGGACGGCGGCGGGGTTCAGAATATTGACGAGCTTCGCGGTCTCGGACGCGGTCAGCTCTGCCGAGGTGGGCACCGGGATCAGCCCGGCGGTGACGCAGCCGAGAAAGGCCAGCGGGAAGTCGGGCGTGTTGCCGAGACGCAGGAGGACGCGGTCGCCCGGGTGCAGGCCCTGCGCGGCAAGCCCGGTGGCGATTCCGCGCACCGCGGCCTCGAGCCGCGCATAGCTCCAGCGTTGGGCCCCGGCCGCGCCCATCACCGCCAGCGCGATCTTGTCGGGCTGGCGGGCGGCGTGGCGCAGGGCGAAAGCGGCCAGATTGAAGGGCGCGGGGCAGGCGGGGGGCGGGCCCTGATCGTAGAGGCTGGTCATGGCGGGTCTCATCGGCGGCGACGTGTCTTCGCATAAGCGACAGGCGGGCGGAGTTGCAAGCGCGGCAGCGGCTGCCTATAGCATGGCCATGACACGCAAGGATAATGCGCACCTGATTTCGGTCGCCCGCGGACGCGGCGATGAGGTGGTGCACACCGAACCGCTCGACCTCGGGCTCAGGGTGCGCGAGCTGCGCAAGGGCCACGGCTGGACCTTGGAGCAGGCGGCGCAGAAGGCCGGGCTGGCGCGATCAACCTTGTCGAAGATCGAGAACGGCCAGATGTCGCCCACCTATGACGCGCTGAAGAAGCTGGCGGTGGGTCTGGACATCTCGGTGCCGCAGCTGTTCACGCCGCCGAAGAGCGGGCGAGTCAACGGGCGCATGGCCATGACGCGATCGGGCGAGGGCGCACGGCACGCCACCACCACCTATGAGCACGACCTGCTGGCCGAGGGGCTGACCAAGAAGAACATGCTGCCCTATCGCGCGCGGGTGCGCGCCCGATCAATTGAGGAATTCGACGGCTGGGTGCGCCATGACGGCGAGGAATTCCTCTATGTGCTGACCGGGGTGGTCCGGCTTTACACCGAGTTCTACGAGCCGGTCGAGATGCGGCGCGGCGACAGCGCCTATTACGATGCCACCATGGGGCACAACGTGGTTTCGGTCAGCGAAGACGATGCGACGATCCTCTGGGTGACGTCGCTGGTTTGAATGTTAGGGGCCGGGGCAGGCCCCGGTGCGGCGGTGTTTTGCCAGACCCGGTCGACCCGGGCGCGACGCAGGACCGGCCTAATGCGCTTCGAGATCGGTGGCCTGTCGCGCAAGGCTCTGGATATAGAGCCAATCCTTCAGCTCTTCCTCGGCCTCGAGCGGCGTCAGGTCATGATGACGGGCCAGATGTTCGGCAATCGCCTGTGTCGCGGGTGGACAGCGGGCGATTTCCTTTTCGTCGAGATGGGGAAAACGGTCCTTGAGGCCGCGCAAGGCAGTTCTCCAGTCGGTCGTCGGGTCAATCAGGTTCATCAGGCGTCCTTCCACAAACGCCCCTCGCGACGGTGACCTTAGCAGCGCCGGGAAACACCGCAACCCGGGAAGCCGGTATACATCGGTTTTTCAGCAAAAAGCCGCGGGCCGGGACCGTCGCCGCGCATGACGATCGGTCCCGGCCCGCGGCCCGTTCCATCGGTCACAGAACGGTGTCGACCACCGCATCGGCGATCTTGACCGGAGCCTTGATCACCGCCTTGACCGGGCTGCACCCCGCCACGAGGGCGCAGGCCAGCGCCAATACACATGTCCGCATCGTGTCAGTCCTCTTCGTACCACCAGACGTCCGGCTGCCAGCCAACCCAGTCGCCGTACATCGGAATGTGGTCGGGGTATTTGAGTTCCTTCACATGGGCAATGCGTGAAATGTTCCACTGGTAGATCGGGATCACGTAGCGGCCGGTGGTCAGGATCCGGTCGAGCGCGCGCACCGCGGCGACGAAATCCTCGCGGCTTTCGGAATTGACGAGAGTGTCGACCATCGCCTCGGCGGCGGGCGAATTCATGCCCATCCAGTTCTTGGTGCCGGGATTCTCGACACCGTCGGCGCCCCAGTAGAGGTACTGCTCGTTTCCGGGGCTGAGCGAGACGCCGACGCGGTAGTAGGTCATCCCGAAATCGTAGGTCTGGATGCGTTCGTTGTACTGCGCGCTGTCGACGACCGTGACGGTCGGGGCGATGCCCAGCCGTTCCAGCCCGCGCAGGTAGATGTCGATGATCGACTGCTCTTCGGTCGAGCCCTGGCTGAGCAGGATCTCGAAGGTGAAGGGCTGGCCGTCGGCGTTCTTCATGACGCCGTCCTGCACCGTCCATCCGGCTTCCTCGAACAGCGCCATGGCCTTGCGGATGTTGCTGCGGTTGCGGGCGGTGCCATCGCTTTCGGGCAGGTTGTAGCCTTCCAGCGCGCCGGGCAGGAGGTCGTCCTTGAAGGGTTCCAGCAGCTCGCGCACGCGGCCTTCGGCCGGGCCGTCCTGCATCGCCAGAACGGAGTTGGAGAAATACGAGGTGATGCGCGGCTGTTCGCCGCCGGTCAGGGTTTCGTTGATGTATTCGAAGTTGAAGGCGTGGATCAGGGCGTCGCGGACGCGCCAATCCTCGAACTGGGGCTTGCGGGTGTTCATCACGAAGCCGGTGATCCCCGACGGACGCTGGTGCGGGATCACCGATTTCACCACGTCGCCGCGTTCGATGGCGGGGAAGTTGTACTGGCTTTCCCATTTGCCGGCGTTGAATTCGCGGTTCGAGGTGACCTCGCCGGCCTTGAACGCCTCGAAGGCGACGGAGCCGTCGCCGTAGAATTCCATCCGGACCTCATCGATGACGTTGGTGCCCTTGCGGAAGGGAACATCCTTGCCCCAGTAGTCCGGGTTGCGCTTGAGCGAGACGAAGCGGCCGGCTTCGAAGTCGTCGATCACATAGGGCGCGGTGGTAATGGGGATGTTGTCGAGCCCGGATTCGGTGAAATCCTTGCCCTCCCACTGGGCCTTTTTCAGGATCGGGCGGAGACCGGTCAGCAGCGCAAGTTCGCGGTCCTCGGTGTTGAAGGTGAACCGGATCTTGCGGTCGCCGGTCTTCTCCATGTTCTCGATCTTGTTCCACAGCCCGTGATAGCGGGGGTGGCCGACGGTGCCCAAAGTCTCGAACGACCACATGACATCCTCGACAGTGACGGGGCTGCCGTCGGAGAACGCGGCCTCTTCGCGAAGGGTGAATTCCACCCATTCGCGATTCGGCCCGGTGTCGATCGATTCGGCCAGAAGACCGTACAGAGAGAAGGGTTCGTCGTAGCTGCGGCCCATCAGGCTTTCGTAAACCAGAAAGCGTAATTGCCACGGGGTCGACCCCTTGGAGATGTGCGGATTGAGGCTGTCGAAGCTTCCGGTCTCGCCCGTGACGATGCGCCCGCCGGTGGGGGCGTCAGGGTTGGCGTAGGGCAGATGCGCAAAATCTGGGGGCAGCGCGGGGTCGCCATACATAGCTATGCCATGGCTCGGCTCGGCACTGGCGAATCCGGCGGCCAGGGCAAGTGCCGCCGCGGAACCCAAGGTAACTAGTCTGCGGAAAAAATTTGGACGCATTTTGGCAACAATCTCCCCGGTGCCTTGTTTTGCTGGATCGGACCGTAGCCGGGGATTTCTGCCTTTTCAAACTTTTAGCTTGGACGCCGGCGCGAGATTGCTTATAAAGGGGTCACTGCTCGATAGGTTTCTTGCCTGTATGAAACCTGCCTCAATAACTTAACCCCGGCTTCGCGCCGGGGTTTTTTTTGGGCGCGTCATACGGTCGGAGGCCTTGATATCAAGGCTCTGCCGGGTGACCGCCGGCCCTTGGCCTTTTGCACATGCAGCGATTAGGCTGCGGTGCAGAATCGGTATGAGGCAAGGGAGTTTCACATGTCGTTGAAGGGCAAGACCGCCGTCATCACGGGATCGAATTCGGGCATCGGGCTGGGGGTTGCGCGTGAACTTGCGCAAGCCGGCGCCGACGTGGTGCTGAACTCTTTCACCGATCGCGACGAGGATCACAAGCTGGCACGTGATCTTGCCGCCGAGTTCGGCGTGACCGCGCGATACATCAAGGCCGACATGTCGAAGGGCGCGGAGTGCCGGGCGCTGATCGAACAGGCCGGGGCCTGCGACATCCTGGTGAACAACGCGGGCATCCAGCACGTGGCGCCGATCGATGAATTTCCCGAGGACAAGTGGGACGCGATCATCGCGATCAACATGAACTCGGCCTTTCACACCACCGCCGCCGCCCTGCCGCTGATGCGCAAGGCCGGCTGGGGCCGGGTGGTGAACATCGCCAGCGCCCACGGTCTGACGGCTTCGCCCTACAAGGCAGCCTATGTGACCGCGAAGCATGGCGTGGTGGGCATGACCAAGACCGTGGCGCTGGAAACCGCCAGGGAGCCGATCACGGCGAATGCGATCTGTCCGGGCTACGTGCTGACGCCACTTGTCGAGAGCCAGATCCCGGACACCGCGAAGAAGTACGGCATGACGGAGGAAGAGGCCAAGCAGAAGGTGATCCTCGAACGGCAACCGTCGAAGGAGTTCGCCACCGTGGAACAGATCGGCGGCACGGCGGTGTTCTTGTGCTCGGACGCGGCGGCGCAGATCACCGGCACGACCATCAGCGTGGACGGTGGCTGGACGGCGCTGTGAGGTGCGGTCGGCGTGATTTGAAGGAGGGCTGCGCCCGCAGGTCTTGTTTGGGGAGGGACTTTGCCCCTCGGCCGTTGGCCTCACCCCAGGATATTTGCAAACCGGAGAAGGACCGGGGGCGTGCCTGAGACCGTGCGGATCAACCTGGCGCTTCAGGGCGGTGGTGCGCATGGCGCCTTTACCTGGGGGGCGCTCGACCGGCTGTTGCGCGAGGAGTGGATCGAGATTGCCGGAATCTCGGGCACGTCGGCGGGGGCGCTCAATGGCGCGGCGCTGAAATCAGGCTGGGTGGCCGGCGGGCGTGAGGGCGCGCGCGCTGCGCTGGCCGAGGTCTGGGCACAGATCGGCTGGCTCAGCGACCTGCGCGTGCCCGCGTGGATGCAGGGCTTTGTGCCCGATCCCTTCGTCACGGCGCGGGCGCTGGAATTTTCCCCCTTCTATGCCTTTGCCGATGCCATGAGCCGGGCGGTATCGCCCTATGATTACGGCCCGTTTTACCGCAACCCGCTGGAGAAGATCGTCGAGGGATTTGACTTCGGACGTGTCTGTGACGTGGATCACGGGCCAAGGCTGCACATCTGCGCCACGCGGGTGCGCGACGGCAAGGTGCAGATATTCACCGGCGATCAGATCGGCACGCAGGCGATCCTGGCCTCGGCCTGTCTGCCGACACTGTTCCAGGCGGTCGAGATCGCACAGCCGGACGGCGCGACCGAGGCCTATTGGGACGGCGGCTATACCGGCAACCCGGCGCTGTTTCCGCTGTTCGACCGGGCGCTGCCGGACGACATCGTCATCATCAACATCAACCCGCTGGAGCGTGATCGCGTGCCGCGGACGGCGCAGGAGATCCAGAACCGGATCAATGAGATCAGCTTCAATTCGTCGCTCCTGCGCGAGCTGCGGGCGATCAGCTTCGTGCAGCGGCTGATCGCGACGGGGCACATGGAAGAGGGCGCCATGAAGGATGTGCGCATTCACATGATCGCCGACGACGGGCTGATGAATGCGCTCAACGTGGCGACGAAGCTGGTGCCGCTGCCGGGCGTGATTCAGCAATTGCATGATGCGGGCGAGGCGGCGGCCGAGGCGTTCCTGTGCGCGCATGGCAGCGATCTCGGCAAGCGGCAGAGCGCGGTGCTGGCGGAGATGTTCGGCTAGTCAATCGGTCGGCCGTACAGCGCCGAAAAGAGGGCAGGGCGCGGTCGGATACCGCCGTGGATCGGCCTATTGTCGGGGAAACAAGGTTTTTTCGTCGATGCCCAGTTTTGCCTTGTACTGCCCGGGTTTGCTTGGCTATACGCGTCGGCGGAGACGTGGCCGAGTGGTCGAAGGCGCTCCCCTGCTAAGGGAGTAGGCCCGAAAGGGTCTCGTGGGTTCGAATCCCATCGTCTCCGCCACCTTCCCCTGAGAAAGCGTTGTTCCGATCCGGCTGGGGCCGGATTTCTACAATGGTTCAGTGGCTTTGACGATCGGGATCGCCAGCCTGCCTGTTGCGGTGTTTCGCTTCGGTGAAATGAGTGTCGGGCTTGACCGAGGTCAATGTGCGGATCGCTCGGTCAGGGCATTCTGGGGCTTCAGATGCTCTGATCCGGAGGGAATGTCATGACCACGACCGGTATGAAAACTCTCGACCATTCGCCGCAGGTTGTCGCGGAATGGCTCAACGAGCTGTGCGACGATCTCGGTTGGGAGAAGCCAAGGGCCTATCTGCTGTTGCGCGAGACCCTGCATACGGTCCGCGATTTCCTGACCGTCGACGAGGCCACCGACCTGGCCTCGCAGCTGCCGGTGCTGGTGCGCGGGGTCTATTACGATGGCTGGGTTCCGTCGAGGACGCCGGTCACACCGCGCAACAAGACCGATTTCATCGCCCGCGTCGCGGCGCGGTTCCAGCGCGAGCCGTTGGACGATCCGGAGCGGGCCGTCGCCGCGGTCTTCGACCTGCTGCGGCGTCACATCTCGCGCGGGGAGTTCGATCAGGTCAAGGGCGCGTTGCGAAAACCGCTTCGGGAGCTTTGGGAGTAGTTCGGGCGCGGGGGGCACGGCCAACCGCCGTATCCGGCAGGAACCGGGCGTTCCTGCCGCCTGCGTCGCCTAGTTCGGCCTCATGAAGAACTCTTCGCGGACGATCCTGCCGTCCTCGACCGAGTAGACCGCCACCTCGCGCAGCAGCATTTTCCGGCCGGTGGCCTTCTGCGTCACCTCGGCCTCGAAATGGACGGCAAACCGGTTCGGCGGATGGACGTAGGGGCCTTCCGCCTCGAGCCGGTGGATGTCATGTGTCGCGGCCCAATCCTCGCGTTTGGCCTTGATCGCGCCGCGCCCCTTGGCAATGCGGACATCGCGGCCGGGCGGCACGACCGCCTCAACCGACTCCGCGTTTTCCGCATAGATGTCATCGACATGGTCGATGCCGCGGCGCTCTTTCATGGCCTCCACAAATGCCCGACCAATTTCTATTAGCTCTTCCATAGGATCCTCCTCGTGATGCCAGCGAGTCTAGCCGCGCAGCGCGGCCCGGACCTTGACCGGGATCAAACCGCGCCGCGTCTGTCTCGGGTCCTGCGTGCCCGGAGCCGTCGGATCGCGTTGATCTGGATCATGGGTCGCGTGCCGCCGGGCCGTGTTATGGTGATGCCTTGTGCAATGCCCCGGGGGACGCGACGGACATGGACAATCTCGATGTGGCCGACCCGCATGCGCTTTCAGCTGCCGAGGTTGCCGCACGGCTGGCGGTGGCGCCGGATCAGGGCCTGACACCGGACGATGCGGAGCGGCGTGCGCGCGTTGTCGGCCCCAACCGGTTGCGACAGCAGAAACCGGCGAGCGCGCTGGCGCTGCTGGGCCACCAGTTCCGTAGTGTGATCGTCTGGCTGCTTGCTGCCGCGGCGGCGTTTTCCCTGCTGATCGGCGACCGGGTCGAGGCGGCGGCGATCCTTGTGGTGCTGATCCTGAACGGCGCGATCGGGTTTGTCACCGAGTTTCGCGCCGCCCGGTCGATGGAGGCCCTGCAGAAGATGGCGGACGTGCGTACGCGGGTGCGGCGCGCCGGGCGCGTCCGCATGATCGACGCCCGTGCGCTGGTGCCCGGCGACGTGGTGATCCTTGACGGTGGCGACGTGGTGACCGCGGATCTGAGGGTGATCGCCGGATCGAACCTGCAGGCGGACGAATCCGTGCTGACCGGTGAATCGGCGCCGGTGGCCAAATCGCCTGATCCGGTGCGGGCGGACGCGGATCTGGGCGATCGGGCCGGCATGGTGTTCAAGGGTACGGCCATCACGCAGGGCGCGGGCGAGGCCGTTGTCGTGGCGACCGGCATGAACACCGAACTGGGCCGGATCAGCCATCTTGCGCAATCCGCCGAGGCTGCCACCTCGCCGCTGGAAATACGGCTGGAGCGGCTGGGGCGTACGCTGATCGGTCTGACGCTGCTGTTGGCCGCTGGGACCGCGGCGGCGGGGGTCTGGCGTGGGCATGATCTGTTCGACATGGTGCAGACCGGCGTGGCGCTGGCGGTGGCGGCCATTCCGGAGGGCCTTCCGGTCGTGGCCACGCTGTGCCTGGCGCGCGGCATGTGGCGCATGGCCGCGCGCAACGCGATGATCCGGAGGCTTTCGGCGGTCGAGACGCTGGGCGCGACGACCCTGATCCTGACCGACAAGACCGGGACGCTGACGGAAAACCGCATGACGGCGGTGAGCTACCTGCTGGACGGCGGCGACGTCGAGACCGAGGCGGGCGACGCCCCGCCGCTGGCGGAGCCGTTTCACCTTGCGCTGAAGATCGGTGCGCTCTGCAACACCGCCACGTTGGGCGACGCGGCGGACGAGGGCAGCGGCGACCCGATGGAGCTGGCGTTGCTGAAAGCGGCGCGGGCGGCGGGCGGCATCGAGTCGGAGCCGATGATTGCCCAGCACGCCTTCGACCCGGACCTGCGGATGATGGCCACCGTCCATGACACCGCGGACGGCGCGCTGTTTGCCGTGAAGGGCGCATTGGAAGCGGTGCTGGACGTCTGCACGCAGGTTCTGGGCTCTGCGGGGACAGCCCCGCTGGACGGCGCGGCGCGCGACGACTGGACCCGGCGCAACGAGGCCGCTGCGGCCTCTGGCCTGCGCACTCTGGCCCTGGCGATGAAACATGCTGCAAGTCCCGAGGAAGCGCCCTATGCGGACCTGACGCTTGTCGGCGTGGTCTGCCTTGCCGACCCGTTGCGCCCCGAGATACCGCCGGCGATCATGGCCTGCCGCGCGGCGGGCATCCGGGTGATCATGGTCACCGGGGACCATGCCGCCACCGCCGCACGGATCGCGGGCGAGGCAGGCATCCGGCGCGGCGAAACCGAGGTGATCGAGGGCCGCGACCTGACCGGGTTCGAGACCGGCATCGACGAGCCGCTGCGGGTGCGCCTGCGCGCCGCCGACGTCATCGCGCGCGTCGCGCCACAGACCAAGCTGGCGCTTGTCGCCTTCTACCAGTCGGAGGGCCGGGTCGTGGCGATGACCGGCGATGGCGTCAACGATGCCCCGGCGCTGCGCAAGGCCGATATCGGCGTGGCGATGGGCCAGCGCGGCACCCAAGCCGCGCGAGAGGCGGCGCATATCGTTCTGGGCGACGACAATTTCACCACAATTGTCGAGGCGGTGCGGCAGGGCCGGGTGATCTTCGGCAATATCCGCAAGTTCATCGTCTACCTGATGTCGTGCAACCTGTGCGAGGTGCTTGTCGTGGCGCTGGCGGTCGGTGCCGGGCTGCCGACGCCGCTGCTGCCGCTGCAGATCCTGTTTCTGAACCTGATCACCGACGTTTTCCCGGCATTCGCGCTGGGATTGGGGCAGGGCGACGGGCAGGAGATGCGGCGCCCGCCGAGAGATCCGGCCGAGCCGATCATCGGGCGGCGCGAATGGGTCAGGATCGGCACTCTCGGCGCGCTGATGACCTTGGCGACGCTTACCGCATTCGCTCTGGCGCTGTTCCAATTGGAACTTGCCGCGCCCGAGGCGGTGACCGTCGCCTTCGTCTCGCTGGCCCTGGCGCAGCTCTGGAACGTGTTCAACGTCCGCGCCGCCGGTACATCGGTGCTGCGCAACGACGTGACGCGCAATCCCTACGTCTGGGCCGCCCTGGGCCTGTGCCTTGTGCTGACAGGGCTGGCCGTCTGGTGGCCGGTGCTGTCGGACATCCTGCGCTTGCCCGCGCCGGGCGCTGCCGGGCTGGGGCTGGCGCTGGCGATGAGCTTGCTGCCGCTGTTCCTGGGGCAGGTTTTCGTCGGACTGCACCGGGCGCAGCAGGACGACGGATCGCCGCCGGCCGTTCCGGTGGCCGATGGCGGATCGTCTGCCGCGGGGGGCGGCGGTTGACCTGGATCAAGGCGGCGGGTCCGGCGCGCGACTACCCAGAGGCAGGAAACCGCAACGGGGTGCAGCCTATGACGACGTCGATCCAAGTGCATGAGGCTGACCGGCCCAGCTGGGCGCAGGCAGTGGCGCTTGCGCTGTCCGCCGGCCTGCTTGTGGCCGGTTGCGCCGTCGAGCCGGACGCCACGGACCGCCTGACGGGCCAGCGCTATTACGAGGCGGATTGCGCCGGGTGCCACGGGCCGACGGCCAAGGGCAGCGCAATCGACCCCGGCTTGCCGGGTCCGTCCCTGACCGGGCTTGCCCGGAAGCACGGCGGAACCTTCCCCTTCATCCCGGTCATCGGACAGATCGACGGGTTCCATCGCGGGGGCGGCAGCGGAATGCCGCGCTTCGGCGACGCGGATCTTGGCCCGATGGTGTTGGCCGACCTGGGCGACGGCCGGCCGGTGCCGGTGCCGGCACGGCTGCTGGCGATCTCGAACTACCTGTCGACCCTGCAGGAGTGACCGCTGCCGTGTTGGCCGCCGGTCCCGGGCGCCGTTGACAGAGATCAATGCTCACCACGCGCCACAGTGACACCATCGACCGATCACAAGGGAGCATGAACCATGTACAATCGCATCCTCGTACCGATCGCCCCCGGTCAGGACCGTCCGGCGCAAAAGGCGCTTGAGGCGGCGCACAAGCTGCGCGCCCCGGACGGGCGGATCATTGCCTTGCATGTCGTCGAGGAAGTCTCGGCCTATTTCGAAGGCTATCTGTCCGAGCATCACGTCGAGGAGGCGAGCGCCGCGGCGCTGGTGACGCTGTCCGAAACCATCGCCGGGCACGACGACGTGCAGCCTGTGGTGGTGGTCGGACATGCGGCGCGCACCATTCTGGACTATGCCGAGGCCAACGGCATCGACTGCATCGTGGTGGCCTCTCACCGGCCCGAATTTACCGATTACCTGCTTGGGTCGACGGCGGCCCGCGTTGTCCGCCACGCGCCTTGCGCGGTCCATGTGGTGCGGTGACTGACACCGTTCGGGGAAGCGGCCCGGCCGGTTTCAACCCAGCCGGGACAGAAGCGACAGCACGTCCGACCGGCGCAGGAGGCCCGCGATCTGCGCGCCATCGAGCACCGGAAACACGCGGTGGGGATGGGTCAGGAACATTTCGGCGGCGCGGATGACCTCTTCGTCGAGATCCACCGTAACCACGTCGCGGGACATGTGATCGCCGACACGGCCGCTCCATTCCTGGTAATAGGCGGCGTGGAGGGCGGGCCGGAAGCAATCCTTCTGGGTCAGGATGCCGATCAGCCCGCCGTCGTCGGCCAGAACCGCCGCCACATCCGCACCGGTTTCCACAAGAACCGATATGGCCTGCCGGATCGGCGTGTCGCCTTTGACCGTCGGACATTCGGTGCTGATGATCGAGCCGACCCGGTATTCGGTCACGATGCGCCCTCCGCCGAGGCCGAGGCCCGCCGCAACGGGCAGTCGGCGCAGTCCGTATCCGGCAGGCAGGCGGCCGCGCCGCAGCTCGTCCGGGGCGCATCGCGCCCCAGCAGGACGCCGAGACCGAGGCCGAGCGCAGCCAGCGCGATGATCGCGAAGGCGATGAGAAATTCCATGTCGCGCTCCTTTCCTTATCGCAACAGGGCGTCGATGGCGCCGGTGCCGATCTGCCTGAGGCCGGTCTGATCCTCGATCAGGAACAACGCGGCGACGCCCTGCTGCCGCGCCAGGTCCGGCCCTGCCGCTGACCCGGCGGCGAAGAGAGCGGTGGCCCAGCCGTCGGCTGCCATCGCGCCGGGGCCGACGACCGAAACCGACCTCAGGGTGCCCGCGGCGGGCTGGCCGGTGACGGGGTCGATGATATGGCCGTAGGTGCGGCCGGCGAGGTCGTATCCCTGATGTCGCAGTCCGGACGTGGCCACCGCCAGACCCGGAGGCAGTTCGATCATTGCCGCGCCATGGCCGGTTCCGGGGTCCTCGACCGCGACACGCCAAGGCCGGCCCGAGGGGTGACGGCCGAGACAGCGCAGCTCGCCCCCCAGATCGAAGAGCAGGTCGTGTACCCCTGCGGCCCGCGCCAGCGCCACGGCGCGGTCCAGCGCCCAGCCCTTGGCGATACCGCACAGATCCAGCGTCAGGTCAGCGCGCGGCTTGAAGATGCGCCCGGACCCGACAACCAGATCGCGCCAGCCCGGCGCCCCGCCCACCACCGGCCCGAACCCCCATCGGGCGACCAGCGGTCCGACCGTGGGATCGAAGGCGCCATGACTTCGCGCGGCGATCGACAGGGCCGCGTGAGCCACCCGGGTCAGGCCGGGATCGGTCAGGTGCCGGCCGCCGGGCGCGGCGTTGAAGCGGCTCAGTGCGCTGTCGCGCCGATAGGGCGACAGCAGGGTGTCGATCTCGCGGAAAAGGCTGTCGATGGCCGGCCCAAGGCGGTCGATGTCGGTACGGCCGTCGGTGGTGAGCTGCCATGTGGTGCCGAAGGCCCGGCCGGAGAGCGTTGTCGGGGGACCGGCCCAACCGGCGACGGGCAGCAACAGCGTGGCACCGGCGAGGCCGATAAAATCGCGGCGGGTCGGGTGTTTGATGGGATGTCTCATGCGCTCAGGTCCCGAAATCATCGAAGAAGATCGACCCGGGGTCGACGCCCAGCCGGTCGAGGGTGGCAAGGACCGCGGAGATCATCACCGGCGGTCCGCAGAGGTAATATTCGCAGGTCTCGGGCGCCGGGTGCGCGGCCATCTCGGCGCCGAGGACCTCATGGATGAAGCCGGTGGCCCCGGTCCAGCGGTCGCCCGGTGCCGGGTCCGAGAGAGAAGGTGTCCAGCCGAAGTTTGGGTGTGCGCGGGCCAGCGCTTCGAATTCGTCCGCGTAGAACAGATCGAGTGCGCTACGCGCACCGTAGAAATAGCGGATGCGGCGTGCGGTGCCGCGACCGAATTCCTGATGGATCATCGCCCTCAGCGGCGCCATGCCGACACCGCCGCCGACGAATATCATCTCGCGCCCGGTCGGCTGGACATGGAAATCGCCGAACGGACCGGAGGCGAGGACCGGATCGCCGGGTGCCAGCGAGAACAGCCACGAGGAGACAATGCCCGGTGCGATCTCGGCCTCGCGCCCCGCCGGGGGCACCGCAAGGCGGATGTTCAGGACGATGCGGTTCCGGTCCTCGGGACGGCTGGCGAGCGAATAGGCGCGGGTGACTTCGGCCTCGGAGGTCACGGACAGCGTGCGCAACCCGGCGAGGTCCCAGGCGTCGCGGACCCACTCGGGCAGGTCGAGCGTGGCGAAGTCGAGCCGAAAGGGCGGGGCGGTGATCTGCATGAAGTCCCCGGCCTCGAACACCAGCGGGCGGTCGTCGGGCAGGTCCAGCACGATCTCGCGGATCAGCGGCGCGAGCATCCGGGTCGCGGCGACGGTGCAGGTGAACTTGCCGCCCGCCGTCAGGATGGTGTCGGGCAACTCGACCGCGCAATCACCGTGCATTCGGGTCTGGCAGGCCAGCCGGACGTGCGCACGCCGGTCCCGCGCGGACAGCACCCCCCGTTCGGTCGCCTGCGGCACACCCGCGCCCGCGCCGGTCACCGTCACGCGGCACAACCCGCAGGTGCCCGCGCCGCCGCAGGCCGCCGGGATTTGAAGCCCCGCCCCGTGCAGCACGCCGAGAAGCCGGCTGCCACGCCGGGCGGTGAGGTGCAGCGCGCCGTTGACGGTCACGTCGATCCCGCCGTCGGGGATCAGTGCGCGGCGCGCGGCCAGAAGCCCGGCGGCGAGGCCCACCATGAGCGCGACGATGACGAGGCTGCCGAGGAGGATTTCGGTCATTGTGCGCCCGCCATCTGTGAAAACGAAGCGAACCCGAGCGACAGCAGCCCGGTCAGGATGAAGGCGGCGCCAAGCCCCCTCAGCCCCGCGGGCAGGTCGGCATAGGCCAGCCGCGAGCGGATCGCGCTGAGCATGGTGACCGCCAACAGGAAGCCGGTGCCGCTGCCAAGGCCGAAGACCGCCGACTGGGCCAGCGTATAGCTTCGTTCGACCATGAACAGGCTGCCGGCGAGGATGGCGCATTGCACCGTCAGAAGCGGCAGGAACACGCCAAACGCCGCATGCAGCGCGGGCAGGAAGCGGTCGAGCAGCATCTCGACCAGTTGCACGGTCGCGGCGATCACCCCGATGAAGGCGATCAGCGCGAGGTAGGACAGGTCGATCTGCGGTCGTCCGGCCCAGGCCCAGGCGCCGGGGGCCAGCAGGCCGTGATAGATCAGGTGATTGAGCGGCACCGTCACGCCGAGGACCGCGATCATCGCGACGCCGAGGCCGAGCGCGCTTTCGGTCCGCCGAGACAGCGCGAGGAAGGTACAAAGGCCGAGGAACAGCGTCAGGGGCATGTTGTCGACGACGGCAGCGAACAGGAAGAGGGACAGCGCGGCGCTCATTCGACAGGCTCCGCTTTGGCTGCGGTCAGGTAGTCGGGGGCTTCGGCCTGCTCGGGCAGCAGCGTGCGGATCAGCCAAACCAGCCCGCCCAGAAGAAAGAAGGCCGAGGGCGCCAGCAGCATGAGGCCCAGCGGCGTGAACCAGCCGCCGCTGTCGGCCAAGGGCAGCACCTGCCGGCCCATCAGTTCGCCTTTGCCCAGCAATTCCCTGATGCCGCCGATCACCAGCAGCACCAGCGCATAGCCAATCCCGTTGCCGAAGGCATCCGCCATCGCGGTCAGCGGCGGGTGGTGGCGGGCATAGGCTTCGGTCCGGCCCAGCACGAGGCAATTGGTGGTGATCAGCCCGACATAGACCGACAGCGCCCGGCTGATCTGGGAGAACCACGCCTGCAGGATCTGGTCGATGACGATCACCAGCGACGCGATGATGACGATCTGCACGATCAGCCGGATGGTATCGGGAATGTGGGCCCGGATCAGGCTGACGATCCCGGCGGCAAGGGTGATGACGGCGATCAGCGAGACCGACATCGTGAGCGCGGTGATGAGCGACGTGGTGACGGCCAGCGCCGAACAGATGCCGAGGATTTGCAGCGTCACCGGGTTTTGCCGGATCAGAGGCGCACTCAGCGTGGTCCAGAGGGCAGGGGGCTGGCGCATCGCTCAGAACTCCCCCTCGCCGATTGCCCGGATCAGGGGGCCATAGCCCAGTGGGCCGAGCCAGAAGCGTACCATGCGGGTGACGCCGGAGCCGGTGCGGGTGGCGCCGGTGATGCCATCGACTTCGTGGACGCCCGAGGCCGGGCCGCGTGCCACGGTGAAGCGGATCGTCCCGCCGGCATCGCGGACCTCGGTGCCCGGGAACGCGCCCTGCCACGCGGCCTCGTCGATCCGGGCGCCGAGGCCCGGGGTTTCGGAATGCTCGGTGACCACAAGCCCGGCGATGGTGTTCATGTCTTCGCCCAGCGCGAGGATGGCGTCGATCCGCCCGCCGTAGCCGCGCCCGGCGATCGGCAACAGCAGCAGGACCACACGGTCGCTCTGTCGCAGCAGGAAGACCTGCGCGTAATCCGGGCGCCGGCCCAGCCCGGCCACATCGTCGCCGGGCTCGAGGGTGGTCCAGTTGGCCGCGTCCGACAGCGCGGTGTCCAGCGTCGCCGGCGTGATGCCCGTCGCGGCACGGCCACGGTCGAGGTCGACGACCACGCGGGACAATTGCCCGCCCGGCCTGTCCAGCAGGGCAGCCATGCCGGGCACGCCGCCGATGAGGTCGGCGATCCGCGCCTGTTCCTCCGCCGCCCGGTTCGCGGCTTGGATCGGGCGCAGCACGACCGTCGCCGTGCTGACCAGCGCGGCACAGAACGCCGAGACGAGGAACGCCACCAGAATGGTCTTGGTGCGGCTCTCGTTGGGCAGGGCGAGCAGGCGTCGCCAGGGGTTCCGGTCAGGCTGGGCCATGGCGTCTCCTGCGTCGGGCGAGCCACAGCGCCAGCGCGGCTTCGTCGAGCAGCGGTACGCTCAGCGATGTCAGAAGCGCCGCGGCGACGGCGATCTGCACGGCGTCCGCGCCGGTCCAGAAAAGGGCGAACAGCATCACCAGAGCTGCATAGAGCGCGCCATTGAGCCAACGGCCGAGTCGCGTGGAGGCGCTGGTCACCGGATCGGCGACCAGCAGGACCAGCACCAGCCCGGCGGTCTGCATCGCGGCGGGCGACGCAACCCCGGCCCATCCTGCCGCCGCCAGCACCATCGCGCCGCCGATCAGGACGCCCGCGCTCAGCACCCCGAAGGCAAGCCCGATCACCGCCGCAGGCAGCGCCGCCCAGAGGACCGGCGCGACGATCTCGGGCCAGGCCAGACCGGGGAATCCGAAACCGAGAAAGGACAGGGCCACCGTGGCGGGGTTGACCACGTTGCGGCCCCAGCCGCCGAAAATCAGCTCGCCCACCACGACGCCGAAACTGGCGCCGAGGGCCAGTTGAAAAAAGCCCAGATCCTCTGGCGCGAGCATCGCGATGGCCAGGGCGGTGATTCCGGCCGTCAGCGATGGCGGCTGCGCACGCGCCAGCACGAAAACCAGATGCCAGAGCGCAAGCACGAGCACCACCAGACCCAGCCGTTCCGCGGCGTCCGGGCCGTTGAGGCCAAGCCAGAACGCGGCCAGCGGCAGATGGGCGGCCAACAGGATCACCGCCACGGTCTCGCGGTCCCAGAGCCCCCGGATCATGCCGCGACCTCCTTGCGGATATTTTCGAGCATGCTGCGCAACAGCCGGGTCAATCCGGCCTCGCCGCCGAGAACATAGTCGGCCAGCGCCATGTCCTCTTCCACGAGGGACAGAACACCCAGCTTCATCGCGGTTTCGTCATCCCCGGCGCTGAGCGCCCGCACCAGCGCCATCGCGGGAAGCCCACCGCCAAGGGCCTGATCGAGCGCCGCCGTCGGGATCACCGGCTTGGCGGTGGCAGATCGCGTGAGTGCCGTCACCAGCCAGTGCCGTGGACTGTGCGCCTCGGCGTCTGCAAGGGCCGAAACCTGCCGGTCCCGCGGTGCCAGCCACCGGGCCGCATGGCCGTCGATCGGCGAGCCCGAGAGCAGGGCATGCCGGCCGGGACGCAGGAGGCGCTGGGTCAGCCCGCGCAGATCGGCGCCCGGCTGGGTGCGCAACAGCCGTGCCTCGCGCAAGGCGCCGCCTGCCACGCTGACGAGGCGGGTCATGGGAAGTACGCCGGTTTTGAGCAGGTCGCCCAGCGCCGCAGCATCTTCGGCGTGGAAATCCCAGACCGGCCGTTCGAGGGTGGCGGGGCAGATATCATGTATCCGGATGCCGGCCGACCCCTGCGGATGGCGTGCGCCGCATTCCACCACGCGGACGCGCCCGCCGAAGGTCTGCGGCGCGAGGATAGGCGGGCCGGGCAGCGTGCAGAGGAAGATCGGGCCATCGGTCAGCCGTGTCAGCGCATTCAGCCCTCGCGCCAGCGCCGCTTCCCGCCCGGCGATGGCGAGGCGCGGATCCGGGGCGAGCGGCCGGGTGTCCGCCGCCATCACGACAATGGCCGCCGGCCGTTCGTCTGGCGCGGGCATTCCGCCGAAAGGGCGCCTTTGGAACCAGGGCCACGCTCCGGCGCGCTGCAAAAGGCGGCGCAGGCCGGTGCCGGTCTCTGCCCCGGTGTCCGGATGGCGCAGGATGTCGCCCTTGGCCTCATGGAACAGAACGATTTCGGACAGCTTGCGGCCGGGCCGCAGGGTGATGCGGGCGACGCGCGCGGCCATCGGCGCGACGAAGCGGACGTCGGGCGCGTCTTGCAGGCTTGCCACAGGCGCGCCCTGCGCCACGACGTCGCCCTCTTCGACCAGCATGGTGACCCTCGGGGTCCGGCCCTGCGGGCCGCGCACCCCGGCTTCCTCGGTGATCATGTTCCGGGGAGCCTCTGGCACGACGTCCGGCGAGGCGATGCGCAGTGTCAGACCTGTGTCGAAGCGAATCATGGTTCCAGTCCTAGTCGGAATTCTCGTTCCGTTTGTTGATCTGAAACAAGTCGGGGGAGGCGGATCGGGTGTAGGATCGGCGGCAAAACCGTCGTTCTTCTGGTCCTTCACGGAGTGAGTTTCATGTGCCGATCGCCCAGCCTGTCACGCCCTGTCCTGCCGCTTGCCGTCGTTGTTGCCCTGCTGGGGTCACTTGGCCCGTCCCATGGACAGCAGGCCGAGACCGGTGCGACGGCCGAGGGCGACGGCATGTCCTTCGTGCTTCCCAAGTCCGGTCCGTTCACCCCCGCCGAGATCGAGATCGGCAATGAGACCGCGATCGCGAACTGGTTTCGATCGGCGCATGCCGACGCCGCCGCCGAGGCGTTCAGCCACTGGGACGAGGACGAAGAGATCCGCCCGGCCTGCGCGTCCTGCCACTCCGGCGAGGGATTTCGCGATTTTCACGGTCTTGACGGCACCGCCGCAGGCAAGGTCGACGGGCCGATCCGCCCCGGGGGGGTGGTCGATTGCGGCACCTGTCACAATGCGGGGCTGGCCGAGATCCGCGAAGTCGCCTTTCCGAGCGGATTGCTGCATCCGGTCGAGGGGGTCGAGGCCTCATGCCTGACCTGCCATCAGGGCCGTACCGCCGGTGTCACTGTGGAGCAGGCGATCACAGGGCAGGAGCCGGACACCCCCAACCCGGAATTGCGCTTCATCAACCCGCACTACGCCACCGCCGCCGCAAGCTGGTTGGGCGGCTACGGCGGTGCCGGTTATCACTACGAGGGACAGGACTATTCCGGCCGCTTCTTTCATGCGCGGCCGGTTGCGACCTGCAATTCCTGCCATGAGCCGCACACTCTGGAGGTCGCTTTTGAGCCGTGCCTGACCTGTCACCAGGCCGACAGCCCGCAGGGCATCCGCATCGCGCGCCAGAGCTATGACGGCAGCGGCGACACCGCGGTCGGGATACGCGCAGACATCCAGAGCAACGCGGCGGTTCTGATGGACATGATTACATCCTACGCGGCCGATGTCGCTGGCGCCCCGTTGGTTTATGACGGGACGCGCTATCCCTACTTCTTCCTCGATGCGAACGGCGACGGGTTCAAAGACGAGGCCGACGGCAAACCGGTGGCCTACAACGGCTGGACCCCGCGCAGCCTGCGCGCGGCCTATAACTGGAAACTTGTCACCGCCGATCCGGGAAATTATGTCCACAACCCCGCCTATGTGCTGGAGTTGCTGTACGATTCCATCGCCGACCTCGGCGGGCCGCTCGGTGTCGATCCGAAGGCGATGGGCCTGCTACGATAGGAGGGTCGGGCTTTCGATTGCCGGCGCGGCAGGAGTGTCGAGACGGAAATCGGGTGTTCTGGGTATGATGAAACGGCCCTGCCTGTCCGGGCGGCGGATCGTGAAGGCGTCATCATCGAAGTAATGGATGCGATACTCCTCGAACGCGACCGTATCGGACACGCCGGGCATTGAAAGGATGGTCTCAAGGTGCGCTTGCAGACCCGGAAAATCCCGCCACCGCAGGTCCAGGATCATGAAGGCGCCCTGATAGGCCGCATCGAAGCGGATCGCCGTCGCGAACAGCAGGATGTCGGCTTCGCTCGGACGGTCGCCCCAGACATACGGGTACCCTGTCAGCCTGATGTCCAATTCGTTCAGGGCGTCGGCGAATTGCCTGCGCGCGGCATCGTATTCCGATTGGCTTGTTGCGAAGCCGATCCGGTAGACGCCGATATTCACCCGGTCCCTGATCCAGTCGCACCACATCGCAAGGCTGCGATGATGCGCTGCGGGAACGACCGTGGGGTTCACCCCGTCGCCGGAGAAGGCGGCGAGGAACTGCGACAGGATTTCTGCCGAATCCGTGCTGGCGATGGCCTTGCGCTCGCGGTCCCACAGAACCGGCACGGTGACACGGCCGGTGTAGGTGGGATCATTAGCGCGGTAGACCTGCCAGAGCGCTGTCGCTTGCGGCAGCGGCGCGGTGTCATCGCGCGCGAAGGTCCAGCCCGACGGGCCACCCAGCCAGGCATCGGCCAGCGTTACCGGCATCCTGCCGGCCAATCCGAACAACGCATGGGCAATCAGCGCGCGATGGGCGAAGGGGCAGGCGCGCGCGGCGTAGAGGTGATAGCTTTGCGGCCTGTCGCGCAACCTGTCGGTATCAATCCCCACCGCAGGGGCCGGTGTGCGGAACGAGGTGGCAAGGTCCGCGGTCCAGCCTTGCGGATCATCGAGGTTTCGGTGCCATGTTCCGTTGATCATCCCACGCATTGAATTCTGCTCCGGTAAAAGGGGGTTGGCCGACAGCCGTTGTCACGCGTCGAAGATGCGGCGGATCTCCTCCGGCGTGATGCCCATGTCTTCGAGCCGTTGGGCAGGCATCCGGCGGAGTTTTCGTTTGCTGCGGTAACGCTGGTCGCGGTCGACAAGCCAGTGCAGAAGTCGCAGCAGGCGGGGGCGGCCGGACGACCGGATTTCGGACATCGCGGGTGTTCCGCATCGGGGGCAGGAGGTGGTGTCAGACATTGCTTTGCTCCTTTCGGGTTCAGGCATTCGCCGATGGCGCGGCGCGGGGCAGCGGCGTCGAGGGCTTTAAGGCAAAGGCGCCGTCACCCAGCAGGGCCTGAACCACTGCCAGCAGGGTCAGGTAGGCCGGGTATTCCCAGCCGCCGTTTGGGTAGGCGAACATCCATCCGTTGCCGAGGTGCGCCCAGGTGGCTCCGGCAAGGATCGGCGCCAGGGCCATCGCCACCCAGCGGGTCTGGACGCCAAGCACCAGCATGACGCCGCCGATCACTTCGGCGCAGAAAACCGCGTAGGCCAGCCAGCCGGGCAGCCCGAGGGCCTGAAAGAACTCTGCCGTTCCCGGCAGGGTAAAGACGAAAAACTTCAGGATGACGCTGTGGGTCAAGAACATGAGGCCCAGCGCCGTTCGCAGGAGAAACACTCCGATTTGAGTTTGATTGGTGTGCATGACATGGTCCTTCCGATATACATGCAAGTGCATCTATATTGCGCCCCGGAGCCCGATCTGTCAATGTTGATGCAACTGCATCTTTATGATCTACTGGGGTCATGGACACGCTCGCACCCACCACGATCACCGCATGGACAACGCTTCTGACGGTCAGCCGTACGCTGCTGGAAGAGATTGAAGCGGCCCTCAAACAAGAGGGATTACCGGCACTTAGCTGGTACGATTCACTTCTGGAGATCGAGAAGGCGGGCGCGGAGGGGATACGCCCCTACGTTTTGAAAACCCGGCTTCTTCTGCCGCAATACGGCACATCACGTTTGCTTGACAGGCTCGTGGCCGCCGGATTGGTCGAACGGCTGGCCTGTGATGACGACAAGCGCGGATACTCGGTCCGGATCACGGAAGAGGGCCGCGCATTGCGCCGGAAGATGTGGCCGGTGTATCGCGATACCTTGCGCCGGTGCCTTGAAGATCGTCTTACCGAGGCCGAAGCGGATAACCTGATTGGCATTCTCGGGGCGCTTCGCGCACAGGATGCCGATTGAGGCCCGTTTGCCCGGTAGACCTGCGCTGTCCGGGTGACGTCTTGTGCCGATTCCTGCCGACCGAATATTTTCGATTTCGGAAACACTTCGTTATTCGATATGAGGTCTTCTAACAAAAAGAAGCAGTGATCGAGGCAGCAGATGGGCGGACCCTTTTGGGATGCATTGCGCGTGGGCGCAATACGATGGTCCCTTGCCGCCCTGCGGTGTCTTGCGGCCAACGCCGGGTGCCGCACGGCCGTTTTGGCCACGTTGCTTGCCCCAGCCCTTGCCGTGCCGTCCCATGCCTTGTCGGTGGACGATCGCTTTGCGGAGTTGAAGGCGCAGTATGATCCGCCGGCGCCAACGACCGCTTCAATGGCGGAGTATACCGTGACAAGCCTTGCCGATGCGGGGCCGGGAACCTTGCGCCATGCGCTTGGCTGGGCGGAAGACCAGACGATGATCGCACGGATCCGGTTTGGAGTATCAGGCACGATCAAGCTTGAAAGCCCGCTGGTCGTCAAGGGCGACGACATCATCGTCGATGCGCGCGAGGCCGGGATCGTGCTGGATGGTCAGCATCATTGGAGCCAGGTCGACAGGCTTGAGCGCGACGGTAATCACTACGACTGCGTCCTGACCGAGAAGCGCGATCGGACCCTTGTACGGATGATCGGCGCGCGAAACCTTGTCTGGGCGGGGTTCGTGTTCGAGACCGGCATCAGCGGCACCGCGCCGTCGTTTCCGGCGCATGCCGAAGACGATCACAAGCGGCTGGACACCGGTTGCTTCGGCGATGCGATCACCGTGAGCAGCCGAGAGGCGGAGGGCAGCTACAACAACATCGCCGTGCTGAATTCCCACTTCCAGGCCTGTCCGGATGGCTGCATTGACATCGTGAAACCGATGAAGGGTCGGAAGACTTTTGTCGAGGTGGCCGGAAACGTCTTCCGCAACGCGCGCAAGACGATGCTGGTGGGGCGTCAGGACACGCCGCCGGGCAGCTTGACGGTCGCGATCCACAACAACTATTTCCTGGAGAACGACCAAAGGCAGCCGCGGGTCCAGAACGCCCGGGCCTGTGTCTACAACAATGTGCTCGAGAACATCGGCTCTTACGCTGTCGGGGTCTTTCCCGGCGGCGAGACCGTGATCCTCAACAACGTGTTCCTGACCGACGATGGCAAGAGAAAGCCCTGGCGGACCTTCCGGGGCGGCGACCAGATCGCGCTTGGCAACACGTCGAACAGCGCCTTGCCGTCGCAGGGGACCGAGGGCGCACAGCCGGAGTGGTGCCGTCCACGCACGTTGGCGGCTGCGGATGCCAGATTGCTGCAATCGGTGCGCAATGCGGGCCGCGCCAGCGCCTATCTTCGACGCTGAACAAAGGTCTTCGGGACGGTCCCGAGGCTGTTGGCCATGCGTGATTTGATCGCCGATCAGTCTGGATCGTCGTGATGGAGCCGGTGATCCGACGAGCCATGCTTTTGCCGTTTGATATTGTTGAGAATGCGCAGGGCGACCGCAAGGAGCACCGAGCCGAGGACGGCCGCGATCACGCCGAGGTATTTCAGGTCGTCCGGCAGAAGGCGCATGAGCACTGCCAGGACGGCGACGAACAGTCCGAGTGAGGGCCATACCGGTTTCACGACGGTTCCCCACAATTGCCACGGCCCGTTCCGGCGCGTAGGTTCGAGCCATGACCTTTTCCGAAACCGTCATTTCCTTGGCTTCGCGTGCGCATCGTGGCGTGACCTCTGCCCTTGTCATTGCCTTGACCCTAGCCAATTGGGGCGCGACTGCGAAGGCCCAGGCTGTCGTCAACGAATTCGAAACCACGGATTTCACCTATTTGCCCAGTTGGATCGACCATGCCGCTGATCTGGCGCGGGTGCGGCACGGCGTTCTTGCGGTCACCATTCGCCCGGGCACTTACGGCAGCCCGTCGGACGGGCCGGACAGCACCGAGAGGGTCGAGCTTGGGCAGCACGCGGCGGGGCTTTACACGGTACAGCGGTTTCGCTTTCGCGTGGCCGACGGTTTCCAAGCCGACAGGCGCACCATGATCGCCCAGATCAAGGCGCATGTGCGGGGCGGGTTTTCACCTGCCGCGGCGCTGTACCTCGATCGCGGCGGCGCGGCCAAATGCGTCGATTATCAAGGCGCCCGGTCCGCTGCGGACAAGCACAAGCAGGTGCAGAACCTCGTGACGATCGACCGGGGTGTCGTCGATGTGCTGGACGGCGACTGGCACGAGGTTGAGATGCGGCTTTTCCGGTCCGATCGGGACGGGTATTGCCGGATCTCGATCGACGGGCATGTCGTCACCGAACGGTCCGGCCATGACAGCCTGGAGGTCGACACGCGGCGCTATGAAGCCCGGATCGGCATCTACCGTGATGTCCTGCCTTACGATCAATCGGTGGACTTCGACGACTGGGTGGTCAGCAGCAGCGATGCGCCCCTTTGGTAGCGGGTCGCTTCACAACGGGATGATCTTGGTGCGTTCCCAATCGGTCGGGACGATAGAGGCCACGTGCAGACGCGCAAGATCGACCTGGAACACCATGTCATTCAGTTTCCAGCCGCGTCTGACGCCGGCGTCTTCGAACCTGGCCCGCAAGGCGGCCATCAGGACATCGGCCTGTGCCTCCAGATGGGCGAGCGCGTCCGGCGTCAGCCCCTGAGCACCGCGCTTGGCCGCGGCGCGAAGTTCGCAGTGACGCCACCCCGGGATACGCGCGGTCAGAAACAGGTAGGTTCCTGCTTGCGCGATCCGGCCGACGACGGCCGCTGCCGGCAGATCGAGGCGGCGCAGGGCTTCGAGGATGTCGCATTCATGAAACGGGTTGCCCGACGCACCGACCTGACCCTTCGCCGTATCGACCCGCTTGGCCACGGTCAGGAGCGGTGGTCCTGACCGCCTTCGCCAGCCGGGCAGGTCCTTGACGGCAGAGGGGTCATCCCGCACCCGGCCATCTTCGTCGATCTTGATCTTGCCCGGCTTCACGTTGATGCCGTGCTGTTCGAAATAGTGCAGAGGATCGCGCAGGAAGGCGTCCGGGCAAGCATTGCGGTAGCTTGGCTCAATTTCAATCAGGTCTGTCACGTCTCGCGCCATTCCTACGGGGGCCGGACGGAGCGCATCGGGGCCGGCCGCCAGACAACTTAGAACCGTGATAATCCCGGCTTTTCGACAGTTTCTCAAGCCCTTCGGCCAAAGCTGCGGGTTCGGCACGCTTGCCTCGTGGCGGCGCGGTCTCTATCAACTATGCCATGACGACACTCGATGACGTACACCTGCGGTCGGCGCAGATCCTGGGCAGCCTGGTTTCGAGGTATTCCATTCAGGACGTTTTCAGCAGCTCGCGCCATTTCGCGATAAAGGCCTGGACCGCCGAACATGGCGTGACCTGCCTGAAGATCCACCGCAACCTGTTCGATCATCGCGCGGTCCAACACACACACGTGAAATTCCCCGATCGCGATATCCGTACATTGGAAGAGGTCGTCGCCGGGCGGCCCTGGGCCCCCACGCTGATCGAGAAGGCAGACGACACGTCCTGGCTGCTGCGGTCCTGGGTCGGCGGCCAGACCGTCGACAGGCAGCGCAAGACCGACTGGGATCGGGCCCGGCTGATCGTGTTCTGGACCTTCATTCACGAGGTGTTCGAGGTTTTTCATGGCCAGCCCGATCCGATCCTCCTGAAGGACCTGAAGCCGGCCAATGTCGCCTTTGTCGACAACGGTTTCTTTCTGTTCGACTTCGACTCGTCGATGCCCGTGTCCTATTTCCTCAAGTACAAGGGACCGGATTCTCTGGGTAACGGAACCTACCTCTATCTGGCGCCGGAGCTGATCAATGCGGATCGGACCCGGGCGTCGGTCCGGTCGGATTACTTCGCCTTTGGCAGCCTGATGTACAAGTTTGTCGTCGGCAAGGCGCTGTGGTCGAACTCGGTCGCGGGCGAGACCGGATCGGCCCGGCAGTATCGCGAGGAATTCCTGAGCGGCAGGGAGAAGCTGCTGGCGGGACTGGACCGGCACGGCATGACCGACGAGGACAAGCACTTCCTCGCCGCCTGCCTGGACCCGGACCCGGACGGCCGGCCGGATGAATTCCGGCTTCCGGAAACACCGAGATAGCCCGGACCCCGGCGGCGGCGTGACGCGCCGGGATCAGGGCTGCGCCTGTCTAACGGTTTCGCTTCTGCGACAGTTCGTGCCCGATCAGGCGGGCCGATGCGCTGCGCAGCGGACCGTGGCGGCAGTCACTCCAGACCCCGGCATCCTGACAGAAACGCTGTATGGCTGCGATGGTCCTCCGGGTCATCTTTCCGCTGTGGCGGCCGCGGTAGTAGCCAAGATCGGCCAACTGGTTCTGAAGCACGTAGGTATAGGCGCGACGGTCCGCCCGGAACGTCGTCAGGACCCCGGCGGTAAAGGCGTCCCCGGTTGCGGTGTCGAGGATCTCCTTGACCTTGATATAGCGCTGCGGGCGGCGGTTGGTTTCCACGGCCAGGTGTATCCGCTCGGAGGTCAGGACCTCGGGGTCCAGTGTGGCGCCGTAGGCGTCGAGAAGTTCGATGCGCCTGGCGCGGGCGTTCTCGGCCATGCGGGGCCGTTCGCGGTAGAGCTCGATCAGGGATTCGAGGATGCGATCGTCCGTCTTCGCGGCGTCTTCGGCAGCGCCGAGAACGGGGGTCATGTCGAATGTGAACTTCGCACCGCGGGCGGCCTGCCGCAACACCGTGCGCAAGGCCGAAGTGTCGCCGGCGGCACTGAGACGGGCCAGCTCGGACTGTCCGTAAGCGGGGTCGGAGCGCGCGCCGAACTTGCGCAGGGCATGGCCCTCGGCAAGCGGCAGGGTGGCCTTGGTAATGCCGGCCGCAGCGGCCTGTTCCAGCGCGTCGAGAGCCTCTTCCTGGCGGCCCACCCGCAGCAGGGTGCGCGACAGCGCCACGAGCGAATAGTCCCGCCCGGCGGCAACGGCGGCGGCATAGTTTTCGGCGGCGCGTTCATTGCTTTGCGGGACGCTCATCCCACGTTCGTGGAACAGTCCGACGCGTTCGATCGCGCGCGCATTGCCGTCGGCGGCGAGCCGCGTGAATATCGCCAGACTGGCGGCGTGGTCTTCGGGCACGCCGTCACCCTTCCGGTAGGCATCGGCGAGGGCAAATTGAGCCCGTGCGTTGCCCGAGTCGGCCAGAACCTTAAGGCTGGCGAGGCCCACTTCGGGATCGGACTTCGTGCCGAAATCGCCGCCAAGGTGCCCGAGCGCCAGTTCCAGCCGTGCCTTTTCCTCTCCGGCATCCAGAGCGCGGTTGAACGTGTCCAGCGCCTCCTCGCCACGGTCCAGCTTCACGAGTGACCTGCCCAGCGACAGCAGCGAATAGGTGCGGCCCGCCGCCACGGCGGCCCGGTAATTCTCGATCGCGCGCTCTTGATCGCTTTCGACCCCCATGCCCCGGTCATAGAACATGCCGACGCGCTCCATGGCGCGGGCATTGCCCTTGTTTGCCAGGTCGACGAAAATTTCGAGGCTGCGGGCATAATCGCGGTTCTGGCCCGTGCCGCGCCACAAGGCATCGCCCAATTCGAATTGGGCGTGCTCATCGCCTGCCTCCGCCCTATCGTTCAGCGTCGCGATTTGTGCCGGGGTAAGCTGGTCCTCGGCCGCCGCGGCTGTCCCTGCAATAAATGGCAAGCCCGCAAAACCAAAGATTAACAAGATCAAGAACCGAACCGACATAAAGTCATCCTCCCGTTACATTCAAATAATTGTCCGCCAGCCGGCGGGGGATTAATTCCCGCAGTCGCTGATAATGCCCGAAAAATCGTCAGAAATCCAACTTTTCCACAGTGTAGAACATTCTGCGCCGCTTGGTTTGGCGGCGACGGCCTTTATAGGCCCTGTCAGGTCGACGGCCAAATCACGTGGCCGTTTTCGATATCGCGGACCTGCAACAAGCCATATCTGAGTTTCAGCAATTCGAATTCGTCCTGCAATTCCGGCCGAACCAACCGATAGCTGGCAAACCCATAGCGGCCAAGAAACGGCACCAATTCGAGGCCTTTGCAAATGAACAGCAGCCGCCCGAATGGCTTGCGATGATGTTCGCTCATCAAACGGATGAAGGCCATCGTGAGATTCCGCGCCGGGATGTCCCGGACAAGGATGCCGATCGCAGGAAGCGACGCCGGCGCGCGATGCGTGGCGGTCCGGCCCAGCGGCACGTTGAGGGACGGCAGCATCCGGGCACGCATTTCGCTGGCAGAGGTGACCGGATGCGAAACGGCAGGGGCGTCGCCGGGCTGGTCCGGGCCAGCAGGGTCCGCCGGCGCGATCCTCCAGGTGCCTGCCTCGAGTTCGTAGACCATGTTGCGGAATTCGAGGTTGGCCAGACGGGCCTGTGCACCTGTCTCGGGCGCGGTCGCGGGACCGTCTGCGCGTGGGGCGAGGGCAGGGGGCTTCATGCGCGACGGCCCGTGGCAGGAAGGTCATCCGCGTCCGAGACATTCGCCTCCCCCAAAGCGATCCGGCAGATTTCGCGGCTCATCTGCGCCACGCCCTGCGGCTCGTCCAGCTTGCGGTCGACCGATTGCCTGCGGCGCACGACCTCGAGAAAGGCGTTGAAGACATTGGTTTCTCCGGCGGCATCGGTGTCATCCAGAACTTGTCCCCATCCCTGCGACTGCGCATATCGGGCACGTGCCATCTGATCGTCCAGCCGCGCATGGACCGCAGGGGCGAACAGCACCGGCATCTGTCCCAATACCATCGTTTCGTGAAAGCTGTTGTATCCGGCGGCGGTAATGATCCCGTCGGCGGCGTTGAACAGCGGGGCCAGGGGAAAGGTGGACACCTGCTGCACCACGCCGTGCAGATTGGCGGCGGGGGTGGCCAGCGGTGAGCGTGCCCAGAGGAAGCGGATGCCCGTGGTCTGCGCCGCATGCGAGATTTGCGCAGCCAGCGCCGTATGGGTGGTGAGCGACTCCGCCCCGAGGTTGACGAGGCAGAGCGGCCGGAACCGTGACACGTCCAGACGCCGCCGTGCCGCGCGTCGGGACAGCAGGTCGGCGCGGCCGGTCAGCAGCACCGGCGCGGTGCGCAGATATCTGGAAAACCCCGAATATTCCGGCCGAGACGTGACCGTCGGACCACGGTCCATGGTCTCGGCAAGATCGCCGGGTTCGAGGATCAGGTCGCAATATTGTTCGGCCTCGAGAACGCTAGCGTCCGAGCCCTCTTGCCACATGGCCCGGCGTATCCAGATCAGCGCGCAATGGCCGGTCCCCGGTTCGCGCAGCGCCTGATGGAAGGCGGGGTTGATCGTGCTGCCATCGTAAATCAGGGCCGCGACGCCGTTGTCGCGCAGGAACGCGGCGATCTCGGCGGTCTCCCATGTCTGCCAATCGGACCGCTCGGCAGACAGATGTGTTGCGGTTGGCCGTGAGATCACCGGAAAGCCGTGTCGTTCGATCAGGTAGGCGGCCCATGAGTAGCACCAGAATACCGGTCGCACGCCGGATGTGCGCCGGATTTCCATCGCGATGGCCAGAAGCCGGGTAAGATGCCCGAGGCCGGTGCCGTTGGTGACGATGAACAGCACCGCCGGGGCGGCGGCGGGCGTGGATACGGGGGCAGGGGCGTCCGTCGTGCCGCGGGCGAATTCAAGGATATCGTGCGTGTCGTCCGGCGCGGTCTCTGTCGTGTCCAGCCGGAGGCGTCGCCGCAGGCGGGCGTAATTCACGGCGCTGGAGGCCATGCTCCGCGGCTCCAGACCCGCGATGGTGATTTCATTCTGTTCCGGATCGAGATGCGCGGTCGGCAGGCGCCCGGCCACGGCAGACAGCGGGTCAAGCACCTCGATCTCTGCACCCGTGGCCTCGGCGATGGCGGCCCCGGCTGAGGTGGTCAGTGCCACCATCTCGACAAGAGCCAGATCATCGCGCCGAGTGAGCGCGCTGGCCAAGGCCAGCCCGTTCAGCCAGTCCTGCCGGGTTTCGCCCGGTTGCTGTCTTCGCAAGATCACGGTCGCGGGAACCTTCGCCTGTGCAAGGCTTTCGGCGGCGGCGATGAACGCCTGCTGCGATGTTGCCAGCACCGCGTCGACGATGTGCCTTGCGGCGGCAATATCGTGAATGGCGACTAGCTTTGCATCCCGCGTGACGGGATGATCCTGAAGCAGGTCCGCAACCGGATCGTTGCTGTCCGACAGGATGCCGAGTGTTCGGGCGCGTGACTCTGCCAATCGTTACTCCGCTCCGCCGGACGGCGACATAGTGTAAAGACCCGCGATGGTGCGGCCCAGCACGTCGAGGCTGAACTTCTCTTCGACGTGGCCTACCCTAACCCGGTGGTCGCTGCGCAGGGCGCTGCCCAGCCAGCCGTCGATGCGCGCCGCGGCGTCCTCGGCCGAGATGTCAACCGGCAGCAGCAGCCCGGCCTCCGGCGTGGCCTGACACAGCGCTTCCCCGGTGCCGCCGGTGTCGCAGGCCGCCACCGGAAGGCCGGCGGCCTGGGCTTCGAGCACGACATTCGGCGTCCCTTCGATGCGCGACATGAGCAGAAGCACATCCATGCCGGCATAGATATTGTCAGGTCCGGACAGGCCACTTTCGATCCGGAAGTTCTGCAACCCCAGCCGGAGGGCGAGGTCCTGCAACCTTGCGGCATAGGGACCGGCCCCCACCAGCCTGGGCTGGATGCTGAATTCCGAGATCTCGGCAAGCCGCGCCACGGTTCTGAGCCAGAGCTCGGGGCGCTTGTTGGCGGCCAACCGAAACACCCCCCCGACCACGACGGTGTCACCGGGTGAAGGCCGGCGGTCATCAGCTTTGTGCAGCGACCGGTACTCTTCGGTCCTGAGAGCGTTGTTGACGGTTGGCACCGTGCCCGACGACAACGCGAGCCACTCTTCGTAATCCCTTGCGCCCGCGACGGAATTCGCGGTCAGCACCGCGTTGTTCCGATGCGCCAGCGTCTTCAGGAGCGACGCGGTATAGGGCGTGAAGTCGCCGTGCTTCTGCGGCTGCATATTGCGCGCGCTCATCACGATGCGGTCCGTGTTTATCAGCAGCGACACCAACCCGGCCGCCATCGACGCCCGGTCCTGCCAGCCGTGGATGACCTGCGGGCGCAAGCGGTCGGCAAGGTGCAACAGCACCAAGACATCGTCGCGCAGGGGCTGCGGCAGGGCAGCGATCAGCGGCTTGACGGGGTCAGGCAGGGTGGCAAACCGGGTGTTGAGGTTTCTCAGATCGTGGATCGTGACGCCCAGCGCCTGTAATGGGGGAAGAAAGTGCGAATGGTTGCGATCGCGAACGAGAGAGAATACCGCGACATGTATGTCCTCGGGCGCATGACCCTGCGCCAGCAGCGCCTCAACCAGCATGAGGAATTGACGTTCCGCGCCGCCCGCGGACAAGGTCGCGTTGACAAGCAAGATCGTTCCCGGCCGGCTGCCGACATCGCTTTCCTCGTGCAGGCTTTCGCGGATCTCTTCCATCACGTCGCGGGGAATCGGCAGAAAACACTCGGGACTGCGCAGACGTGCGGCCTGCGCGAGCGACTGGCGGGCCACCTCGGCACGCCGGTCGGCACTCAGCACGAGATTGACGACCTTCCTCAGTCGCTGCCCGATCCTGATGTTCTGACCTGCAAGCCAGGCCAGGATCCCGATATAGCCGCGATCCAGCAGCCAGTTGCAGGTTTTCTTCCAGTCCTCGGGGTCATTGTCCTGAATGGCTTTGAGCTGGCCGGGCGTTCCCAGCAGTTTGCAGATCAGGTGCTCTTGCCCCAGCAGCCGGGCGGCTTCGACACGATGCAGAAGCCGCGCATCTTCGGCGAACAAGGCGCTGGCGACCTCAATCGCCTCGTCGCGCCGTTCGAGCCGCAGCAGAAGGTGGCATTGATTGATGCGGGCTTCGCTTTGAAAATCGCCGGCGGTGTTGCCGAGCGCGCGCCAGATTTCAAGCGCGCCGTGCCAGTCGAACAGCGCTTCCCTGATGCGCGCCAGTCGCGCCCTGAGATTGTCGCTGTCCGCGAACTGGTTCAGTGCCCGTTCGGCGATGGTTTGTGCCTCTGTCAGGCGGTCGGCGCGCCGCAAGCCGTCTATGCAGACGACGGCCTGCTTGGCGCTGATCAGGGTGCCGTCCTGCAAGAGGCGAAGCGCCTTGTCCGGGGATTTTCGCGCGATCGCTGCCGCAAGGATAGACCGGGCCTCGTCATCGTCGGGCTCGGGTCCGAAGGTCTCGGTCAGGTAGTATTCGGCGCGTGCGTTCTGACCCTGTTCCAGCGCGTAGCGGGCCAACTCGAGCGCCGTATCGGACGAGTGCATTCCGGTGTCATACAGCGCCAGCTGGACCTCTTGCGCGATGCCGTGAAATCCATTGTCCCGCGCACAGTGGCCCAGACGCTCCCATAGGGCCGGGGCATCTTCGAGCTGTAAGCCTGACGACATAAGCTTTTGAAATGCGACAAGAACGTCCCCCGCCGCTATCAAGTCCGATACCATGCGGCGGGCTTGAAGTTCTGTGACCGGGAAACTACGGTTGAGGTCGAGTGGGCCAGAATTCATGGAGCGATCATGAGCACGCAAACGCGAGATGGCAACGAATTTCGCGAGGCGTTCAGCGAGGGAGTGCCGCGCATGGTCGCGGAGTCCGACATCGAACTTGTCGAAGAACTTGCGCGCGACGTCGGCTCTGGCGAAACCATCGTGGAATTCGGGCCCTGGCTGGGTGCATTCAGCGTGGTGCTTGGCCAGCGGGGCCGCCTGCATGTCGTCGACAATTTCCAATGGACGTCGCTTCACGACAAGCGCTTGCCGGGCCTGGTCGAAGCCGGAAAGTCCTTCCGCCCGGTGTTCGAGGCGTCGCTTGCGGAGCACGCGGTTGATGCGACGATCCATGATGTGAGCTTCGAGGACTTTCAATGGTCGGACGGGCCGATTTCACTGTGCGTCATCGACGCCCCGAAAACCGCGGATCAGCTTGAACACTGCCTGCGGCCGGTCCTGCAACATCTTTGTGCCGATGCGCGGATCTGCCTGAAGAACGGTCTGACGCCGCTGCTGGCGGATATGACTGCCTATGTGGAGTGGCTGCTGGCGGAGGGGGTGCTGGCCGCCCCGGAGCAGGAGGTCGACGCCGGCAGCAATATGCTGGTGCTGACCAAGGGCCCGCAGGCCGGGCGGTATGATGATCTGAGCGGACAGAGGCCGGATGAGCGGGCACGATTGCCGGGCATGCCGGATACGGTGCGCCTTGCGGAGGAGCATCCGTATCGGTTCGCGGCCGTAATCAGGTCTTTCCTTGCCGGGGATTTCTCCGAGGCGTTTCAGCATGTGTCAGACATGCCGAAGGCGCGTCGATTGAAACGTGTCTGGGAAAAACTCGCATCCCGGATGCATAAGACCAAGGGCGTGGACCAGTTGCATCTCGACGCCCTGACGGAAGTGATCGGCGCACATCACGCGGTGATCCCCAAGGAGGTGCCCGAGAAGTTCCACCACGGGATCGAGCGGGTCTATCGCGGGTACTGGATCAACACGGCGAATCGCCCCAACCGGGCACAGGACTTTTGTCCGGACATTCTGGCCCGTGCCTACCAGTTCGGCTATCTGGCCTGGCCCAGCAAGGTCCGCAACGAGGTTCATGACCGAGACATCATCGATATCGGCTGCGGCCCGGGCCTGCATGGCCTTGGCTATCTTGCCGCCGGTGCAAAAAGCTATTTCGGGGTGGATCCGATCATCCGGATGGACAAGGACCGGGTCAAGAACATGAGCACCGCCGATCGGGAGGGGTTCGGCTGGACGCCCGATGAGATCGCCGCGCGCGTCGGCGCGTGGCGCGTGTCACCGCAGACGGTCGAGGAAATCGGTGCCGACGAAACCTTCGATCTGGCGATCATGCATAATGTGACGGAGCATCTGCATGGGCTGGAACAGGCCTTTGTCAATACCGCGAAGGTGCTTCGCGACGGCGGCAAGCTGTTGTTCAACCACCACAATTATTATTGCTGGAATGGGCATCACTGCGCGCCGAAGACGGTCAAATTGATGGATGTGACAGACCCGGCACAGCTTGAGCTGATCGATTGGGGACATGTCGAGTACCAGCCGGAACCCGAGCATTACATCGCCCGCGGTCTGAACAGGATCCGCCTTGATGACATCATGGCCCTGACGGAGAAGTATTTCGAGATCGAAAGCTGCGACGAGCTTCCGTCGGGCAAAGAGGTCGGTGGCGATCGACTTACGGATGAGATCCGCGAACGGTATCCCTATCTGACCGACCGTGATTTCCTGACCCAGAACCTGACGTGCCTGGCCCGCGTGAAGAGATAGACCGGAACGGACCGAAACGATTCGGCTGTCAGAGCTTGGCGTATTGCTGCGGCAGCTTCTTGTAGCCCTTGCCGGTGGAGATCAGGCAAGTCAGCCCGCCCGCCTTGGTCACCGTCACGCTCCAGGTGGCATAGGACTTCGACGCGTAGACCTCGACCACGTAATCCGTCGGCGTGCGGCCGACCGATTGTACTGTTTCGCCGAACTTTTCCTGCAAACGCTGCGCCACTGTTTCGCGCGGCGCGCATACTTTCGGGGCCGCCAGCGCGGTCTGCGCGATGCCCAACATGACAGCTGCGCCCAGCGCAGTTTTCAAGCCTGTTTTCATTCCTCTGCTCCGTAGCCCGTGCTCGTGTTCTTGGACGGGTGTCTGTCCCCGCTCAGGTGAGGGTCTAGCTTATCGCAACGCAAGTTGGCAAGATTGAGGCAATCGCGTGTCCCGAATTCGACACTTCATGTGGTGGTCGAAACACATGAAAACCACTGTATCTTGCGCCTATGCGGAAGGATACCGGAGAGGTCTTAAGCATAGGTTTAAAGGCACCACCGCCGGGAAAAGCGGCGCTGCGCAACAGCGTTCCGGGCAGTGCCGGCAATTGAAACAATCTGTTTCCTATATTTGTCGTCGCCGCCGCAATTGGCCGTCGAATTGGTTGCCGGGCGCATTTCGAGGCCGGGATATCGGCCCAATTCGTGCGATTTGCTGCGTAGGGCACGGGGTATCGTCCTCCCACTAAAGTAGTTCTGCTTTAGCGGTATTTAGTATGGGGCTAATTCCACTTCGGTTGTGGGGCCGGGACCTGGTCCGTCGACGGAAATATCAAGCCGGCTTACGGTACGTCAAAAAAAATAGACAAGCTGATGAAATCGTGTCTACAATCGGTCTGATGTCGAATTTCTTAGGAGTGCGGCATTATTTGAACAGGCAATAGTCGAGCAGGACGCACGCCTGGGCGGTATCGACATCTGGTGGGAACTATTACCGATCGGATGAAAATGCGCTACGAATATGTATTGTTTTACTTGTTGATTAGTTTTGCGGCACAGAGCTCCAATGCAGCCGACCGCAATGTGATCGATCAGGAATTGAAGGGTGAGCTTGATTTCCGTGAGATCAAGTATCGCGAATGCTTTGGTGTGGATACCTGCACCATCGATGGCGTGACGATTTCAGCGTTCACCCGGCTTGATTCATCGGGCGAAAGCCAGAAGGCCGAGATCTACTGGGACCCGGTGGATGGCCTTGGGATTCTGGGTGGCGGTCAGGATGACGAGATCGACTTCAACGAGCGGCTCGAAATTTCGTTCGAACAGCCGCTCAGCATCGAGAAGATCTGGCTTTCGGACCTCTTCTACGGCGAATCGATCCGGTATACGGATGCCGCCGCGGCACTTGCCGAGGAAGAGGACTATGAGCTCGCCCGGGTAGAGATAACCGGTGACAGCACCGATCCGTCGGTTATCGAGATCAGCGGCCGTCGGTACCTGCCTGAGGACATGTTCAACAAGGTCATCAGCAAGTTCGATTTTCAGAATGGAGGCGACTTCATCAACCGACTGGTCATCTCGGACGGTGTGGCGATGCTCATCGTTCCCGACATCGATGGCGAGGCCGGTCTTCTCGAAATCAAGCTCGGCGATGTCGACCCGGAGAAGCTGAACCTGTTCGAGGACGGTGAAGAGTTACAATACGACCTGTCCGAAGTCTTTCCGGACGGCTCGATCATCAATCTTTATCCCGAGGGCACGCACAACGCCAAGATCATCGTGAGCATCCTGGACAACCCGAGCGAATTGGACAGCCTGCAGACCGCGGCGGAACAGGGACGCACCTTCGGGGACGTGCCGAACGGCGAGATCGGGGTCGAAGTGAGCCAAGCGACCACCGCAAGGCAGGTGACGCTGGTCGCGCCTGCGGGAACCAGCAACGACTTCTCGGTCGCGGGGCTTGTCATCGGCGGCGAGCCTTCGACCCAGCTTGGCGCATTGATCCAGCAGGACTCTGAATGATGACGGCTGGAGCATGTAAAGCCGTCAGGCTGCGGGAAGCGCACGCGGCATGGGTTTCGACGCGGATCCTGGCCACTGGCAGGTGCACGACATGATCATGTTCAAGCGCATCTGGTACGTCGTCAAACACGTCATCCTGTTCTCTGCCCTGGCAACCAAGGCCACGGGTTCTATGCTGTCGACCTCGTATCTCAGTGACGAAGGGTCGGTCTGGCAAACACTCAGAGATGAAGTCGATGCTGAAATGCAGCAACGTCGGTTGCCGGGTCACATCCGCGCCCTTATCGATGAACTCCTGCGCAGGGAGGTCGAGATGGGTGTGGCGATCCGACTGTCTTACGCTGCCGTCGACGAGGCCGACTACGAAAACCTCGATCACTTCTGGCTGACGTCCGAGTTGATTGCCGATGATGCCGGCGCGATGCGCCTGCTGGTGGAGATCCGGGGCGGGCTTGCGCCGCTGGATGCGTCCGGTGGGCCAGATGAGTCCGAGGTTGCTGTCCTGATCGACGAGGCCGTGCTGGATAGGCACTCGCATTACGACGCAGTTTGAGCGGTCCGCGATCTGATCGAATATCTGTTCCCGCGCGGCAGTCGGGCGGGCGCCGATTGGCGCACGGTTTCGGCGTGGTGATCAAAGGTCGATACGGGCTGGATCAAAGAAAGGCCGACCTGAAGGCCGGCCTTGTGGATGTGGCCATCCGATGGGACCTTCACGGTCCCGAAGGCGGTGGGTTCAGCCGCGCTCTCTGAAGAAGGTGTGGACCTTTTGGCGAATGTGGTCTTCGCGTTCGGTGCTGCTGATGATCGTCAGGAGCACGTGAACTTCTTCATGCGTCAGGCCGTACACGTCGGCACCTTCGGGCGCATAGGCCAGGATCGGCATCCGGTCGTCGTGATCTGCGCTTTGAGCGGATACGGCGGTGGCAGTGCCTGCCAGAAGAAGCGCGACAATGGAAATAATTCTTGTCATAGTTCCGTTCCTTTTAAATATTCCGAGACATCAGAAGGCCGAACGACGGGTTTCCAAATTGTCCGGAAGCACGGCGCACCGCCCTTGAATGGAAAACAGACTGCGCCTCTCGGCACCACCGCTCAAGACAAGACTTGCGTCACAGGTGATCACGCAATCGTTCCGTTGAACGTGAGGTTTTTCCCGCCGTGTGGGTGCGCTGGCGTGGAGGTCGTTGATGTTTCGCTCACGCTTTCGTTACGGGCCGTGATATCTGCTTCGCGAATGCTTACGTTGCGTAATCTTCACGATATTTTGCGCCGTGGTGAACGCTGGTTGTTTTGCGCTGCCTTGACGGAGCATTCATGCAAAGCGCCCAACCCCGGCGCGCGCCAATTGTTTTGAGACGTCACGGGACGAATCGCACGGTGGGCCCAATGGTGGTGTCGAAGGTGCGCAGGATGTCTTCGGTTATCGTATAAGTAGTATCCGGTTGGGCAGCGCCTGTGAAGGGTTGACCGCCCGGGCAATCGGAGTGATCGTAATACCACCCATTCATAGGAACCACTCGGCGGGATCAGACCAATGACGGATCGCGCGGTCGCTTGCAGACTTTCGTTTTACATCATGGCGATCCTCGTCGTGATGTTGGTAAGCGTGCCTGACAGCGCGCGTGCCCACACCGGTCTGTCGACCGACGCACAGTTCTTTACGGTCGGGTTGGAGCCGGGCGAAGCAGAACGTGCGGAGCGCTGGCATGCCCATGATGTGGCGTCGGGCACCAGCGGTCTGCATATCGCCTTCGTGATTCATGCGCCCGCGCAGTCCCAGCCACCGCTGCCTGCACCGGACCGCACCGCGACCAAATTTCATGACACCAGTCCCGGCTGCGAGCCGCCGGTGCCAATCGCCCTTCTCTGATGCATCGTGGCTGCGGCCGCATCGTTTTTCAGAGGAGAAAGATCATGAAAATTGCAGGGTTTGCAGCAATGTCGCTGAGTGTGGCACTGACCGGAGCCGTTTGGGCCCATGCCGGCGCGACCGGCGTCGTGAAGGAACGCATGGACGGCATGAAGGCCATGGGCGACGCCGTAAAGGCGATCACGCCGATGATGCGCGGCAAGGTCGATTACAATGCCGACGAGGTCCGGAGCTTCGCAGAGGGCGTAAAACAGCATTCGGGCGAGGCCATGACCCGCCTGTTTCCGCACGGGTCCATGGACGCACCCACGGAAGCGAAGCCCAACGTCTGGGAGCATTGGGACGAATTCGAAGCCTTGGCGGTCCAACTGGGTACATTGGCCGAAGGTTTGGCCCTTGCCGCCGACAACGGGGTGAAGGGCCTGGGGCCGGCGGCCGCCGGAATGGGTGGCGAGACCATGATGGGTGGCGGCGCCATGATGGGCGCCGGACATATGATGGCCGACCTTTCGCCCGAGCATCTTGCGGAGATGCCGGCCGACGCGGTCTTTCATATGGTGAGCCAGACCTGCTCTGCCTGCCACACCAAGTTCCGTGTGGAAAAGTAGGATGACGAAGCTGACCAGGTGGCTGGTGGCCGCCGTGGTGACGGGCGCGGCGGTTCTGGCGGTGATCGTCGTATGGCCGATCGGCAGGCCGGTCGATGCCATCGCGCTGGAGGGCGATGTCGGGCGCGGTGCCTATCTGGCGCGGGCGTCGGGCTGCATTGCCTGTCATACCAACTTCGAAAACGGTGGCGCGGCGCTGGCGGGCGGTGTCGAGATGGATACCCCATTCGGCGCGCTTTATTCGCCCAACATCACGACCGATCCGGACCACGGCATCGGAAGCTGGACGATTGAGCAATTCGCAAAGGCCGTCCGGCAAGGTATCTCGCCGGGGGGCAGGCCCTATTATCCTGCGTTCACCTATCCGTTCTACCAGCAGTTCACCGATCAGGAGATCGCCGATCTCTGGGCCGCGTTCCGGACGGTGCCGCCTGTGGCCGAACCTTCGCGGGAACACAATATGCCGTTCCCGTTCGACCAGCGTGCGCTGATGAAGGTCTGGCGGGCGCTCTATCTGGACCCGCCACGAACCGACCCGGTCCCGGACGCGGATCCGGAGTGGAACCGGGGCAAATGGCTGGTCGAGGGGGCGGCACATTGCGGAGCCTGCCACACCGGCCGGTCGATGCTGGGCGGCCGCGATCACGAGACACAGCACTTCAAGGGCAGCAACATGTTGCCCGGCGGCGGAAAGGCTCCGGCTATCGACGCGGAAACGCTGCGGGCGCGGGGATGGGATGCCGACAGCCTTTCGTATGCGCTGCGGTCGGGGATCACGCCTCGGGGCGATGCCTTCGGCGGGCCGATGGGCGAGGTGGTGCTGTACAGCACCCAGTACCTGACCGACGAGGATCTCGAGGCGGTGGCGCTCTATGTGATGGGCGATGAGAGTTGAGCGTGCCGATGAGGGCAGGGGGGTTGTCAGGTATTGCAGCGCTCAGGTCTGGGCCTGAGCGAAGGGGGCCAGCGTCGCGAGCTTGGCATCGGCGATCCCGGGATTGACCGCGCCGGTACCCGTGAAGGGTGCCGAACCCGCCGTCCAGCCTGGCGACCAAGCACTCGCGGCCAACGAGATCGGCGAGACGGTGGATCCGTTTGGCCGCGAGGTTGGGATGCTTGACGAAGTTCGTGCTGCTGCCGGCAACGCCCGGCACTACCACCTTGGTCCGGGGATGTCCGCCTTGCGGTCGCGGGCCTAGCGCTTCAACGCTGCGGCCAGCGCGTGGTACGAGGCCTTGGGCACCCTCTCTTGCGTATCGTAATCGACATGGACCAACCCGAAACGCTTGGCATATCCGAAGGCCCATTCGTAATTGTCGAGCAGCGACCAATAGAAGAAGCCGCGCAGGTCCACACCGTCGTTGACGGCGTCGCGAGCGGCGGCAAGGTGGCTGTCGATAAAACCGATCCGCACCGGATCGTGCAGCGCGCCGTCGGCGAGGATGTCGTCGCCGGCCATGCCGTTTTCGGTCACGTAAAGCGGCACACCCTTGGCCGGGCCCTTGGACAGGCGCAGCAGGATCTCATGCAGGCCCTCGGGACGGATTTCCCATCCCATCGCGGTCTTGGGCAGCGTGCCCTCGACCACCTTGCAGGCCGGCCACGGCACGGTGTCGTCGGCGGCGTATCTGGCGCGGGTGTAGTAGTTGACGCCCAGCCAGTCGAGCGGCTGCGCGATTTGTGTCATGTCGGTTTCCCACCCCGCGGGCATATAGGGCGCGAGGCCTTCGAGCGCCTCTTCGGGATAGCCCTGACCGGCGATGGCCTCGATGAACCAGCGGTTATAGATCGCGTCGGCGCGGGCGGTGGCGGCAATGTCCTCGGGCGCATCGCTTGCGGGCGAAGCGGTTTCGAAGTTCATCACGATGCCGAGGTTCTTGGCGCCCTTGGCGCGCAAGGCTTCGGTCGCGGTGCCGTGGGCCAGAAGCACGTGGTGCATGGCGTGGGAGGCGGCGCGAATGTCGCGCAACCCGGGCGCATGGGCGCCGATGAAATGCGACAGCCAGGTCACGCACCAGGGTTCGTTGATGGTGGCGGTGGCGGCGACGCGGTCTCCTATGCGGTCCCAGACGACCTCGGAATAGTCCGAGAACCATTTGGCGATGTCGCGGTTTGTCCAGCCGCCCAGCATGGCGAGCCTGGAGGGCAGGTCCCAGTGATAGAGCGTCAAATAGGGTTTCAGGCCGCGATCCAGCATTCCGTCGACAAGGCGGTCGTAGAAATCGAGGCCCTCGGCATTGGGCGTGCCGCTGCCCTCGGGCATCACGCGTGACCATGAGGTCGAGAATCGGTAGGCGTCCATCCCGGCTGCCTTGAGAAGATCGAGGTCTTCCTCCCACCGGTGGTAATGATCGCAGGCGACAGCACCATCGTCGGCACCCACCACATTGCCCGGCGTCGCGGCAAAGCTGTCCCAATGGCAGGGTCCGGCACCGCCGAAGCTCATGCCTTCGATCTGGTAGGCCGCGGTGGCAGCGCCAAACAGGAAGCCTTCGGGGAAATCGCTACGGGCGCTGTGCAGTCGTTCGGTCACGGGGTCTTTTCCTTTCGCCTTGTCGGGCCGAATTCTCGGTGGCCGCGACGTGATGTAGCCCGGCCCCGCCGGTCATCGAGGGTTTCGCAACTGGGAGAGCGATGGGCATGATCACCGCGCGCGTGTCGGCCGCGGCCACAATGGCCGATCTGCCGGTCCAGTCAACGTATCTGACGCCCTTTGGTGGGGAATGTTCGGGGCTGATCGACATGTCGGCCATTGCCCGGTGAGGGCCGGGAGGTTCGTGGCGGGCCTTGCATGCTTGGGTGTGTCGCGACATCACGGTCCGGTCCGGGGCGCCGCCCGTCCGGACACGGGCGTCAGAGCACGTCCTGCCACTCGACATGCCGCGCGATCTGCGCCTTGGCGAAGGGGCAGAGCGGCACGACCTTGCGCCCTTCCGCCCGCGCGTCTGCGATGGCACGCGCCACCAAAGCCTCGCCAGTGCCTTGACCGCGCAGCCCGTCCGGCACGGCCGTATGGTCGATGATGATCGAGGCGGCGCCAAGCCGTGAATAGGTCAGCTCGGCCGTCTGTCCGTCCCGGCGCAGCACGTAACGGCCTTTGCTGGCGGTCTCTTCGCGGGTGACGTCGGTCACGCCGCCTGTTCCCGGCTCAGGTGATCGAGGATACGCGCATAATTGTCTTCGCCCTGCGCGCCGGTGACGAGGTGTTTCTTGCCGAAGATCATCGCCGGCACGCCACTGATGCCGCGCGAGGTCCAGAACTGTTCCTTGGCGCGCACCTGTTCGGCCCGGTCGCCGCTGTCCAGCATGGCGCGGGCAGCTTCGCGGTCGAGCCCGATCCGACCGGCGACTTCGGCCAGGACGTCAGGCTTCGACAGGTTTTCACCGCGGGTGAAGAAGGCCTCGAACAGGGCCATGTTCATCGCATGTCCTTTGCCCTGTTCCGCGGCCCAGTCGATCAGCTGGTGTGCCTGAAAGGTGTTCCACATCCGCGAAGTATCGCTGTAGTTGAAGGTGAACCCCAGCGCCTTGCCCAGTTCGGTCAATCGTGCGCGCGCCTCGGCCGATTGCTCGGGCGTGCTGCCGTACTTTCGGGCGATGTGGTCGCGCAGGTCTTCACCCTCTGCGGCCATGTCGGGGTTCAATTCGAAAGGGTGCCAGTAGACGTCGATGTCGGTACCCGTCTGCTCTGCGGCCTTGGCAAGCTGGGCATAGCCGATGATGCACCATGGGCACACCACGTCCGATACGATGTCCACCCGAATGGGGTCGGTGTTAAGGGTCATGGGGCCTGCTCCTTGCGCCTTGGTCGCTCACCCTGACAGATGGCCCTGATTTCGCGGGTTGCAAGGCGGGGTGGGCGGCCGGAAGGTCCGGCCGCCACGTCAGTTCAGTCGCGAAGCTCGGCGGGCAGCAACGCGTCGGGCATGTTCTGATAGCTGACGGGACGCAGGAAGCGCCGGATCGACAGGGTGCCGACCGAGGTCGCGCCGAAATTGGTCGACGCCGGGTAGGGGCCGCCATGGACCATCGCGTCACAGACCTCCACCCCGGTCGGGAAACCGTTGGCCAGTACGCGCCCGGCCTTGCGCTCCAGCACCGGCATCAGCTTGCGGCCGAGGTCGGTGTCGCCGTCGTCCAGCTGCAGCGTGCAGGTCAACTGGCCCTGAAGACCGCGCGCGATCTGAAGCATCTCGGCTTCGTCCTTGGCGCGCACGATCAAGCCGAGCGGGCCGAAGACCTCTTCGGCGAGGCCCTCGTCAGCAAGGAAGTGTTGACCCGTGGTCTCATAGAGATAGGGGCCGGCCTCGCGCACGCCACAAATCGAGCCGTGGATCTCCGTCACGCCCTCGGATCCGGCCACCCGGTCACGGCCGGCGCGATAGGCGGCGGCAATGCCATCGGTCAGCATGGTCTGCCCGCCGACCTGCTCCAGCGCCTTGCCGGCGGCCTCGGCAAAGGCATCGGCCTGCGGTCCGTCAAGAACGACTGCGATGCCGGGGTTGGTGCAGAACTGACCCGCGCCCATGGTCAGCGATCCGGCCCAGCCTTCGGCGATCTCGGTGCCACGCGCCGACATGGCCTCGGGCAGGAGGAACATCGGGTTGACGGACCCCAACTCGCCGAAGAACGGGATCGGTTCGTCCCGCTGCGCGCAAAGATCGAAGAGCGCGCGGCCCCCACCGAGCGAGCCGGTGAACCCCACTGCGCGGATCAGTGGATGGGTCACCAAAGCCGTGCCGACATCCCGCTTGCCACCCTGGATCAGCGAGAAGACACCGGGATGGAGGTTGCATGACGTGATGGCCGCATGGATCGCCTCGGCAACGATCTCACCGGTGCCGGGATGTGCGCTGTGGCCCTTGACCACGACCGGACAGCCAGCCGCAAGCGCCGCTGCGGTGTCGCCACCGGCGGTGGAGAATGCCAACGGGAAGTTCGAGGCCCCGAACACGGCAACCGGACCGATCGGGCGCTGCACCAGCTTGAGGTCGGGGCGGGGCAGGGGCGCACGGTCGGGCAGGGCACCGTCATGCCGCCGGTCAAGATGAGCGCCTTGACGGATGTGCTCGGCAAACAGCTTGAGCTGGCCGCAGGTCCGGCCACGTTCGCCGTTGAGCCTTGCCTCGGGCAGGCCGGTCTCCTGCACGCCGATCTCGGTAATTTGCGGTCCGCGTGCCTCGATCTCATCGGCGATGATGTCGAGGAAGGCTGCCCGCTCTTCCGCGCTTGCATAGCCATAGGTCCAGAAAGCCTCTTCCGCTGCGGTGCAGGCGGCATCGACGTGTTGTGGCGTGCCGACAGAGTAGTCGTGCGCCGGACCGCTGGCAGGGGCAGACCGGAATGTCGCGTCGCCAGCGACCCATTCACCGGCGATTAGGTGTTTGCCATGCGGGGTGAAGGTGATCTCGTCTTTCATTTCATGTCCTTGAGGTTGTCGCGGAATTGCGGCGCTGTCACGGTGCCGCGCGCTTGCGTCTCCACTCGTCGAAGGCGTCGAGGGTTTCCTGCCTGGTGCCGGGGTACAGCCCGATGATCGCCGCTCCGCCGCGCACCTGCTCGAGGACGAAGTCCTCGTACTCCGTCATCGCGACTGCCTCTTCCGCGATCTCGTCCGCAAGATGCGCGGGAATCACGATCACGCTGTCATCGTCGCCCACCAGCACGTCGCCGGGAAACACCGGCGCATCGCCGCAGCCTATAGGTTCGTTGATGGCAATGGCTTCGTTCGTGGTCAGGTTGGTCGGGCTGGCCGGACGGTTGTGATAGGCGGGCATGTCGAGCGCGGCAATGTTCATGGCGTCGCGAAAGCCGCCATCGGTGACAACCCCGGCCGCGCCGCGCATCATCAGACGGGTGATCAGGATGTCACCGGCCGAGGCCGCGGTGGCGCTTTTGCGGCTGTCCATAACCAGTACGTGACCCTCCGGGCATGTCTCGATGGCGACGCGCTGCGGATGATCGGGGTTGCGAAACACGGCCAGCTGGTTGCGGTCTTCGCGGGCGGGCATGTAGCGCAGGGTGAAGGCGGGGCCCACCATGTTGCGGCCCTTCGCCTTGAGCGGACGCACATCCTGGATTACCTGGCCGCGCAGCCCACGCTTGTAGAGCGCCGTCGCGATCGTCGCGACCGAGACCGTTTCCAACTTGGACCGCGTCTCGGCAGAAAGCGTCGGTGTCGTCATTGGAAATCCTTTCGTACAGTGGCCATTGGACCCATCCGGTGTCGTTTCAATCCGATGCCGGGTGCTTTGTAAATTTCAAATTGAACTCGATGGTCGCCAATTAAACGTCGAAGAGCAAATCCGTCGAATTGGGGGTGTAAGGCCAAGGGGCCAAGTCTCTAGGCCCCGTGATCTTCTTAGAGGTAGGTTGAGTGGGGGCGGAGCCCCGGCCCCTCGGCACGCATTCGTGATGAAAGTCTCAGGGTTTTCGTCCAACGGCCTTCCCGGCCCCCTCGGGCCAGGCCATGCTGGCATGGGCAGTCGCATATTCCTCCAGTCGTTGGGCGACTTCCGCCGAGGGCGGGCCGCTGCGCCGGGTGGTCATGTCGATGTGCAGCAGCAGCGTCTCGACCGTTGCCGCCAGCTCTCCGTCCGCCCGCAGCAGCCGGTGGAACAGGTGCATCTTCTTGCCTTCGCCCGAAAGAACCTGCGTGGTCACCGTCAGCACGTCGCCCGCGTGGACCTCGGCCAGATAGCGGACATGGTTTTCAACCGTGAAATAGCTGCCGCCCGCGGCGACGTAATCGGCATCGGCGCCGACCATCTCCATGAACCGGTCGGTGGCCTGGCCCGAAACCTCGACGTAATGGGCCTCGTTCATGTGTCCGTTGTAATCGGTCCAGCTTTGCGGCACGGCGCGGTGCACGGTGACGGGCAGATCGACCGGCTCGGGGTCGGGCAGGTCGCGTTCGTGGGCGGTGATTGTGCCGCCCGCACCGCTGCCGGATTTCTTAAGCGCGCGCATCATGCCCACGAGGTTGTCGTCGCGCAGCCGCTCCAGCTCGCGGATCGTCAGGTGACCGGACTGTGCGTCTGACTGACCGGCGATCAGATCCACCAGTTCGGGCGTGAACGCCGGCACGTCCATCAACTTGGTCCAGGGCCATTCCAGCGCCGGGCCGAACTGCGCCAAAAAATGCGCCATCCCGGCTTCGCCGCCGGCAATGCGGTAGGTCTCGAACAGGCCCATCTGCGCCCAGCGCAGGCCGAAGCCCATGCGGATCGCCTCGTCGATTTCCTCGGTGGTGGCAATGCCGTCCTTGACCAGCCAGAGGCTTTCGCGCCAGACCGCTTCCAGAAGCCGGTCGGCGATATGGGCGTCGATCTCCTTGCGCAGAGTCAGGGGATACATGCCGATGCCGCGCAGGATGTCTGCGGCAAGGGCACAGTGAGCGGCTTCGCCCACCAGTTCCACGAGCGGCAGCAGGTAGACGGGATTAAAGGGATGCGCGACGATGGCGCGCGCGCCCTTGGTGGTCAGTTCGGAGGGTCGGAAGCCCGAGGTGGACGAGCCTATCACCGTCTCTGCTTCGGCCAGCCGGGTGATCCGGCCCAGCACCTTGTGTTTCAGGTCGAGCCGTTCCGGCACGCTTTCCTGCACCCACCGGGCGCCTTCGACGGCCTCGGCAAGGTCGTCGTGATACGTCAGCCTGCCCTCGTCGGGCAGCGCCTTGTCATAGAGCGCGGGCAAGGCGCGGCGGGCGTTTTCGAGCACCTCGCCGATCTTGCGCGCCGCCTCCGGGTCGGGGTCGAACACCGCCACGTCCCAGCCGTTCAGCAGGAACCGCGCCGCCCAGCCGCCGCCGATGACGCCGCCGCCGATAATTGCCGCCTTCATGCCGCCACCGGTGCGCGCTTGGTGAGGCCGAGCGTGTCGCGCACCTCGGACGGTCCGATCACCTTCGCGCCCATATTCTCAACCACAGTAACCGCGCGTTCGACAAGCTGAGCGTTGGTTGCCAGCACACCCTTGTCGAGCATCAGGTTGTCTTCGAGACCCACCCGCACGTTGCCGCCCGCCAGGACCGCCGCCGCCGCGTAGGGCATCTGGTCGCGGCCCAGCGAGAACGCCGACCAGGTCCAGTCGTCGGGGATGTTGTTCACCATCGCCATCAGCGTGTTCAGGTCATTGGGCGCGCCCCACGGCACCCCCATGCAAAGCTGCACCAGCGCCTGTGGCGCCAGCGTGCCTTCGCGCACCAACTCCTTGGCGAACCACAGGTGGCCGGTGTCGAATGCCTCGATCTCGGGTTTCACCCCGAGTTCCGTCATCATCGCCCCCATGGCACGCAGCATCCCCGGGGTGTTGGTCATCACGTAATCGGCCTCGGCGAAGTTCATTGTCCCGCAGTCGAGCGTACAAATCTCGGGCAGGCAGTCCCGGATGTGGGCCATGCGCTCGGCGGCGCCGATCATGTCCGTACCCTCGGGATTGACCGGCAACGGTGCCTCGGTCGAGCCAAAGACGATGTCACCGCCCATGCCTGCCGTCAGGTTCAGCACCACGTCGACCTCGGCGTCGCGGATGCGCTCGGTCACTTCGCGGTAGAGGTCCAGCCGCCGCGACGGCGCGCCGGTGTCGGGGTCGCGGACGTGGCAATGCACGACGGCCGCCCCGGCCTTGGCCGCGTCTATGGCGCTTTCGGCGATCTGTCGGGGCGAGCGCGGCACATGCGGCGACCGGTCCTGGGTGCCGCCCGAGCCGGTCACGGCGCAGGTGATGAAGACCTTGCGGTTCATGGCGAGGGGCATGTCATGTCCTTTCTGTCGCGCCGCAGGCGTGGACAGGTCATTTCCCTGTCCACACCGGATCGCGCTTCTCGGCGAAGGCGCGGGCGCCTTCCTTCTGGTCCTCGGAGCGGTAGAGCCTTTCCACCGTCTCGAACTGGCTTTTGGTGATGCGGTTCATCGCATCCTGAAATTTCATGTCCTCGGCCTCGCGCACGATCTCCTTGATCGCCGCATTGACCAGCGGCGGACCGGCGGCGATCAGATCGGCCATCGTGCGCGCCTCGGCCATCAACGCGTCCGCCGGCAGCACGCGGTTGATCAGCCCCCAGCGCGCGGCCTCGGCGGCGTCGAGCCAGCGGCCCGTAAGCAGCATTTCCATCGCGATGTGATAGGGGATGCGTTTGGGCAGCTTGACAGAGGCGGCATCTGCCACGGTCCCCGAACGGATTTCCGGCAGGGCAAAGCTGGCATGGTCGGCGGCCAGAATGATGTCCCCCGACAAGGCCAGTTCCAGCCCGCCACCGCAGCAGATGCCGTTGACCGCCACGATCACCGGCTTGTTCAGGCCGCGCAGCTCCTGCAGGCCACCGAAGCCGCCGACGCCATAGTCGCCATTCACCGCGTCGCCCTCTGCGGCGGCTTTCAGATCCCAGCCCGGGCAGAAGAATTTCTCTCCGGCGGAGGTCAGAAGGGCCACGCGCAAATCCGGGTCGTCCCGGAACTGAGTGAAGACCTCGCCCATAATCCGGCTGGTCACCAAGTCGATGGCATTCGCCTTAGGGCGGTCGAGGGTGACTTCGAGCACGCGGTCCCGGCGTACTGTCCTGACTGGGGTGTCGGTCATGCTTTTTCTCCGATCCTGATCAGCGCATCCACCGCCACAGCGCCCGAAGGCGTGCAGATCAGCGGGTTGATCTCAACTTCCAAAGGCAGCGCCTGTTTCACATAGGCCTGCACCGCCATCGCCGCGTCAAGCACCGCATCAAGGTCCGCTGCAGGCCGGCCCCTGTACCCCACAAGCAGGGGCGCGATACGCAGGCTTTCGAGAGCGTCGCGGACATCATCGCGGGTCGCCGGCACCAACAGCGATGCGCGGTCCTGCGATAGCTCGGTCAGCGTCCCGCCGGCGCCCAGCGTAAGCACGTAGCCGTGCGCAGGGTCCGCGACCACGCCGATCAGCAGTTCCGCGACACCTTCATCTATCATGCGTTCGACGAGGAAACTGTCGCAGGGCATGGCCTCGGCAGCCTGCCGCACGGCGTCCGGGTCGCGCAGGGTCAGCGCTACCGCGCCGGACTCGGTCTTGTGCGCCAAGCCCTGCCCCTTGAGCGCGACGGGAAAGCCGATGTCGCCGGCGACACGCGCGGCGTGGGCGGGGCTGCTGGCTGTCTGTGACATCGGCACCGGGACACCAAATCCCGCGAGGGCTGCCTTGGCCTCGGCCTCTGTCATCACGCGCCCCGACCGGCAATCAGGCGGCAGAAGGACCGGCGCGGCGGGTTCGGTGCGGGCCATGCGGGCGGCAAGGGCCATGGCCGTGACCGCCTCCTGCATTCCGGCAAGAGGGGCCACGCCGCGGTCCATCAGGCGGCGGGCCATCGGTTCCGGCATGGTTTCGGGCAGGGATGACACGACGGCCATGGGCCGCCCCGTCGCGGCCATGGTCCGGGTGACGGCCTCGATCGCCGGTTCCCAGGCGGCCGGATCGCAGCGGTCGGCGCGGGGAACGTCCAGCACCACGCAGCCCATCGCCAGATCGCCCTGCATCATGGCCGTGTAGCAGGCTGTCATCGCCACGACGTCGCCCCAGATGTAGGTGTGATAATCCAACGGGTTGGCCAGGGCGACCTTGGGCCCGAGCGCTTCGCGCAACTCGTTCGTTTGCCGTGCGTCCAGCGGCGGGAAGTCCAGCCCGGACCCCTCGGCGGTGTCCGCCATCAGGCTGGCCTCACCGCCTGAGCACGACATCGACGCTATGCGGTTCGACGCAAGCGGGCCGCACACATGACAAAGCTTCAGCGTCTCCAGCAGCAGCGGCAATGCGGTGACCTGCGCGATTCCAAGCCGCCGGAACAGAGCCCGGGCGCCCGCGTCACTGCCCGCCAGTGAGGCGGTGTGCGATACCGTTGCCGCGCGCGCACGGTCGGACAGGCCGATCTTCAGCGCGACGATGGGTTTGCCACGCTCCCGTGCCTCGGCGGCCAGAGCTTCGAAGGCGCGCAGATCGTCGATCCCCTCGATATGTAGCCCAAGCGCCGTCACACGGTCGTCGCGCAGGAGGTGGCTTGCGACGCGGGACAGGCCGGTCTGCGCTTGGTTGCCCACCGTGACCACATAGGCCAGCGGCAGGGCCCGCGCCTGCATCGTCAGATTGAGCGCGATGTTCGACGATTGGGTGACCAGCGCGACGCCGCTCTCGACACGGACGCCGCCATGCTGGTCGGGCCAGAGCGCCGCACCGTCGAGATAGTTGATGAAGCCGTAGCAATTAGGTCCGAGGAAGGTCATACCCTCGGCCGCCTGCCGCAAGGCCGCCTCCTTGGCGGGTCCGTCGTCGGTCTCGGCCTCGGCTTCCCGGAACCCAGAGGCGAAGCAGACAGCGCCCCCGGCGCCGATCTTTGCCAGGGCGCGCACTGCCTCGACCGTCAGGTCGCGGTTGATCCCGATGAAAGCGGCGTCCGGCGCGCCGGGCAGATCTTCGATCCTGCGATAGGGCGCACAGCCGCCCACGGCGTCGCGCGTCGGATGCACCGGCCAGATCTCGCCAGCGAAGCCGATCTTGCGGCACTGCTCGATAACGTTGGCGCACCATGTTCCGCCGCCGATTACGGCGATGGAGCGCGGCCGCAGCAACCGGTCCAGACCGGTCATCACGCCCCCAACGGCCGCAGCAAGTCGCGGCTGATGATGTGCCGCTGAATTTCCGAGGTGCCGTCCCAGATCCGCTCGACCCGCGCGTCGCGCCAGAACCGCTCGATCGGAAAATCGTCCATCAGCCCCATGCCACCGAACACCTGCAGTGAGGCATCCGTCACCCGCGCCAGCATCTCCGAGGCATAGAGCTTGGCCGAAGCGATCTCGCGATTGGCCGGCAGCCCCTGGTCCAGTCGCCAGGCCGCTGCCAGTGTCAGCCAGTCGGCGGCGTCGATCTCGGTGATCATGTCGGCGATCTGGAAGCTCACGCCCTGGAACTTGCCGATTGGCTGGCCGAACTGCTTGCGTTCGGCGGCATAGTCGAGCGCGAGGTCGAAGCAGCGGCGCGCGCGCCCGACGCAGAAGGCGGCGACGGTCAGCCGGGTGGCATAGAGCCAGGTGTTCATCACCTCGAAGCCGCCATCGACCGCGCCCAGCACCTGCGATGCCGGCAGGCGGCAATTGTCGAAGTCGAGGATGCAGTTCTTGTAGCCGCGGTGGCTGACCGAGCGATAGCCGTCGCGCACCTCGAATCCGGGGGTGCCGCGATCCACGAGGAATGTGGTGATCCTCTTCTTCGGTCCCCTGGGTGTCTCGTCCACCCCGGTGGCCACGAAAACAATAAAGAAATCGGCATGTTCCGCGCCGGAGATGAAGTGCTTGGAGCCGTTCAAGACCCAATCGCCGCCGTCGCGCACCGCGTTGCATTTCATGCCGCGCACGTCCGATCCGGCGTCCGGTTCGGTCATCGCCAGCGCGTCCATCTTCTCGCCCCGGACGGCAGGTAGAAGATACCGTTCGCGCTGATCGCCTTCGCAGGCCATCAGGATGTTCTGCGGTCGGCCGAAGAAATGCGTCAGCGCCATCGATCCACGGCCGAGTTCACGCTCGACAAGGGTAAAGTCCAGATGGCTCAGCCCGGCACCGCCGACCTCCACGGGGAAGTTGCAGGCGTAGAACCCAAGGTCGAGGCACTTGCGTTTAATCTCCTCGCCCAGTTCTGGGGGAACGTGGCCAGTGCGCTCGACCTCGGCCTCGTGGGGGTAGATCTCGTTCTCGACGAAGCTGCGCACCGTCGAGACGATCATCTGCTGTTCATCGCTCAATCCGAAGTTCATGTAACCCCCAATGCCGGTCACCCCTAGCGTAGAGTCCTTGACGCGACCCATCATGCGAAATTAGACAAAATTCATGCGCTATTGGCATCGTGATCCGCCCGATCCCCAAGACATCGCGGTGCTGCTGTTTCCGCGGTTCTCGAACCATTGCCTGGCCAATGCCATCGAGCCGTTGCGCGCGGCCAACGAACTGCTCGACCGGGACTTCTATCGCTGGCGCTTCGTGACGCTGGACGGCGGGGCGGTGACCTCATCGAGCGGCTTGCCGGTGTTGCCGCACTGCCGGTTGCGCGATCACCCCGGCGGCGACGCGCTGTTCGTACTGTCGAGTTATGACGCCCGCAGTCACGCGGGCCCGGCCACGGCGCGGGCGCTACAGGCGGCATCGCGCAGGTTCGGTCGGATCGCGGGCATGGACACCGGCGCGTGGCTCATGGCGGATGCAGGGTTGCTGGACGGGTGCCGCGCCACGATCCATTGGGCCGAGCTCTCGTCTTTTGCCGAGACCTTCGACGCGGTCGAGGCCACCGCCGACCGTTTCGTTTCCGACAGGGCGCGCCAGACCTGTGGCGGGGCAATGACCGCTTTCGATCTTGTGCTCGACCTGATTGGAGGCATTCACGGCGAGGCCTTGCGGCTTGAGGTGGCGGGGTTTTTCCTGCACCAGTCTACCGCGCCGCCGCCCGAGAGGATCTTTCGCCGACGCGCATCGCCCTTGGTCGAGGATTGCGTGGCGATGATGTCGGCGGCGCTGGAGGCGCCCTTGCCGGTGGGGGTATTGGCGCGCCGGCTTGGCACCACCCAGCGCACGCTGGCGCGCGCCTTCCGGGCCGAATTGGGCGCGCCGCCGGTTACCGTCTACAAGCGGCTCAGGCTGGCGGAGGCGCGTCGCCAAGCGCGGCAATCGCGCTATTCGATTACCGAGATCGCCCTGCGCTGCGGCTATGCCAATGCCGCCGCGATGACACGCGCCTTCGTCGAGGAATACGGACGTCCGCCCAGCAGCTTCCGGCCGCAGGGCTGAGCGCGGGCAAGGCAATGCTGTTGGCAGTCCGCCCTGCCAGCGTCACCGATCCTCTTCAAGGACCTTGCGTGCGACCCGGAAGCATTCCAGCGCTTGCGGGACGCCGCAATAGATTCCGACGACGTGAATGATCGCCCGGATCTCGTCCTGGGTGACGCCGTTGTTGATTGCCCCGCGGCAGTGGATCTCCCATTCGTGCATCTTGCCCAGGGCACCGATCATCGACAGGTTCATCATCGACCGGGTCTTTGCGTCGATGACGTCGTCGCCCCAGCCGAAGCCCCAGCACCAAGCGGTCATCGCCTCCTGGAAGGGGCGGGTGAAGTCGTCGGCAGCGGCGAGGTTCTTCTCGACATATGCGCTGCCGAGCGTGGCCTTGCGCTGCTTCAATCCCTTGAGGAACAGATCCTCGTCGAATGTGCTCATGTCCGGACCTTTCGTCATGCGGTCGCGCGCAGGCTGTTAGACCCCGGGGCCAAGTTGCCCGATCAGTAAAGGCCGTCGATCTCCAGCGGTATCCGTTTGACCTTGCGCGACTTCAAGAGATTGCGCGGCAGTTCGTCGGCATCAGCCTTGCGGAGTTTCTGATAGCGCCGCTGCGCGACGGCCTCCATCTTGTGTTCGCTGTCGATGACCGTCGGCCGCATGAAAACGAACAGGGTGCGGCGGGTTTGCTGGCGGTTCTTCGAACGGAACAGCTTGCCGACGATCGGCGCGTCCCCAAGACCCGGCACCTTGCTGTCGAGCGCTTGGCTGTCGTCGGAGATCAACCCGCCGAGAACCACGGTGCCGCCGTCCCGCGCCTGCACCGTCGTTTCGATCAGCCGGCGGTTTGTGATCAGGTCGGCGGCGCCCTGCACGTTGACGTTGACCAGCGACGAAACCTCTTGGCTGATGTCTAGCCGCACGACCCCGCCGGCAGTCACACGTGGCAGGACCTCCATGGTGATGCCCACGTCGCGCCGCTCGATCGTCGTGAACGGGGCGACTGTATTGCCGTCGGTGGCGAAAGACCCGGTGCGGAACGGCACGTTCTGGCCAACGACGATGGTGGCCGAGCGGTTGTCCATGGTGGTGATCGAGGGGGTCGACAGCAGGTTGGCGCGCGAGGATTGCGAGAGGGCCTGAACGAGGATGCCGAAATCGTCGACCGCGCCACCCACGGTCAGGCCCGCGGCCAGAGCGCCGGCGGGCGCAACACCCAGCGCCGCCAGGACAGCCGACAAGGGCGTGCCGCCGTTGTTGAAGGACGAGGTCGCGAACGCCCCTTCGGGCAGGTCTCCGCCAAGCCCCAGTTGCGTGCCCAGCCGGTCGGCGACGTCGCCCGAGACCTCGACGATGGCGGCTTCGATCACAACCTGCGCACGCTTCTGATCGAGCGCGGCGACCAGCGAGGTGACTTCGGCAACCTGCCGTTCGGTGCCGCGGATCACCACGGAATTGGTTTCCGTCGAGGCCTGCACCGACACCTCGGTGACGGGGGCTGCGATGACCGGCGCGCCTTCAGCCTCGGCTTCGGCCACCGGGTTCGCGATGTCCGCGCCGCCACGAATGGTGCCGGTTACGATCTTCGCGACGGTTTCGGCATCGGCGTACTTGAGCCGGTAGATCGACGTGCGGAGCACCGCCTGCGGACTGCTGCGCGGGGCCCGGTCGAGGCTTCCGGCAAGCAGACGGATTTCATCGAGTTCGTCCTCGCGGCCGCGCACCAGCAAGGCATTCGCTGCCGGATCGACCGAGACCCGCGCACCGGTGCCGGACGAGCCAAGCACTTCGGTGATGGCCGTGGCGACGGTGGAAGCATCCGCGTAGGTGAACCGGATCACCTCAGTGCGCAGGTTCTCGCGCCCGTCGAAGGTGGCGGCAATTGCCGCGATGCGGTCGACGTTGGCGCGGGCATCGGTCACGATGATGGCATTGGGATCGGTCAGCGCCTCTATATAGCCGTCGGCGGCAACCAGCGGACGCAACACTCGGACGGCCTCTTCCGCAGGCAGGCGGTCCAGCGGCAGAAGGCGCGTCACCACGTCCTGTCCGCCGGCGTTATCGGCGCCCGCCAGCGTGCCGCCCTTTGAGCGCGACTCGGCTTCGGGCACGACCTCCCAGATCACGCCGCTTTCGACGGCGACGAAGCCGCGCACGCGCAGAATCGACTGGAAAAGCGTCCAGACCTCGTCAGGCGACAGGGCCTTGGCCGACACCACGGTGACCGGTCCGGTCAGGGCTGGGTCCATGACCAGCGTGCGTCCGGTGATGGATGAGACCTGTTCGGCCAGAACGGTAATCTCGGCGCCGCGGAGGTTGATCACGAAGGTTTCGTCCGTCTGGGCCATGAGCGGCCCCGAATATAGCAGGGCCCAGAAAAGCGCCGTCATGTAGAAGAAGTGCCGGATCGCTTTCATACCCACCCCTAGTTGAGAGAAAAGGTCATCAGCAGGGTCTCGCCGGACCGCTCGACCTCAAGACGCGCCACACCGGCCGCTGCAACTTGGTCGTAGAGTTTGCGGTCATTGTCAATGTCGCCGACCTGCTGGCCATTAAGCCGTGTGACAATGTCGCCCGGGCGCAACCCTGCGAGCGTGACGCCGATGTTCGGGTCGGACTTGATCTTGTAGCCGCGTTCGGTGGGCTCGACGCCGATGGTTTCCATCACGGCGACGGGATCGCGCAGGATGCGGGTGCGCCACATGTCGATGTGTTCGTCTACGGTTTGCGCTGGCGGCGCTTCGCGCAGGTCGAGCGACCCGCGACCGGGCCGCACCGCGGCGGCCAATTGGGCCATGGGGTCTGTCTTGTCGTCGGGGGCCACGGCGACCGGCGTATCCTGCGTGGCCCCGGGCGCGTCGCTGCCGATCAGTCCGCCAAAGCCCAGTTCGTATCGCCGGCCGTCGATCTCGAGCATCACTGTCTCGGGCAGGATGTCGACGAGGACGATACCGTCCTCAAGCGCGTCGCCGATGCGATAGGCGGCTGTCCCCGAACCATCCGAGATGAAGGCCCGCGAGATCGCGGCATCGCGGTAAGCCATCACACCGCGCAGGATATAGTCGATCCGGACCGGATCGGGCCCGCGCGCGCTGGCATCGGCCTGCAATTCCGGTTGGATCTGGCGGCCAAACGGGGCGAGGTCGCGGATGGCGGCAATGTCGGGCGGCTGCTCTCCGGCGATTTCGAGCGGCCGGAGGATATCAGGCGGCAGGTTCGAGACCCGCGCAAGCTGAAGCCAGCCCATCTCGCGCGCTTGCCAGGAGAGGCTGGCGATCACGCCTGCCACGACAAGCCCGACCAGGATCCAGAGCTGTTTTGCATTCATGCCCGTTCTCTCCTACCAGGCAACATAGCCGCGCAGGACCACGCCACCATCCCGACCCTGCACTGTCACGACGGATTCGGTCAGCCCTTCGTCGGTCAGTTCACGGTTTTGTTCCGTGACGGTGAAGCGTTCGCCGAACACCTCGTCCCAAACCGGCTGGCTTTCCAGACCCAGATGCCGCGCGGCAAGCCGGTTCTCGGCGACCCAGCGCATGGCGATGCGATCCTCGAGCCCGCCGATCCGCCCGGTGTGATCCTCAACCACGCCAAGCAGTGCGACGGCCCCGGTGGCCAGCACGGCCAGCGCGACGAGCGTCTCGATCAGCGTAAATCCCTTATCCGCTTCGGAGTTCATGACCCGCTTTCCAGCGTGGCTGCGAAACCGTCGAACAGGATCGTGACCGGGGGGCTGCCCTGCAGAACCAAGGTTGCCATTGCGCCTTCGGGCGGCAGGACGTCGGGGGAGAGGGGCAGGGTGCCCTCGTCCTTCAGCGTCAGCCCGCCGGGCAGTTCGTGACGCTCGGCCAGAACCGGCGCGCCGTGCGGCTGCCATTCGGTCCCGTCCCATTCCTCAAACTGGTAGCCGCCGGATTGCCAGCGCAGCCGAGCAGGGCGCAACGAGGCGAGCGCCCCGTCCGCCGCGCGGTGCAGCCGGGCCTGTAGCAATTGCGCCTCCCTCAGTGCCGTCGGGTTGTCGCGGTCGCCGGGCAGGGCCAGCATCGTCGCGCCAGCCGTAACGCCAAGTATCGCGAGGACCACGAGCACCTCGATCAGGGTCGCACCCGCATCAGAGGGCCGAAAGTGGGTATGCCTGACTGCCCCCTTCATCCCGACCCCAACAACACCCCGTGCGAGATATCCGCATTGACGCCGTTCCCGCCGACCACGCCGTCGGCGCCGAGGCTGATCAGGTCGAAGGCCCCGGCCTCGCCGGGCGAGCGATAGACGTAGGCATTGCCCCAGGGATCAGCGGGCAGGGCCGACAGATAGCCGTCCGTCGCCCAGTTCTGCGGCACTGGGGCGGTGGTCGGCCGTTGCACCAGCGCGTTCAGCCCCTGGTCCGAGGTTGGATAGACACGGTTGTCCAGACGGTAGAGTTCCAACGCGCTGGCAATGGAACGAATATCGGTCTCGGCAACGGTCACGCGCGCCTCGTCCGGTCGTCCGATGACATTTGGAACCACCATCGCCGCCACGACCGCGATGATCACCAGCACCACCATCATTTCGATCAGCGTGACACCGGCGTCGGAGGGCCGACGATTTTGCCACCGCCGGGATGGATATTTTCTGCGCAACATGAAACTTTTGCTCCCGATCGACGTATACCTAGATGTGAGACCAGAAACCGTACCGCAGGAGGCAATTGACAAGCTAGCAGGCAAACGGAGAGGAGGAAACCGGAAAATGAAGGTTTCCCAAAAGCTTATGGATGACTCCGCTGGCGACCAAGCGGTCGAGGAAGCCGTGCCTGCGCCAATGTCTGCCAATCCGCTGTCGCCAACGATCTTGTCCCCCGAGATGATCGCGCGGCGGTGTGCCGGGCAGGATGTTCACATCGTCCCGGCTTATGAAGTGACCTTGCTGACCGTGCAATTGCCATTGCGGGGCCGGACACAGCGATTGGCTGCTCTGCCCTACGCTCTTGAAGAAGACGTCTCCGGCCCGGTTGACGAGATCCATCACGCCATCTGCGCGACCGGGTCCGACGGTCAGACCCTTGCCGCGGCGACTTCGAAACGTGTCATGGAGCAGGTACTGGAACGCGCAGGCGACAAGCCGGTGACACCCGAGCAGTTGCTGCTGCCCGCGCCGGTTCCGGGCGAGGGTGAGAGCGACCGCTGGGCGGTCTGGCGCGTTGACGATCATGTGCTTGTCCGGCGCACCGACGGCACCGGGTTCGGCGTCCGGGTCGATATGCTGGCCCATCTGTGGGTTCACGCAGACCGACCGCCAATCGATAGCTACGGGGCTGCCTTGCCGATTGAAGTCGAGGCGGAAGCGCGTGACCTGTCAGACCTGCCCGCCACCGGCCCGCTGCCGGACCTTCGCCAAGGCGCCTTCGGGCGGCCAAAGCGTCTGCGTGCCCCGCTAATCGGGATGGGGCTGGTCATAGCGCTGGGGCTGGCGGCCCATATCGGGCTGGCCTACGCCGACCTTGTGCGGCAACGCGCTGTTGCCGCCGATTTGCGTGCCGAGGCAGTTGCATTGCTGGCAGAGAATGTGCCTTCGGCGCACGTCAGCGATGATCCGCGGCTGCTTTATCGCCGGTTGGCGGCCGGGGCGGGCGATGGGCCGGGGTTCCTTTCGGTGCTAGCGTCGGTCGCCGAGGCGCTTTCCTCCGCGCCGGTACAAGTCTCGAACCTGGGGTGGTCGGGCCGCGACGGCATGCTCACCCTGCAGGTCGAAGCTCCGGGGATCGAAAGCCTGCAATCTGCCGAGACCGCCTTGCGAACCGCATCACTGGATGTGACATCCGGGGCCGTGACAGCGGGTGGCGGCAGTGCACGCATGGCGCTGAACGTGAGGGCGTCACCATGATCGCAGCTTTCGCAACGCTGACCCGCCGGGAACAGGCGCTGATCGGCCTCGCCGCCGTCTTTCTGCCCTGCGCGCTGATCTGGCAGTTGGTCTGGACGCCTCTGCAGGCGGACCGCGCCGCGCAGGCGGTCGAGATCGCGCGACTGGACGCGCTGATCCACGTCGCGTCCCAAGCCAGCGCCGCGCCGGTGCCGCGCGCGGATTTTTCCACGCCCCCCAGCCAGCGCATCAGTCAGAGTGCCGCCTCTGCGGGCATAACCCTGAGCCGGATAGAACCTGAAGGGCAGCTTTTCCGGGTGACGGTAGCCGAATTGCCCTTCGACACGGCGATGACATGGATCGCGGACCTGCATTATGATCACGGGCTGCGCGCGTCGCAGGTTGATATGGCGCGCCGCACCGCGCCCGGGTCGGTGACGATGACCCTTGCATTGGAGCCGCTGCCATGAGCCTGCCCCGTCTCGACTATGGTTTCGCCCGCCGTCACGGCGTGGTGCTGCGCGCCGGTGCTGACGGCACCCCGGAATGCGCCCATCTGGCCCGGACGCCGCTGTCAGCGCTGATCGAAGCTCAGCGATGCACCGGTCGGGACGTTTCGTTTTACGAGCTGGATGCTGCCGGCTTCGACACCGCGTTGTCGAGCGTCTACAGCAATGCCGCCACCGAGGCGGCGCAGATCGCCGCCGAGGATGACACCGATCTCAGCGCGCTGGCCGAGACCGCAGCCTCGGTCGACGACCTGCTGGACCAGAAGGACGACGCCCCCGTGGTGCGGCTGATCAATGCGCTCTTGCTGGAGGCCGTGAAGGCCAATGCGTCGGATATCCATATCGAGCTGGAGGAGAGCCGGCTGGTGGTGCGCTTCCGTGTGGATGGCGCATTGCGCGAGGTTCTGGAACCGCGCCGGGCGTTGGCGCCGCTGCTGGCCAGCCGGCTCAAGATCATGGGCAAGCTCGACATCGCCGAGAAACGCCTGCCGCAGGATGGCCGGGTTTCGCTGAAGGTGGGCGGCTATGCGCTGGACGTGCGTATCTCGACGCTTCCATCGCAGTATGGCGAACGGGTGGTGCTGCGCCTGCTGGACCGCGGGCAGACCCGGCTGGGCATCCCGGCGCTGGGCCTGTCCGATGCCGACCGGACCCGGTTCGAACGGATGATCTCGTCCCCCGAAGGGCTGGTGCTTGTGACCGGGCCGACCGGGTCGGGCAAGACCACGACGCTCTATGCCGCGTTGCACCACCTCAACGACCGGGCGCGCAATATCCTGACCGTCGAGGATCCGATCGAATACGCGATGGACGGCGTAGGCCAGATGCAGGTCGACAGCAAGACCGGGCTGACCTTTGCGCGTGGTCTGCGGGCCCTGCTACGGCAGGATCCCGACGTGATCATGGTGGGCGAGATCCGTGACGCGGAAACCGCCAAGATCGCCGTCGAGAGCGCCATGACCGGCCACTTGGTCCTGTCGACCCTGCACACCAATACCGCCGTCGGCGCGGTGTCGCGGCTCCTTGATATGGGGGTGGAGCGTTACCTGCTGGCGCCGATGCTGCGCGGACTGGTGGCGCAGCGGCTCGTGCGCAGGCTTTGCCCGGATTGCCGCGAGCCGAGGCCGCTGTCGGCGCGGGACTCGGCCTTGCTGGGGCATGCCCTGCCGGAAGGAGCGCCCGCCTATCACGCGCTGGGCTGCGAGGCCTGCGCGCAGGAAGGCTATCGCGGGCGGCTGCCGATCTACGAGGTGGTGGAAACAGGCGGTCAGCTCGAGGCGATGGTACACGATGGCGCCTCCGAAGCCGATCTGCTTGCCGAAGCCCGCAAATCCACGACCAGCATCCTTCAGGACGGCGTGGCCAAGATCCGGGCCGGGCTGACCAGCGCCGAGGATGTGGCGCGCGCCGTGCGCGACAGAACCGACGGAGCACGTTAGGCCATGTCGGCGTTTCTATATACGGCCGTCGACGGAAGCGGCAAACGCAGCAAGGGGCTTGTCGATGCAGGCAGCGCCGCCGAGGCCCGCGCGCAACTGCGCGCTCGCGCACTTCTGCCGATCAGTGTCGAGGCCACACGCGCCCGTTCGGGCGCGCGCAGGACGCTGTTCCGTCACCGGCTGTCGCTGAAGCGGCTGACCCTGATCACACGCCAACTGGCCACCCTGATCGGGGCGCAGGTCCGGATCGACGATGCGCTGCGGATCGTGGCCGACCAGCAATCGAAGCCGCGTGATGCCTCGTTCCTGCTTAACCTGCGCAGTTCGGTGCAGAACGGGCAGAGCCTTGCCGATGCTCTCGATGCCGAACCGGCGAGTTTCAGTGCCGCCTACCGCGCCTCGGTGCGGGCAGGGGAGCGGGCAGGGCAATTGCCCGACGTGATGAACCAGTTGGCCGACCATATCGAGGCACAGGCGCGCAACCGTCAGAGCATCCAGCTGGCGCTGATCTATCCCAGCCTGCTGGCGGTGGTGTCGCTGGGCGTGATCCTTGCTTTGCTGGGCTTCGTGGTGCCCGATATCGTGCGGGTGTTCACCGCGCGCGGTGCCGATCTTCCGGCACTGACCCGCTATCTGATCGCGCTGTCGGACGGGTTGCAGCGGTACGGTCCTGCGATGGCGGTCGCCGTGGCCTCTGTGGTGTTGGCGGGGCTGGCGCTGCTGCGGCGCCCCGGGCCGCGCGCGGCGTGGCACCGCGTGCTGGCGAACGGGCGCGTGACCCGCAAGCTGGTGCGACGGGTGAATTCGGCGCAGTTCACCGGCACGCTGGCGATGCTGTTGCAGAGCGGCGTGCCGCTGGCCGATGCGCTGCGGGCGGCGGCCGGAACGGTCGAGAACCTTTATCTGCGTGACCGCATTACCGCGATCACCCGCGAGGTCGAGGATGGCGCAGCGCTTTCCGCTGCCTCCCGCCGGGCCGATATCTTTTCACCAATGCTGGTGGCGATGATGGCCAGTGGAGAGGCCGGCGGCACCCTGAGCAGCAGCCTCGACCGGGCGGCGGCGGACCAGTCGCGCGAACTGAAGGCCGCGGTGGCCACGCTGGTTGCGCTGGTCGAACCGGGGGTGCTGCTGGTGATGGGCGGAATCGTGATGATGCTGGTGCTTGCGATCCTCATGCCGATCATGCAACTCAATTCACTCGTGGGCTGACGACGCCGGCCCAAACTGCCAGCTGACCCGAACCGGAAAGATCACCATGTCCAACCAGACCCCCTTGTCCCGGCGCCGATTCCTCGGTTGGTCCTGTGCAGCGGTCTCGGTGTCGGCTTTGCCGGGGTGCGCCTCGCTGGAGGGATTGGGCAGCGTTGGCGGATCGGCAACGGACGGGCCCGGAAACGCGGCGATCCTGCTGCCACTGACCGGTGAACAGGCTGCGCTTGGCAAGCGGCTTGAAGCGGCGGTTCGGCTGGGCGGTGGGCCCGGCATCGGCATCGAGGTCCTCGATAGCGGTTCCTCGCCCGATACGGCCGTGATCGCGGCGCGCCGCGCGGTCGAGGCCGGCGCAAACATCATCGTCGGCCCGGTCTTCGCCGCACAGGCCCGCGCCGTGGCGGACGCCGTGAGCATCCCGGTCGTCACCCTGTCAAACGACAGCTCCCTTGCCGGCAGGGATACCTTCGTCTTCGGCGTGACACCGTCGCATTCGGCGCGCGCCGTCTTTGGCCTCGCGTCGCAGAGGGGCATTCGTGAAATCGCCGTGGTCGCGCCTCCGGGGCCGCTGGGCCAGCGCAGCGCCGCCGAAGCCGTGCCGGTTGCTGCAGCCCTCGGGATCACCTTGCGGCCGCCGGTCATCACAGACACGCCCGGCGCGGTCGTCGGGCAATTGCAGTCCGGCGGCGGCATGCCGGACGGGGTCTATCTGCCGTCTGCGGGGGGCAGCCTCTTGCCCTTCGCCGAGGCATTGGCCGGGCAGGACGTCCAAATCCTCGGCTCGACGCAATGGTCCGCACGGAACCTCGATGCGGTGTCGGCGCTCAGGGGGGCCTGGTTCGCCGCGCCGGATCCTCTGCGGTTCGCGGCTTTCACAAAGGCTTACGAGGAACAGACGGGTCAGCCCGCCGGGATCATCGCGGGGCTTGCCTACGACGGGGCGGAACTGTTGCGCGTGCTGGGCCAGACCGGCCGGCAGACCCGCCGCGGCCTGACCCGCGACGAAAGCTTTACCGGCGTGCTCGGCCCTTATCGCTTCCTGTCCTCAGGTCTGACGGCGCGTGGTCTGGCGGTGCTCGAGGTCGGCTCGGGCGACATCAACCTGATCGGGTCCACCTCGATATGACACGCCGGCCCGACGCCGGCCTGACGCTTGTCGAGGTGCTGGTGGCGCTGGCAATCCTGTCGGTGATCGGGGTGGCGGGGCTGACGATGCTGGACACCACGATCAAGGTGCAGCGCGGCACCGAGGACCGGCTGGAACGCATGCAGCAGATCGAGCGGGCCATGATGGTGCTGAGGCGAGACCTGGTTACCGCCGCGCCGGGTTTCGTGGACCTCGGCGCGGGCGGGCTTGTATTTCAGCGTGAAACCAGTGGTGACAGGCTGACGATCACGGTCGCGCTCAAGGATGATACGCTGACCCGGACCGTGCAACGCCAGACCCAAACCGGGGCATCGGTTCCGCAACGCCTGCTTGCCGGCGTACGTGCCGCCGACTGGCGTCTGCTCGACACGGGCCGCACCTGGCAGGCAGACTGGCCCGACGCCACCCTGCGCCCCCGTGGCGCAGAGCTTACATTGCAGTTGGACCTTCCGGGCCGGGGCGCCACGGGCGAGGTCACGCGGCTGTTTCCGATGCCGGCCGGAGCCGCGCCGTGAGATTCGGAGCGCCCGGTCAGGACGAGGGCGTGGCGCTGGTCAACGTTCTTGTGCTGCTCGCGGTCACCTCGGCCCTCGTGGTGCTGTTGCTCGGTCAGCAGGAAAGGGGACAGGACGCCGTCGCCCGCGCGGCCCGATTGTCTCAGGCCGAGCAAATCGCGCTTGGGGCCGAGGCCTCCGTCCTTTCGGCCCTGCGTGCCGATCTGGACAGCGGGCCGGACAGCGACCACTTCGCCGAGCCATGGGCGGCGGTCATACAGGATGAGGTCGCCTTGCCCGACGGGCGCTTTTCGGTCGCCGTCGAGGACCTGCAGGCGCGGTTCGATATCAACACGCTTGCCGCCCGCAGCATCGGCCCGCAGACGCTGTTCCTGCGGCTCGCTGCCGCTCTGGGTTTGCGCGATGAAGCGGCGCGGCAGGTCGTGCGTGTGCTGACGCTGTCGGGCCCTGTGCGTCGGGTTACGGATCTGGGGCGCGCAGGTATCAGCGACGAGACTTTGGCGCTTCTCGCGCCGCATGTCACCGCGCTCGCCGTGCCGGGGCGGATAAACCTGAACACCGTCGATCCGCTGCTGATGAACGTGCTGTTTCAGAACCCCGGCATCACCGCGCAATTGCAAAGGCGACGGCGTTCAGAGGGATTTCTTACGCGGGACAGCCTGACGGACTACGGGGCCCTGCGCCCCGAGATGACAGGGTTCGGGTCGCATGCCTGGGCCGTCGACATCCTAGCGCAATCCGGCGACGCGACGGTCCGATTGAGGAGTGTGATCCAGCGACAGGATGACCTGTCCGGCAAGGTGATTACGGTCCTGTCGCGCCTGATCTCTTACCAGCCCGCTCCCGAGTGACCATCCCGGCATGAAAAAGGCCCCCCGGAGCGTCCGGGGGGCCTTGCCAACCAATCCGTTCGAGAAGGGTCAGGGGTTGAACGGTTTCTGGTTCGGCGTCAGCGTCAGTTCGACGCTCTGGGCGTCCACCGGATCATCGTTGCGATCAAGCGAGAAGGCCTGGAAGAAGCTCAGGCCAAGATTCTTGATGATCTTGGCGTTTGTGCTGCCGCCTCCGCTGCCGTCGCCGTCGCCGCCTCCTCCGCCGCCGTCACAGGCGGCGAGGAAGACTGCGCCCAATAAGGCCAGATGCAGTTTGCGTTTCATGTACATTCACCCCGCTCAGTTGACTGCGCCGGGAAGCGGCGTGTTGAGGTAGGGGAACGCGTTCTGCATCTCGGTCGCGTCGATCGGCGCGCCATCGATGAAGGGTTGGTCGCCCACCGGGGCGTCGTCCGGAACGCAGAACCCGAGGTTCACCAGATCGCTTTCGGTGTCTTCCACCGCGCCATCGACACCAAGCTCGGCACCAAGCGGCACCGGGTGGCACAGGGCCCCCATGGCCACGCGCAGCGCGACGTCGACAACGTCATCGCCCGGACGACGTCCGTTCGGGAAGCCGGCGAGGTCTTCGGCGACCACACCGTAGGGGTGCTGATCGGCCTGCGGTGTCGGCGGAACACCGGTGTTCAGGCGAAGCATCTCGGACGCGGTCACGGTGGCCTGCTGGTTGAACGTCCCGTTGGGTCCGGCAAAGCCGGTCAGGAAGGTCGCGACAAGATCGTCACGCGGGATGTTCGTCGGTGCGATGTTGTCGCCGCCGTTGAGCGCGTCCTTGAACAGGATGTTGATCAGTTCAGGCAGCGTCGGGTTGGTCACGTAGACCGCCAGGGCGCTGTCCTGCGTCGGATGAGCCGCGTTGAACAGGTCCTTGTCGGGCAGACCGATCACGACTTCGTTGACCAGAGGGTTCGACAGACGGGATTGCTGCACCCATGCGCCGCCGTAGATCGACGGGTCTTCATAAGTTGGCGAGGGATCCTCGATCTCGGCCTGCGGGACGCTGGCCGTGGTCCAGGCACCGATCACGCCATTGCCATCACCGGTCAGGCAGTCCCTCGGGATTTCCAGCGCCAGCGAGGTGACGTTGAAGCGGTCGACCAGATCGTCATTCTCGCGCGAGTTCGAGATTGACCCCTCGAGCGGAACGAGATTGATCAGATCGAAGACCTCGCCGAGGTTGACGGCGAATGCTTCTTCCCGCTGGCCCGCGAAAACCCGGCCCGGGGTAGAGCATTCAGGAATGTCGATGTCATAGATGAACCGGTTGGCATATCCCTCGTAGTCGGGGAAGGTCTTTTCGCCGATGTAGTCCAGCGGCTTTGTGAAATTGCCCTCGCCGCCCGAGGTGATCGACTGGGTGTTGTTACCGCGGCCCGGACCTGTCTTCAGCCTGAGAGAATAGCTCTCGAACTCGTTGATGGGGCCGCTGCCATCGGCCTGAACCTGGCCGGCGGTGCGCAGTGGGATGGCCACGTCGGTGTCGCCGATGGTCAGGGCAAGTCCGGCGCCGTTTGCGGCCAACGTGTTGTTGAAGTCGAACTGAAACGTCAGGTCTTCGACGGCATCCCCATCGTTGTCGATGTGGATCTCATAGATCGCGTCCTCGTCCATGGTGAAATAGTTCGGTCCGCCGTAGGGGGCCTGAAGCGGCTGATAGTTTGCGATGAAAGTGACAAAATCTTCACGGCCGGGCTCGTAGCTGCGGAACATGTAGAAATCTGTGCCGTCCACCTTGGGAGACAGCGTGATCGCAGGAGCCTCGCGGTGCGACGCTGCCATCGCGCCCGTGGCAGCGACGGCAATCACGCTGACCGCGGCACCGAAGCGGCATGTTACGGTGTTGTATCTCATTGAAATCTCCCTGCTGATTGGTCCGTCGGGCACGACGGATTTCTGTCACGAATTCTCGTGCGCAGGAGGAGTTACGTATTGCGCGCAAAACGAGTTTCAAAATAAAACGCGATATTTTATCGATTTTTTTCTGCAGTAATTCCTGGCTTCCATGGACAGCAGCGCCTGCGGCAGCCATGCAATCGCTTGCATGGCGTCCGTCGCGCCGCCCTGTTATAGGTTTGGCAATGGTTTGGCCTATTCTCCGGTGTCGGAAGGGCATGAATCGGGAGATACAGATGGACAAGGCTCCCTCTCGGCGTCAGGACGCCCGACGCGGCGTTGAAACTCCGACACTGGAAGATGTGGCGGCGCGTGCGAAGGTATCGACGGCGACCGTGTCGCGCTGTCTGAATAATCCTGCGAAGGTCTCGGAAGAGACCCGCAATCGGGTTCTGGATGCGGTCAACGCCATCGGATATGCGCCGAACTTCGGGGCGCAGGCGCTTGCCGCCAAACGGACCAATACCTTCGGGGCCATCGTTCCCACCCTCGAGAACGCCATTTTCGCACGCGGTCTTCAGGCCTTTCAGGAAGAGTTGCGCGGGCACGGGATTACCCTGCTTGTCGCCAGTTCGTCCTACGATCCGGACGTCGAGGAACAGCAAATCCGCAGCCTCGTCGCACGCGGAGCGGACGCGCTGTTGCTGATCGGTCACGACCGGACGCCCGAAAGCTATGCGTTTCTCGAGAAGCGGCAAGTGCCGCATGTGGTGGCCTGGGTTCACGACGGGACGAAGGGCCGGATCTCCATAGGCTTCGACAACCGCCGGTCCATGAAGGTCCTTGCCGATCGCGTGCTGGACCTTGGGCACAGGTCGCTTGCCTTCATCACCGCCGACCGCCGCAGCAACGACCGCGCCCGGCAGCGCTGCGAAGGGGTGGTGGACGCTATGACGCAACGGGGACTGGACCCGGACACACTGCGCATTGTCGAAACGTCGTACTCGATCTCGAACGGTGCGGAGGCATTGGAAACGGTCATGCAGGCAGGCCAAAGACCGACCGCTGTGCTTTGCGGCAACGACGTTCTGGCGGCCGGTGCGCTGACACAGGCCCGCAGGATGGGGCTGAAGGTGCCGGACGACCTGTCGATTACCGGGTTCGACGATATCGAGATCGCGGAGATCGTGACACCGGCGCTGACCACGGTGCATGTGCCGCATCGGCACATGGGGCGCGGCGCGGCCGAACTGTTGCTCGCGATGCGCAACGGTGACGCGGTGGGGCCCAGCGTCGAGCTTGAGGCGACGATCGTGATGCGCGAGTCGCTTGGACCTGCGCCGGGCCTGTGAACGCCCAATCCCCGGTTCTGCCGATCAGACCTCCGCAAGGCCTTCGGCGATACGTGACACCCGTGGCGTCTGCGCAAACAGGGATGCCTGTACGGCATGATAGATATCCGGTTTGCCGCGAAACTGCGTCGACGTAGGCCGGTTGTCCGCGTCGAGTTCGGGATACCAACCGCCTCTTTCGTGGTCGATCAGATGCGCGGAAGCAAAGGTCCAGAGGTCACGGTAAAGCGCGTCGTCAGCATCCGAAGTGTTGATTTTCAGGAAGGCGGCGAGTGCGCCGATGGCCTCGGTCACCGGCCACCAGTAGCGGTCCCGGTTCAGCCATGTCCCGTCGAAGTCGACGGTATAGACAAAGCCGCCGCGCACAGGGTCGTGCGCGTCCTGCAGGGCGGCGTCGAACAACCTGCGGGCACGGTGGACGGCGCCGTCGTCCGGACGGCCGCTGAGGTCCCAGTATTGCAGCAAGAGCCGGGCGAATTCGAAGGAGTGGCCCGGGGTCGTGCCGGCGGGCCGGAACATCGGGTTCCCCGAATAACTTCGGTCGACCTCCCAGTCGTGCGAATAGTGTTCGGGCAGGCGCCAGTCATGCTCTTGCGCCATTCGGTTTGTGAAGAAGTCGAGGATGCGGCCCGCGCGCGTCAGATACCCGTTGTCGCCGGTGGCCTCGAAGGCGGTCAGCAACGCCTCGGTGGCGTGCATGTTGGCATTCATCCCGCGATAGTCCGAAAACGGTGTCCAATCGCGATTGAATTCGTCCGCGAACAGCCCGCGATCCTCGTCCCAGAATTGGGCGTCCAGAACCTCGGTGGCGTCAGCAATCAGCCGGTCAGCGTCCGGGTGCCCGACAATCTTGGCGCTTGACGCTGCCAGCAGCACGAAGACATGGCCGTAGGCCAGCTTGCGATCGTCGGCGATCGCGCCATCGTTTGCCATGGCCCAAAGATAGCCGCCGTGGGTGGCGTCGCGGTGATGCGACCAGAGATAGCGCATGCCATGATCGACGATTTCCGAGGCTCCGGGCGCGCCCGTGATCTGGCCGAGCGCATAGGAGTGTACCATCCGTGTCGTGCTGTGCAGTTCCTGCAAGGCGCCCGGGATCGGACGGCCCTCGACGTCGAGGAGGTGAAACCCCGGTTCGGGGCGAAGGCAGCCACGGAAGAAGCTGAACTGCGCGCGCGCCTCTTGTGCCAGCCATGCCTTGTGATCCGGGTGATGAAGCCAATGGAACCCGGTGTCGGACGGGCCGGGCGCGGCGGGAAGAGGCATCGGGGTTTCCTTGCGGCAGGGATATCGGGTCGTGCGCAAACTGCCATCGTCCCTTGGCAAGGTCGAGCGGTTTCCGAACCCGGACCGGACCCCGGGCATGCCTGTCGATGGAAACCTCTCGGAAAGGTTTGACTGTTAGATCAGCTTGGCATTGCCAAGGATGAAACACATGAAGCTCGGGATGGTCTCTGATGCGCTGGCGGAACTCGCCTTGCCGGACATGCTTGCGCAGGCGTCACGCCTCGGGCTCTCCGGGGTCGAGGTGACGACCGGGGGGTGGTCCGCTGCTCCGCATGTCGATCTGGCCCATCTGCGCACAAGCGCAGACGCGCGGCGGGCGTTTCAGCAGCGGTTTGACGATCACGGGTTGACCATTGCCAGCCTGAACGCCTGCGGCAACCCTTTGCACCCCGACGACCGGGCGCAGGGTGACTGCTTGCTCGACACCATCCGGGTGGCCGGCGATATGGGAATCGAAACGGTTTGCGCCCTGTCCGGCCTGCCGGGCGGTAGCCTTCAGGACAAGACACCCAACTGGGTGGTGTCTTCCTGGCCGGACGAGACGCAGGACATCCTGCGCTTTCAGTGGGAAGATGTGCTTCTGCCATTCTGGCAGGGGGTTGTCGCGGTGGCCCGCGAAAGTGGCGTTCAGCGTATCGCGGTGGGCCTGCACGGCAATCAGTGCGTCTACAATGTGCCGACCCTGCAACGCCTGCGTGACATGGTGGGCCCAAGGGTGGGTGCGATGATCGACCCGGGACAACTGGCTTGGATGGGGGCCGATCCTCTGGCCGTGATTGAAGCCTTGGACGACGCGGTTTTCCACGTCCATGCGCGCGACACGCTGTTCAGCCCGGCGGTCCGAAACACCGTGTCCCTTCTGGATACCAGCAGCGCGGCTGCGTCTACGCGCAGCTGGTGCCCGGTCACGCCCGGCTATGGTTACGGACCGGACTGGTGGCGGCAATTCTGCTACCGGCTTCACATGATCGGCTTTGACGGCTGGATAACCATGGGACACGAAGACAGGCTGATAGGCGCGCTGGACGGGCTGAAAATGGCAGTCGACCTGTTGACCGATTCCCTGCCGGTCAGGAACGGGCGGGACACCTGCCAACTGCGCCACGTGTCACGGCTGTCTGGAGAGTGACAGCCGGTCGCTACTCGGATGTTGCAGTCAGGCGCAGGACATTACCGCCGAGGTCGCGGAAAGCACGCTGACGACAGGACAGGACGATGATCTGCAGATCGCTCGCCTGACGATGCAAGGCCACGAACATGCGCTCGATCCGGTCGTCATCGGTAAACACCAGCGCATCGTCGAGGATCACCGGAACGACGCGACCGGCGCGTGCCAGCATCCGGGCAAAGGCCAGCCGGACCAGCAGCGCAACCTGTTCCTGGGTGCCGCCGGACAGGACATCGATGGGTTCTTCCTGACCGTCGCGGATCATCGAACCGGGCAGCAGCGAGTCTTCTTCCCAGGTCAGTTCTGCTTCCGGCCAAAGCAGGTGAAGAAGAGGCTTCAACTCTCTCGCAACAGGAGAGAAATAGCGTTCACGTGCATCATTCCGGGCGGCTTCCAGCGCCTGTTCGAGACGGATCAGAACGGCCACCTGATGCTGGATGCGCCGAAAATCGGCCTGCGCCGCGGCCAGCTCTTCTTCGGTTTCGCGTAGGCGTTCCTCGACCGCGTCGCCCGAGGCGCGACCAATGCGTTCGTCAAGCCGGGCCAGCAGGGGCTTCAGGCGGGCGATCTCGGCCCGGGCGCGTTGATCGGCCGAGACCGCGCGCGCCAGTGCCGCTTCGGTGCTTGTCAGCTCGGGCGCATTTCGGGTCATCTCTGCATGTTCCGCTTCGGCCACTTGCATGGCCTCCCGCGTTTGTCTTGACGCATCGGCGACATCTGCCTCGCCCACATCGTCGAATTGCACCAGCGCAGCCTCGGCCCGGTCCAGCCGGTCGCGATAAGACGCCAGCTCCGTCTCACATCGGGTTACGTCTGATCGGGCGTCCGCAAGCAGGTCGCTGGCGGTCTGGCGTGTCGCACGGGCCGTGTCATGCGCCGCGCGAGCGTCGTGCATCGCAGCTTCGGTGTCGGCAACTGTGGGGGCGTCCGGGTCTTCGTCGGGCGACGGGATCTGCCCCAGAACCTCGCGCAGGGCGGCGATGCCGTTCGGGGCGAGGCTGTTGTAGACCGCCTTGGCCTCGCCGTGTTGGCGTTCCGCCGTCACACGCGCGGCAGCCGCCTTGCGCGCTGCATCGACGCTGTCCGCGCTCATGTCATCCAGCGCCTTGCGCAATGCTGCCTCTGCCTGTTCGACGGCGTCACCGTCGTGACCGGTTTCGCCGGGGCGGATCTCGAGCATGCCGACGCCGTCGATCACCAGGCGGCTCACGCGCGGCACCGGCAGGGGTTGGCCGTCTTCCAGCGCCATGTCTTCCAGCCGGACAGCACCATGACGCCCGGTGTCGTAGTGCGCAGTGACATGCGGGACGGTGGCACGACGGGCGGCGAGGGCCGCCGCATGGGACGCAGAAAGTGCCTCGATCCGGCGCAGGGCGGCGGCGTCAGGGCCGGTACGGGCGGCGACGTCAGCCTGTTCCATGGTGGCGCGGGCCGCTTCGGCCTCGGCGATGCGGGCCGTCAGTTCCTGCCGACGATCGGCCCCCTCCTTGGCGGCCTTGGCACGTTCGGCGCGACGCCACATTTCTTCGGCGGCGGTCAAATCGGACTGGGCGGCGTCTAGTGCGATTTGCGCGGCATCGAGCGCGCTGCGTCTGTCCTCCAGCAACGCGGCCGCCTTTTCGGCCTCGGCCCGTGCGATTTCCGCGCGCTGCGCCGCATCCTTGTGTTCGGTCATTGCCGCGCGCAACGCATTCAGCTGCTGTTGGGCGCGGTCGGCCTTCAAGCGCGCGAGATCGACTTTGCGGGCCGCATTATCCAACTGTTCGGCATGGCGCAGCGCGGCATCATGGTCGGCACGCGCGCTTTCAAGTTTCCGCTGTCGATCGAGGTCGGCGTCAGGGTCCTCCCAGCCGCGCAGTTCGCGCCGTGCGCGTTTACGTTCGTCCAGAGCGTCATGCAGGTCGGCGGCGGTGGCGGCCAATCCGTCGCGGCGGGCCGTCAAGTCAAGCACGCGCTCCTGCGCAGCTTTCCAGGGTCCGTTCCTGCTTGGCTTGCGGGTGCCGGCGGTGGCATAGGTTTCCAGCTCTTCGCGGCATCGGGCCAGCGCCTGGTCCATACGCCGCCCGCCGGTCATCGCGGCGACCTCCTCGCTGACCGAGGACATCAGGTCGCGCCGGGCCTCGAGCGCGGCCTTCTGCTCTTTCGTGGTGCCGCCGGTCAATCCGGTCAGCCCCTGCCGCACCCAGATCAGGCCTGAGGGACCGCCACCGTCTCCGCCCAGCTGATCTGCGATCCAGGCCTCGGCCGCATCGGCCTGCGCGATCAGCCTGCCGTCCTGATGAACCGTCGCCCGCGCCTTCTGGAACCAGCGCTTGGCGACGGTGAACCGGCCGGCCTCGGTCTCGATCTCGACAGTCACCTCGGGCGCGCCTCCGGCATGAGGGCGCAGCGCCGCAACCTCCTTGTCGCGGGAGCCGTGAGGCTTGAAGAACAGCGCCTGAAGCGCGTCGAACAAGGTGGATTTGCCGTGCTCGTTGGGCTCGCAAAGGATATTCAGCCCATCGGTCAGCCCATCCATGCGAACCGGGTCGGTGAAGCGTCGGACGTTTTCCAGCGTGATGGCGCGCAGCTTCATTCCGCCGCCTCCTTCACGTAGGCATAAAGCCGCGCCAGCGCGTCGCGTGCGATGTCCCGATCAGCGGTGGACAGGTGTTCGGCCTCGGCCTCGTCGCGCAGCGTTTCAGCGGCCAGCCGCAGTGCGCCGCCCCGGTCGATCTCGTCAAGGTCTGCGGCGTCATACTGGGTGCCCAGTGCCTCGGTCAGCAGGGCGAAGTGGGCGAACTCGGGCGCCCATCGGTCCGCCGCTCGGTCGAGCGCGGCGCGGTCCGAAAGGCTGGCCCAGCCTTTCGCGGCCACCCGCAGCAAGGTATCGCGGCGGCCTGCCTGCGGCAGGACCTCGGCCAGCGCGGCGCCGGCGTCCTGATGCGGATGCAGGGTCAGGTCGGATTCGCTCCACAGGAAGGCACCTGTCTCGATCTCCTCGACCTGAGGCACCTTGCCCGCGCCCTCGATGACGACCGACAGGCAGACGCCGCGCCGGTTGTGGCGAAAGCGGTCTTGTTCGGGGCTGCCGGAATAATGCACGCGATCGGACACCGCCATGCGCCCGTGCCAGTCGCCCAGCGCGAGGTAATCCAATCCGGCAGACCGGTCGCGATCGGGCGCGATCGCCTCGCCGCTTTCGGTGAAATCGGTAACCCCGCCATGGGCCAGCGCGATGCGCATGTGACCCTCGGGGCTGGTCATGGTGGTCAGGGGATCAGTCGGATCGCTGCCGCCGGAGCGGAAGGCGATAGGGCAGGGTAGAAGGGTGGCGCCCTCCGCCAGCGTCACCGGCTCGGCCTCGGTCACGGCGACGACATTGTCCGGCGCATCGCTGCGGATGGCGTCCCACAGCGGCTCGGCCTCACGCAGGTTGTCGTGGTTGCCGGGCAGCAGCCACCAGCGCACATCCGGGGCGTCGCCCATCGCCGCCAGAGCCTGACGGATAACCGCAGGCGATGGCGTGGTGGTGTCGAAGGTGTCGCCGGCCAGCAGCACATGCGCCGCGCCGCGGCTACGGGCGGCCTCGGCCAGACGTCCGATGGCGCCGTGCCGGGCCTCCATCAGGCGGCCGCGGACGTTGCCGTCAGGCGGTTCGGGGATGTTGGCGAACCGGCGACCGATGTGAAGGTCGGAACTATGAATGAAGCGATAGACCAAGAAAACCCCCGACGTCCGTGGCGGAACCTGCCGGATCCGCGCCCTGTCCGTTAACCTCCGGACGGGCCCGGAGGTGTCCAAGGCTTTTCACGTCGCAAGGGATTGATCAACCGGGGTTTCGCCCGGTCGTCGCCGAAGGGTCTAGCTGCGAAAGACATGCACCGCGCAGGGCGCATGGCGCACCACGCGGGCGGCCGTCGACCCAAGCAGGTAATCGCTGAACTCAGGCTGGTGCGAGCCGATGACGATGCAGTCGACTTCGTGCTCGGCCGAGTAGTCGATGATCGTGCGATAGGTATGCCCGCGCACGATCCGGGCGGTGATGCCTTCGAGATGCGCGGTCTTTTCGGCCATCAGCTTGCGTGCCCTCTCATAGCCTTCGCGGACCGCGCCTTCCCCGAGATAGGCGTTGACCGACGACGGCGGCGCTTCGAAAACGTGAAGGGCCATGATCTCGGCGCCAGGATTGCACAGGGCCTTGGCGATTTCCAGCATCTGCGGCGAAATCCCGTGATCAAGCGCCATTGCCACCAGAACCTTGTTGTACATGCGGGTCTCCTTTGCGGCGATCAATTTCCATAGATGTAGTTGGGCAGCCACAGCGCGATCTGCGGAAAGACGAAGATCAGGATCAGCCCGACGAGTTGGATCACCATGAACTGCATCATCCCGAGATAGATGTCGCGCAGATCCCATTCCGGCACCACCCCCTTGAGGAAATAGGCCGAGAGTGCCACCGGCGGGCTGAGCCACGCGGTTTGCAGGTTCACCGCGACAAGTATGGCGAACCAGATCAGCATGTCGTTCTGGTTCTCGAACCCGAGGTCGAGCGAGGTGACGGTGGGGATCAGGATCGGCACGATGATCAGCACGATCGGCACCCATTCCAATGGCCAGCCCAGCAGGAAGATCAGTGCCATGATCAGTATCAGGATCAGCACCGGCGACATGTCGAGTGACAGCAGAAGCTCGGTCAGCATCTTGGGCGTGCCGAGGTTGGAAAAGACCGCGCCAAAGAAGTTCGACGCCGCGACGAGGAACATGATGAGGACGGTGATCTCGAGGCTCTTGATCAGCGCATCGTATAGGCCGGGGATGGTGAACCTGCGGTAAAGCATCGAGAGCAGTACCGCACCGAAGGCCCCACAGGCCGAGGCCTCGGCCGGGGTGGCCCAGCCGGCGAGGATGGAGCCCAGCGCAAAGGCAATCAGCACAGTGGGCGGCACGAGGCCCATGAAGAACTCGTACCACAGGTCCGAAAAGTAGAAGCCGCCCGGTTTCGTGCGATGCAGCCAAGAATAGACCGCGTACATCACCGCGATCCACAAAAGCGGCACGATCAGCGCGCCGAAGAAAAAGCCGAAACCGTCGGTGATGCCCTTGGTGATCAGCCAGATCAGCACGATTAGCGAGGCCATGACGAGGATGACCTCGAGCAGGTAGTACCGCGAGGTTTCCGGTTGGTCCTCGGGCGGCAGGATCGGGCCGAGGTTGGGATTGATCCAGCAGCGTCCCAACGCATAGAGCAGGTAGAGGCCGGCCAGCATGACGCCGGGGATGATAGCGGCGCGGAAAAGGTCGGTCACCGGTACCTCCAGCACCGGGCCCATGACGATCAGCATGATCGACGGCGGGATCAGGATGCCCAAAGTGCCGCCGGCGGTGATGGTGCCCGCCGCAAGCCGCACGTCGTAGCCGGATTTGTTCATGGTGCGCGCGGCCATGATGCCGAGGATGGTCACCGAGGCGCCGACGATGCCGGTGGCGGCGGCGAAGATCGTCGAGACGAAGAGCACCGCGATGAACAGCGCGCCACGGGTGCGGCTCATCATCATCTGCACCGCCTGGAACAGGCGCTCCATCAGCCCCGCCTGCTCCATCACGATGCCCATGAAGATGAACAGCGGCACGGCGACCAGCTGGTCGGACAGCATCACCGAGTTGGTTTGCAGCGTCATCAAAAAGGTGGCCAGCTTGAAATTTGCGCCCCAGGTGCCGAAGACGAACCCGAGGAAGATCAGCGTGAAGGAGATCGGGAAGCCCACGAAGATGGCAAACAGCATCGCCGCCAGCATAATCAGCCCGATCACCGGCTTGTCGACGTCCAGCAGGCCTTCGCGGCCGAAGGCGGCGGTCCACCAGTCGGCGAGGGGCACGATATCGGGAAAGAACACCGCGCCGGTGACGATCAGCAGGGCGACCGCGTAGAAAGGCAGCACCCTGAGAAACTTCGCTTCGCGTTCCTTACCCATCTTGTGAAAGGCGCGGAACAGTTCCGGGAAGCCTTGCAACAGCAGCAGGAAGGCGCCTACCGGCATGGCAAGCCGCGCGGGCCACAGAAGCGGCGCCCAGGTGCTGTCGCTGGCCTGTTCGCCGCTGACGAAGGATTTCAGCCAGTATTCGGTCGACACCCACGTAAAGAACAGCATCGCCGGGATGTAGAAGGCGAGATAGAGCACCGCGTCCACAGTGGCCTGCGTCTTCGGGTGCCAGTTGCGGTACAGGAAATCGGCGCGGATGTGCACGCCGCGCATCAGCGCATAGCCTGCGGCAGCCATGAACAGGACGCCGCCTAGCATCCGCGACACGTCATAGACCCAGAGCGTCGGGCCGAAGCCCCAGGCGATGGCCCGTTCGTTCATGCCATTGTCGGTCAGGATCGCGAACATGTTGCGCGAAAAGACCTCGTAGACGATGGCAAGGATCAGCGGAATCATCAGCAGGCAGATGATGCGACCGGCCCAGAGGTTGATGACGTCGATGGTGGCGGTGATCGGACGCTGCCAAGCGGTCATGTCCTCGGGCGTCTGGCCCGGCTCCTCGACGCGTCGCTCCGCGATCAGCTCGTCGGTGATGTCGAGCTCGTCGGGGATTACCTCTTCGGCCATGCCACTCGTTCCCTTCGGGTCAGTCTTGTCGTGTCTTGCGTCTGGATGGAAAAGCCCCGGACGTATCCGGGACCTTTCCTGCTCGGTGAGTGATTACTTCAGGCTGTCGGCATAGGCCCGGCCTAGGTTGGCGTTCGAGGTCTGCGCCCCGGCCCAGAACGGCACCGCGATCTCGGCGAAGTCCTTCTGGCTCTGCCAGACTTCGGCGAAGAATTCGTTCTCGGCGGCGTTGGTCTCCAGCGCGGCCTTGGCAGCGGTCATATACTCCGAGAAATAATCCTCGGGCGTGTCGTGCAGTTGCACGCCGTGGTTCTCGGTCAGGTCCTTCAGCGCCTTGCCGTTTTCATAGATGCGGTAGGACATGGCCTTGGACAGCGAGGCATTGGCCGCCACTTCCAGCGCTTTCTTTTCAAGGTCGGTCAGCCCGTCATAGACATCGCCGTTGATGTAAAGGTCGGCGTTCACCACCACCTGGTGCAGTCCTTGCAGGTAGTAGTGTTTCAGCACCTTCTGGAAGCCGAACACGCTGTCGGGCTTGGGGCAGCACCATTCGGCGGCGTCGATAGTGCCTTTCTCAAGCGCCGGCAGGATGTCACCGCCGCCCATGGCGACCGAAGCGACGCCGATGTCCTTGTAGGTCTGGCCGGGGATGCCCGGCGGGGTGCGGAAGCGGTACTTGCGGAAATCGTCCATGCTGGCGATCGGTTCCTTGAACCAGCCCAACGCCTCGGGGCCTACGGGTTGCAGCATGAAGCCCTTCACGTTGACGCCCATCTCGTCCCAGAGCTGGTCGTAGAGTTCCTTGCCGCCGCCGTATTGGAACCACGACACGAAGGCGATGTTGTCGATGCCGACGCCGGCGCCTGCGACGGGCGAGCCGAAAAGCATCGCCGCCGGGTGCTTGCCCGACCAATAGTGCGTCCAGGCGAAGCCGCCCTCGATCAACCCGCTGTCGACCGCGTCGAGCGTTTCGCGCACGCCGACGACGGCCCCGGCGGGCAACACCTCAATCTTGAGCGAGCCGCCGGTCAGGTCCGAAACGTCCTTGGCGAATTCGTTGAGCATGGTGACCTCGTCGGCCTGCGCCGGGATCACCGACTGCACCCGGATCACGGTTTCGGCGAGACCGGCCGAAGCGGTCATGGCCAGGGCCGCGGCCCCAACGGCCAGGGTCTTGAGACTGAACATCAGATTTCCTCCCTTGATGTCGTACCTTCTTGTTGTTCCGAACCGGGGGCGAAGGCGCTGTCCCGGCCTTGCGGTGCACCGGTGACCCCCCTCCCAAAGAGCCACCGGGACCGTCACGCTGCCCGGTCAGGGCACCGTATCCTCCAGTATGAGGTCGCTTGCCTTTTCGCCGATCATGATGGCGGGGGCGTTGGTGTTGCCGCTGACGATCTGCGGCATGATCGAGGCGTCGGCCACGCGCAGGGCACGAATGTCGCGCACGCGTAGGCGAGGGTCGACAACGGCCATCGGATCGATGCCCATCTTGCAGGTGCCAGTTGGGTGATAGATCGTGACCGCCGTCCGACGCGCCCAATCCAGCGTCGCGGCCTCGTCGTCGAAGGCCACGCCGCTGCCCGGTGCGTGTTCCTCGGTAATGTAATCCTTCAGGGGGCCGGTACGCGCGATGCGACGGGCGATCTGGATGCCCTTGACCAGCGTGCGCCGGTCGGTGTCGGTGGCCAGATAGTTTGGATGTATGGCCGGGTGATCATCCATGTCGTCCGAGCGCAGGGCGAGATGACCGGCGCTCTCGGGCCGCAACTGCAGGACCGAGGCGGTGAAGGCCGAGAACCGATGCGGCCCCTCGGCCGGGTTGTCGGCGCTGAATGGCTGGATGTGAAACTGGATGTCCGGCGTTTCGAGGTGCGGCTCGGTCTTCAGAAAGCCGGTGCCGAGGCTTGCCGCCATGGTCATCGGGCCACGCTGGGTAAGAGCGTATTGCAAGGCGATGCGGGCCTGCCTGAAGACGTTCGCGGTCTCGATGTTGATGGTGCTCAATTCGGTCTTGAACACGGGACGCGCCTGCAGATGGTCCTGGAGGTTCTTGCCGACGCCCTTCAGGTCCGCCTTGATGCCGATCCCCAGCGGGCCGAGATCGGCCGCGTCACCGATCCCCGACAGCATGAGGATTTGCGGTGAACCGATCGCGCCGGCGCTGAGGATGACCTCGCGGCGGGCGTCGATGGTGCGGAACGCACGGCCGACGCGGACCCGGACGCCGGTGGCCCGACCATTGCGGATCAGGACCTTCTCGGTCTGCGCGCCGGTGATGATCTCAAGGTTTTGTCGCCCGCGCGCGGGCCTGAGATAGGCCGCGGCGGACGAGCAGCGGCGTCCGCCTTTCATAGTCAGTTGGAAATAGCCGACACCCTCCTGGTCGCGGCCATTGTAATCGGGCGTTCGGCGATAGCCGGCCCGCTCGGCGGCGTCGATCCACAGGTCGACGACCTCGCGCCGGAGCCTCGAGGTCTGCACCGACAGCGGCCCGTCGTGGCCGCGCAGCCCGTCGGGATCGTCGCCCGCCCAGGTCTCGGCGCGTTTGAAGAGCGGCAGCACATCGTCCCAAGACCAGCCGGTGCAACCGGCTTGCGCCCAGCCATCGTAGTCCTGCCGCTGGCCCCGGACGCAAAGCAGCCCGTTGATCGAACTGGACCCGCCCAGAACCCGCCCACGCGGCCAGGGGATGGAACGCCCGGCGATGCCCGGGTCGGGCTCGGTGCGGTAGCGCCAGTCGGTGCGGGGGTTTCCCATGGTGCGGAAATAGCCGACGGGAATGTGGATCCACGGGTTGGTGTCACGCGGACCGGCCTCGAGCAACGCTACCGTGTAACGGCCGCAAGCCGAAAGCCGATTGGCCAAGACGCACCCGGCAGAGCCGGCACCGACGATGACGAAATCAAATTCCATGACCCCCCTGACAGCAAAAAAAGGGACGCACAGTCTCGATTTTTGCTACGGTGGCACGCTACAGTGATTCGGTTACAAATCCACAGAAAAAACTCGGGGGCGCGATCCAATGGCCGACAAAGAGCGGATACCGACCAATCTTAGGACGCTGTTGATCCTTGAAATTCTTGGAAAAAGCGACCGGACGCTGACCGCGACCGAGATCAACGAAAGGCTCGGGCTGCCCAAGCAAACGGTGCACCGGCTTTGTGCCACCCTGGAGGAAGAGGGCTTTATCACCCGCCACGGCGCCGACCGGAAGTACCAGGTGGCGCGCCGATTGCGGGAACTCGGTGCTGGCCTGCTTTACAATTCCCGCGATCATATCGCGCGCCATCAAATCCTGCTCGACGTCGCGCAGGAGGTGAAGGAAACGGTCAATTACGTGATCCCCGAAGACACTGGCATGCGCTACCTTGACCGGGTCGAGACCGACTGGGCCTTCCGTATCCAACTACCGATCGGGACCAACGTGCCGTTCCACTGCACGGCCAGCGGCAAATGCTTTATGGCCAGCCTCGCACCCGACGCGCGCCGGCGCTTCGTTGCCTCGCTTGACCTGCGCCGGATGACCGAGAAGACGTTGGTCGAGCCGGAGGCGTTGCTGGCGGAACTCGATAAGATTGCTCGAGCAGGCTATTCGCTGGACCGCGAGGAATTCCTCGACGGTATGGTGGCGATCGCGGTTCCGGTCACCGATCCGGCAGGCCGCTTCGTCGCCGCGCTTGCCTTTCACGGACCGACGCAGCGTATTTCGCTTAACGAGGCCACCGGTCAGTTGCAGATGATGCACGACGCGGCACGGCGATTGCAGTCAGCTCAATTCATGGATGAGGACCGACCCTTATCTGATTGATTGTAATGCTTTATTGCTGATCATATACGATCCGCCCGGAGATGCGGCTTGGCGGAAAGTCGCCTTCTTTCCAAGCTTCGCGGGGTCAAGTGCAACTTCAGCGCTAACGGCTCTGGACTATCTGTTTTCTGTTGATGATGCTGCACGCAGTATCCACGGCCCGAGAAAGAGGCCCGGACAAATCAAACAGTAAATGGGAGGATCACGTATGACCCGCCACCTCATGTTGACCACGGCGACAGCCGTCCTGCTGGCCGCCGGTGGCACCGCCGCGCTGGCGCAGGACACCCACCCCGAGACCGGCGAAACCCTGGCCGAGACCCAGGTCTTCAAGTACCGCCTGCTTGACCAGTTCCCCACCATCGACCCACAGCTGATCGAGGAAACCGCAGGCGGTCACGTCGCCCGGCAGATGTTCGAGGGGCTGCTGACCCAGAACGCCGACGGCACCCTGCGGCCCGGCGTGGCGACCGAGTGGTCGTCCGAGGACAACAAGACCTGGACTTTCAAACTGCGTGACAATGCCAAGTGGTCGAACGGCGATCCGGTCACGGCGAACGATTTCGTCTATGCTTGGCGTCGCGCCGCCGATCCGGCGACCGCTTCGGAATACGCCTGGTATGTCGAGTTGACCCAGATGGAGGGCGCCAAGGAGATCATCGAAGGCAACGCCGCGACCGACACGCTGGGCGTGCGGGCGGTGGATGACCACACGCTTGAGGTCACGCTGACCCAGCCCTTGCCCTACTTCCCGCAGATGGCCGTCCATTACACGCTGATGCCGGCGCATCAGGCGACCATCGAGGAACATGGCAACGACTGGACCGACCCTGAGAACATCGTGGTCAACGGCGCCTACAAACTGGCCGAGATCGCAGTTAACGAATTCTTCCGGCTTGAGAAGAACCCCGAGTACTGGGGGGCCGAAGACGTCATCATCGACGAGGTCACGGGCTATGTCATCAATGACGCCAACCAGGCGCTGAGCCGCTTCCAAGCGGGCGAATTCGACATGATGGACGACCTGCCGGCGGGATCGTATCCTGACCTTGAGGAAGAAAGCCCCGAGACCGCCCACGCCGTTCCGCGTCTCTGCTCGTACTACTACACCGTCAACCAGTCCGAGAGCGGCCACGAAGCCCTGAAGGACCCCAATGTGCGCAAGGCGCTCAGTTACGCCGTGCGCCGTAACGTGATCACCGACCAGATCCTGCAAGCCGGCCAGAAGCCCGCCTACAGCTTCACGCACTGGGCCACGGCCAATTTCGAACTGCCCACCATAGACTATTCCGAATGGTCGCAGGACGAGCGCATGCAGAAGGCGATGGAGCTGATGAAAGAGGCCGGATACGGCCCCGACAATCCGCTTGAGCTGGACCTGATCTACAACACCTCGGAAAACCACAAGCAGATCGCCATCGCGGTCAGCCAAATGTGGAAACCGCTGGGCGTCGAGATCAACCTGTCGAACTACGAGTGGCAGTCCTACCTCGACATCCGTGGCAACCAGCAGTTCGACATCGCCCGTTCGGCGTGGTGCGCAGACTATAACGAGGCGTCGACCTTCCTTGACCTGCTGACCTCGAACAACGCCAACAACGACGGCAAGTATGTGTCGGACGAGTTCGACAAGCTCTTGGATGAAGCTGCCAAGGCGGAAGATCCGCAGCCGCTCTATACCCAGGCCGAAGAGGTGCTGGCCCGCGACATGGCGATCATCCCGATCTATCACTACACCCAGAATTTCGTGCTGAACCCGTCCATCAAGGGGTGGGCGATGGAGAATGCCGAAAACAACTGGTACGTGAAAGACATCTACCGGGTCGCCGACTGATAAAGGCTGCCGGGGCGGGTGACGCCATCCGCCCCGGTGCTAAGTACACCCCATGATTGCATTCATCCTTCGTCGCCTGCTGTTCGCGGTTCCTGTTCTGCTGATCCTGATCGTGCTGACATTCGTGCTGATGTACACCGCGCCGGGCAGTCCCTTCGCCTCGGACCGGGGCGTGCCGCCGGCTGTTCTGGCCAACCTCGAACGGGAATACGGGCTTGACCGTCCATTCCTGGCGCAGATCGGCACCTACATCTGGAACATCGTCACCCAGTTCGATTTCGGACCTTCGTTCCAGTACCGCGATCAGGACGTGAACGACCTGATCGAGCAGGGCTTTCCGGTCACGCTGACCTATGGCTTCTGGAGCTTCGTTGTGGCCGTCGTCGTCGGCGGCACGCTGGGTATCGTCGCTGCGATCCGGCAGAATACTTGGCTCGACTATTTCGCTGTCGGCATCTCCATCGGCGCGCAGGTGCTGCCCAACTTCGTGATGGCGCCGATTCTCGTGCTGATCTTTACGGTCTGGCTGGGCTGGCTGCCGGGCGGCGGCTGGCAGGGCGGGCAGGTCGAATACCTGATCATGCCGATCATCGCGCTCTCGACTTCCTTCATGGCGTCCATCGCGCGGATCGCCCGTGCCTCGATGCTGGAGGTGATGACGTCGAACTTCATCCGCACCGCCCGCGCAAAGGGCCTTCCGGGGCGCACCATCGTGCTGCGCCACGCGCTGAAACCGGCGCTCTTGCCGGTGATCTCATACCTCGGGCCGGCCTTCGTGGGGATGATTACCGGCTCGGTGGTGATCGACCTTTACTTCTCCACCGGCGGCATCGGTCAGTTTTTCGTCGCCTCGGCGCTGAACCGCGATTACGGCGTGATGATGGGGATCACGGTGCTGCTGGGGGCGCTCACCATTCTGTTCAACCTGCTGGTCGATATCCTCTACGCGTGGATCGACCCCAAGATCCGGTACTGAGATGGTGGTGTCCCGTTCCCAATCCGCGGCACTGGCCGCCGCGGCCCCCATGGGGCCGCCCCGCTCGCTCTGGGCTGATGCCCGGGCCCGTTTCTTCCGCAACCGCGCCGCCGTCGGCGGGCTGATCGTTCTGGGCCTCGTGGCCGGTTTCGCGATCTTCGGCCCCTTCGTGGCGCAGCATTCCATCGAGGAAATCAACTGGTCGATCCTCGGCAAGGTCGATGATGCCGGCGGGCCCTGCTTCCTGTCAGGCCCCGACAACGAGATCCCGCCCTGTTCCGAGACCGGCCATTGGTTCGGCACCGATGCACAGGCGCGCGATCTCTTTGCCCGGACGGTGCAAGGCACGCAGATCAGCCTGATGGTCGGCGTGGTCGGCGCGCTGATTGCCGTGCTCGTGGGCACGATCTACGGCGCGGTTTCCGGCTATTTCGGCGGCCGGCTCGACAACGTGATGATGCGCATCGTCGATGTGCTGATGTCGGTGCCTTACATGTTCGTGCTGATCCTGCTGCTGGTGATCTTCGGCCGGTCGATCCTGATGCTTTTTATCGGCATCGGGCTGATCTCCTGGCTCGACATGGCGCGGATTGCTCGCGGCCAGACGCTTTCGCTCAGGGGCCGCGACTTCATCGAAGCCGCCATCGCCACCGGCGTGCACCCGTTCCGCATCATCCTGCGCCATATCGTGCCCAACCTGCTGGGCGTGGTCATCGTCTATGCGACGCTGCTGGTGCCCTCGATGATCATCTACGAAAGCTTCATCTCCTTCCTCGGGCTCGGCGTGCAGGAGCCGCTGACCTCCTGGGGGGCGCTGATCAATGAAGGCGCGGACCAGATGCGCCAGGGGCTCTGGATGCTGCTGTTACCTCTCGCTTTCTTTGTCGTCTCGCTGTTCGGCTTCTTCTTTGTTGGCGACGGTTTGCGCGACGCGCTTGATCCGAAGGACCGCTGAGATGACAGAGCAACTTCTCTCCGTTCGCGACCTCTCGGTCAGCTTCGACACGCCCGACGGCACGGTGCGCGCGGTCAACGGCATCTCGCTCGATCTGGCCAAGCAGGACACCCTGGCCATTGTCGGCGAAAGCGGGTCCGGCAAGACGCAGCTGGCCTTTGCCATGTTGGGGCTGCTGGCCCGCAATGGCCGATCCGAGGGCTCGGTCAAGATCGAGGGCCAGGAGATCCTCAACCTGCCCGAGGCAAAGCTGAACTCCGTTCGGGCCGAGCGGGTGGCGATGATCTTCCAGGATCCGATGACCTCGCTGAACCCCTACCTCAAGATCGGCACGCAGATGGCCGAGGTGCTGCAGTTGCACCGCGGCATGTCGAAGCGCGAAGCGCTGAACGAATCCGCCAAGATGCTCGACGCGGTGCGCATTCCCGACGCCAAGCAGCGGCTGGGGATGTATCCGCACGAGTTCTCGGGCGGGATGCGTCAGCGCATCATGATCGCCATGGCGCTGCTCTGCCGTCCGGCACTGCTGATCGCCGACGAGCCGACCACCGCGCTGGATGTGACCGTGCAGGCGCAGATCATGGAGCTTTTGAGCGAGGTGCGCGAGGAATTCGGCACCGCCATTATCCTGATCACTCATGACCTTGGCATCGTCGCGGGCAGCTGCGAGCGGACCATGGTGATGTACGGCGGCCGGGTGATGGAAAAGGGGCCGACCGACAAGGTCTTCGCGGCCCCATCGCATCCCTATACGCTGGGCCTGCTGGCCGCTGTGCCGCGCCTGGACATACCGCAGGATGACTTGCTGACCATTCCAGGCGACCCGCCCGACCTGCTGGGCCTGCCCGCCGGCTGCCCGTTCACGCCGCGCTGTCCTTTGGCGCACGGGCCGTGCCCGCACCAGATGCCCGAGCTTGTTGCCTTCGACGGTGATCGCCGCCGTGCCTGCCATGCCCCGCGCGAGGAGGTGCACAGATGAGCGACGTGCTCTTGGAAACCCGCGATCTCGACGTCACCTTTCCGGTGACACGGCGGGGCGCCATGCCCTGGACGAAGCCGGACCAGTTGCAGGCGGTGTCAAAGGCGAGCCTGACCGTCCGGCGCGGCGAGACGCTGGGCCTTGTGGGTGAAAGCGGGTCGGGCAAGTCAACGCTGGCGCGGGCCATCGTCGGCACAGTGACGCCCACAGGCGGGCAGGTGCTGTGGAAAGGCAGGGACATCACCAAGCTGAAACCGGCCGAGCGCCGCGCCCACGGCCGCCACGTTCAGATGGTGTTCCAGGACCCGCTGGCGGCGCTCGATCCGCGCATGAACGTGGGCCAGATCATCGCCGAGCCGCTGACCACCCACCGCGGCGATCTGGACAAAGCGGAACGCCGGCGTCGGGTGGGCGAGATGATGGAGCGCGTGGGACTTCTGCCCAATCTCCAGAACCGATACCCGCACGAGTTCTCGGGCGGGCAGTGCCAGCGCATCGGCATCGCCCGGGCCCTGATAACCGAACCGGAGCTGGTGATCTGCGACGAGCCGGTCTCGGCGCTCGACGTTTCGGTGCAGGCGCAGGTGGTCAACCTTTTGAAGGGGCTGCAAAAGGACATGGGGCTGAGCCTGATGTTCATCGCCCACGACCTGTCGGTTGTGCGCCATGTCTCGACCCGGATCGACGTGCTCTATCTTGGCCGCATCGTGGAAACCGGCACTGCCGAACAGGTCACCGGCGACCCGCGCCACCCCTATACCCGTGCGCTCATCGCCTCGGTTCCGGTGCCCGACCCGGCGCAGGAGCGCAGCCGGCATCGCCCGGTATTGAAAGGCGAACTGCCTTCGCCGTTGAACCCGCCGTCGGGCTGCGTCTTTCGCACCCGGTGTCCCATTGCGCGCAAGGTCTGTGCCGAGGCGCGCCCGCCGATGCTGGAGCCCGCACCCGGACACTGCGTCGCTTGTCCCTTCCATGCGGAAGCAAGACCCGAGGTTCCCGTGGGGATGGGAGCAGAGCAGTAGCGCCCCGAGCAGGGCCAATTTCCGCTTTCACGCTAACGCTTCGTTCACATTCGCGACGTTAGACACAAAGGACCATTTGCCTCTGCGCCGCCATCGTTTATGAAGCCCTCACACAAATAACAAAGCAGGCATATGTCCGAACATTCCGAGCAGCCCGGGCCGCGGCCCGAGGCCAAGGCAGCGAGAGACTGGGTCAAGGTTCTCTCGTCCTACCGCGAACCCTCTGCGCTGCGCAGTTCCTTCGAACTCGCCGTCACGGTGGGGCCCTTCATCCTTCTGTGGGTTCTCGCCTGGTGGGCGATGTCTGTCAGCTACTGGCTGACCCTGGCGATCTCGCTCCTGAACGCGGGGTTCCTGTTGCGTCTTTTCTGCATCCAGCACGATTGCGGCCATGGCGCGTTCTTTGCCAACCGGACGGTCAGCGACTGGCTGGGCCGGGTCCTGGGGGTGCTGACTCTGACGCCCTATGACGTGTGGCGGAGGGCCCATTCGATCCACCACAGTTCGCACGGCAATCTGGCGCGGCGGGGCCTGGGCGAGATCCACACCATGACCGTGGCAGAATACCGCGACGCGTCGTGGAAGGGCCGTCTGCTCTACCGGCTCTATCGTAACCCGGTGGTGATGTTCGGCATCGGGCCGGGCTATACCTTCTTCCTTGAAAACCGGCTGCCGGTGGGCCTGACAAACCAAGCCCGCTACTGGGTCAGCGCGATGGCCACCAACGCGGCGATCTTCGCGGTGCTGGGGCTGATCTTCTGGTTCCACGGGCTGGCGCCGATCCTGCTGATCTTCGTGCCCTCGACGCTGCTGGCGGCGACGGCAGGCGTGTGGCTGTTCTATGTGCAGCACAACTTCGACGAGTCGCACTGGGACCACGATGAGGACTGGAACCTGCACGAGGCTGCGCTGCATGGCTCTTCGCACTACGTGATGCCGAAGGTCCTGCAATGGATGACGGCCAACATCGGCGTCCATCACGTGCACCACCTTTACAGCCGGGTGCCGTTCTATCGTCTGCCCGAGGTGCTGCGCGATCACGCGTTGCTGGCCGATGGCAACAGGATGACCATCCGCGAAAGCCTTGCCTGCGTAAAGCTTCACCTGTGGGACGAAGAGACCCGCCAGTTGATGTCCTTCAAGCAAGCTCGCGCAAGGTTTGCCGGTACTGCCGCGGCCTGAGGGTCACGAAGCGGGCCGCTCAGGCCCGTTTCGCTCCGTAGTAGAGCGTGACCACGTGCTCCGCCTCTGCGAAGAACAACCAGCGTTCCACGAATAACCCGCAGGCCATCGACAGCACCGCAATGGGTACCAAAACCACGCCCAGCGTGCCGGTAAGCGCAATGACGAGCAGGATCGCCCCGGGCACGATGTATCCCCAGAATGTCACTTGGCGGCGCAGATCGGCAGAATGCTTGCGCGCCACCTGATAGCCCATTTCCCGCATCACATAGTTGGGCCGCGAGTGCGGTGCCTCCAGTTGGCGTTTCACGCCCGGCAGGCCCAGCGCCATGTCGGCGGTATAGGCACCCTCATCGCCGTCAACCGCTCGCCAGTAGCGCAGTTTCATGACCGCCGCGACCCCCAGCGCGATCAGGGATACAAGGCTTGCGGCCTGCAACGCGCCGGCGCTGAACGCGATTATCAGCATAAGCAGAATGGCCCCCGATGCCGCCGAGTTGGCCAGGTAGATCAGCGGCACGTCGGTCCGGTGCCACTGCCGGATCGCCTTGAGCGAGGCATAGATCATGCCGGTGCACCAGACCGTCGCCACCGCACCGATAGCAGAGAGCAGCGCCAGCGGCAGCGACAGCCAGCCGTCGACGCCGAAGAGCGACATCAGCGCCAGCAGGCCCGAGGGCACGTAGGTCGCCACCGAGGCGACGCCTTCGCGCGAGAGCCACGAAGACCGCCATTGCGAGAACGCCCGCCAGGCACGTTCGGGCCGCCCGAGGTGAAAAGTCGAGCTGAGCAGCCCCACGGTGATCAGCACAAGTGCCAGCGCGATGGCGGTGAAGAAGGCCCAGCCGGTCAGCGGGAAGCGCCCGATCACATGGGCAAGGCTCAGCCAGAACAGCAGGCCATAGCCGGCGCCCGAGGCGGTGGTGAACAGGATCACGGAATAGGCGGGATGCATGTCAGTCCTTCACCTGCTGAGCGCCCGGTCGGCCCAGGCAAAGAGTTTCTCAATCGCCGAGCCGGTGGCGGCGGCGGGCGGCTCGGCGGCGACCTGCGGGGCCTTGTCGGACCCCTTGCGCGGCGGCAGGTACTTGTTGACCGGCTTGTAGCCGAATTCGTCGAGCAGGTTGAAACCGTCGCGCGCGGCCACGTTGCGCGACACGGCACTGTCGGGATCGGCGAGGTCACCGAAGGCGCGGGCGCCGGTCGGGCAGGCCTTGACGCAGGCGGGCACCCGGTCCTCTTCGGGGATGTGCTGGTTGTAGATGCGGTCTACGCAGAGCGTGCATTTCTTCATCACGCCGTGATCGTAATCGTATTCCCGCGCGCCGTAGGGGCAGGCCCATGAACATAGCTTGCAGCCGATGCAGGTGTCGGGATTGACCAGCACGATGCCGTCCTCTTCCCGTTTGTAGCTGGCACCGGTGGGGCAGACGGTGACGCAATCGGGTGTTTCGCAATGCAGGCAGGAGCGAGGGAAGTGGACGGTGCCCTTCCAGTGTTCGTTGTCGATCTCATAGGCATGGACGCGGTTGAGGAAGGCGCCGTGCGGATCGGCGCCATAGGGCTCCTGATCGGTGAGCGGGGCGGAATAGCCACCGGTGTTCCACTCCTTGCAGGAGGTCACGCAGGCGTGGCAACCGACACAGATGTCGAGGTCGATGACGAGGCCGAGGCTCTTTTCGGTGCGGTCGGGGAGGGTGGTCATATGCGGCCTCCGGTCGCTGGCTGGCTGGGAGAGACTTCAAGCCAAGGTGTCGTCCGGCGCGCGTGCGCCCGACCCGACCTCCCTATCGCACCGTAGGTGCGCCTTTCGGGATGATGTACCGCGCTCATTCCGCCGGTTCCTTCCATTCCTTGCCGAACGCCAAGCTCTCCGGCGCCTCGGGCAGGACCGCATCCCCCAAAGGCTCGAACATCGGCTCTTTGCCCGCACTCTCGGCCTTTTCGATCTTCACCCGCAGGTCGAACCATGCCGCCTGACCGGTCAGCGGATCCGAATTGGAATAGCGATAGCCGCCGCCGCCCTTTGGCAGCAGTTCCGAAATCAGGTGGTTGAGCACGAAGCCCTCGGTCATCTCGGGCGCGTCATCGTCGAGGTTCCACGCGCCGCGCCTCTTGCCGATGGCGTTCCAGGTCCAGACCGTGTGCGGATTGACCCCGTCCATCAACCGCACCTGACACTTCACGCGGCCCAGATGCGATGACAGCCAGACCCAATCGTCGTCCACCACGCCAGCCCGTGCACCTACCGACGTGTGGATGTACAACCGATTGCCCGCCGTGATCTGCCGCAGCCAGGCGTTCTGCGACCCCCAAGAATGGTACATGTGCATTGGCCGCTGGGTGATGGCGTGCAGGTCGAAGCCCTCGACCATCTGCTCCTCGAACGGCGGGTACCAGAACGGCAACGGGTCGAAATGCGCCTTGATACGGTCGCGCGCCCGGTCGGGGGGCTGACGCTCGCCATGGCCCATGGCGGCAAGGCGGAATTTCTGCATCGGCTCGGAATAAAGCTGGAAGATCGTCGGCTCCGCCGACAGCCGGATGCCCTTTTCGATGCCCCAGTCGAGGTAGCCGCGGTTGGCGTGGCGGAAATAGGCATGGCTCGGGTCGAGCTTTTGGCCGAACCACGCCCCGTTCTGGATGTATCGGTCCAGCTGCGCAGGGTTGGGTTCCCCCACGCAGGATTTGTCGCCGTTTTCGCCGCGCCACCCGGCCAGCGGGCCGATGCCCGGCTTGCGTTCGTGGTTGACGATGTAATCGGCATAGCCGCCGGGATAGGCCGGGCTGCCGTCGTCCTTGACGAAGCCGGGCAGGCCCAGCCGCGCGCCGAGATCGATCAGAACCTCCTGAAACCCCCTCACGTCGCGGTCGGGCTGCACCACCGGGTGACGGATCGCGTCGGCCACCATCTCGGGCTCGGAAATCGGACGGTCAAGCAGGGAGATGCAGTCGTAGCGCTCCAGATAGGTCGTGTCGGGCAGGATCAGGTCGGCGAAAGGCACCGTCTCGGAATAATAGGCGTCGGAATAGATGATCTTGGGGATCACGTAATCGCCGTTTTCGTCCTTGGCGGTCAGCGCGTCCAGCGTGCCGCCGATGTTCATCGAGGAGTTCCACGCCATGTTGGCCATGTACATGAACAGCACGTCGATGCCGTAGGGGTCTTTCTTGGCCGCGTTGTTTATGACCATGTGCATCAACCCATGGGCCGAGATCGGGGCGTCCCAACTGAACCCCTTGTCGAGACGGCTGGGATTGCCTTCTTCGTCCAGCAGCAGGTGCTCCGGTCCATGCGGGAACCCAAGGTGCGGGCCGCCCAAGGGCATCTCGGGTTTGATGTCGCCCGCCGCGCCGTGTGGCAGCAGGTTCGGCGGGGTCTGCTTTGGGTAGGGCGGTTTGTAGCGGAAGCCACCGGGGCAGTCGATCGAGCCCAGCAGGATCTGCAGCACGTGGATCATGCGGCAGGTCTGGAAGCCGTTGGAATGGGCCGAGATGCCGCGCATCGCATGCATCGACACCGGGCGGCCGATCATCTTGTCATGCTTGCGGCCGGCCCAGTCGGTCCAGGGCTGGTCGATGGTGATTTCCTCCTTGAAGGCCACGTGCGCCAGTTCGGCAGCGATCTTGCGGATCTGCCCCGCGGCCACACCGGTGCGTTCGGCAACGGCGTCCGGTGTGTAGTCGTTGCCGAGGTATCGTTCGGCCATCAGTTCGAATACCGGACGCGCGCGGCGGCCCTCTTCCAGATCGCGCGCCCCGGTCAGTGCGGGCTGGATATCGGCCAGCTTGCCGCTTTTCAGGGCGCCGGCCTCCTTGCACCAGACCTGCGGGTTGCCGTCACCGTCGCGCAGGAACAGCCCGTCGTCGGCGGTGCCGGGCGCGTCGATCACCAGCCAGCCGGCGTTGGTGTAGCGCACGAGGTAGTCCAGATCGACCTGCTGGGTGCGGAACAATTCGTGGATCAATGCGCCGACGAATAGCCCGTCGGTGCCGGGGCGGATGCCCACCCATTCGTCGGCCACGGCGTTGTAACCGGTCCGTACAGGATTGACCGAAACCACCTTGGCACCGCGCTGCTTCAGCTTGCCGATGCCAATCTTGATGGGGTTGCTGGCATGGTCCTCGGCCACCCCGAACAACATGAAGTATTTCGTATAATCCCAATCGGGGTCACCGAATTCCCAGAACGCGCCGCCAAAGGTATACAACCCGCCGGTGGCCATGTTGACCGAGCAGAACCCGCCGTGTGCGGCATAGTTTGGGGTGCCGTATTTCATCGCCCAAAGGCCGGTGAGGCTCTGGCTCTGGTCGCGACCGGTGAAAAACGCGAGCTTGCGCGGATCGGTCTTACGGACGTGACTAAGCCAGCCGGTGGCGATCTCCAACGCCTCGTCCCACGATATTTCTTCGAACTGGCCTGACCCGCGCGGCCCGACCCGCTTCATAGGCGCCTGCAATCGGGCAGGCGAGTAATGCTGCATGATCCCGGCTGACCCCTTGCCGCAGAGCACGCCCTTGTTGACCGGGTGATCGCGGTTGCCCTCGATATAGCGGACCTTGCCGTCCTTCAAGTGCACGTTGATGCCACAGCGGCAGGCGCACATGTAGCAGGTGGTCTGCTTCATCTCGTCGCCGACCGGGCGGCTGGTCTCGACCGTCGGGTCTTGGGTCATGCTTGTCCTCCCCGTCACCCCAAAGAGAGGCGAGTCGGGAAGACGTTGGCACAAAAGATCGGCAGGGGGAAAGTTTTCCTTGCAAGAACGTGAGTTGCAGGTGGTTCTTCCCAAGAATGGCGTTGCTGGACAACCATCCAGTGCCCCGGGGCCCGACACGGGGCATCATAGTGGCCTTGTGCCACGAGGTGCCGGCGCGGGGGCCGGGACGCGGTGCCGCTCAGGCGCGCCCGCGTGGCACGACCTCGTATCCCGGTTCTTCCGGCTCGTCGTCGACCATCTCGGGCGGGAAGCCTGGCGCGGTGACCTGCATACCAGTCGCCTCTTCCAGCCGCCGGATGATGTTGGGTGACAACTCGCGCGGACCGAACCGGGCGATGCCGTCGTCGACGATCCGCATCATGAGCGGGTTCATCTCAAGCGGCACCCCGGCGCGGTCGGCGACCTGCTGGAACAGGCCAATGTCTTTCTTCACGAGGTCCATGGTGAACGAGATATCGCGCGAACCATTGAGGATCACCTGACTTTCGGTCTCGTGCACGAAGGAGGTGCCGGAACTGATCGCGATCGCCTCGTAGGCGGTGGCAAGGTCCATGCCGGCGGCCTTGCAGGTCACCAGCGCCTCGGCACAGGACAGCAGGTTGGCGGTGGCGAGGTAGTTTGTCACCACCTTCAGTACCGAGGCAGAGCCGAGATCGCCGGTGTGGAGCACCCGCCGGCCCATGCAGGTCAGCAGTGGCAGCACCCGGTCAAAGGTGGCCCGGTCACAGCCTGCGAAGATCGAGATATTGCCGGTGTCGGCCCGATGGCAGCCGCCGGAGACCGGGCAATCGACCGCCGCGCCGCCATGGGCGATGACCTGCGCACCCAGCCGCTTGACCTCGGCCTCATCAGTGGTGGACATCTCGAGCCAGACCTTGCCGGGGCCGACCTCGGTCAGCATCTTCTCAACGACCGCGGCCGAGGCGGCGGGCGAGGGCAGGCAGGTGATGACCGCGTCGCAATCGCGCATCAGCTCGGCCGGGCCGATACCGTCGCGGGCGCCACGGTCGACCATGCTGGTCACCAGCAGCGGATCGAGGTCGTGGATCGCGAGGTCGTGACCATTGCGCAGCAGCGAGCAGCTCAGCTTGCCGCCGACATTGCCCAACCCTATGAAACCGATCTTCATGCGCGCCTCCGCCACCTGCCATGTGCCAACTCTGGAGGACGGCAGTGCTGCGTCAATCGATTCCTTCAGGCAACGGCGATCTGCTCGGCCATGTGCGAGGCACATCCCAGCAGCGCGGCGTCGTCGTTCTCGATCAGCCACGCCGGGAATTGTGCCATGAAGTCGGAGAACCGGCCCTTGTCGCAGAAGGCTTCGGCAAACCCCTTGGTGCCAAAGTAGGCGGACAGCGACCGGCTGACCCCGCCGATGAAGTAGATGCCGCCGAAGGGAAGTTGCATCAGCGCCATGTCGCCCGCGACACGACCGACGAACCGGACGTAGTATTCCACGGCCTCCTCGGCCTTCGGATCTGACCCGTCGGCCACGCCCGCCATGATGTCGGCCGCCGGTTTCGCCGCGCCACCGCCGGCCTCGGCCTGACGCCAGCGATAGAGCGCTTCCAGACCGCGGCCGGACAGCGCCTCTTCGACGGATGGAAAATCCCCCTCGGACAGCAGGAATTCGGCCAGAGACTGCTCTTCGCGGGTCCGCAGAGCGAGGCTCATGTGTCCGGCTTCCGACGGCGGAACAAGCGTCAGCCCGCCGCTCTGGAACACCATGGCGATGTTGACACCTGTGCCGAGACCGATCACCAGCCGGGTGTTGCTCTGCGCGGCGTCGCCGGCGCGATCTTCATGCAGCAGGGGGCGCAGGTCGTCGGGCCCGAGCAGGCTGAGGGCGTGGCCCTGGGCCTGAAGATCGTTGAGCACCGCCACATGCCGGGCGCCGGTGGCCGCCCTGACGCTGTCGGGGTCGATCACCCACGACAGGTTTGTCATCTGCAAGACACCGTTCATCACAGGTCCCGCTCCGGCGACACAGGCAGCGGTGGGCTTGGCGCCGGTCTCATCCAGATAGGCCGCGATAACCTCGTTGAATGAGGTGCGCCCCGCGTTGCGGTAACGGCGGATCAAGCCGGCCTGCAACTCTGTGCCACAGGCCAGCGCGACGCGGGTGTTGGTGCCGCCGATATCGGCGACGAGGGTCAGGTCTTGGTGCTGGGTCATGAACAGGGTCCGGAAATCAGGGTTTTACGCAGAATCAGCTGTCGCTCACAGGTCCGCTGGTCGACCCGGCGAGAAACCGGTAGGGGATCATCTCGGTAGCCAGGGGGGCCGTGGGGTTCGCGATCCGGTCCGTGAGGATCCGCGCGGCGCGGCTGCCGGCCTCGCGCACCGAAGAGCGCGCGGCGGTGAACACGGGCTGCGCCTCGGTCCCGTTGCGCAGGTAGGACAGGTCATCATCGAAGGTCACGACCGATACGTCGCGACCGATGGTCATGCCCCGCGCTTCGATGGCGCGTCGGACGCCGAAGGCGGTAATCATCGAGGACACGACCAACGCGGTGGGAGCAGGATCTGTCGCCAGCATCACGGTGGCGGACTCGTAGCCCACGGTTTCGGTCATGTCGGAAGAAATCATCCATTCGGGGTTTGCGCTCAGGCCCGCCGCGTCGAGCGCCTGAAGAAAACCCTTGCGCCGGCGGTAGGCGAAATCATGAAGCTCGACACCGTTGATCAGGCCGATCCGTTCATGGCCGAGGTCGATCAGGTGTTGCGTCGCCTCCTGCATGGCGCGGACGTTCGAGACGTCGACGTATGAATACGGCACGGTGACGTCGCTGGCGCGCCCGTGTACGACGAAAGGCAGGCCGATTTCGGTCAAGAGCGCGATGCGTGAGTCGGACATGCGCGGCGAATGCACGACGATACCGTCGACGTTGCCCTTGATCTTGAGGTCACGATACGATGCCTCTTCGTCGATGTCGGGCACCAACGACAGCAGCATGTCATACCCTTCGGCGGAATAGACCTCACCCGCGCCGGCGACGAAATCCCCGAAGATCGGGTTGACCAGTTCGTGTTTGGTCGAGACCGGGATGACGTGACCGATGGCCATGGCGCGGCCCGTCGCCAGCGACCGGGCCCGGGTGTTGGGTTTGTAATTGTTCTCCCGGGCGGCCGCGAGCACCTTCACCCGCGTCGATTCACTGACCTCGGGATAGCCGTTCAGCGCACGACTGACGGTTGTTTGCGACAGACCGAGTTGTTCGGACAGCTGTTTGAGGTTCATGTTGAGCATATTCCGATTGCGTTGAATTCCGAACCATTCGGGTTCTAACTGGTTAACAGCCCGCGGTCAAAACCCCTTTAGCGCTAACCAAAATTGCTGCGTTGCGGCGAAGCGATTGTATTCTCAGGGATATTCCACATTGACTTTTATCGTCACATGCCGCATTTATAACGAACCCAAAGCGCTTTGGAAAGGGCGGGAAAAAGCTTGAAATCGTGAGCCGGCGGGTGTTCGATGACAGGGTGCGCTGATCGCACAAGGGAGGATAATCATGAAAGTTTCGCTTTATGCGAGTGTCGCGTCGTTGGCCTTTGCCGTCTCCGCCGCGCAGGCCGAAAGCCATATGCCGTTCAATCCGGGAGAGGGTGACTTCAACTGGGACAGTCTGAACGCCTTCGCCGATGCACATAACCTCGAAGGTGAGCAGATGAGCATCTTCGGGCCCTGGCGCGGTGACGACCAGCAGCTTGCCGAGAACCTGATTGCCTATTTCGAGGATGCGACCGGCGCCGAGGTTTCCTATGCCTCGTCCGAATCCTATGAACAGCAGATCGTGATCGACACCGAAGCCGGGTCTCCCCCCAACGTCGCGATCCTGCCGCAGCCCGGCCTGATCCAGGATCTGGTGTCCAAGGGTTTTGTCGAACCTCTGGGCGACGAGACCGCCAACTGGCTGAAGGACAACTATGCCGCTGGCGAAAGCTGGGTGAGCTTGGGCACCTATACCGGGCCCGACGGCGAGGACCGGCTGTATGCCTTCCCCTACAAGATCGACCTAAAATCGCTGGTCTGGTATTCGCCCGAGAACTTCGAGGACGCGGGCTACGAAGTGCCCGAGACCATGGAAGATCTGAAGGCGCTGACCGAACAGATCGTTGCCGACGGTGAAACGCCGTGGTGCATCGGGTTGGGATCGGGCGGCGCGACCGGCTGGCCGGCAACCGACTGGGTCGAGGATCTGATGCTGCGCACCCAATCGCCCGAGACCTACGACAAGTGGGTTTCCAACGAAATCCCGTTCACCGATCCGGCAGTTGTGGGCGCGATCGAGGAGTTCGGCTATTTCGCCCGCGACGACGCCAAGGTGGCGGGCGGGGCAGGGGCCGTGGCCTCGACCGACTTCCGTGACAGCCCCGACGGCATGTTCGATTCACCGCCGCAGTGCTACATGCACCGTCAGGCTTCGTTCATCCCCACCTTCTTCCCCGAGGGCACTGAACTGGGCGTCGATGCCGATTTCTTCTACTTCCCGGCCTATGCCGAGAAGGATCTCGGCAAGCCGGTGCTGGGCGCGGGCACGCTGGCCTTCATTACCAAGGACAGCCCCGGCGCGCGGGCCTTTATCGAGTTCCTTAAGACCCCGATCGCGCATGAGATCTGGATGGCTCAATCCGGCTTCCTGACGCCCTATACCGAGGCCAACACCGAGCTTTATGCCAATGATGTGCTGAAGAAGCAGGGCGAAATCCTTCTGGACGCCACCACCTTCCGCTTTGACGCTTCCGACCTGATGCCCACAGGCGTCGGCGCGGGATCGTTCTGGACCGGCATGGTGGATTACGCCGGCGGCACCCCGGCCGAGGATGTGGCCGAACAGATCCAGCAAAGCTGGGACGGGTTGAAGTAGGCCCCGACCTGACGGCGCCCCTCCCGCGTGTGGGGCGCCGGTATTCCTGACGACAGCACGCACAAGCCACGTTCAGAGGGAGGCGGACATGCATCCAGCCATCATGGGTCTTTTGACCATCGTCATCGGTGTCGGGGGCTGTATCGGATACTTCTACTTCTCGAACATGCTGCTGGACAAGGTGCTGTTCCCGGCCTCGGGCCCCAACGCCGGGCGGAACATCAACCGCGCCAACCAGATCCGGCCGTGGCTGTTTCTCTTCCCCGCTCTCTTCGCGCTCGGCCTCTACCTCGCCTATCCAGTCTTCGCCACGCTTTGGCTGTCGCTGACCGACCGCGATCAGGGCGGCGCCTTCGTGGGGCTCGCGAACTATCGGCAGATGATGAGCGAGGACAAGTTCTGGGAAGCCATGCGCAATAACATGCTCTGGCTGATCGTGGTGCCCGCAATGTCGACCGGGTTCGGCCTGCTGGCGGCGCAACTGACCGATCGGATTTCCTGGGGCAACTTCGCCAAGTCGCTGATTTTCATGCCGATGGCGATTTCCTTCGTCGGGGCCTCGGTGATCTGGAAACTGATCTATGACACCCGGCCCGAAGGCACAGACCAGATCGGCGTGCTGAACGCGATCTGGGTGGCGATGGGCGGCGAGCCGCAGCAATGGCTGACGCTGATCCCTTGGAACAACTTCCTGCTGATGGTGGTGCTGGTCTGGATCCAGACCGGTTTTGCCATGGTGATCCTCTCGGCCGCCCTGCGCGGCATCCCGGAAGAGACCATCGAGGCAGCAATCATCGACGGCGCCAGCCCGATGCAGATATTCTTCAAGATCAAGGTACCGCAGATTATGCCGACCATCGTAGTGGTCTGGACGACGATCACGCTGGTGGTGCTGAAGATCTTCGACATCGTGCTGGCGATGACCAACGGCCAGTGGGAAACGCAGGTGCTGGCCAACTACATGTACGACAAGCTGTTCCGCGCCTTCGACTGGGGTGTGGGGTCTGCCTCGGCGATGGTGATCATGCTGCTGGTCACACCGATCCTTGTCTGGAACGTGCACAACGCGCGCAAAGAGATGCGCTGAGGGGGCCGGGACATGGACAATATCGCAGGACAGAAATCGACGTTGACATGGGCGGTCCACATCGCGGTGCTGCTTTTGGTGCTGGCGTGGGTGTTCCCGACTTTGGGACTGCTGGTCAGCTCGTTCCGCACGTCCGACCAGATTTCGTCGTCGGGATGGTGGGCTTCGCTTACCACGCAGGAACAGCAGTTGCCGGCGATACGGCTTGCGGGTGAGCAAACGCGGGACGCCGACCTTTACGTGATCGAGGGAAACCTGTTTCCCGACAGCGCCACCACGGTGACCGCTTGGGGAACGTCGTCCCGCGCGCCCACCGCCTATGCCGCCGGCGATACCGCGGATCTGGGCGATGGCGAGACCCTGACCCTGGACGCAACCGGGGATTACCGCCTTTCCGGACCGGAAAGCTGGGAGGGGCAACGCCTGCCGCGGGTCTTCACCACCGCGTCCACACCGCCCGAGTTCACGCTCGACAACTACGTCAACGTGCTCACCTCGGATACCGCGGGGGCGGGCATTTCGCGGGCCTTCATCAACACGCTGACGGTGGCGATCCCGGCGACGATCATCCCGATCCTCGTGGCGGCCTTCGCTGCCTATGCACTGGCCTGGATGGACTTTCCGGGGCGCGCCCTGCTGATTGCGACCGTGGTCGGCCTGCTGGTGGTTCCGTTGCAGCTGGCGTTGATCCCGCTGCTTCAACTTCACAACGCAGTGGGCATCGGCAAAGGCTATCTCGGCGTCTGGCTGGCGCACACCGGCTTTGGCCTGCCGCTGGCGATTTACCTGCTCAGAAACTACATGGTCGGACTGCCGCGCGACATCATCGAAAACGCGCGCGTCGATGGCGCCTCGGAGTTTCAGATCTTCACCAAGATCATTCTGCCGCTCAGCTTCCCGGCGCTGGCCTCTTTCGCGATCTTCCAGTTCCTCTGGACATGGAACGACCTGCTTGTGGCGTTGGTCTTCCTCGGCACGGATGACGAGACGCTGATCCTCACCGGCCGGTTGGTCAACCTGATGGGCTCGCGCGGCGGGCAGTGGGAAATCCTTGCGACATCGGCCTTCGTCTCGATCGTAGTGCCGCTGATCGTCTTCTTCGCAATGCAACGTTACCTCGTACGCGGCCTGCTGGCCGGATCGGTGAAATAATGACCCTTCATACGGATATTCAGATGAAACCTTCCCGACAGGAAGATCAGGACTGGTGGCGCGGCGGCGTGATCTACCAGATCTACCCGCGCTCTTACCAGGACAGCAACGGCGACGGGATCGGCGACCTGAACGGCATCACCAGCCGCCTGCCGCATATCGCATCGCTCGGGGTAGACGCGATCTGGATCTCGCCTTTCTTCACCTCGCCGATGAAAGACTTCGGCTATGACGTTTCGGACTATTGCGACGTCGACCCGATGTTCGGCACGCTGTCGGATTTCGATGTGCTGGTGCAGACGGCGCATGATCTGGGTCTCAAGGTGATGATTGACCAGGTCTTGTCGCACACCTCTGACCAGCACGCCTGGTTCAAGGAAAGCCGGCAGAGCCGCGACAACCCCAAGGCCGACTGGTACGTCTGGGCCGACCCCAAGGAGGATGGCACGCCGCCAAACAACTGGCTGTCGATCTTCGGCGGTTCCGGCTGGCAATGGGACACCCGGCGCGAGCAATACTACCTGCACAACTTCCTGACCACGCAGCCGGACCTGAACTTCCACTGCCCCGAGGTGCAGGACGCATTGCTGGACAGCGTGCGCTTCTGGCTGGACCGCGGTGTCGATGGCTTCCGTTTAGATACGATCAATTTCTATATCCATGACAAGCAGTTGCGCGACAATCCTCCATTGCCGAAAGAGATGCGCAACGCCTCGATCGCGCCGTCGGTGAACCCCTACAACTACCAGCTTCACATCCATTCGAAGAACCAACCCGAGAACCTCGACTTCCTGCGCCGGTTTCGAGCGTTGCTGAACGAATACCCCGGCACCACGGCGGTGGGCGAGGTGGGCGATGCGCAGCGCGGACTCGAAATCATGGGTGAATACACCTCGGGCGGCGACAAGGCGCATATGTGCTATGCCTTCGACTTCCTGTCGGGCAAGGATCTGACGGCGCAGCGGGTGGTCGACGTGCTGACGGCGGTGGACGAGGTCGCGCCCGACGCCTGGCCCTGCTGGGCGTTTTCCAATCACGATGTGCCGCGACATGTCACCCGCTGGGGACTCACACCGCAGGCGGCCAAGGCCTATGCGACGCTTATTCACTGCCTGCGCGGCTCGGTGTGCCTGTACCAAGGTGAGGAATTGGCCCTGCCGGAGGCCGAGGTCGCTTTCGAAGACCTGCGGGACCCCTATGGCATCGAGTTCTGGCCTGAATTCAAGGGTCGCGACGGCTGCCGCACGCCGATGGTCTGGAACCCCTCGAACCAGAACGGCGGTTTCACCGACGGCACACCCTGGCTTCCTGTCAGCCGCGAGCATCTGCGCCTGTCGGTCGCCGATCAGGAGATTACGCCTGATGCGGTCCTGCACCATTACCGGCTGGCGCTTTCCTTCCGGCACGCCCACACAGCGCTGGTCAAGGGCGCCCATAGCGAGATTACCGCCACTGGCGATGTGCTTTGTTTCGTCCGCAGCCACAAGGATGAAACGCTGTTCTGCGCTTTCAATCTGAGCGACCAGCCCGGCGCCATCGACATGCCCGAGGGCGACTGGATGCAGATCGGGCAGGAGCTGGGCTCTGCCGCGCCTCAGCCCGACGGCAAGCTGCATCTTGGACCGTGGCAGCCCGCGCTCGCCCGCAAACGATAACGCCCGAAGGAGACAGACCCATGGCCAATCTCAAGTTGACCGATGTCGAGAAAACCTACGCGGGCGCGGTCAATGTGCTCAACAACATCGACCTCGATATCACTACCGGCGAACTGGTGGTTTTTGTCGGGCCCTCGGGTTGCGGCAAGTCCACGCTTCTGCGGATGATCGCGGGGCTGGAGAAGATCACCTCGGGCACGCTGGAGATCGACGGGCAGGTGGTCAACGACGTGCCGCCCAGCCAGCGTGGCATCGCCATGGTGTTCCAGTCTTACGCGCTCTATCCGCATATGACGGTGCGCGAGAACATGTCGTTCGCGCTGAAGATCGCCAAGAAGCCGCAAGCCGAGATCGACACGGCGGTGGAACGCGCCGCAAAGCTTCTGCAACTCGAACCTTACCTCGACCGTCTGCCCAAGGCACTGTCGGGCGGTCAGCGTCAGCGTGTCGCCATCGGCCGATCGATCGTGCGCGACCCCAAGGTCTATCTGTTCGATGAACCGCTGTCGAACCTCGACGCCGCGCTGCGGGTGGCGACGCGGATCGAGATTGCCAAGCTGAAGGAGCAGATGCCCGAGTCCACGATGATCTATGTCACCCATGACCAGGTCGAGGCGATGACGCTGGCGACACGGATCGTGGTGCTGGCCAACAAGGGGATCGCTCAGGTGGGCAGCCCGCTGGAGCTTTACGAGCGGCCCAACAGCGAATTCGTGGCGCAGTTCATTGGATCGCCGGCCATGAACCTGCTGCCCGGCCAGGTTGTCAGCACCGGGGCGCAGACCCGCGTGCAAATGGCCGATGGCGGCATCGCGCTGTCGGAGTATCCGACGCGCGAAGGCGACATGGGCATGATGGTCAATGTCGGCGTCCGGCCCGAGGATTTCGTCGAGACCGAGGGCGAGGCCATTTTCGAAGGCAAAGTCGATATCATAGAAGCCTTGGGCGAGGTCACGCTGCTCTATTTCGAGAAGCAGGGCGACAGCGAAGCGGTCATCGGCAAGCTGCAGGGTATTCACACCGACGTTCGCGGCAAGACCGTGCGCCTGACGGCTGATCCGGCCAAGGTGCACCTGTTCGCAAACGGGGTGTCGTTGCTCTATCGCTAGGCTTTTGCCAGTCAGGCTTCACCGACTATTGATCGGTCTCGGAGGTGCAGGCCAGGCTTTCGCGGTCTATCCCATTTGAGGTAACTGATGACCTTCTCCGATGGCCGCAGACTGGCGAAGACGCCGGTTTGCGGCTATTGTTACGGAATACTTTGCGTGGGATTTTCAGCGTGCGGTTCGTTTTCTTTCTGCTTTTCATTTGCTTGTCCGGTGCAGCTCAGGCGGGCACGTTCGATGCCGGCACGCCGGGTGCCTGCCAGCTTCGATTCGACGGATCTCTTGCGCCCGGCGATGCGGACGGTTTGACGGACCACCTCGACGCTTTCACATTGGGCGAGGGCGACACCAAGGAGCAGTTCCTCTGCCTCTCCGGCGGCGACGGATCGCTGTCCGAGGCCCTGCGCATGGGCCATATTTTGCGCGAACATGGGATCGGCACGCGGATCGAGGCCGGGCAGGAATGTCTGGGAAGCTGTGCCATCCTCTTCTTGACCGGCAGCCGGGTCTACTATGACGACTTCCAACCGGATGTCGTTGCCCGCCGCTTTGCCAATCGTGTCATGCATGCAACCGCTCGGCTCGGGTTCGTCAGGCCGCAGTTTCGTCTGAAGGGCGATGATGCCACGGTTGAATTCGCCGAGGCACTCGACGCGACCATCGGGCTGATTGAAATCGCCAGCCAGCGCACCGAAACCGGGACGGTCATGCCCCCGGACCTGCTGACCGAGATCTTTGCCGACCGTGGCGGCGACATCTTCTTCATCCGCACGACGGGACAGTCTGCGCGCTGGCGTATCGATGTCGACGGTCTCGACCTGCCGCCGACGTTGACGCCTGTCGCCGCTTGGCACGCTTGCACCAACCTCGCGATCTGGCAGGTGCGCTATGACCCGACGCCGTTCGACTTTGACGAAACCGCCGTGCGCAAACTGCCGGAGTTCGAACGCGATCCGGCTTATGAGGTCTACGGCCCCATGGCCAACGACGCAGAGCACTACTGCCTGCTGCAATATTGGCCGCTCGACGACCGCGAGAATGCACTGTTTGGCTGTGGAGTGCTGGGCGACGAAGGGCTCGTGATCGGCCGGCAGGATTGTTACACCCCGGACGAAACCGACCGCATGGACCTGATCGATACCGACGCCCGCGCCTTCCTGCCTCCGAACACGCCACTGGCCAGTGTGGCCGCGACCCGTGACGGGGATGGCACGGTGGCTTCGCGCGGCCCGGCTCCACCGCAACCGTCCGATCCCGATCGCGGGGCAACCGTTCTGCGCATTCCCGGCCTCTCTCCGTCGGACGTTGCGCAGGATGCGGCTTTCGACGTCACCGGCAAGGCCGAGGCATTCCGTGCGCAGTGCGCCGCAAATACCGGCAACGCCTTCATCACCAATGTGCAGAGCTTCACCAACCTGCGGCCGCAGGCCACTGTTGGCGGCCCCATTCTGGAAGAGGTTGCCCGCGATACGCCGGTGCAGATCACTGCGGGCATGGCGCCCGACCTCGCCGGCATTTCCCCCGCCTGTGCAGAACTCTGCGGGCGCGCCACCGATGCCGCGTTGTCAAGCGCCGAGCAGGCTCTGCTGGATGCCTGCTACGATGACAACGCCTTTTGGTACGAGGTGCGGACGCCCACCGGGCAAGTCGGCTTCCTGTCGGGCAAATTCCTCCGCAAATGACCGTGACATTTGAAACCCGGCGGCATCTGTGCAAAACGGGAGCGCCGGTGTATACCGACGCCAACAGGCTGCCAGACAGGAAAAGAGCAAGCAGACATGTCCGACGATTTCATTCTCGATACCGACGATCTTGAACGCCGCATGCAAGGCGCGATGGCCAGCCTGCGCACTGAATTTGCCTCGCTGCGGACCGGGCGGGCCTCGGCCTCGATGCTCGAGCCGGTGATGGTCGATGCCTATGGCAGCCCGACGCCGATCAATCAGGTTGGCACCGTCAACGTGCCCGAGCCGCGCATGGTTACCGTCAACGTCTGGGACAAGGGATTGGTCGGCAAGGTCGAGAAGGCCATCCGCGAATCCGGACTGGGTATCAACCCGCAGCTGAATGGCACGATCATCATGCTGCCGATCCCTGAGTTGAACGAGGAACGCCGCCGCGATCTTACCAAGGTTGCCGGCCAATATGCCGAAAGCGCTCGCGTCTCGATCCGCAACGTCCGCCGCGACGGGATGGAGCAGATCAAGAAGGCGAAGGCCGACGGGCTCTCCGAAGACGACCAGAAATTCTGGGAAGGCGCTGTGCAGGAGCTGACGGACACCTACGTCAAGAAGGTGGATGCCGCGCTCGAGACCAAGCAGGGCGAGATCATGCAGGTCTGAGCGGCTGCAGGGCTTCGGCCCTGTGAGCATCCCGACATGCGAACCTGAGCAGGAGCCCATATGGCGCGCGACGAGAAAGACCTTGGCCAAGGACAGGGCCCGCGCCATGTGGCGATCATCATGGACGGAAACGGCCGCTGGGCGCAGATGCGCCACCGGCCACGGCTCTTCGGCCACCAGGCCGGCGCGAGAAGAGTGCGCGAGATCGTCGAGGCCTGCCCGGAGTTCGGCGTCAAATACCTGACCATCTTCGCCTTCTCGACCGAAAACTGGAAACGCACCCAGACCGAGGTGGCCGGGTTGATGAGCCTGTTCCGGCGCTACATCCACAAGGAGATGGAAGCCTTTCGTAAGGAAAACGTGCAGGTCCGCTTCATCGGCGACCGGCTGCGGCTGGACGCCAAGCTGCGCGCGCTCATGGACGATGCCGAGGAAACCACCAAGCATTGCACGGGCACCAACCTGACCATCGCGCTGAACTATGGAGGCCGGGATGAGGTCGCCCGCGCAACCAAACGGCTGGCGCAGGACGTCAAGGATGGCCGGCTCGATCCGGCGGATGTGGATGAGGAAACCCTGCCAAAGTACCTGGACACCTGTGTTTTGCCCGATCCTGACCTTGTCATTCGCACCAGCGGAGAGGCGCGCGTTTCGAATTTCCTGCTGTGGCAGTCCGCCTATGCGGAATATGAATTCATCGACACGCTCTGGCCGGATTTCTCGGCCGAGGAGTTCGGCCGGCTGGTCGGTGCCTATGGCCGCCGCGATCGCCGCTTTGGCGCTGTGAGGGTCTGAGCGATGGCAGCTTCGCAGAAATGGGATGACCTCGTGGCGCGGCTCGGCTCCGCCGTGGTGATGATCGCTGTCGGATTGCTGGCGATCTGGATCGGAGGTTGGGTGTTCGGTGCACTCGTTGCGCTGATCGGCGGCGCAATGATCTGGGAATTGGCGCGCATGATCGGCGGAACACAGCAGGTGGCGCTGTTGCTCGGCGGTCTGGCGGGCGGCTGCCTGCTGGTGGCGGGGTTGATCCCCCCCGGCTTTGCGCTGCCCTTGCTGATGGCGCCCGCCTTCGTCGGTCTCAGCCAGTTGAAGCGTCACCGCGCGCTTTTCATGCCGTTCGGCACTGCGATCCTGCTGGCAGGGTTCGGCATGGTGGCGTTGCGCCTGAACTTCGGCCTGACGTGGCTCTTGTGGCTGGTGATTGTTGTCGTCGTCACCGACGTGGCAGGCTATTTCGCCGGCCGAATGATAGGCGGACCCAAGTTCTGGCCCCGCGTGAGCCCTAAGAAAACATGGTCGGGCACCGTTGCCGGCTGGGTCGGCGCGGCGATCGTAGGCCTGATCTTCTGGCTCAGCGGCTTGTCGGGGGCCAATGTCGTGGGCGTCAGCATCGCCATCTCGATGGCGTCGCAGATGGGCGATATTGCCGAAAGCGCGATGAAGCGACGCGTGGGCGTCAAGGACAGTTCCTCGCTGATCCCCGGCCATGGCGGGCTGCTGGACCGCTTCGACGGGATGCTTGGCGCGGCGCTCTTCCTGCTGCTGGTCGAACAGATCATCGCCTTCCCGACCGTTGGTGCAACTCCATGAGAAAAGTGTCGATTTTCGGCGCCACGGGATCCATCGGACAGAACACAATCGACCTGATCGCCCGCGCGCCGGAAAGCTATGACGTGGTGGCTCTCACCGGCGGCCGCAATGTCGCGCAATTGGCGCGCGATGCGCGGCGGTTGAAGGCTCGGGTCGCCGTGACGGCGCATGAAGACTGCCTCGGCGACCTTCGCACGATGCTGGAAGGAACGGGCATAGAGGTGGCGGCGGGCGAGGCGGCGCTGATCGAGGCGGCCTCGCGTCCGGCCAACTGGGTGATGTCGGCCATTGTCGGCGCGGCCGGGCTGGCGCCCGGGCTGCGCGCCTTGGAGCAGGGCGCGACACTGGCGCTGGCCAACAAGGAGAGCATGGTCTGCGCCGGTTCGCTGGTGACAGAGACCGCGCGTCGGAATGGCGGTCGGGTGCTTCCGGTGGACAGCGAACATTCTGCCGTGTTTCAGGCCTTGTTAGGCGAAGACATCGCCGCAGTCGAGCGGGTCATCATCACCGCCTCGGGTGGCGCCTTCCGCGACTGGCCGCTTGAGGATCTGGCCAAAGCCACACCGGCGCAGGCGGCGACGCACCCCAACTGGAATATGGGCCAGCGCATCACCATCGACAGCGCATCGATGTTCAACAAGGCGCTGGAACTGATTGAGACGCGGGAATTTTTCGGCCTTGATCCCAGCCAGATCGAAGCGCTCGTGCACCCTGAAAGCCTGATCCATGCTCTGGTTGGGTTTCGTGACGGCGCGCTGATGGCCCACGTCGGCCCGCCAGACATGCGCCATGCCATCGGCTTCGCGCTGCACTATCCGGCACGGCAGGCGCTTCCAGTGGAACGGCTGGACCTCGCGCAGATCGCCACGCTCAGCTTCCGCGCTCCGGATGACAAGCGCTACCCCGCGTTGAGACTTGCCCGCGAGGTCATGGAAACCGGCGGCCTCTGCGGTGCCGCCTTCAATGCCGCGAAGGAACGCAGCCTCGACCGGTTCATTGGGGGCGACATCGGATTTCTCGACATGGCAACGGTCGTGGAAGAGGTCCTCACCCGATTGTCAGGCCGCGCGGGCCTCATTGACGCCGCAATGACACTTGATAACGTCGCGCGATTGGACCATCTCGCACGGCAAGAGGCGGATAACGTCATCTCCGACAGGACGTAGGGAAACAAAGGGTAGGGCAGCTTGGATATCGCACAATTGATCCCGCAATTCGGTGGCACCTTGTTCACGCTGGTGGCTTTCGTGGTCGCCCTGTCGATCATCGTTGCCATCCACGAATACGGCCACTACATCGTCGGCCGCTGGTCCGGGATCAAGGCGGATGTGTTTTCGCTGGGCTTCGGTCCGGTGCTGTTCTCGCGCGTCGACAAGCACGGCACGCGCTGGCAGGTGGCGGCGCTGCCGCTCGGCGGCTATGTCAAGTTCCGGGGCGATGCGGATGCAGCCTCGGCCACCACTGACGACACTGCGATGCAGGGCATGACCGAGGCCGAGCGCCGGTCGACCATGGCGGGCGCGCCGCTTTGGGCGCGGGTGCTGACCGTGGCGGCGGGGCCAGTCTTCAACTTCATCCTCGCGGTGCTGCTGTTCGCCGTGCTGCTGCTATCGCGCGGCGAGATTTCCGAGCCGCTGACCGTCGGCGACCTGCGTCCCATGCCCACGACGCAGGAGTTGCAGGAAGGCGACGTGCTGCTGGCCATCGAGGGGCGGGAGGTGCCCGCAATCGAAGACCGCACGGCCTTCGATGACCTCGTCACGGCGCTGCCGTACGAGAATGACCTTGCGTATCGTGTCCGCCGCGACGGCGAGGAAATGACCGTCACCGGTCCTTATCCCTATCCCGCGCTGATCACACGGCTGGTGCCACGCTCTGCCGCCTATGACGTCGGGCTGGAGCAGGGCGATGTGATCACCAGTGTGGACGGGCAGGAAATCGCATCGTTCGAGCAGGTCAAGCAGGCGGTCGAAAGCTCGGAGGGCAGGGCGCTTCTGCTCGAGGTCTGGCGTGACGGCGAGGTGCTGGAATTTGCCCTTGCCCCGCGAAGCGTCGACGAACCGGGTGCCGAGGGCGGCTTCGTGAACCATTGGCGCGTCGGTATTGTCGGTGGCGTGTTCTTCGAACCCGCCCGTTCGACGCCCGGCCTGGGCGACGCGGTCACCGGCGCGGTCGTGCAGACATATGCGATCATGGAGGCGTCGATTTCGGGGCTGTGGCACATCATCACTGGCCAGATCTCGACCTGCAACCTGTCGGGACCGGTGGGCATTGCCGAGACCTCGGGCCAGATGGCCGCGCAGGGCACGTCGAACTTCCTGTGGTTCGTGGCTGTGCTGTCTGCGGCGGTGGGCCTGCTGAACCTGTTCCCGATCCCGGTGCTCGATGGCGGCCACCTTGTGTTCTATGCATACGAGGCTGTGGTAGGCCGGCCCCCGCATGACAAGGTGCTCAACGTGCTGATGGCTATCGGTCTGGCGCTGGTGCTTGCGGTGATGGTCTTTTCGATCGGCAACGATCTGGTGCTCTGCCCGTGACGAGCGGGCGTCGGCGGAAATCTCCGCCGCCACCGGCCTTATCGTGTTCGGTTGCGTCATTTTGGCTGGGGCAGATGCCCTAATCCTGCCAGAATCCTTTGCTAGGTGTCCTGCAACACGTCACGCAAGAGAGAGCGGAAAGATGCAGACACTTACCCAAGGCTACCGGGGTTTGCGGCTGATAGCGCACCTCAACACCGACCGTATCCTGTTCATCGTGACCCTGACCGGCGCGTTGGGCCTGTCCGGATATCTGGCGTCCCTTCTCTGAAAAGACCCACATTTTGTGGTCACACTCTGAAAAAACCCGCCTTCGCGGGGTTGCTTGCTTTTGACAACCCGGAATGATCCCGATACTCACCAAGATGAGGGAAGTTTACGGATTGGCGCATGCATATTCGAGTGGGAGCGCCGGCTGTTCGCAGCGCGGCAATGAAATCGGTTAAATCCGTTCTGTTTGCGGGGGTTGCGACCGTCGTCGTTCAGGCAACCGTCATACCGGACCCGGCGCTGGCACAGAGCTATACCTTCAGCCAGGTCAGTATCGAGGGTAATGTCCGCGTCGAGCCCGCGACCATTCTCAGCTATGCCGGAATCGCACGCGGTGAGACCGTCTCGGCGGCACAGTTGAACGACGCCTACCAGCGCATCATCGCCTCCGGTCTTTTCGAGGACGTTGACATTGTCCCGTCGGGCAACACGCTGGTCATCCGCGTTGTCGAGTACCCGACGGTCAACCGGGTGGTGTTTGAAGGCAACCGGCGGCTCAAGGATGAGGATCTGGCCGGACTGGTCACGTCTGCATCCCGCCGGGTTTTCAACGCCGCCGAGGCTGAACGCGACGCTCAATTGATCGTTCAGGCCTATTCCGAGCAGGGACGCGTCTCGGCGCGGGTCACCCCGAAACTGATCCGCCGCTCGGACAATCGTGTCGACCTGGTGTTCGAAATTCTCGAAGGCGGGGTGGTCGAGGTCGAGCGGATTTCCTTCGTCGGCAACTCGCAGTACTCCGACCGGCGCCTGCGCCGCGTTCTTGAAACTAAGCAGGCGGGCCTGTTCCGCGCCATCATCCGCCGCGACAACTTTGTTCAGGACCGCATTGCCTTCGACCGGCAGGTGCTGACCGATTTCTATCAGTCTCGCGGTTATGTCGATTTCATCATCCATTCGGTGAATGCCGAGCTGACCGAGGAACGCGACGGCTATTTCATCAGCTTCAACGTTCAGGAAGGTCAGAAATTCACCTTTGGCGATGTGTCCGTCGTCTCGGACGTGACCGGGGTCAATACCGACGATTTCGCCGATATCATCAAGATTCGTCAGGGCGTGACCTATTCACCCGCGCTCGTCGAGAACGAAATCGCGCGCATGGAACGGCTGGCCAACAAGAAGGGCCTCAACTTTATCCGGGTCGAACCCCGCGTGACACGCAATGAGCGGACGCTGGAACTGGACATCGAATTCGTCATCAGCCGCGGACAGCGCGTCTTCATCGAGCGGATCGACATCGAGGGCAATACCACAACGCTGGACCGCGTCGTGCGGCGGCAGTTCAAGGTGGTCGAGGGCGATCCCTTCAATCCGCGTGAAATCCGGGAATCCGCCGAGCGGATCCGCGCGCTGGGGTTCTTTTCCTCCGCCGACGTAGAGGCGCGGGAAGGTTCCTCGCCCGATCAGGTGATCGTCGATGTCGATGTCGAAGAGACACCGACCGGCTCGATCGGCTTCGGCGGGTCCTATTCCACCGACGGTGGCGTCGGCGCGAACATCTCGTTCCGGGAGCGCAACTTTCTGGGACGGGGTCAGCAGCTGGCCTTCAGCTTTTCGACCGGATCGGGCACTTCCAACTATTCGTTCAGCTTCGCTGAACCCGCATTCCTGAACCGTGACGTCCGGTTCGGCATATCCCTTGGCTATTCCGAGACCGACAACCAGTATGACGACAGCTTCGACACCACCACCGGTTTCTTTTCGACCAGCCTGACGTTCCCGGTCGCCGAATACAGCACCCTGCAAACCCGTTACGGGCTGCGCTATAACGAAATGCGCAATGCCGGCGACAGCGTCGGTGATATCATCGGCGCCGAGGTCGCGCGGGGCGGGCTTTATACCAGCGGGATCGGCTACACCTACAGCTATGACACCATCGACCGCGGGCTTGACCCGACGGCCGGCGTCCGTCTGGAATTTTCGCAGGATTTCAACGGTGTCGGCGGCGATGTGACATCGGTGTCCAGCACGGCGCGCGCGATTGCGCAGAAGAAGGTGCGCAACGAAGAGGTCACCCTGCGCGCGGTGTTCGAGGGCGGCGCACTCTGGACCCAAGGCGACGAGGGTAGCCGCGTGGTGGACAGGTTCCGCCTCGGCTCCGGCCGTATGCGCGGGTTCGAACCCGGCGGTCTCGGACCGCGCGAAATCGGGCCGGGCGTGAACGACCCGCTAGGCGGCAACTATTTCGCCGTGGCACGGTTCGAAGCCGAGTTCCCGCTGGGTCTGCCAGAGGAATACGGTCTGTCGGGCGGTCTGTTCTACGACGTCGGCGCGCTCTGGGGTTTGGACGATACCACGACGACCACCGCCGGCCACAGCGTCGTGGGCGAGGACGCCTCGGCGCGTCACGTGATCGGGGCCTCGCTGTTCTGGACCACCGCCATCGGTCCGCTGCGCTTCAACTTCACCAGGACGTTGCAGAAGGAAGAGTTCGACGAAGACCGGCTCTTCGAATTCACCATTGCGACCGACTTCTGACAAGGCCCCCAAGGCAATGACCGGCTGGCTGGCACGCGTCGCCGCGATGCTTGCGCTCGTGTGGACCGTTCCGGCGCTGGCGCAACAACAGCAGGACCCTGCCCAGGGCCTGCGCAGTCCGATCCTGGTGATCGACTTCGATGAGCTGTTTCAGGTCTCGGACTACGGCCAGCGCATTCAGACCGCGCTGGAAGAGCGTCGTCGGGCGCTTGCCGAGGAGATCGCTGCAATCGATGCCGAAATGGCGGCTGAGGAAAAGCAGCTCACCCGGCAGCGCAGCGAATTGTCCGCCGAGGAATTTCGCGACCTCGCGGACGCCTTCGACGAAAAGGTGCAGCGGCTCCGGGCCGAGCAGGACGAAAAGGCGATGGCCCTCAACCGTGAGCAATCCGAGGAGGAGCTGCGCTTTCGCCAGGCGGCGCTTCCCATCGTCGGCAAGCTCATGCTCGACACCGGTGCGCTGATCATCGTCGAGAAACGCAACCTTGTCGTGTTCAACGACGGCATCGACGTGACCGCGCTTGCCGCTCGCAGGCTTGATGCGGCGGTGGCCGCGCGCGAGGTCGGCGAAGAGGATACGCCGCCTGAAACCGATGACACCCTCGATCCCGAAGCCCTGCCGCAGGAATAGCTTGCCTGCGCAAATGCTTGCCGCGACGCGCGTCGGTTGCTAGGGGTTTTCACAAGGAGCGCCGGCCGCGCCGCTGCCCATGACCGATAGAGGAAACGCCATGACCGAAGCCCTGCAAAGCGCGGATATCCAGTTGATCCAGAAGATCCTGCCGCACCGCTATCCGTTTCTGCTGGTGGACAAGGTGGTCGACATCGACAGCTACAAATCGGCGCGTGGCATCAAGAACGTCACCATGAACGAGCCCCACTTCCAGGGCCACTTTCCCGGCGTGCCGATCATGCCCGGCGTCACAATTGTCGAGGCGATGGCCCAGACCTCCGGCGTCATGATCGGGGTCGGAGCGGACTTGGTGGGAACCGACCTGCTGATCTATTTCATGTCGATCGACAAGTGCAAGTTCCGGCGCAAGGTGATACCCGGCGACGTGCTGGAAATGGAGGTCACAACCCTGCGCGGCAAGCCCGGCGGCAAGGTCTGGAAATTTGCTGGCAAGGCCACGGTCGATGGCGAAATGGCGGCGGAATGCGAATTCTCGGCCATGGTGGACATGTCCTCCTGATGGCCGAAAGCGTCATCCATCCCAGCGCCGTGATCGAGCCCGGTGCCCAGATCGGCCCCGGCTGTCGCATCGGTCCGTTCTGCCATGTTGGGCCCGACGTGACGCTGGGGCCGGGGGTGGAGCTGAAAAGCCACGTTGTCGTCTCGGGCGTGACCGACATCGGCGAGGACACCGTGATATTTCCCTTTGCGGTGATCGGAGAGATTCCGCAGGATCTCAAATTCGCCGGCGAGAAGACCCGCCTTGTGATCGGCAAGCGCAACCGCATCCGCGAGCACGTGACGATGAACACGGGGACCGAGGGCGGCGGCGGCCTGACCCGTGTCGGCGATGACGGTCTGTTCATGGCAGGCTGCCATGTCGCGCATGACGTGCAGATCGGCGACCGCGTGATCATCGTCAACAACGCCGCGCTGGCGGGCCATTGCGTGCTGGGCGACGAGGTGATCGTCGGCGGGTTGTCGGGCGTGCATCAGTTCGTCCGCATCGGCCGTGGCGCGATCATCGGCGCGGTTACCATGGTCACCAACGACGTCATTCCGCATGGGCTGGTGCAGGCCCCGCGCGGCCGTCTCGACGGGCTGAACCTCGTCGGTCTCAAACGTCGTGGGCTGAGCCGTGCGGACATCTCCGAGCTGCGCGCGGCGTTCCAGCGGCTCTCGAAGGGCGAAGGCTCTTTCGTGGAACGCGCCCGCGCCCTGGGTGACGACAGCGACAACGAACATGTCCGCCAGATCGTCGACTTCGTGCTGGGGCAGAGTGACCGGCACTACCTGACCCCGGGCGGCTAGGGCGATGGGCGGCAAGCTGGCAATCCTGGCGGGCAGCGGCACCATGCCCGCGGCCTTGGCCACGGCACATCCCGACGCGGTCTGCATCACCTTCGAGGGTGTCGAAGCACCGCTGCCCCGGGTCGATGCGCACCACCGGTTTGAGGCTTTCGGAGGTTTTCTGGACGATCTCAGGGCGCGCGGCGTCACGCGGGTGGTTCTGGCAGGCGGGGTCGGGCGGCCTCCGCTCGATCCGGCGCAGTTCGATCCCTTCATGGCCGCGCTCGCCCCGCGTCTTTTGGCGGCCCTGCAGGGCGGGGACGATGCGCTGGCACGCCTGGTGATCGGGGTATTCGAAGAGAACGGCTTCGACGTCATCGGTGCGCATGAATTGCTGCCGGGCCTCACGGCGGCGCCGGGTCTTCTTGCCGGACAGACGCCGACCGAGCAGAACCAGGCCGATATCGCGCGGGCTACCGATATTCTGCTGGCGCTCTCACCGCTGGATGTGGGGCAGGGCGCGGTGGTGGCCAACGGTCTCGCACTCGGGATCGAGACGCAACAGGGCACCGACGCCATGCTTCGTTTCGTTGCCGAGACCCCGGCGACCCTGCGGGGCACAGGCGGCGTGCTGGTCAAGCGTCCCAAGGCCGGGCAAGACCTGCGCGTCGACATGCCCGCCATAGGCCCCTACACCGTCGCGAATGCCGCGGCAGCCGGCCTCGACGGCATCGTCATCGCCGCCAACCGCGTGGTGCTGATCGAGCGAGACGCGCTGATCACGGCCGCGGAGACGACCGGCACCTTCATCCTCGCCGACGACAGCTGAGATGCGCATCTTCCTGATCGCGGGCGAACCTTCGGGCGACAAGCTGGGCGCGGCGCTGATGCAGGGCTTCCGCAGGTTGCTGCCGGACACCGAGTTAGACTTCATCGGGGTCGGCGGTCCACGGATGGAAGAGGAGGGCCTCGCCAGCATATTCCCGATGGACGACATCAGCGTCATGGGCGTGGCCGAGATCCTGTCTCAATACGGCGCGCTCAAGGCTCGCGTGGTGCAGGCCGCGGACGCGGTCGTCGCGGCGCAACCCGACGTGCTCATCACCATCGACCTGCCCGAGTTCTGCCTGCGCGTCGCGAAGATCGTGAAGTCGAAAAGCGATCTCCGCACTGTGCACTACGTGGCGCCGACCGTCTGGGCCTGGCGTCCGGGCCGGGCCGCGAAAATGGCCCGCCACATCGACCATGTGCTGGCGCTTCTGCCGTTCGAGCCCCCCTATATGCGAGCCGCCGGGATGCGCTGCGATTTCGTGGGGCACCCGGTGGTGACCGACCCTGTCGCAACCGAGGCCGAAGCCACCGCCTTCCGCGAAGCCCACGGACTGGGTGATGCGCCGTTGCTGCTGGCCCTTCCCGGATCGCGCAAGAGCGAAGTCTTGCGGCTGGGGCCGATCTTCGCCGACGTGATGGGGCACATTCGGCAACATCGGGATGACATCCGCGTCGTCGTGCCAGCGGCGGCTCCGGTCGTCGATCTGGTGCGTGCGGAAATCTCAAGCTGGCCCGGGGATGTGCTGGTCCTCGATGGCACCGCAGCCGACGCCCAGGCCGAGAAAAGAGCGGCCTTCCGTGCTGCCGATTTGGCTTTGGCGGCATCCGGCACCGTCTCGCTCGAGCTTGCGGCCGCGGGTACGCCCATGGTGATCGCTTACGACATGAGCTGGTTGTCGCGGCAGATCATTCCACGGCTTCTGCGCATTGATACCGTTACGCTGGTCAATCTGGTCTCTGAAACCCGCGCAGTCCCCGAATTCATCGGCCGGAACTGCATACCCGAAGACATTGCCCAGGCCCTGATCGCGCTGGCCCACAATCCCGACACGCAAGCGGATGCCATGGCACTGACTATGCAGCGGCTGGGAAATGACAGCGATCCGCCAGGGGAACGGGCCGCGCGCGCGGTGCTGGACGGGCTCGGGATATTTCCGACGGCGCAATGAAAACGCCGCCCCCGACTTACGGGGACGGCGTCAATTTCGCGAAGTTTCAGGGTTTACGGCTGTTCGAGCACGCTCGCCTTGTCGTAGCCCGCCGTGAAGCCGCGCAGCGACATCACCGAGATCGCCACTTGGTCGGGTGCGGCGAAGGGGCGGATCATCACCTTGGCGGCATTGCCACGCTTGAAGGCGGCGATATCCTCGGCGGTCAGGCCGATCCGCGCATAGCACCCCTGCTGATTGCAGAACGAGAACGGATAGCTCTTGGGCTGGCCGTCATCCACCGACACACCGAGCTGCCCGGTCAGAAGGGTCATGAGCGGCACTACGATGGTTGCCCCGGCAGGCAGCTTGCTGTCTTCCGGCAGGCGAAACAACGAGATCTCGGCCAGCGGATTGCCGTTTTCCTCTTTCAGCAACTGGTACAGCTGGCAGGGATCGGTCTCGGGGTTTTCCGTGCGCACGCAGCGCACATCCCAGTCGCCAGATTCCTCCTTGGTATAGGTCTGGCCAAGTTCCGGCTCGCCGGTTGCGGTCTCGCCGGTCGACAACTGATCCTCAACTGAAAATTCGGTGTCCGGAGCTTCCTCGGCGGCGGTTTCTGCTGCGGGCTCTTCCTGGGTCGCCGTGTCTTCCTCGGCGGCGGCCTCGTCCTGGGCGGCAAGCGGAGATGCCAGGGCCAGTAGGGCGATCAAGGGAAGAAAGGAAAGATTTCTGGGCATAAGGCCCCCCTCTGTTTGAACCTCTTCGGATGCGGACAATGGTGCATCCGTCGCGAAGCGCTTAACACGGTCGTTTCAAAGTGTCAGGAGAATTGTCCCGACCAGCGCAGCGACAATGGTGCATTTTTCCGTGAAGCACTGTCAACGCGACAAGAACCGGCATGGCAAACCCTTGCCACCAAATGAAAAAGAGGCCGAGTGATCGACCCCTTTTTCTTTTTTCTTGCTCCCCGTCGGACTGGCCGACTTAGTCATTGCCGGGACGTTATGAATATTTTGGCGCCCGGTCAACAGCCAAGATCGCAATTCTTTCCCGGTAACCGGAAGCGCTTTGGCAGATAGCGCTATCAACTGTTCCCGGACGGAAAAAGACCGCGCCACGAAGGCGCGGTCAGTCTGACAGGGAGGAAGTCAATCCAGCGGACCTAGCGTAAGCCGCGCCACTGGACATTGATGATCATGACGCCGAAAGGTTAAGTTACCATTGCGGTCTCCGGATTTCCGGCGACAGGATTGTTCTTGCGGCGGAGAGACTTATGGCTGAGATTTTCATCGGCGGCGGTGGCCCCGACTATGGCGAGAAGCAAGGGCTCAGCCTGAAGTATGCCAATCGGCATGGGCTGATTGCCGGCGCCACGGGCACCGGCAAGACCGTGACGCTGCAAATCCTCGCCGAGGGCTTTTCGTCAGCCGGGGTCCCGGTCTTCCTCTCCGATGTCAAAGGCGACCTGTCCGGGCTTGCCGCGGCGGGTCGGGCCGATTTTAAACTGCACGATGCCTTTACCGAGCGGGCCGCCAAGATCGGCTTTGACGACTACACCTACGACAGCTTCCCGGTCACCTTCTGGGACCTCTTCGGCAAGCAGGGCCACCCGGTGCGCACCACCGTGGCCGAAATGGGTCCGCTGCTGATCTCACGCCTGCTGGAACTGAGCGAGGCACAGGAAGGCATCGTCAACATTGCATTCCGCCTCGCCGATGAGCAGGGTCTGCCGCTGCTCGATCTCAAGGATCTGCAGGCTTTGCTGGTCTGGGTGGGCGAGAATCGCAAGGACCTGTCGCTGCGTTACGGAAACATCTCGACCGCCTCGATCGGCGCGATCCAGCGGCGCCTGCTGGTGCTGGAAAACCAGGGCGGGGCAGGGCTGTTCGGTGAGCCGGCGCTGGAGTTGAACGACCTGATGACCCGGGATTCGGACGGGCGCGGGCGGATCAACATACTGGCGGCCGATACGCTGATGGCGTCGCCACGGCTCTACGCGACCTTTTTGCTGTGGCTTCTGTCCGAGCTCTTCGAAGAACTGCCCGAAGTGGGGGATCCGGACAAGCCCAAGCTGGTGTTCTTCTTCGACGAGGCACACCTGCTTTTCGACGACGCCCCGGACGCGCTGGTCGACAAGGTAGAGCAGGTGGCGCGGCTGATCCGCTCCAAGGGGGTAGGCGTCTTTTTCATAACCCAGAACCCGGACGACGTTCCCGAGGACATCCTTGGGCAGCTGGGCAACCGGGTGCAACACGCCCTGCGCGCGTTTACCGCCCGCGACCGCAAGGCGCTGCGGCAGGCTGCCGAAACCTATCGGGACAACCCGCGTTTCGACGTGGAAGAGGCCATTCGCGAGGTCGGGGTAGGCGAGGCAGTGACGTCGATGTTGCAAAAGAAGGGTGTCCCCGGGATGGCCGAGCGCACCCTGATCCGCCCGCCATCGTCGCAGCTTGGCCCGCTGGAGGCCGCACAGCGCCGGCAGGTCGTCGCCAGTTCACCGGTCGCGGGCAAATACGACACCTTGCGCGACCGGGAATCCGCCTACGAGATGCTGGCAAAGCGCGCCGAGCAGGCAGCGCAGGAGGCCGAGGCGGCCGAACATGAGGAGCAGGAGGCCGAGATTGCCGAACGCGAATACCGGTCGGCCCGGCGGTATTCCGGCAAGCGGGTGGCCCGGTCGACGTCGCGCAGCAGCCGCAGGTCATCACGCGACGAAAGTTTCGGCAAGGCCATGACCCAGGTTGTCATGAAAGAGCTCAAGGGCACCACCGGGCGCCGCCTCGTCCGCGGCATCCTCGGCAGCCTGTTCAGGGGGCGCTGAGCCTCAGCGCTCTGCCGCTATCGTTCCGAGTCCTGCACCATCGTCGGTCGCGTGTCCGGTATCGAATGCCTCGACAGCATCGCGTAGCGACCGCGACAGCGCCTTGAGCGCCAGTGCCTCGGAGGCCGTGTCCTGCGCCAGTCCGGCGGAACGCGCTGCACCCTCGGTCATCCGGGCCGCAGACCGGTTGCTGCCCTGCAGCCTGGTGGCAGTGCGATCGGACTGCGCGCGGGCCTCATCGATCTGATTGGTAGAACCGGCGATCATTGCCGAAACCTCGCTGGTGTCGCGGTCAAGCTTGTCGACCCGGTCCACCATGTTCATCGAAGCGCCGATCTGCATGATAACACCCTGACGGATGGCATCGGTGGCACCGCCGATGGCTTGCACCATGCCGGCAACGTTGGACAGTCTGGTCGACAGCGACACGCTGGCCGTGCGGATGCGCGAAATCCGGTTGGCGATGCGGTCGGTCGAATTGCGCGTGCGCAGGGCCAGCGCGCGGACCTCCTGCGCCACCACACCGAATCCCTGCCGCTCCGATCCGCCGCTGCGCGCAGCTTCCACCGACGCGTTGATCGACAGCAGATGCGTCTGAAAGGCGATGTCCTTGATGATCTCCACCACTTCGGTGATGCTCACCGTCACTTCGTCAAGGCTGGCCATGGCGGCTGTCGCCTCGGCGCATTCGCCCATTGCGTCACTGACCCGGGCAGAGACTTCGTCGGTGCGCACACCGATTTCGCCGGAAACATCGTTCAACTCGCCCACGCCGGCATTGATTTCTGTCAGCTCCTCCGAGATCGACGCCGCTATGGCCGAGATGGTCTGATATGTCTCGCTGACGCGTTGCAGGGTCTGCGAATTGGCGAGCGAGTCCTCCGCCGAAGTTCCGGTTGAGGCAGCCATTTCCGCCGATTTGGCTTCGGTTTCGCGCTGGCTGAAGGTCAGATCCTGAGCGTTTTCGGCCAGCGCCATGGCGGAGGTGTCCAACTGCATCGCATCCTTCTGGAGCTGCGTCATCACTGCCGCCACCCTGTCAAGAAAGGGATTGAGCGCCCTTGCAATGTCGGCGGGGTCGTCCCCGGTCCCGGTGTCGAAGCGCCGGGTCAAGTCCAACCTTTCTGATGCGACCATCTGGATAAGAGCTTTCTGCATGATGTCGACGCCGGCCGCCGCACCGTGGTTCGCCGTGTTCACCCCCCGGTCTTCTGCCTCCGCAGACACCCGCAGCGCGAAGAATCGCTTGAAGACAAGAAGCAGCGCCAGCCCAACGCCGAAGGCCACACCGAACGCCACGGCCACGCCCGCCGCCTGCACCCAGAACTGGGCAAGCCGCCCGCCCGCGGCCAGGGTCTCGGCCGGGGCCAGCACGGCGACCATCAGCGTGCCCATCGCACCGCAGACGCCATGGACAGAGACAACGTCGGTGGCATCGTCCAGCCTCAGCACCTGCTCGATGAACCCCTGGCAAAGAGGACAAAGCAGACCCGCGACAGCGCCGCAGGCCAGGACGGCCGGGGTGTCGAAGACGTTCACGCCGGCGCTGACCGCGACCAGACCCGCAAGCGCGCCGCCTGCCACGCGGTGAGGCAGGAACGCCCCGTCAAGCAAGCGACACAGCGCAAGCGCCGCCCCGCCGCCGGCGCACCCGGCCAGCAGGGTATTGCCAAAGATGCGGGGCAGGGCGGGATCGTCGAAGCTCATGCCGCCGCCGACCACACCGAACCAGCCGACCCAGATCAGTATGGTGCCACAGGCCGCCAACACGCTGCTTCGTCCGGGCAAGGGCCGCGCCCGACCCTCGGCGTCGAACTTGCCGCGCCGCGCCCCGACCACAATGATTGCCGCCAGTGCCATCCATGCGGCGGTGCCATGCAGCATCGTTCCACCGGCAAAATCCATGAACCCCATGTCGGACAGCCAGACAGTATTCGCAGTGTGAAAAAGATCACCCCGGATCCAACGGCCGACGACGGGATAGACAACCGCCGACAGGGCGATGATCAGGCAGAGATGGGCGGTAAGAGAAATGCGTTCGGCCACGGCACCGGAACAGATCGCTACGGCGCAGGCCGTCAATGCCGCATGGCCGACGAACAGCATCGCCAGATTTGTCGCCTCAAGGTCTGGCAGGAACAGCCCTTTACCGATCCACCCGTCGAGACTTGGACCGAACAAGATACCGAAACCCAGCACGTAAAAGGACGCCACGGCCACCGGGACAGTCGTCATAGCCTTTTGCGCCACGTGGACCGAATTCTTCCTCCGGGTCATTCCGGCGGCATGCAGCAGGAACCCCGCCTGCATCAGCAGAACAAGGACCGCACAGCCCAGAACCCACATTACTTGTCCACTCGCCAACCGCGCGCGCCTCCGAAGGAATCGATGGCACTGTGGCGCATGCAGCCTTCACGGGCCGTTAATGTGGCACCTCACGCCGGCCGGTCATGCGATGTTGCGCCATGCACAACCTTGTCCCGGACTTGATCCGGGACCTCATGACGCGTCGTGCATCAACGCTCCGGCAGCAGCCCCCTTGGCGCAAAGCGCAACACCAGCAGCAGGATCACACCCATTGTCAGCAGCCGCATGTGCGCGACCGAATTCAGCAGGTGCGCCTTCAGGGCAGATCCGTCCGCCATGCCAATGGTAACAAGGTCCATGACTGCCGCACCTATGGGCTCGACCTGAACCCAGAGGAACCAGATCAGGAACCCGCCCAGAACCGCGCCGTAGTTGTTGCCCGATCCGCCGACGATCACCATGACCCAGATCAGGAAGGTGTAACGCAGCGGCTGGTAGGAGGCCGGCGTCAACTGCCCGTCAAGCGTCGTCATCATTGCGCCGGCCACCCCGCAGATCGCCGAGCCCAGCACGAAGACCTGCAAATGCCGTGCCGTGACGTCCTTGCCCATCGCCCGCGCCGCCGTCTCGTTGTCGCGGATGGCGCGCATCATCCGGCCCCAGGGCGAGTTCAGCGCCAGTTGCGCCAGCACCAGAACCACGATCAGCACGGTTGCGAACATCGCGCCATAGAGAAGCTTGACATAAAGCGTCGACGCGGTAGTGACATCGATCCCGAGGCCCGTCGCACGCTCGACGAAGGCCGGATCCTGTTGCAGGTCGATCTCGAAAGGAACCGGCCGGGGCAGGCCGATCACGTTCTTGACGCCGCGCGCCAGCCAATCCTCGTTCTTCAGGACGGCGATGATGATCTCGGCAATGCCAAGCGTCGCGATGGCCAGGTAATCCGACCGCAGCCCCAGCGCCGTCTTGCCGATCACCCAGGCCGCGCCCGCCGCCAGCAGCCCGCCCACGGGCCACGCCAGCACGATGGGCAGCCCCAGCCCGCCAAGGTTGCCGAAGAGCGCCGGATTGATGCTTTCGATGGCATCGACGGCCGGATCAAACAGCGCCCGGTAGCCGATGAACCCCACCACCAGCACGGCAAGCATCGCCGCGGCCCTCAGCCTGCCCTTGGGCATGGCCCGCGTCATCCAGACCGCCATGGCAATCGTCAAGGCTCCGACGGCGAGCGCCAGCAACACGCCGACGCCGCCAGCGGACCAAGCCTCGCGCACCGGCGGGGTCGCAACCAGAACCGCCGCCAGCCCGCCCAGTGCCACGAAGCCCATGACGCCGACGTTGAACAGCCCCGCAAAGCCCCATTGCAGGTTCACCCCCAGCGCCATCACCGCCGAGACCAATCCCATGTTGAGGATCAGCAGGGCCGAGTTCCAGCTCTGCACCACACCGGTGCCGATGATCAGCACCGCCACCAGCGCGAACAATCCTGCCGTGCGCACCCCGCTCATACCGATTTCCCCTTGAACAGGCCGGTGGGCTTGACCAGCAGAACGATCACCAGGATCACGAAGCTCACCGCGAATTTGTAGTCGGTGCCCAGGAGTTGCAGCAGCCCTTCGGGCTCCCAGGCCTCTGGCACCAGGTATTCCACCACTTTCTTCCAGGCATAGGTGATGCCCACCTCGGAAAAGGCGATTACGAAGCCCCCCGCGATGGCCCCGATGGGTGAGCCCAGCCCGCCGACGATGGCAGAGGCGAAGACCGGCAACAGCAGCTGGAAATAGGTGAACGGCTTGAAGGTCTTGTCTAGCCCGTAGAGCGTGCCCGCAATGGTCGCCAGCGCCGCCACGATCAGCCAGGTTATCATCACCACACGCTCGGGGTTGATGCCCGACAAAAGCGCCAAGTCCTCGTTGTCGGAATAGGCGCGCATCGACTTGCCGGTACGGGTCCGGTTCAGGAACCAGAACAGCGCCGCCACGGTGATCACCGCCGTCACCAGCGTGATCCCTTGCGTCGTGCGGATCGCCAGCCCTTCGTCCAGCCCGGTCATTGCCTTGAAGTCGCGCACCGAGACGATGAAGCGCTCGCCGTCGGCGAAGCGCTGATCGTCCACGCCGATGATGAAACGCACCAGCCCGTTGTAGATGAACATCACACCCATCGACACGATCACGAGGATCACCGGCTTGACCTTTTGCGCCCGGTAGAAGCGATAGACCACGCGGTCCGTCACCAGCACCAGCACCATGCAGCCGAGGATGCCGAAGGGCAGGGCAAGCAGGGCCGTTGGCAAGGGCCCGAGGCTCACGCCCCAGCCTTGCAACAGCCATGTCACGAGGATCGTCACCATCGCGCCAAAGGCCATTGTGTCGCCATGTGCAAAATTTGAAAACCGCAGGATGCCATAGATCAGCGTCACCCCCAGCGCGCCAAGCGCCAGTTGCGCGCCATAGGCAACCGCCGGGATAAGGACGAAGTTCGACAGCGTCACGAGGGCGTTCAGAATCTCCATCGGTTACCTCTTGCGGTTCGGGCCGCAATGACCTGCATAGGCCATTGTCTTGCCGTCATGGAAATTGATCTGCCAGAACGTCTCGCCGCCCGGCCCGATCATCATGGCCTCACGCGATACACCGGTGTTGAAAGTGACCGAAGTCGCGCCGCCGGCGGTCCGCCCCATCACGGCACGGTACTGCCCCCCAAAAGCCACGAGAACCTCGCCGCGTCGACCGTCACTCTCGACGATGACAGGCAGATCGACGGTCCGGCTGACCCCGTCCACGATCTGCCTCTCGAAGCGACAAAGCCGCTCCTTCCCGGAGGCACTGGCGGCCAGAGGCGTGAGAGCAGCAGCGGCGACCATGGTGAAATACAGAACTGGCTTCACGTCATCCCCCCAAGAAACTGCGCCGGACCTCGGGGTCCGCCAGCAGTTCCTTGCCGGTACCAGTATGGGCATTGCGCCCCTGCACCAGAACGTATCCCTTGTCGGCAATCGCCAGCGCCTGGCGGGCGTTCTGTTCCACCATCAGGATGGAAATCCCGGTCCGCGCCACTTCGATAATGCGGTCGAAAAGCTCGTCCATCACGATGGGCGACACCCCCGCCGTCGGCTCGTCCAGCATCAGCACACGGGGCTGCGTCATCAGCGCGCGGCCCACCGCAACCTGCTGGCGCTGCCCGCCTGACAGTTCCCCGGCCGGCTGCCGCCGCTTCTCCTTGAGGATCGGAAACAGCTCATACACCTGCGCCATCGTCCCCCTGATATCGTCGTGTCGGATGAAGGCCCCCATCTCGAGGTTCTCCTCCACGCTCATCGAGGTGAAGATGTTCGAGGTCTGCGGCACGAAGCCCATGCCCTGCGCCACCCGGTCCTGCGGGCTGAGGCCGGTGATGTCCTCACCCTCCAGCCGCACCGTGCCCGCGCGGACATCCAGCATCCCGAAGACTGCCTTCATCGCCGTCGACTTGCCGGCCCCGTTGGGCCCGACGATCACCGCGATCTCGCCGCGTTCGACCGCGATGGTACAATCATGCAGGATATCCGGCCCCTTGCCGTATCCGCCGGTCATCGTATCCCCGATCAGGAACGGCTCAGCCACGCAACCGATCCTTCTTCTGGCGTAAAATATCTTGGGGAGCGCGAGGGGCTGGCCCCTCGCTGCGCAACGCATCCATTCTCACGCCGTCTCCTTGTTCTTCAGACCCGTGCCCAGGTAGGCCTCGATCACCTGCTCATTTGCCTTGATCTGGTCGATCGTGCCTTCCGCCAGCTTGCGGCCTTCGGCCATGACGATCACCGGATCGCAGAGCCGGGCAATGAAATCCATGTCGTGCTCGATCACGCAGAAGGTATAGCCACGCTCCTTGTTGAGCCTCAGGATGGCGTCAGCGATCGTGTTCAGCAGCGTCCGGTTCACGCCGGCGCCAACCTCGTCGAGGAACACGATCCGCGCGTCCACCATCATCGTGCGGCCAAGTTCGAGTAGCTTCTTTTGCCCGCCAGAGATCGCGCCGGCCGGGTGGTCCGCCAGATGTTCAACGGTCAGGAACTCCAAAACCTCGTCGGCTTTTGCGCGCAACGCGCGCTCCTCGTCGGCGATGCGCTTGCGCCCGAACCAAGTGTTCCACAGGCGCTCGCCCGATTGCCCGCCCGGCACCATCATCAGGTTCTCGCGGCAGGTCATCGACGAAAATTCATGCGCGATCTGGAAGGTCCGCAGCAGACCCTTGGAAAACAACACGTGCGGCGGCAGGCCGGTGATGTCCTCGCCATCCATGAAGACCTTGCCCGAGGTCGGTGGAAGAACGCCGGCTATGACGTTGAAAAGTGTTGTTTTTCCAGCGCCATTTGGCCCCACCAGCGCGGTGATCGACCCCTTGGCGATGTCCAGCGTCGCGCCGTCCACGGCGTGGAAACCACCGAAGTGCCGGTGCAAGTTCTCAACCCGGATCAATGCGTTACCCCTGTCCCGGCGCCTTCACGGCGCTCATTCGGTGGTGGGAGACAGCCGATCCCGGCTGTCTCCGTTGGTTTTCGAGGATCAGCGGAAGCCTTTTTCCACCAGCTTGCCGCCTTCCATCTCCATCTCGACGTAGCCGCCCGAAGCCTCGCCCGGCTCGATCAGCTCGACCGCCGATGCGCCGACGTAGTCGATGTCGGTGCCCGCCGCGATCAGCTCAAGCGCCTTGGCCAACTCGCCGGCATAGATCTTCTCGCCCGGAGCATTGGCCAGTTCCATCACCTTGGCCGCCGCCTCGGAGCCCGTGGTGGAACCCGCCGCCGCCATCGACAGCAGGATCAGCGCCATCGAGTCATAGCCTTCGCGGGTATAGACCGAGGTGCCGTCAAATCCGGCTTCTTCGGCCATGCCGAGGAATTCTTCGGCGCGTTCATTCTGAACGCTGGGGATCTGGCCGAAGCTTCCGTCGATATCCGCACCGAAGTTTTCCTCCAGCGCGGTACCGATCATGCCGTCAGGCAGCACGAAAGTGTCGAATGCGCCGGTGTCCAGCGCCGCCTGAATCACGCCCGAACCGCCCTGATCGACGTAGCCGATCACCACCAGCGCGTCGCCGCCGGCCGAGGCCAGCGACCCCACTTCGGCCGAGTAGTCGGCCTTGCCGTCCTCGTGACTGGCCGACAGCGTGACCGAGCCGCCCATCTCTTCGAAGGCTGCCGTGAAGCTGTCCGCGAGGCCCGAGCCATAGTCGTTGTTGGTATAGGTCACCGCGACCTCTTCGATGCCGCGATCCGTGATGATCTGCGCCATCACTTCACCCTGACGCGCGTCCGAGGGAGCCATGCGGAAGAAAAGACCGTTGTCTTCCTGGCTCGACAGACCGGGCGAAGTGGCCGAGGCCGAGATCTGCAGGATGCCGTTTGGCATCGCCACGTTGGTCAGGACAGCGCCGGTGGTGCCCGAGCACATCGCGCCCATGATCGCCGCCACGCCATCGGACGTCACCAGCCGTTCCGCCGCAGCGGTTGCCGCCGCCGCATCAGCACAGGTACCGTCACCGCGCACCGCTTCAAGCATCTTGCCGTCGAGGATACCGCCGGCCTCGTTGACCTCGTCCAAGGCCATCTCGGCGCCGCCCGCGATCGGGCCAGCCAACGATTCCAGCGGCCCGGTAAAGCCGAGGATGATGCCGATCTTGACGGTCTCGGAGTGGCTTGCCGCCTGAACAGATACCGTAGACAGCGCGGTCAAGGCCGTGGCCATCAGAAACTTTTTCATGCTTTATCTCCCTGAGTGGATACGTTTATCCGATCCGCAGCCTATGCCCCGGTGTGGCGAATGAAAAGCCCGATTGCCGCGGGGTTCCGGCTTGTCGATCACGAATTACCGAAGCCGGTGGAACCGCCCACCACGGGCGCTATCCTCAAAGCCGATCCAATCGCACGGAGATCGTCATGCTGCGTCTGAGCCTGTTCCTTTTGCTGACCGTGACGGCCGCCTGTGCCGAAGATCTCGAAACCTCTGCCGGACCGGTCGACATCACCCCGATCGTCGAGAACCTCGACGAGCCTTGGGCCGTCGGTTTCCTTCCGGAGGGCGATCTGTTGATCACCGAACGCGACGGGCGCCTTCTGCACATCGCTCCGGACGGTCGCCGGCAGGAGGTCTCGGGCCTGCCGGAGATCGCGGCGGTCGGGCAGGGCGGTCTGCTCGACCTGTTGGTCCCCGGTGATTTCGCTGAGACCGGCATTCTCTTCATGTCCTACGCCCAGCCTGCAAAGGCCGGCGCCGGCACGGCCATCCTGCGCGCGCGCTTGTCCGACGACCGGGCGCAGTTGTTGGACGTGACCACCATTTTTTCGATGACCACGCCGACGAAGTCGGGCCGGCATTTCGGCTCACGTCTGGTCGAGGCACCCGACGGCACCCTTTTCCTGACCATCGGCGACCGCGGTGACCGGCCTTCCGCACAGGACCCATCACGCCACAACGGATCGGTCCTGCATCTGACCCGCGACGGGGCGCCAGCGGCTGACAACCCTGACCTCGGGCCCGACGCATTGCCTGAAATCTGGTCTTACGGCCACCGCAACCCGCAGGGTGCGGCGCTGGATCCCGAGGGCATCCTCTGGATCAACGAGCATGGCGCGCAGGGCGGCGACGAGGTCAACCGGATCGAGAAAGGTGCAAACTACGGCTGGCCGGTGATTGCCTACGGTCAGCACTACGGCGGTGGCCGGATCGGCGAGGGGACGTCGAAGCCCGGCATGAAGCAGCCCGAGCATTACTGGGACCCGTCCATCGCGCCCTCGGGGATGATGTTCTACTCCGGGGCGCTCTGGCCTGAGTGGAAGGGCGATCTTTTCGTGGGGTCCCTGAAATTCGACTACATCGCGCGCCTCTCCGGTGATCCACTGGACGAGGTCGAGCAGATCAAGGCGGACGCGACCGAGCGCGTGCGCGACGTGCGCGAAGGCCCCGACGGCGCGATCTGGTTTCTCAGCGTCGGGCAGGGCGCACTTTATCGCATGACGCCCGCGAAATGACGGCGATCTTATCCATCGTTGGATCGGGGCCGATCTGATGACCGATTGGCGCGGCGTCAGTGCGGATCGCGCGTTCCGTGGCTGCCGCGTTCGCGATAGGGCGTGGTCGCGTAATGCGCCCGGTAGCACTTGGAAAAGTGCGACGGCGAGGCAAAGCCGCAGGCCAGCGCCACGTTGATCACGCTCATGTCGGTCTGCATCAGCAGGTTGCGCGCCTTCTCCAGCCTGAGCTCCATGTAGTAACGCTTGGGCGAGCGGTTAAGGTAGCGCCGGAACAGCCGCTCCAACTGACGCGTCGACATGCCGACTTCGGAGGCCAGGATCGACGGGCTAATCGGCTCCTCGATGTTGGCTTCCATTTTCTGGATAACCTGACTCAGCTTCGGATGCCGCACACCGATGCGCGTCGGCACCGAAAGCCTCTGCGTATCCTGATCGGTCCGGATCGCGGAATAGATCATCTGGTCCGCAACCGCGTTGGCCAGCTCGGAGCCGTAGTCATCGGCCAGCATCTTCAGCATCATGTCGATGGAAGACGTCCCGCCCGCCGTGGTGATCCGGTTCCCGTCAATGGCGAAAACCGCCTTCGACAGCGACACATCCTCGAATTCCTCGGCGAAGCTGTCGTGGTTTTCCCAGTGGATCGTCGCCCGCTTGCCGTCCAGCAAGCCGGCGCGCGCCAGCGCATAGCTTCCGGTGCAGAGCCCGCCCACCTTCAGCCCCTTGCGCGCCTCGCGCCGCAGCCAGTTCAGCAGCCGCTTGGTGGTGGCATGCTGGATCTCGATCCCGCCGCAGACCATGATCACGTCGTCGCGCTGCAATTCGTCCAGATCGCCCTGAAGGTTGAACGACGTCCCCGCCGAACAGGTCTGGCTTTCGCCGCCTTCTCCGAGGATGCGCCAGCTGTACAGCTCTTTTCCCGACATCCGGTTGGCGATGCGCAGACATTCCAGTGCGGCCGCGAAGGGCAGAAGCGAAAACTTCTCGAGCAGGACAAAGACGAAACGGCGCGGTTTGCCGACATTCTCGACCTCGATTTCGGGCGCTGTCTGGTTCATGGTCCCGACCCTTGTCTTTCAAGCCTTTCTTGCGACTCGCAAAGTGTCACTTTCCGGCTGGGTTGACGCAGTTGGACCGAAGCTCCATGCCGCGTCAAGAGCCGGGAAAACACATATGGCAACCCACGACGCGACTTTGTATAAGCGGGCCCGAACACGGCCCCGGCCGATACCGCTAACCACCGGAGAGAAATGATGAGCGAGTGGCAAAAATCCGACTGGCGCAACAAGCCCCGGGTTCAGATGCCCGACTATACCGACACCGGCGCCCTGAACGCCGTGGAGGCGCAATTGTCGAAATATCCGCCGCTCGTCTTTGCCGGCGAGGCGCGAACGCTGCGGGAACGGCTGGGCCAGGCCGCGCGCGGCGAAGCCTTCCTGCTGCAAGGTGGCGACTGCGCCGAAAGCTTCGATCAGTTCTCAGCCGATGGCATCCGCGACACCTTCAAGGTGATGCTGCAAATGGCGATGGTGCTGACCTTCGGCGCCAAGGTTCCGGTGATCAAGGTCGGCCGCATGGCAGGCCAGTTCGCAAAGCCGCGCAGCGCGCCGACCGAGGTCAAGGACGGTCAGGAACTGCCCAGCTACCGGGGCGACATCGTTAACGAACTTGCCTTCACTCCCGAGGCGCGCATTCCCGATCCGCAGAAGATGCTGCAAGCCTACACGCAGGCGGCCGCGACGCTGAACCTGCTGCGGGCCTTCTCGACCGGCGGGTATGCCGATGTGCATCAGGTGCACCAGTGGACGCTGGGCTTCACCGACCGTGACGAAGCCGAAAAATACCGCGAGATGGCCGGCCGCATCACCGATACGCTGGACTTCATGAAGGCCGCCGGCGTCGACGGCGAAAGCGCCCATGCGCTGCACACGGTGGACTTCTACACCAGTCACGAAAGCCTGCTGCTGGAGTATGAAGAGGCGCTTTGCCGTCAGGACAGCACCTCCGGCAAGTGGCTGGCGGGGTCGGGCCACATGATCTGGATCGGTGACCGCACGCGGCAGCCGGACGGTGCCCATGTGGAATTTGCCCGTGGCGTGCTCAACCCGATCGGCCTCAAGTGCGGGCCGACCACCACCGCCGACGACCTCAAGGTGCTGATGGAGAAACTGAACCCCGAGAACGAGGCCGGCCGCCTGACCCTGATCGCGCGTTTCGGGGCCGGATCGGTGGGCGAGCATCTGCCCCGCCTCATCAAGGCGGTGCAGGAAGAGGGCGCCAACGTGGTCTGGTCCTGTGACCCGATGCACGGCAACACCATCAAATCGGCTTCGGGCTACAAAACGCGGCCCTTCGACAGCGTGCTGCGCGAGGTCCGGGAATTCTTTGCCGTGCACAAGGCCGAGGGCACCATCCCCGGCGGGGTGCATTTCGAGATGACCGGCCAGGACGTCACGGAATGCACAGGCGGCGTGCGTGCCGTGACCGACGAGGACCTCTCGGATCGGTATCACACGGCCTGCGATCCGCGGCTTAATGCGTCGCAGGCGCTTGAGCTGGCCTTTCTCGTGGCTGAAGAACTGGTTGCGCGCCGTGACAATGGTGCCTCCAGCGTCGCGGTCTGAGATCGCCCTGATCTGGAAAAGCCCCGGACCTGACGTCCGGGGCTTTTTCCTGTCTACCGCGCGTGTTGGCCGGATTAGTCGCCGTCATTCCTGACCAGTCGCAGATAGGGCTTCTGACCGGTCTTGAACGCGCGCTTCCGCTCGGCGAACCCCGCAGCCTTCAGCGGGGCCTTGCGCGTCTCTGCCGAATAACGCGCCGGACCCTGCATATCGGCGACATCAGCTTTCACGATCTCGAACCGGCGCGGCGCCCGACCCAGCGCACCGTCTGTGACAAGGCACCCCAGCACCCGGCTGACATCGCCGAAATCATCCGTCAATGGCAGCAGCAACATGCGTCCGGTCAGTTGCGGTTGGCCAAGACGGCGTTCAGCCTGCAGGGACAGTTCGATCCGGGCAGGTCCGTCGAAAGCGCTCTGCAACGCCGAAGCCAGCCGGTCGCGGGACACATGCACCATCATCGCAGACAACGGCATGCCACGCACTTCCATACCCATCAGGTCGCACAGATGCGTTCCGCCGATGCGGATTCGTCCATGCGTCGGCGCGATCCTTTCGGCGATGAAGGCATATTCCAGCGCATTTTCTATGCCCCGGGGATCGATATCCGCCCGCGCCGGCACGTTGCGCCCATTGCGCATGGCCTGCCAGTAGGCCTCGACCTGTTGCAGCGGCTGGATCCATTTGGCGCGAAGCTTGTCGCTCAGCGGCACCACATCGGCTGCGCCTGCACTAACCTGTGCATTCCGCGTAACCCCATTCGTTTTGTCGCACGGAGACATGATTATATCCTCAACAAACGCCCACCCCATCAAAACGCCACGGACATCGCTGTGTCTGGTTTTACGTAACGATGGTTACCCAATTCCTAATATGACATGATTTCATCTAAATTAGCGGACTTTCGGAACCGTTGGTTAACCGACATCGGCTCCGCGCACCCGGGTCATCCGCATTTGTCAGTTGCCCGCGTGATTTAGATTGCCTATGCCGAAACAGATCATGAGACCATGCCTGTGCCGACCGCTAGATATTGCGGATCCGGGACTGGCGTGAAGGGGGAGAGCACCGTGCTGCATTCGATGACGGGATTTGCCGCGGGCCAGGGCGGGTACGAGGCATTCAGCTGGTCATGGGAAATCCGAAGCGTTAACGCGAAGGGGTTCGACCTGCGCATCCGCGTCCCCGACTGGATCGAGGGACTGGAGGCCGAACTTCGCAAGCGGGTCGGCGGCGCGGTAAAGCGCGGCAATGTCACGGTGAACCTGCGCCTCTCGCGGGAAGAGGGAACCGGCGGACAGAGACTCAGCGGACCCCAGCTGGACATTGTCTTGACCGCGATGGCCGAAATCGAACAGCAGGCCATCACCCGCGGCGTCTCGCTCGGGCCGTCGACCGCGGCCGAGATCGTGGCCCTTCGCGGTATGCTTGAGCAGGATGAAGACCTGCCCGACACGGCCGAATTGCGCGCAGCGATCCTCGCTGATTTCGCATCGGTGCTGAACTCGTTCAGGGACATGCGCGCGGGTGAGGGCGCATCGCTGCACAAGGTACTGACCGGACACCTCGATGAGATCGAAGGGCTGGTCACCCGCGCCGAAGAGGCGGCCGAAGCCCGCAGGCCAAAGGCCCGCGAGGCTCTCAAGACGGCGTTGGCCGCCGTGCTCGAACAGGCTGACGACATCGACGAGCCCCGCATTCACCAGGAGCTTGCCCTGATTGCCGTGAAGGCCGATATCACCGAGGAAATCAATCGCTTGCGTGCCCATGTTCATGCCGCGCGTGAACTGATTGCCGCCGAAGGCAGCGTCGGCCGCAAACTCGATTTCCTGATGCAGGAATTCAACCGCGAGGCCAACACGCTTTGCGCCAAGTCCGGCGACGCCGCGCTGACCTCGGTCGGGCTCGACCTGAAGGCGGTGATCGACCAGATGCGCGAACAGGTTCAGAACGTGGAGTAGACCGATGCCCCATTCCAAACGCCGCGGCCTTCTGATCATCCTGTCCTCGCCCTCGGGCGCCGGAAAATCCACCCTCGCCAAGCGCCTGCGCGCCTGGGACGACAGCATCGTCTTCTCGGTCTCCGCCACCACACGCAAACCGCGCCCGGGCGAGGTCGACGGTGTGGACTACCACTTCGTCTCTGAATCCGACTTCAAGAAAACCGTGTCCGAAGGCGGAATGCTGGAGCATGCCCACGTCTTCGGCAACTTCTACGGCTCCCCCAAGGCCGCGGTGGAAGAGGCGATCGACGCCGGCCGCGACGTGCTGTTCGACATCGACTGGCAGGGCGCGCAGTTGATCGAGAACTCCGATCTCGGGCGTCATACGCTGTCGGTGTTCCTGCTGCCGCCCTCGATCACCGAGTTGCGCCGACGTCTCGAGACCCGTGCGCAGGACAGTGACGACGTGATCTCGAAGCGGATGCAGAAGAGCTGGGACGAGATAAGCCACTGGGGCAGCTACGATTTCGTGCTGGTCAACGACGATCTCGATGCGACCGAAGACAAGCTGAAGACCATAGTCACCGCAACCCGCCTGCGTCGCCTGCAACAGCCTGGCCTGACCGAACACGTGCGCAAGCTGCAGAGTGAATTCGACGAGATTTCATGATGTTGCACGTCTCTCCTGATGTAACTCCAACAATGGCGGCATGCGGGCCTCGTCCAGCACTGTCCTGACGGGCCGGATTAGGCGCCACACTACGCCGGGCCTTGATTGCGCGACGGCACAGTGCCGGGCCCGCCGCCACCCACTTTCCAATTGAAGGACCCTTTTTCATGAATGCCAAAGGCACCCTGATCCGCCCGCAAACGTTCCGCGAAGGCGTCAGCCGCCCGGTCGTCACACCGTTGTCGCCCTCCGTGGTTTATGCCTCGCCCGATCCCGACACGCTGGATGCGCAATACGAAGGCAGGGAAGAGGGCTTCACCTATGCCCGGGAGGGTCACTCGAATGCCGACCTGCTGGCACGGCGCATCGCGGCGATGGAGGGCTGTGACCAAGGTCTCGTGACCGGCTCGGGCATGTCCGCGGTGACGGCGGTGCTGATGGGGCTCTGCAAGGCGGGCGATCACGTGCTGGGCGGAGACCAGCTTTACGGCCGCTCGCTGCGCATGATGCGTGACGACCTGCCGCGACTGGGGATTGAGACCTCGCTGGCCGATCCCACCGACGCCAAATCCTTCCGTGCCGCGATCCGCCCCGAAACCAGGCTGATCCTCGTCGAGGTCGCCTCAAACCCGACGTTGCGGGTGGCCGACATGGAAGGCATTGCCGAGGTCGCGAAAGAGGCCGGTGCGCTGCTGGTGGTCGACAACACTTTCACGACCCCGCGGGGCTACCTGCCGTTCGACCATGGTGCCGACGTGGTGCTGCATTCGGTCACCAAGCTGATGGCGGGACATTCCGACGTCACGCTGGGCTGGGTCGGCGCGAAGGATCCGGCACTGCAAAAGGCGATCTACGACTTCGCCGTGACCTGTGGGTTCACCGCCAGCCCCTTTGACTGCTGGCTAGCCGAGCGCGGGCTGATGACATTCGACCTGCGCTTCGACCGCGCGCAGGCCACAGCCGAAGCCCTTGCCGAAGCGCTGTCCGGTATGGAAGGCGTAAAGCGCGTGCTCTATCCCACCCGTGACGATCATCCCGAGGCCGCCCGCGCCCGCGACCTGCTGTCCGGCGGGTGCAACATGGTCTCGTTCGAGATCGACGGCGGTCGCGCGCAGGCCAACGCGCTGACGCAGGCAGCGACCGGCATCGCCTTTGCGCCCACGCTGGGTGACGTCGGCACCACGCTGTCGCATCCGGCGTCCTCGTCGCACCGGGGCCTCACCGAAGAGGGCCGCGCGGCGCTCGGCATTACGGAGGGTTTCTTTCGCGTCTCCGTCGGACTCGAGGATCCGCAGGCTCTGATCACCGAGTTCGAACGCGCCGTCGCGGCGGCCTGCGCGGTCTGACGCCATGACCGACGCGCAGGATCTTCTGCAATCGGTGGTCGATGCGCTGCCGCAGCCGCTGGTGGTGATCGGCGACGACGAGCGCATCCACCACGTCAACGATCCGGCGCGCAAGCTGGTCGGCGCCAACGCGTTGGGCCGGCATTTCATTACCGGGCTGCGCCAGCCCGGCGTGCTCGACACTGTCGAGGCCACGCTGCGCGATCACCAGACCCGCGAGACGACCTTCCTGACGCGTGAGGACGGACAGGACGTGACCTATGCGGTGCGTTGCGCGGCGATCTTCCAGGGCGACCGTCACGGGGTTCTGCTCAGCTTTCAGGATGTCACCCATATCGAATCCGCCGGCCAGATGCGCCGCGATTTCGTCGCCAACGTGAGCCATGAGCTGAAAACTCCGCTGACGGCGCTGCTGGGTTTCATCGAAACCATGCTGCACGGTCCCGCACGTAACGACGCCTCCGCCCGCGATCGTTTCCTGACCATCATGGAGTCCGAGGCCGAACGAATGAACCGCCTTGTCGGTGATCTCTTGTCGCTCAATCGGGTCGAGGCGACCGAACGGATGCGCCCAACCAGCCGCGTGGACCTGAACGGGCTGGTGCAGGCAGTGGTGAACGGCCTGTCGGGCATGGCCGCGGAGGCGGGGGTGGAGGTCGTCGTGGACCTTCCGCCGGATCAGGTTCTGGTGCCCGGCGACGAGGACCAACTGCGGCAGGTGCTGACCAACCTCATCGAAAATGCCATCAAGTACGGTGCCGCCGGCAAGCGCATCGACGTCAGCCTGTCCGAGCCCGCACATCATCCGCGACTGCGCTGCGAGGCGGTCCAACTGGTGGTCCGTGACCACGGGGCCGGGTTTGATCCCGTGCACATCCCGCGCCTGACCGAGCGTTTCTATCGCGTCGACACCCACCGGTCGCGTGAACAGGGTGGTACGGGACTGGGGCTGGCCATTGTCAAACACATCGTCGGACGCCACCGGGGACGCATCCAGATCGAATCCACTCCGGGGCAGGGTGCATTGTTCCGCGTGTTGCTGCCGGCCTGAGTCTCAGCGGGGCGACTCAGTTAGGGCGATATGTGACAGATTCCTTAACCGTGAGAAAAGATCCGGACCATCACGTCAGGTCCGGCAGGCGGATGTTGCTGATGGACGCCGAAAGGCCCTTCGCCGCGCCATCGGGCAGCCCGATTATGCCTCCGTAGAAAACCAAACAAAACTGAATGCTTATCCGGCAAGCCTCATCTCAGATGCGTCGTTTTCTGCCAAGAACCCCGGCAGACGACAGGGTGTCATAAAAGCGTTACACAAGTGTCACAAAAGGATAGCGCAATGCCCGTAGCAGTACCGTCAACGGACGCCGCCATATGAGCAACCCCGGCGACCGCATGTGAGACAACAGGAGTTCCTCCCTATGACATTCACCAGACTGACCGCCTCGACCCTGGCGATCGTTGCCGTATCGGCCGGCGCGGCCGTTGCGCGTGACAATGTGCAGGTCGCAGGTTCGTCCACCGTGCTGCCCTACGCCTCGATTGTCGCCGAGCTTTTTGGCGAAAACACCGACTTCCCGACGCCCGTGGTCGAATCCGGCGGCTCCTCGGCGGGTCTCAAGCGCTTCTGTGAAGGCGTCGGCGAAAACACCATCGACGTCGCCAATGCCAGCCGCAGGATCCGCGACAAGGAAATCGAAGCCTGCGCCGCCAACGGCGTCACCGACATCATCGAGGTCCGCATCGGCTATGACGGCATCGTCTTTGCCAGCCAGCAGGACGGCCCCGCCTTCACCGCATTCACCCAGTCCGACATCTACAACGCCCTTGGCGCCAAGGTGATGAAGGACGGCGCGCTGGTCGACAACGGTCACCAGACCTGGGCCGAATTCAACGCCGACCTGCCTGACGTTGAAATCGCCGCCTTCATCCCCGGCACCAAGCACGGCACCCGTGAGGTTTTCGAAGACCAGGTGCTGCTGAAGGGCTGCGAAGACACCGGCGCCTTCGAGGCCATGGTCGAAAGCGGCATGAGCGAGGACGAGGCCGAGGACAGCTGTCTCGACGTGCGCCAGGATGGCAAATCGGTCGACATCGACGGCGACTATACCGAGACGCTGGCCCGTCTTGACTCCAACCCCAATGGCGTCGGCGTCTTCGGCCTGGCGTTCTATGAAAACAATACCGACAAGCTGAAGGTCGCCACGATGGGCGGCGTAGCGCCCTCGACCGAGACCATCTCGAGCGGCGAATACCCGGTGTCGCGTCCGCTGTTCTTCTACGTCAAGAAGGCACATATCGGCGTGATCCCCGGCCTGAAGGAATACGCCCAGTTCTTCACCCACGACCAGATCGCAGGCCCCGGCGGCCCGCTCGCCAACTACGGCCTGGTTGCGGACCCGGAACTGGCCGAAACCCAATCGGCCGTCGAGGCCGAAGCCACGCTGGGCGGTGACATGTAATCAGGCCGAAGGCCTGGCAAGGGGGGCGGCATATTGCGCCGCCCCTTATCCTTTTAGGACCTTTTCTCATCCGCAAGGGGGGCACATGCCTTTACTCTGGCTCATCCTGATCGTGGCGGGAATCGCCGTGGGCGGCTACTTCGCCGGCCGGGCCCGTGCGCTGTCCAGTGCAGGGGGCGACAGCAGGGGGTTGCATTCGCTGCCGTCCTATTACGCCTGGAATGTCGCGCTCAAGATCTTGGTGCCGGTGGGGCTGCTGCTGATCGGCTGGTTGTTGCTGCAACCGCTCTATGTCAGTTCGACCGTTTCGGGGATGCTGCCGGACAGCGCGATCTCTCAGGGCGCATCTCGCGGGCTGCTGATGGCCGAGGTGCGTCGCACCGCCGACGGGCTGGACAACGCCGTGCAGACAGGCGCGATGAGTGCCGGCCTGGCCGCCGATCCCGATGCTGATGTGACCGACGTGACCCAGAGGCTGCGGGACGCCGGCCAGATCGTCACCTCCGAGCTGACCCCGCCGATTCTGCGCGCCGCCCAACGCTACCGGGTGCTCAACGACTACGGCCGAATTGCCATGAGTGTTGTGGCCCTTCTCGCCGCCATTGTTGGCCTGCTCTGGGCGCTGCGCGAGACCCATGCGGATTTTCGCGCCCGCAACGTCGTCGAAAGCGGTCTGAAGGCACTGCTGATCGGCGCGGCATCGGTTGCGGTGCTGACCACGCTCGGCATCGTGCTGTCGCTGGTGTTCAACACCGTGGAGTTCTTTCGGCTTTATCCCGCATCGGAATTCTTTACCTCGCTGGAATGGGCGCCAAGCTTCTCCGGCCGTGGGGGATCGTCCGAACTGGGGGTGCTGCCGCTTCTCTGGGGCACTTTCTACATTTCGATCGTGGCGCTGGCCGTGGCCGTGCCGATCGGGCTGTTCGCCGCGATCTATCTGTCGGAATATGCCTCGCCCAGAATGCGCGCCGTCATCAAACCGCTGCTTGAGGTGCTCGCGGGCATTCCGACCATCGTCTATGGTCTCTTCGCGCTGCTCACCGTCGGCCCGCTGCTGCTCAAGGTCTTCGGCGACGACGGCCTCGGCTGGATGCAGGCCGGCACCGCCGTGGCAACCGCCGGCCTCGTGATGGGCATCATGCTGATCCCCTTCGTGAGCTCGCTGTCTGACGACATCATCAATGCCGTTCCGCAGGCGATGCGTGACGGATCTTACGGGCTTGGCGCCACCAAGTCCGAAACCATCAAGCAGGTCATCTTGCCCGCGGCGCTCCCCGGCATCGTCGGCGCCATCCTTCTGGCCGCTAGCCGCGCCATCGGCGAGACCATGATCGTCGTGCTGGGGGCAGGGGCGGCGGCACGGCTGTCGCTCAACCCGTTCGAAGCAATGACAACCGTGACCGCCAAGATCGTCAGCCAACTTACCGGCGATGCCGATTTCGCCTCGCCCGAGGCGCTGGTGGCCTTCGCGCTGGGCATGACGCTCTTCGTCCTGACCTTGGCGCTCAACGTCCTCGCCCTCTACATCGTGCGCAAATACCGGGAGCAGTATGAATGACCGATACCAGCAGCAGCACCGCCGGAAAATCGTCGCTCACCACGCCCGACGCCCGCACCAAGAAACGCAACGCGTCCGAGAAGCGCTTCAAGACCTATGGTCTGATCGCGATCCTGATCGGGTTGTTTTTCCTCGGCGTGCTGGCCTTCAGCATCCTGCGGTCCGGTCTGCCCGCGTTCACCAACACGGTTCTGGATGTCGAGCTGACGCTGACCGAAGAGCAGATCGCCAAGGCCGAAAGCGACCTTTTCAAGACCAAGGCCTATGAAGGCTTCTTCATTGCCTCGCTGCAGGGCCAGCTGGAAGACCGCGGTCTCGACGTCGCTTTCGACCCCGCGGCGCTGGAGCGGATCGTCGGCAAGACCGGCGGCACCATTCGCGAATTTTATCAGGCAAACCCCGGTGCCGCAGGCGAGCCCGTAGATTTCGAACTGAAAGCCGCCAGCCGCGTCGACGGCTACTTCAACGGTCGGGTGAACCGGGAGACACTGCAGGACAGCCGGTTTCTGGAACGGGGCGACCTTGACCTCGTCGATGCGCTGGAAGAGGCGGGCATCATCCGCAGCGCCTTCGCATGGTCGTTCCTGACCGGCGCGGACTCGGGCGTGGACAATCCCGGCGGCGCCGGCATCGGCGCCTCGGTTGTGGGGTCGTTCTTCATGATGCTGGTGGTTCTGGCGCTGTCGCTGCCCATCGGCGTCGCGGCCTCGATCTACCTTGAGGAATTCGCGCCCAGAAACAAGTTCACCGACCTGATCGAAGTCAATATCTCCAACCTCGCCGCCGTGCCGTCGATCGTCTTCGGTATCCTCGGCCTCGCGGTCTTCATCCAGTTCATGCACCTGCCGCAATCGGCGCCGCTGGTGGGCGGGCTGGTGCTGACCCTGATGACCCTGCCCACCATTATCATTTCCACCCGCGCCTCGCTGAAGGCGGTTCCGCCGTCGATCCGCGATGCGGCGCTGGGGGTAGGGGCCTCGAAGATGCAGGCGGTGTTCCACCATGTGCTGCCGCTGGCGATGCCCGGCATCCTGACCGGCACGATCATCGGCCTTGCGCAGGCTTTGGGCGAAACCGCGCCGCTCCTGCTGATCGGCATGGTGGGCTTCGTGGCGCGCGGCTACCCCGACGGTTTTGTCGCGGGCTTCACCGAGCCGAACTCGGCCATGCCCGCGCAGATCTATACCTGGGCCGCCCGTGCCGATGTCAGCTTCTACGAAAAGGCCTGGGGCGGAATCATCGTCCTGCTGGTCTTCCTGCTGACGATGAACATCGTCGCCATCCTCCTGCGCCGCCGGTTCGAGCGGCGTTGGTAAGCGGGACGAGAAAGGACTAACATCATGTATGACGCGCCTCGCACCGTGGAGAACGAATTGGCCACCCAGCAAGACATCAAGATCGAAGCCCGCAATGTGCAGGTCTGGTACGGCGACACCCACGCCATCAAGGACGTGGATGTGGATATCGAAGACAAGACCGTCACCGCCTTCATCGGCCCTTCGGGCTGCGGCAAGTCGACCTTCCTGCGCTGCCTCAACCGGATGAACGACACCATCGACATCGCCCGCATTGAGGGCGACATCCGGCTTGATGGCGAAGACATCTATGACAAGCGGGTCGATCCGGTGCAACTGCGCGCCAAGGTCGGCATGGTGTTCCAGAAGCCGAACCCGTTCCCGAAGTCGATCTATGACAACATCGCCTATGGCCCGCGCATCCACGGTCTGGCCCGCAGCAAGGCCGACCTCGACGAGATCGTCGAAAAGTCGTTGCGCCGCGGGGCAATCTGGGACGAGGTCAAGGACCGGCTGCACGCGCCCGGCACCGGGCTGTCGGGTGGCCAGCAGCAGCGGCTCTGCATTGCGCGGGCCATCGCCACCGAGCCGGAAGTGCTGCTCATGGACGAGCCGTGTTCGGCGCTCGATCCTATCGCTACCGCCCAGGTCGAGGAACTGATCGACGAGCTACGCAGCCGCTATTCGGTGGTGATCGTCACCCACTCCATGCAACAGGCCGCCCGGGTCAGCCAGAAGACCGCCTTCTTCCACCTCGGCAACCTGGTGGAATTCGGTGAGACCTCGAAGATTTTCACCAACCCCGAAGACCCGCGCACCGAAAGCTACATCACCGGCCGGATCGGCTGAGGGAGACCCTGTCATGAAAGAACATATCGCCAGCGCCTTCGACCGCGATCTCGAAGGTATTCAGGCCCAGATCATGAAGATGGGCGGCATGGTCGAACAGGCCATCCGCGACGGCGCCAAGTCGCTTGAAACCCGCGACGAGGAACTCAGCGAACAGGTCCGCCGCGGCGACAAGGTGATCGACGCACTGGACGAGGAAATCCACGAAGCCGCCGCCCGCGTCATTGCCCTGCGGGCACCCACCGCGATCGACCTGCGGGTCATCCTGTCGGTGATGAAGACCTCCAGCGACCTCGAGCGGATCGGAGACCTCGCCAAGAACATGGCAAAGCGCAATTCGGTCCTGACCCATCTGAACGCCATCGAAGGCACCACCGCCGCGCTGCGCCGCATGGCCCGCGAGGTCGAGGCGATGCTGAAGGACGCGCTCGACGCCTATATCCAGCGCGACGCCGCGCTGGCCCGCGACGTGATCCTGCGCGACCGCGACGTCGACCAGATGTACAACGCCACCTTCCGCGAATTCCTGACCTTCATGATGGAAGACCCGCGCAACATCACCGCCTGCATGCACCTGCATTTCATCGCCAAGAACATCGAACGCATGGGCGATCATGTGACCTCGGTGGCTGAGCAGGCGGTCTTCCTCGTCGAAGGCGAAATGCCCGAAGCGCGCCAGAAGGGCGATCAGACCTCGGTCGACAAGTCGCTCTCGCCCCAGACGGGCGGCTAGGCCATGTCCGCCGAACAGCCCACTGTTCTGGTGGTCGAGGACGAACCGGCCCAGCGCGAGGTGTTGTCCTACAACCTCGAAGCCGAAGGCTTCCGGGTCAGCCGCGCCGAGGACGGCGAAAAGGCGCTGCTGCTCGTCGAAGAGGAAGCGCCCGACATTATCGTGCTGGACTGGATGCTGCCAAATGTCTCGGGGATCGAGGTCTGCCGCCGCCTCAAGTCGCGGCCTGAGACCCGGTCGGTGCCCGTGATCATGCTTTCGGCCCGCTCTGAAGAGGTCGACAAGGTGCGCGGTCTGGAAACCGGTGCCGATGACTACGTGGTCAAACCGTATTCGGTGGTCGAACTGATGGCCCGCGTTCGTGCGCAGTTGCGCCGTACCCGTCCGGCGACCGTGGGTGAGCGGCTGGAGTACGAGGATATCGTGCTGGACGCCGAAAGCCACAGGGTGACCCGCGACGACAAGCCGTTGAAACTGGGCCCGACCGAGTTTCGCCTGCTCAGCACTTTCATGGAAAAACCCGGCCGGGTCTGGACCCGCGAGCAACTGCTCGACCGTGTCTGGGGCCGCGACATCTATGTCGACACGCGCACCGTTGACGTGCATATCGGCCGGCTGCGGAAGGCACTTTGCCAACACGGCGGCGGTGATCCGCTGCGGACGGTGCGCGGCGCCGGTTACGCGCTGGGCTGAAACGCGCCTTGTCCGCGCCGTCGCGCTTTCCAGCGAAGGCGCAGTCACGCTAGGCTGTGCTCCGGACACCACAACCGGGGCACAGATGATACCGTCGGCCAACCTCTGGGAGCAAACCGCGCAAGAGCGGTTTTCGGCGCCGCACCTCGACGGCGCGATGGAGGTCGATATCGCAATTGTCGGCGGCGGCTACACCGGGTGCTCCGCCGCGCTCGCGGCTGCCGGTCAGGGCGCGCGGGTGGCCTTGTTGGAGGCCAAAACCGTCGGCCACGGCGGATCGGGCCGGAACGTCGGATTGGTGAACGCCGGGCTCTGGCTGCCGCCCGATGCGGTGCAGGCCCGCCTCGGGCAGGCGTATGGCGAACGCTTGAACACTGCCTTGGGGCAGGGCCCGGACCTGGTGTTCAGCCTGATTGACCGGCATGCCATAGCCTGCGAGCCACGGCGATCCGGAACCCTGCACTGTGCGCACGCCCCGCGTGCCATGCCCGGTCTGGCTGGCCGACAACGCCAGTGGGGGACGCGCGGCATCGACCTCGACCTGCTCGATACCGATGAGGCGCAGAGGCGCACCGGAAGCAGGGCCATCCACGGTGCGTTGTTCGACAGCCGCGCAGGCACCATCCAGCCCTTGGCCTACCTCCGCGGACTTGCCCGCGCTGCTGTGAGCACCGGCGCGCAAATCTCTGAAAATTCGCCCGTTTCAAGGGTTGAGCGTGTCGGGGACTTATGGCGCCTCAGCACCCCCTCCGGTGAGGTCACCGCAGATCAGGTGCTGTTGGCAACCAACGCCTATCACCGATCCTTCGCCGGTCTGGAACGCGCCGCAACTGCAACAGCGTTCTACTTTCAGGTCGCTTCGGAACCACTTGATTTTCAGCACATCCTTCCCGGCGGCGAAGGGTGTTGGACGACCGCGCCCATCATGACGTCATTCCGTCGTGACGTGGCCGGCCGGCTCATCATCGGCGCAATGGGCCTGCCGGAGAAAGGCGGTAGGATGCATCTGTCGTGGCTGAGGCGGCAGTTGGCCCGCCTGATTCCTGCGGCTGCCGATGTGTCGCTTTGCGGCCAATGGTCTGGCCGGATCGCGATGAGCCAAGACAAGATACCCAAGCTGGTGCATACGGCCCCCGGCGTCTACGCGCTCTTCGGCTACTCCGGAAGGGGCATCGCGCCGGGCACTGTCATGGGGCAGGCGCTTGGGCTTGCGATGGCAACCGGGGATCACTCGAAGTTGCCCCTGCAAACAATTGATAAATATCAAGAACACTTCTGTAGTTTGCGAGGAGTGTTCTACGAGGCCGCTGCTCGCGCCGCGCACATGTTCGACCGTTAGAGGCCTGCCTCAGAAGTCCAGGAACTTGGCGCTTGCATAGCCCTCGGTGCCGTCTTCGGTGGTGATCTTGAACCACATCCAGTTCTCGAACACGCAAGAGCCCAGTGCGTCCCGATCGAACGGTTCATTGGCGTTAGCCGCCTCGCACAGCGCCGCGCATTCCGCGTGATCCTCGTGAGTTGTATCCGGTGAGGGTGTGCTCGGAATCTCGTGAACCGACCCCAATGGCAGCTCGCCAACCTTCGCGGAGGTCACACTAGGTTCGGCGCGCAACGATGTGTAATTGTTCACGTTTATGACCTCAGCTTCACCATCTTCGGACAAGCAGGGCGTGGGTCGTGTCAGCGCATCTTCCTCTTCCGGAATTGCACTGCCGTCCGCCAGAGCGGTCAGTGCCGTCTCGGCCGGAAACATTGCGAGGGCAGGGATCGGCGCCCAGAGATAAAGCAGATCGGGATCGCGGCAGTCGTCCGGCCCGATGCCGCTGTCCTCGTCGCCCCGGTAGCCACAGATCAAAGGCAGCGCCGCTCCGCTGTCGAGCCCGGCCACGGTAGCCGAGCATTCAAACGCATCGCGGCTGGCGAACAGAAGGTCATACCGGTCGCGGACGGCACCGCCGGCGGTCCAACTCGACACCGAAAGGTCGAAAATCTCGTCGTTGCGCTCAAAGGGCACTTGGCCGCCCGCCAGTCTTTCCGGCCAGATCGTCAGGTTCTGGCAGGCGTGAAAGAAGGCGCGGTCCGACAGGGACGGGGTTTCGAACCCGGTGACGTTGATGCCCCAGCGTCCAGCCTCGTTGACGGTATCGATCTCGATCCGTTCACCTTCGCTCAGCGTCCGGATCATCTCAACGAGGTCGGCGTCAATATACGGACGCGGGGTCTCGGGCCGAGGTCGGGTCGCAAGCGCCTGAAATCCAAGCATCTTCTGTACAATCGCATCACTGTCTTCCGGGGGTGCCTCGAGGACCGGTCGAGTAAAGGCCAGCGTGGCGTTGCCGTGCATCTGCCTGTGTGTCAACCCGCCGATCTGGCCTTGCGCCGCAGTGCCGAACATGAAGACCAATGCGCATTCATCGGTGCAGCTTGCCCCCTCCGGGACCACGGTTCCGATATTGTTGACAGTAAGATAACGGGCAATATTCATGCTCTCCGTGAAGTCCCCGCCAGAGCTGTCAAGACACAGGGTCTTCCAGCGACCGTCATCCTCCAAAATCCAGGTTTCGGGTTGTTCAAACGCAACTTCGGCAAGCGCCTCCGCATCGCCTTGGGTGATTTCTCCGCTAAGCGTGGCAAGGCATGTACCGGGATCGCCTGGGCCGATCTCGGCCGCCGCAAGGGGCGCGGCGGTTGTCATAAAGACGGTCAATAGGTGCCAATGACGGGCCAAGGTGCGCATGAGATGCTTTCTCCTGTAAGCCGTGCCGGAAGCGTACCGCGCAGGCACACCGGCAATCAAGCGAAGACCTCCAGACGCTGCCGGTCTGCCGTTCTTTTGCGGCGGCTTCGGCCCGGCAGCTTCGGAAATCGAAGTGGTTTTCACTCACATAGCCGGGCCGGGCTGACGGTCCAGTCACACGGACCCACATTGGAGTTTCCGGGTTGCCTTCGTCGTCCGATCGGCATTACGCGTCGCGCGGCCATATGCGTGGCGACGGGTTCCAGTGCACACTTCTCAAGGCTTGCATTTTCTCAGGGGTGGAGGGTGAAACAGTGCTGCAAGACCCAAACCATGGCAATTGCGTACATCTTGTAATCGGTATTATGTGAAGTATGTATGGCCGTCACACCAGCGATATAGCCCCTTGGCGGCTTCTCTGACACGATGATTTGCGCTTGTGCCCCTTGCGTTCGACCAGTGAATATTGTTCCTGTGCGCCACAGCTTCGGAGGATCCCCACATGCCGCACTACCGTTCCAGAACCTCGACCCACGGCCGCAACATGGCCGGTGCGCGCGGCCTGTGGCGTGCGACCGGCATGAAGGACGATGACTTCGGCAAGCCGATCATCGCCATCGTGAACTCCTTCACCCAGTTCGTGCCCGGCCACGTCCATCTGAAGGACCTCGGCCAGATGGTCGCGCGCGAGGTCGAGGCCGCCGGTGGCGTCGCCAAGGAGTTCAACACCATCGCGGTCGATGACGGCATCGCCATGGGCCACGACGGCATGCTCTACAGCCTGCCGTCGCGCGAGGTCATCGCAGACAGCGTCGAATACATGGTCAATGCCCATTGCGCCGACGCTATGGTCTGCATCTCGAACTGCGACAAGATCACCCCCGGTATGCTGATGGCCGCGATGCGCCTGAACATTCCGGCGATCTTCGTCTCGGGCGGCCCCATGGAGGCCGGCAAGATCGATATCGAAGGCCTCGACATGAAGAAGATCGACCTCGTCGATGCCATGGTCGCCGCCGCCAGCGATACGATGACCGACGCTCAAGTGCAGCACATCGAGGAAAACGCCTGTCCGACCTGCGGGTCGTGCTCTGGGATGTTCACCGCGAACTCGATGAACTGCCTGGCCGAGGCGCTGGGGCTTGCGCTGCCCGGAAACGGCTCGACACTGGCCACGCACGCCGACCGCAAGAACTTGTTCCTGCAGGCCGGACGTCAGATCGTCGAGATTACCAAGCGTCATTACCAGCTTGAAGAGAAAGGCTTTCTCCCGCGCGAGATCGCCACTTTCGAAGCCTTCGAAAACGCCATGAGCCTCGATATCGCAATGGGCGGGTCGACCAACACCGTGCTGCACCTGCTGGCCATTGCCCACGAAGGCGATGTCAACTTCACCATGCACGACATCGACCGGCTCTCGCGCAAAGTGCCGTGCCTGTGCAAGGTGGCGCCCAACATCGAGAACGTGCACATGGAGGACGTCCATCGCGCCGGCGGGATTTTCTCAATTCTCGGAGAGCTTTACAGGGCGAACCTCCTGCACGGAGACCCGGCGACGGTGCACAGTTCCACCATGGCCGAAGCCATTGGACACTGGGACATCAAGATCGCCAACAATCCCGAGGCCGAGCAGCTGTTCAAGGCCGCACCCGGCGGCGTCCGCACGACCGAAGCCTTCAGCCAGTCCAACCGCTTCAAGGAGCTCGACACCGACCGCCAGTCGGGCGTGATCCGGTCCAAAGAACACGCCTTCAGCCAGGACGGCGGTCTCGCCGTGCTGTTCGGCAACATCGCCGAGGACGGCTGCATCGTGAAGACCGCGGGCGTCGACGACAGCATCCTGAAATTCACCGGATCCGCCTATGTCTGCGAAAGCCAGGACGCGGCTGTCAACGACATCCTGACCGGCAAGGTCAAGGCAGGCGACGTGGTGGTCATCCGCTACGAAGGCCCGCGCGGCGGCCCGGGCATGCAGGAGATGCTGTACCCGACGAGCTACCTGAAATCGAAGGGTCTGGGCAAGGAATGCGCGCTGCTCACCGACGGACGGTTCTCGGGCGGCACCTCGGGGCTGTCGATCGGCCACGTCTCGCCCGAGGCAGCCGAGGGTGGCGCCATCGGTCTGGTCGAACACGGCGACACCATCGAGATCGACATCCCGAACCGCACCATCCACCTGGCGGTCGACGATGCCGAACTGGCGCACCGCCGCGAACAGCGCGATCAGAAAGGCTGGCACCCCGAAAAGCCGCGCAAGCGCAAGGTTTCGACCGCGCTCAAGGCCTATGCCAAGCTGGCGACATCAGCCGCACGCGGCGCGGTGCGCATGGTCGACTGACCTGCACGGGCGGTCAAGTGCCGGCCGCCCTGCCCTTCGGCACCTGCATTTCTCTGGACAGATCTGCGTGTCGCTGTCTAACTATCGGACAGCCAACACCTATTGCAGGTTCAGCCACGGTGGGCCTCCGCCCATGCCGGCGCCCGCAGGAGCCGTCCAGATGACCGATGCCCTTACCAGCTATCTTCTCGATCTGACCAACGCGCGGTCAATCGAGGTTCTGTGGGACATGCACACCCGCAAGATGGCTGATTACGGCTTCGACCGTCTGCTCTACGGCTTCACCTATTACCGGACCGAGACCTCGCTCGGCGATCCCAACGATTTCCTGATGCTGACCAATCACGAGCCCAGCTACACAGAGGAGTTCCTCGGCGGCGAGCTCTACAAGAACGCGCCGATGACCCGCTGGGCGATGGAGCATGAGGGCGTCGCAAGCTGGCGCATGGTTCAGGAACTTGCCGAACAGGGTGCGCTGACAGATGAGGAACTGGCCGTCGTCCAGTTCAACCGCAAGATGGGCGTCACCGCCGGCTACACGATTTCGTTCAAGGCCGTATCGCTGCGGTCCAAGGGCGCAATCGCGCTGACCGCACGCCCCGAGTTGTCGCAAAGCGATGCCGATGCGATATGGGCGAAACACGGCGAAGACATTGTGATCATGAACAATGTCGCTCACCTCAAGATCCTCACCCTGCCCTTCACTGTCGCTGGAAAACCCCTGACCCCGCGCCAGCGCGAGGCGCTTGAATGGGTCGGTGACGGCAAGACCACTCAGGATATCGCACTGCTGATGGGCCTGACCGCGGCGACGGTCGAGAAACACCTGCGACTCGCGCGTGAGGCGTTAAATGTCGAAACCACAGCTCAGGCGGTGCTCAAGGCGTCGTTCCAGAACCAGATGTTCGTGCTCGATCTCTGATACGCTGACCCTACGTAAGTTCGTTAACGGATTTTTCACAATTCAAAGCGCTTTGAGCGGCATGCCGCGGCTAAGGTAGGGAAAACCGGACTTCATAACGTTACGGAAATGGTGCAGTCTGAAGATGTTCCGTGAGTGGTGGCAATTCAGCCAGGGAACGTCAGGACAGTGTCCCTTGGGATTTCAAGGCTCCGCCGTCCTGCCCGGGTAACCGGAGGTCGGTCCGAGGTGAATATTCCCGCGTCGGACCGGCCACCTGGGCCGCTCTGTCTCATCCCCATTAGTCCGGGGTGGTCCAGTCAAAAAAGCGGAGCTGGTGGTCGCAACCAGCTCCGCATTTTTTTGTCTTGTCGGTCCCGCAACACGCGCGGGACCAAGGGATATCAGCCCTGAACCGCCTTGGCGACTTCAGCTGCGAAATCCTCTTCCTTCTTCTCGATGCCTTCACCGACCTCCAGACGGACATAGCCGGTCACTTCGACACCGGCGTCCTTGGCGGCTTCGGCCACGGTCTTGTCGGGGTCGACGACGAAGGCCTGGTTTAGCAGGGTGACTTCCGACATGAACTTCTTCATGCGGCCGACAATCATCTTCTCGATCACCTGCTCGGGCTTGCCGGATTCACGGGCGATGTCGATCTGCACATTGCGCTCTTTCTCGACAACGGCCGGGTCGAGGTCATCCTCGGACAGCGATGTTGGGTTTGCGGCGGCGATGTGCATCGCGACCTGCTTGCCGAAGGCTTCGTTGTCACCCGACAGCGCCACTAGGACGCCGATCTTGCCCATGCCCGAGGCAACGGCGTTGTGCACGTAGGACACCACCGAAGTACCGTCGAGCTTTTCCATGCGGCGCAGCGACATGTTCTCGCCGATCTTGGCGATCTTGTCGGTCAGCGTCTCCGAAACGGTGCGGCCGCCCAGGTCGGCGTTGGCCAGCGCGTCAAGATCGTCTGCCTTCAGCGCGGCATTGGCGATGTCGGACACCATCGACTGGAACTCGGCGTTCTTGCCGACAAAGTCGGTTTCCGAGTTCACTTCGACTGCGACACCGGTGCCACCTTCGACGACGACGGCGACAAGGCCTTCGGCGGCGGTACGGCCGGATTTCTTGGCGGCTTTCGCCAGGCCCTTGGTGCGCAGCCAGTCAACGGCGGCGTCCATGTCGCCATCGGTCTCGGTCAGCGCCTTCTTGGCGTCCATCATGCCTGCGCCAGTCATTTCGCGCAGTTCTTTCACCTGCTTGGCGGTAATGGCCATGTCAGATCTCCTTAAAGGATTGGGGCCGGGATCGGCCCGGAAAGATTGGGGCCGGGGGCAGCCACGCCGCCCCCTCAGATATCACAGACGTGAAGCTGGCGTGACGCTCAGCCGTCTGCCTTCTCGGACTTGGCTTCCGGCTGGTCCAGGTCGTAGGGCGCGTCCTTGGCCTTGACGTCGTCCGCCTTGGTTTCTTCCGACGGGTTGCCGACGACGGTCTCGGTCACGGGCTCTGCGGCCGCTTCCTCTTCCGGGGCGTCTTCCATGGCGCCGATGTCGACACCGGCCGCACCCAGCTGGGCCGACATGCCGTCAAGCGCCGCGCGCGAGGCCAGATCGCAGTAGAGCGCGATGGCACGGGCCGCGTCGTCGTTGCCGGGGATGATGAAGTCCACGCCGTCGGGCGAGCAGTTGGTATCGACAACGGCGACGACCGGGATGCCCAGCTTGTTGGCTTCCGCCACTGCCAGCGCTTCCTTCTTGACGTCGATGACGAACAGCAGGTCCGGCACACCGCCCATTTCGCGGATACCGCCGAGCGAGGCGTTCAGCTTGGACTGGTCACGCTCCATGCCCAGACGCTCTTTCTTGGTCAGGCCCTCGGCGCCACCTTCCATCTGCTCGTCGATTGACTTCAGACGATTGATCGACTGCGACACGGTCTTCCAGTTGGTCAGCGTGCCACCGAGCCAGCGGTGGTTCATGTAATACTGGGCACATTTCTCGGCCGCTTCCGCGACCGGCTGTGCCGCCTGGCGCTTGGTGCCGACAAACAGCACCCGGCCGCCCTTGGCGACGGTTTCGCGGATCGCCTGCAGCGCCTGGTCCAGCATCGGGACGGTCTGCGTCAGGTCCATGATGTGGATGCCGTTGCGCGCGCCGTAGATGAACTCGCCCATGCGGGGGTTCCAGCGTTGCGTCTGGTGGCCGAAGTGAACGCCAGCTTCCAGCAGCTGACGCATGGTGAACTCGGGAAGAGCCATGCTTTCTTTCCTTTCCGGTTTATGCCTCGGTGCGGGGAGAGAAGCGGATTGCTTCAACCGGTGGACGCGATGGGGATGTCTCCCCCAAAGGCCCGCCCGCACCTGCGGATTAGTGGCGCGCGTATAGACCGGTTGGCGTAGGGGCGCAAGGGGCAAAGCCACGGCTGCCCAGGGGCGCCGAAATCTTCAAAAGATTTCGGACCGCATTCTTTCAAAGAATGCGGTGAAGCCGCTATCCACCCACCTTCGTATAAGTCCCCTGCCCCGCAAGAATTCCCCGGAAACCGCCCGGCTCGTCCAGCGAGAACACGATGATCGGCAGGTTGTTGTCCCGTGCCAGCGCAATGGCGGAGGCATCCATGACGCCAAGGTACTTCTGCAAGACCTCGTCATAGCTCACCGTCTCATAGCGCTTGGCATCGGGGAATTTCACCGGGTCCTTGTCGTAGACCCCGTCCACCTTGGTGCCCTTGAAGATCGCCTCGCAGGACATCTCGCTTGCTCGCAAAGTCGCCGCCGTGTCGGTGGTGAAATAGGGGTTTCCCGTCCCGGCGGCAAAGATGCAGACCCGCTTCTTTTCCAGGTGGCGCACCGCGCGGCGGCGGATGTAGGGCTCGCAGACCTGGTCCATCGGAATCGCGCTGATCACCCGCGTGAACACCCCGAGTCCCTCCAGCGCCGATTGCATCGCCAGCGCGTTCATCACCGTGGCCAGCATGCCCATGTAGTCGGCCGTCGTCCGCTCCATTCCCTGGGCCGAGCCCTGAAGCCCTCGGAACACGTTGCCGCCGCCGATCACCATGCAGATCTCGACGCCCATGTCGTGGACCGACTTCACCTCCTGCGCGATGCGCTGCACCGTCGGCGGGTGAAGACCGTAGCCCTGGTCGCCCATCAGCGCCTCGCCCGAGATCTTCAGCAGAACCCGCTTGTAGGTGGTCTTCGGCGCGTCGGCATCGACCGTGATATTGTCAGGCATGGTGTACTCCGGTAGGGGCTGGGCTTGAGTTGGCGGCAAAATGTCGGAAAACACGGATCAGTTCAATGCGCCATTCACCTCGAAACCCGGCGTCAAGCAAGACCGGGGCCGCGCCATGCCCTCGGTAATCGGCACCCTCTCGCCAGAGTTGCCGGTGCTTATCGCCGGACCGACCGCAAGCGGCAAATCCGCGCTGGCGCTCGAGATCGCCGAAACCCAGGGCGGCGTCATCGTCAATGCCGACGCGATCCAGGTCTTCGAAAACTGGCGCGTCCTGACCGCCCGTCCCGGCCCCGAAGACCTTGCGCGTGCGCCGCATGCCCTTTACGGCCACGTGCCCTGGGATGGCGCATATTCCGTCGGCCACTGGCTCCGCGATCTGGAGCCGGTCCTCGCAGGACGCGCGCGGCCGATCATCATCGGCGGCACCGGGCTCTATTTCGCGGCCCTGACCGAAGGTCTCGCGTCGATCCCCGGCACGCCGCACGACATCCGCACCGAGGCCGACCAGATTCGGCGAACCCGCGGGCACGAGGCCTTTCTACCCGAGATCGACGCCGAGACCCTGTCCCGGATCGACCAGCGCAACCCGATGCGGGTCCAGCGCGCCTGGGAGGTGCAGCGCGCCACCGGGCGCGGCCTCGCCGCGTGGCAGGGCGACACACCGCCCCCGCGCCTGCCCCTTGCGCAGACCCAGCCGCTGCGCGTCGATGCCGACCGCGACTGGCTGAACGAACGGATCGCGCGCCGCTTCGACCTGATGCTGGAACATGGCGCGCTCGACGAGGTGCAGCAGAACCTGCCGCGCTGGAATCCGGAGCTGCTGAGTTTCAAGGCGATCGGCGCGCCCGAGCTTGTCGCCTATGCACATGGCGAAATCCCGCTTGAGCTTGCGCGGGAAAGGGCCACCGTCGCCACCACCCGATTTGCCAAACGCCAGCGCACATGGTTACGGTCCCGCATGGGGACGTGGCAAGGCGTGCCGGCGGCGCAACTCGGCTGAAAACGTGCCGCCGGGCCGAACCGCCGCCCTTCGGGCGCTTGCCAAGACCGCAGTGGTGCGGCACTCACGGCGATGCGCGGCCGTACAGGCGGCAGGGACAGGGGCGACAGGAACGTGACAGTGCAACAGCCTGACCGGATGGCAATGTCCGAGGCAACCCGGGCCATGCCCCTGCGCGTGGTGACGCTGGCGCAACTGGCCGCCGGCGGAGCCTGGCAGGTGACCCTGCCACATGCGCGCCGCGACCACCTGTTCATCTGGATCACGCGCGGTCAGGGCCGGGTCACCATCCGCGGGCTGCGTCGCGGTATCGGCATCAACAACGTCCTCTATCTGCCTCCGGGCACACAGTTTTCGCTTGAAACCGGGTCCCAGTGTTTCGGACAGGCGCTGATTTCGGACAGCGGCGCCCCGCTCTTGCCCGACACCCCCCAACACCTGCGGATCCGCGACGTGACAGCGCAAGGCGAACTGAGCAGCATCGTCGAGACGCTCCAGCGCGAACAGCAAATCATGCGCCCCTTCCAGACCGAGGCGCTGCTGGCCAAGTTCAACCTCGCCGCCATCTGGCTGCGCCGTCAGATGCTGACGATGGATGAGCAAACCGACAAGGTCTCACCGGCGCTGCAAGGCAAGGAGACCGCCGGCCAGCGGCTTAGCCGCGCTTTCGCAGACCTGATGGAGGCCGAGTTCCGCTCCGGGCTGAACATGGCCGATTACGCCGAAAGGCTCGGGGTCACGCCAACCCACCTGACCCGCGTGTGCCGTGACAACTCGGGCCTGACCGCCGCCGACCTGATCACCCAGAGGGTGCTGCACGAAGCGCGCATCCTGCTGGCGCAGCCGGTGCCGGCAATTCAGGATGTGGCCAGCCAGCTCGGCTTCGGCTCCGCCGCCTACTTCAGCCGCTTCATCCAGCATCATGCCGGACAGACGCCCACCGCCCTGCGCCAGTCCGCTCAGCCGGAACCCAAGGCAAGACCTGCGGGCACCGTGCCGGTGTTTCGGCACCACGGCGGCGGCTGAGGCCGCTCTTGCGGGTTTTCGTCGCCCTGCCGGTTCCGGAAGAGGTGCAGGATCGCCTGTCGGACCTGACAGAAGGTCTGCACGCCGGCCGCAAGGTGGCCCCGGACCAGATGCATGTCACGCTGGCGTTCTTCGCCGATGTGCCGTCCCAGCCCCTCTCGGATCTGCACGACGCGCTCGACGGCATTCGCGCCTATCCGTTCGACGTCATGTTCTCCGGCCTCGACGTATTCGGCGGGTCGCGGCCCCGACTTCTCGCCGCGATGATCCGGCCTTCGCCGGAACTCGACACCCTGCACCGTGCCGTGGCGTCTGCCGCACGCGCCGCCGGGCTCACGCTGCAACGCCAGCGCTTTCGCCCGCATGTCACGCTGGCGCGCTTCGGCCCGCGCCCCTCGGCGGGACTGCTAACCGAACTACAGCACTTTCTGTCCGATATGGCCGCCGCGCCGCTGCCCGGTTTCACCCCCGATCGCCTGACGCTCACGCAGTCCATCCTCGGCGGCGGCGCTCCGGTCTACGATGATCTCGCCGACTATCCGTTCCATCCCATGCCGTGGGCGGACTGAGCCTCCCGATCCCCCAAGGGTTCGGTCCCGAACTGCAAACGATCCAGACGCCGCGCTCAGCTGCCCCAGATTACCTTGACGTAATTCCGGGTCTCCTTGTAGGGCGGCACGCCGCCGTATTTCTCGACCGCGCCGGGGCCGGCGTTATAGGCCGCCAGCGCCAGCCGCCACGTTCCGAACCGATTAAATTGCTGCTTGAGATACCGCGCCCCGCCATCGAGGTTCTGGCCCGGGTCCTTCGGGTTCACACCCAGCCTCGCGGCTGTCCCCGGCATCAGTTGCGCCAGCCCCATCGCACCCTTGTGGCTGACGGCCTTGGGGTTCCATCCGCTCTCCTGCTGCACCAGCCGCAGGAACAGGTCTTCCGGCACGCCATTGCGGCGCGCGGCCTCACGCGCCAGCGCCGAATAGACGCCCTTGTACTTGCCCGTGTAGCGCTTGGTCGGCGCCGCCTTGTCCCACTTGGTGGGCGTGACCACCTTGGGCGGCTGCAACCGCACCGAATTCTTGTATTGCTGCGAGGCACGTCGGTCCAGAACGCTGGTCTGCGACTTGAAGAGCAACACCCGCCCCTTCGAGGACACCGTCTCGGCCGACACCCCCCAAGGCAGCAAGGCCGCGACAAGACCCAAGCTCAAAAGCTTTCGCATATCCCTGTCCCCGATTATCTCTTTTCGCGCACTATACGGGAAATCTCGGATTCGGCCAGCCGGGGGGACGTTAACCAGTTTTTCACTGCCGCAAGCTGAGGTAGGGTCAGCCGGACAAACGCGCCGGATTCGCAATTCGGCACGATCAAGACAAGAAATCGGGGGGCATCACATGGCCGGGTCAGTCAACAAAGTCATTCTCATCGGAAACCTCGGGCGCGACCCGGAAGTCCGCACGTTCCAGAACGGCGGCAAGGTCTGCAATCTGCGCATCGCCACCTCCGAAACCTGGAAAGACCGCAACACAGGCGAGCGGCGCGAGCGCACCGAATGGCACAGCGTGGCGATCTTTTCCGAAGGTCTGGTGCGCGTGGCAGAGCAATATCTGCGCAAGGGATCAAAGATTTACATCGAAGGCCAGCTGCAGACCCGCAAATGGCAGGACCAGTCCGGCCAGGACCGCTATTCCACCGAGGTCGTCCTTCAGGGCCCGGGCAGCACGCTGACCATGCTTGACGGTCGCAGCGGCGGTGGCGATCAGGGCGGCGGCGGCGGTGGAGGTTACGGCGGTGGCTATGACAGCGGACCGCAGGACGATCGCTATGGCGGCGGCGGCCAGCAAGGTGGCGGGAATCCGCCGAGCCGCGACATCGACGACGAAATCCCGTTCTGAAATCCCGCTTCAGACGCGGCGGGCGGTGGCCGATCTTTCGAAAAGATCGGCCAAAATCCATCAATGGGTTTTCGCCCCGTCGCGACGGTCAGGCCGATTCCGCTGCCTGTTCCCGGATACGCGCCACCATTGCCCGCAGCCCGTTAGACCGCTGCGCCGACAGGTGATCGTTCAGCCCCAGCCGCGCCAACTCACCGCCCGCGTCGACCTTCGGCACCTCACCGATCGGCAGCCCGTCGTACAGCGCGCGCAGCACCGCGATCAGCCCACGCACGATCATCGCGTCACTGTCACCATCAAAGTGGAACTGGCCGTCGCGCGGCCGGACATGCAGCCAGACCTGACTGGCACAGCCGTCCACCTTGGTCGCAGGCACCTTCAGCGCATCGTCCAGCGGCTCCATCGCCTTGCCCCGTTCGATGACATAGCGATAGCGGTCCTCCCAGTCCTCAAGGAACTCGAAATCCTCGACGATCTCTTCGAACGCTGCGCTGGCCATGTCACCTCCGATGCATCTTATCCTCACCTAGGCATCCCGACGGCCCACGTCCAGTCGCAATCGCTTTTCAACGCGGCGCCAATGCGCTAACCCTCATGCGGAACCAACGGAGCGGCCCCATGCGCACATTGCTACTGGCATCACTGGTCACGACGATGACGCTGGGCGGCTGCGCGACGATCCGGGACTCCGCGGTCAATCCGTTCAACTGGTTCGGCGGCGGCACAACCCAGGTCGTGGTGGCCGAGCCGCAGGAGTCCGAGGTCAATCCCCTGATCCCCCGGCGCAACGCCCTGCGCAGCGCCTTGTTCAACGATGATGCCCCGCTGTATGGCGGAACGCTGGTGCAGGAAGTGACCGAACTGCACATTCGCCGCACCGTCGGCGGCGCGGTGGTCGAGGCCACGGGTGTCTTCCGCGCGCTCGGCAGCTACGACGTGCGTCTGGTCGAGCAGGACGACGGCGAGCCTTCGCTGCTGACCTATGAGTTCCGCGCCCTGCAACCCCGCTCCGGCACCGGCCTCGGCACCCAGCATGCCCGCACCGTCACCGCGGCCGTGCGGTTGACCGATCAGGATCTTGCGGGCATCACCGCCATCCGGGTCATCGCTGCCGGCAACGCGCGTACCGTCCGGCGCTGAACCGCGCGGTTCGTCCAAGATTTCCAAAAATACGACCCGTCATCCGAACCGCAAGGCCGTCCCGGACATCGTCCGGGACCTCGTGTCGCGCGCCGGCGCACATCCTCAGAGCTCAACGATCTCCACATCGTTGCCCTTGACCGTCAGCGCGATCTTGCCGTCACACAGCCGCAACGCGTCGCGCCCGAACAACTCGTCGCGCCAGCCGTGCAGCGCCGGAACGTCCCGTACGCCCGCCGCCAGCGCATCCAGGTCCGCCGAGGGCGCCACCAGCCGCGGCGCAACGCCGCCCGCTTCGGTCTTGGCCTTCAACAGCACCCGCAGCAGGTCAGCCAGTGCCGGGTTCACCTGCAACTTGTCACGGGACCGGTCCAGTTGGGGCATCTCGTCCGGCGGACAATTCATCCCCTTCTTGACCGCGGCCAGGATTCCCTCGGCGATGTCACCCCGACGCGCCTCGCGCAGCAACAGCCGCGAGCGTCCCAGATCGGCGGGCGACTGCGGCTTGGTCGAGGCCAGTTCCAGCAGCGCATCGTCCTTGAACACGCGGTTGCGCGGCACGTCACGCGTCTGGGCATAGGTCTCGCGGAACCGCGCCAGCTCGCGCACCACCGCAAGGAACTTCGGCGTCGTCGTCCGCGTCTTCAGCCGCATCCAAGCTTCTTCCGGTCGCACGATATAGGTCTCGGGGTTTTCGAGGATCGCCATTTCCTCTTCGACCCAACCCTTGCGCCCGGTCTCGTCCAGCTTCTTGGCGAGGAATTCGTAGATCTGGCGCAGGTGCGTGACATCGGCCAGCGCGTATTTCATCTGCGCCTCGGTCAGCGGCCGCCGCGACCAGTCAGTGAAGCGCGACGTCTTGTCCAGCCCCTGCCGGGCAATCGCCTTCACCAGCTTCTCATAGCCCACCTGCTCGCCGAAGCCGCAGACCATGGCCGCGACCTGGGTGTCGAACAGCGGATGCGGGATGACCCCGGCGTCGACATGGAAGATCTCGAGATCCTGCCGCGCCGCGTGGAACACCTTGACCACGTTGCCGTCGCGAAACAGATCGTACATGGGCGCCAGTGACAGGCCCTCGACCAGCGGATCGATCAGCGCGGCATTGTCGTCGCCGCGTCCGGGCATTGCCATCTGCACAAGGCAGAGCTTCGAATAATAGGTCCGTTCCCGCAGAAATTCGGTGTCCACGGTGACATAGGAATGCCGACGCGCTTCCGTGCAGAACTCGGCCAGGTCTTCCGTCGTTGTGATGATACGCATAGGCGCCTTTTCTGTTCTTCTCGCGCTCCCCGTCCGGTTGGTATACCGGTTTCCCGAAACGAAGGAAAGTCGTGCAGGCGGTCACTCGGGTTGCAACTTCTCCGCAAAATCTCGCAGGACGGCGGGGTAAAGTCGATGTTCCTCGGCCAGAACCCGCGCACTCAGGCTGTCTGCCGTATCGGCGGGGTGCACCGGCACCCGCGCCTGGCCAAGCACGGGCCCGTCATCCAGCTCTGGCGTCACAAGGTGGACCGAGCAGCCGTGTTCCACGTCGCCTGCCGCCAGTGCCCGCGCATGGGTGTCCAGCCCCTTGTACTTCGGCAACAGCGACGGATGGATGTTCAGCATCCGCCCTTGCCAGCGTCCGACGAACTCGGGCGTGAGCACCCGCATGAACCCCGCGAGGCAGATTATCTCCGCCCGCGCCGAGTCCAGCTCCGCCTGTATCCGCGCCTCGAACGCCGCGCGGTCCTTGCCGAAGGGCCGGTGATCCACCACTGCCGTCGAAATGCCGCGCGCCCGGGCCTTGGCCAGCCCCCCGGCCTCGGCGTTGTTGGACAGGACAAGACAGGGCCGCGCCGGGTGGTCGCCGGTCATGCTGTCGGCCAGCGTGACCATGTTGGACCCGCCGCCCGAGATCAGGATCGCGACCCGAAGGCTCATGCAAGCGTGCCGGAATAGGCGACGCCCTCGCCCTCCACGACCTCGCCCAGCCGGTACACGGTCTCGCCCGCCGCCTGCAACTGCTCCGAAAGCGCAGCCGCACGTCTGGCCTCAACCACCAGCACCATGCCGATCCCGGCATTGAAGGTCTTGAGCATCTCGGCCTCGGCCAGCCCGCCCTCTTGCGCCAGCCAACGGAACACGGGCGGCAACCTCCAGGCCCCCAGGTCGATGCGCGCGCCCTGTCCCGCGTCCAGCACCCGCGGCAGGTTCTCGGTCAGCCCGCCGCCGGTGATGTGCGCCAACGCATGCACGCCACCCGCGCGCACCGCATCAAGCGCCGGCTTCACGTACAGACGCGTCGGCCGCAGCAGCGCCGCCCCGAGCGAACCTTCGTCCCACGGACAGTCGTCGTTCCACGACAGCCCCGAACGCTCGACGATCTTGCGCACCAGCGAATAGCCGTTCGAATGCACCCCGTCGCTGCCCAGACCCAGCAGCACGTCACCGGCCTGAACCCCCTCCGGCAGGGCGCGACCGCGTTCCATCGCGCCGACCGAGAAGCCCGCGAGGTCGAAATCGCCCTCCGGGTACATGCCCGGCATCTCGGCGGTTTCGCCGCCGATCAGCGCACAGCCTGACCGGGCGCAGCCCTCGGCAATGCCTTCGATGATCCGCGCCGCAACGTCCGTCTCCAGCTTGCCGGTGGCGAAATAGTCGAGGAAGAACAAAGGCTCCGCGCCCTGGCACACCAGGTCATTGACACACATCGCCACGAGGTCGATGCCGACCCCGTCAACCTCGCCGGTGTCGATCGCAATCCGCAGCTTGGTGCCGACGCCGTCGGTGGCGGCCACCAGAACCGGGTCGTCGTAGCCCGCTGCCTTCAGGTCGAACAGCGCGCCAAAGCCGCCCAGCCCCGACATCACGCCGGGCCGCGTCGTGCGTTTCGCCGCCGGCTTGATCCGCTCCACCAGCGCGTTGCCCGCGTCGATATCAACGCCAGCCTCGGCGTAGCTCAGCCCTTGCTTGCCCGTGTCAGCGCTCATCTCCGGCTCCGTCTGTGAGGGGTCTCGGGCCGGGTTAGAACATCGCTCGCGGCCATGCAATCCGAAAGCCTTGTGACGGGCTTTCGCACCCACACGTATTAATTGAGCAACTCCTTGAAAATTTCTTACTCAGGTAATGAAGACTTTATGAAAAATGTTAGCTGAAATCATTTTGGATATTCCCGAGTTCATGACAATCCTGTCAATCAGAGGGCTTAAGGTTGTGTGATATTGCCTGCGCGGGACGGCTGACAATCTCGGGACCGACGCTTATGCCAAACGGGTGCGGTTGATGATCAAGAGTATGTTTCAGGCCAACTGGCTGGCCGTTGTACCGACCCTTGTGGTCATGACGGCCCTGGAGGCCTCTCATCACCTCAATCCGGTCTTTCCGGTCCCGTTCCTTCTGTTGATGGTGTCGGTGGTCATCGCCAGCGTGGTCGGCGGTCTGCGCGTCGGGATCGTGTCCGGCCTGCTCGCATCGGGCAGTGTGCTGCATTCGCATTTCGTCGGAATCGGCCCGGCGTCGCTGGTCGGCGACATCTGGCACACGATGGCCGGCATGGCGCTGTACATCGGTGTCGGCTTCTTCGTCGGCCGCACCCGCGACCAGCGCGATGCCAATTACGAAGCCCTGCTCATGGCCCAGCGCAAGGAACAGGAAGAACCGCTGCTTCTGGCCAGCAAGATCGCCAAGATGGGCTACTACATCTGGGACGTGGATACCGGTGAACCGGTCGTCGTCTCTGAACAGCATGCCCGCAACTACGGTATGAGTGTTGAGGATTTCGTGCCCGAGGCCTCCCGCGCCCGCGGAGATTTCGAACCGGTCCATCCCGATGATCGCCAGAAGGTCGAAGGCTGGTGCCAGGAAATCCGCGCCGGCAAATCCGTCACCATGGAATACCGCATTCCAACCTCCGAGGGCGTAAATTGGATACACGCCGTCGTCAAACCCGTCACAGATGAGACCGGCAGGGTCGTCAGGGAGATCTGTGCATCGCTCGACATCACCGATCAGAAGGCTTCGGAACAGGCGCTGGCAGAGGCACAGAAACTCGACGCGGTCGGCCGCCTCACCGCCGGAATTTCGCATGATTTCAACAATATACTGACCGTTGTTATCGGAAACCTCGAACTGTGTATGTTATCCGAACCGGACAGGGACACCGCCGAGTTGCTGACCTCGGCGCTGGATGCCTCGCATCGTGGGGCGCGTCTGACCAAGCAGCTTCTCGCCTTCGGCCGCAAATCCGACCTCACGCCCGAGCCGGTCGACGTCAATCTGGTGATCGACCGCATGGACAACCTGTTCCAACGCACCTTGCCGTCGACCATCCGGGTCCGCAAATCCCTGACCCCGGTTCCGCAGATCGAGGTTGACCGGACGCAGCTGGAAAGCGCCCTTCTGAACCTTGCCATCAACGCCCGCGACGCCATGAACGGCGGCGGCCGGCTGACCTTCGCAACAGCGACCCACCGCATTGCCGACGCGCGGCGAACCGGACGCAACGGCGGTCTGGAACCGGGCGAATACACAGAGATATCGGTCAGCGACAACGGCTGCGGCATGTCCGAGGACGTCAAGGCAAAGATATGGGAGCCCTTCTTCACGACCAAGGCCGCCGACAAGGGATCGGGCCTCGGCATGCCCATGGTCTATGGCTTCGTCAAGCAATCCGGCGGCGACGTCCATATCGACAGCACACCCGGCGCGGGAACCACGGTGCGGCTCTACTTTCCGCAAATCCAGGCTTCGGACAGGATCGCACCGAAGGCGGCGCATGGGGCCGTTCGCAAAGCCGCCTCCAGGCCGCGTGCCGATGACGTAATCACACCTCGCAAGGTCACGCGCATCGCCGCGCAATAGGTTCATGTGGGCCTCGCACGGCGGACATCTCAGGGACTTGACGCCACCCGGTTGGCTGGCTACTCCAACCGAAGGCGGGCCTGTAGCTCAATTGGTTAGAGCAGAGCGCTCATAACGCTTTGGTTGCGGGTTCAAGTCCTGCCGGGCCTACCATCCTTCACCTTCCGCCCGCGCCACCGAACGGCGCATTAACATATTGATGATAAACCAAAAATGTTTCGCGCGCGAAACATTTCATCGGGCGATTGCCAGCTCGGCCAGCAACCCGCCCAACCGGTCCGATGCCCCCAACCGCAACACCCCACCATGCGCCCGAGCGATATCGGTGGCGATCGCCAGACCCAACCCGACCCCCGGCGCCTTGCTCTGGTTGCGCGCCTTGTCAAGTCGCACGAATGGCCGCACCGCCGTTTCGCGCAGGTCTTCGGGTATCCCCGGCCCGTCGTCCTCGACCATGATGCTCAGCGTGGCGTTGCCGAGTTCGACACTCACCTCGCATCGCTCGCCATAGCGCACCGCGTTCTCGACCAGGTTTTCCACCGCGCGGCGGATCGCAAGCGGCCTCAGCGGCACCTCACCCGCACCCTCGCAGCGCTCCAGCGTGACCGGCTTTCCCGCCCTCTGCGCATCCTCGACAACCTGCCGGACCAGGGCCATCGGATCGGTCGGCACCGGATCGCCCGCTTCCGCGTTGCCCCGCACAAAGGCAAGGAATTCGTCCAGCATCCGCTCCATCTCGGACAGGTCGCGTTGCAGGTCGTCGACGTCCTCACCGTCAAGCATCGACAACCCCAGCTTCAGCCGCGTCAGCGGTGTGCGCAGATCGTGACTGATGCCGGAGAGCATCAAGGTCCGTTGCTCGATCTGCCGCTCGATCCGCGCCCGCATGTCCAGAAACGCGCGCCCCGCCGCGCGCACCTCGGTGGCGCCCCCCGGGGAATACCGCACCACCCTGCCCCGCCCGAAGGCCTCGGCGGCCTGCGCCAGCCGGGTGATCGGACGCAACTGGTTGCGCAGGTAGATATAGGCGATCGGCGTCATGATCAGGCTGAAGATGATCATGTTGAGGATCAGTTGGTGCGGGTTGCTGGCCGAGACCCCCTTGCGGTCGAATCGCATCTCGAGCACGCCCTGCGGCAGGTCCATATAAACCAGCGTGTCGCGATCGTTCGGCAACGCCACCGCCGCCACGTTGTCCAGACCGGCGCGCAACTCGCGGATGACCACCAGTCCCGACAGGTCGAACCAGCGCCGCAGATCGCCTTCGGTCATGGCCGCGTTCCACGACAATCGGTAATCCAGCGCCCGCGCCAGCGGCAGCATCCGGCGCATGGCCTCCCGCGGCGGCACCCCCTCAGCCTGGGCCACGATCAGCCGGATTTCGTCGCGAACCGAGCGGGTCAACTGCTCGGTGACGCCTTCGAAGTGGCGCTGCACGAAGATCACCGTTACCACCAGTTGCAGCGTCACCACCGGCAGCACCAGGATCAGCGCCGCCCGCCCATAAAGGCTGCGCGGCATATATCGTTTGAGCCAGGCAAAGAACATGGGCTAAGGCTTAGCCGCTAAGCCCCGCTCCGAGAAGGAAAACCCGCATGACTGACGGCGAAAACCCGCCCGCCCCCGGCGTGGCCGAGACCCTCGCCCCCGGCCTGCGCCGGCTGCTGGCCCCCAACCCTTCGCCGATGACCTTCTGGGGCACCAACACCTACCTCCTGGGCGAGACCGAGATCGCGGTGGTCGACCCCGGCCCCGACCTGCCCGCGCATCTGGATGCGATCCTTGCCGCCGTCCCTGCGGGCGCCCGGATCACCCATATCATCGTGACCCACGCACATCGCGACCACTCTCCGCTCGCCGGTCCGCTGGCGGCAGCGACCGGCGCCCCCGTCCTTGCCTTCGGACCGCCGCAGGCCGGTCGCAGTCCGGTGATGCAGCACCTCGCCGACAGCGGCTTCGCGGGCGGGGGCGAAGGCATCGACCACGGCTTTCTTCCCGACATCAGCCTCGCCGATGGCCAACACATCACCAGCCGCGACTGGAGCCTCGAGGTCCTGCACACGCCCGGCCATATGGGCAACCACATCTGCCTTGCCTGGGCCGACGTGCTGTTTTGCGGCGATCACGTCATGGGCTGGGCTTCGTCGCTGGTGTCTCCGCCCGATGGCGACGTGACGGATTTCATGGCCTCCTGCGCCCGCCTGAAGGCGCGCCGGTGGTCTGTCTTTCACCCCGGACACGGCGCCCCGATCGACACCCCGTCCAGCCGCCTTGAATGGCTGATCGCGCACCGCCTCGACCGCGAAGCCTCGATCCTGGCCACGCTCGCCGACGGCCCGGCAAGCGCGGGCGCGATCGCGGCCCTGCTCTACACCGAGGTCCCCCCCGCCCTTCTGCCCGCCGCGGCGCGCAACGTCTTTGCCCATCTCGTCGATCTGACGCAAAGAGACCGCGTCGCCCCGGCAGGCCAGCTGTCTTTCGACGGCGAATTTCGCCTCTCCCCCGGCAGCTGAATTTTTCTGAGAAAACTTCGAAATGCCTCTGGACGCCTGAAACCGGCATTGCTATATCGCCCCTCGTGTTCCGGCGTAGCTCAGCGGTAGAGCAGTTGACTGTTAATCAATTGGTCGTAGGTTCGATCCCTACCGCCGGAGCCAACTAAAACTTTAAGTCTCTGATCCGATGGACTTTTTGTTTTGGATTTTTTGGCAACCCACCCAAACGCCCTCCCAAAAATTGCCTTAGGTTCATTGGGAAAAAGCGCGGTCGGTTCCCCGTCTCTGCTTGAAGCGTTGATACTTACCATACGATCAGAGCGCCCCTTTCCTCGTTGAGCGCCATGGCCGCGAGGCCGTAGCCGAGAACGAGCGTGACTTTGTCGTCATGGGCAACTTTTCCCAAGCGACCCGGTCTTCTGTCTCTTCTCCACGAGTTTCGCCTGACACACGCACGTCCTTGGATTTCCCTGAGGTCAATGACTCGCCGCTGCTCACAGTTCGAAGGCAACCCGGCACGGCGGTTCATTGTGAAATTCCCAATCAGATGGTAGTTTCCAATCAAGCTCGCGAGTAGGCGAGAAACAAAAGAAAAGAGGGCTTTAGATGAATCAGGCATCCCATAATTCACTGGTCGCATTTATCTGGCGAATTGCTGATGACTGCCTGCGGGACGTCTACGTCCGAGGCAAGTATCGCGATGTCATCCTGCCCATGGTCGTTCTGCGCCGCCTCGATACCCTGCTGGAGCCGACCAAAGACGCTGTTCTGGATGAAGTTCGATACCAGAAGGAAGATATGGGTGCCTATGAGCTGGACGACGAGCCGCTCAAGGACGCTTCCGGCTACGTTTTTTTCAACACCAGCGAGTGGACCCTGAAGAAACTCCACGGCACCGCCACCAACAATCAGCAGATTCTCCTTGCCAACATCGAGGACTACCTCGACGGCTTCAGCGACAACGTCAAAGAGATCGTGAATCGCTTCAAGCTGTTCGAGCAGATGCGGCACATGGCGGACAAGCAGGTCTTGCTGGACGTCATCGAAGCTTTCGTTTCTCCCAAAATCAACCTGACACCACATGACAAGGAAGATTCCGACGGGAACATGCTTCCTGGCCTGTCCAACCTCGGCATGGGTTACGTCTTCGAAGAATTGATCCGGAAATTCAACGAGGAGAACAACGAGGAAGCCGGGGAACACTTCACCCCGCGTGAGGTGATCCACCTCATGACGCACCTGATGTTCGACCCGATCAAAGACCAGCTTCCTCCGGTCATGACGATCTACGACCCTGCCTGCGGCTCGGGCGGCATGCTGACCGAGGCACAAAACTACATCAAGGAACCCGACGGTCCGATCCAGGCGCGAGGGGACGTGTATCTCTACGGCAAGGAGATCAACGACGAGACCTACGCGATCTGCAAGTCAGACATGATGATCAAGGGCAACAACCCCTACAACATCCGCGTCGGCTCGACCCTGTCCACCGATGAATTTTCGGCCCATCGGTTCGACTTCATGCTGTCCAATCCGCCCTACGGCAAAAGCTGGAACAGCGAGGTCAAATACATCAAGGACGGCAAGGATGTCATCGACCCTCGCTTTCAGGTCGAACTGAGCGACTATTGGGGGAAAAATGACACCATGGACGCAACGCCGCGCTCATCGGACGGCCAGTTGCTGTTCCTCATGGAGATGGTGAACAAGATGAAGCCGGAGGGCACCAGCCCGCTCGGCTCGCGGATCGCCAGCGTTCACAACGGGTCAAGCCTCTTCACCGGCGATGCGGGCAGCGGCGAATCCAATATCCGGCGCTTCATCATCGAAAACGACATGCTGGACACCATCATCCAGCTGCCGAACAACCTTTTCTATAACACGGGCATTACGACCTACATCTGGCTTCTGACCAACGCCAAACCCGCCGCGCGCAAGGGCAAGGTGCAGTTGATCGATGCCAACCTGCTGTATCGCAAGCTCCGCAAAAACCTTGGCGACAAAAATTGCGAATTTTCGGACGATCACATCCAGCAGATCACCGACGCCTACCTGAAAAATACCCCTGTCGAGCGCGTGATCGATGAGAAGAACGACCCCGTCGGCATCGCCGTAAAAATCTTCGACAACGAGGATTTCGGCTACCACAAAGTCACTATCGAACGGCCAGACCGCCGCCGCGCGGGTTTTTCCGCCGACCGGATCGAGCCTCTGCGCTTCGACAAAGGCCTGCGCGAGCCGATGGAATGGCTCTGGGCGGAACATGGCGACAAGGTCTACGAGACCGGTTTCCTCAAGGGCGAGGCCAAGACGATCGTGGCCTGGTGCGAGGAACAGGGGATCACCCTGAACGCCAAGCAGCGCGGCAAGCTGACTGACACGAAATTCTGGGTCGGGCTCCGCGACCTGCTCAAGACCGCAACATTGCTCATGGGTGATATCGGCACAGAAGAGACAGCCGATTTCAACGTCTTCCGCAGTCGCGTGACCAAGGCGATCAAGGCCCGCAAGATCAAGCTGTCGGCGACCCAGAAAAACGCGATCCTGAACGCCGTCAGCTGGTATGACGAGACAGCCGAGAAGGTCATTGCCAAGCGGCACAAGCTGTCCAAGGGTGATCTGGAGGAACTCACCAGCCATCTGGGCTGCGCCACCGGCGATCTGGCGGATTTCGGATGGTATCGCCAGCCCGACGGCAGCTACCTGACCTACGAGACGGCGACCGACCTGCGCGATGCGGAAAGTATACCGCTCAAGGACGACATCCACCGCTACTTCGTGGCAGAGGTGAAACCGCATGTGGAGGAAGCTTGGATCAATCTCGACAGCGTGAAGGTCGGCTACGAGATCAGCTTCAACAAGTATTTCTACCGCCACAAGCCGCTGCGCAGCCTTGAGGAGGTGACGCAGGACATACTGGCGCTGGAGGAAAAGGCCGACGGGCTGATCTCGGATATTCTGGGCGTTGAGGTGGCTACGACGCTGGAGCCGGCGCAATGAACATCGCGGCCTATCCGAAATATGATAGTTACCGCGATAGCGAGGCCGATTGGCTCGATGAAATCCCGGCGAATTGGTCAACCAAGCGAACCAAATACATTTGGCGCGAAACTATGGAAACCTCATCGGACGGCTCTGAACAGTTACTCTCAGTTTCCCAGAAAAACGGTGTTATTCCCCGCGCAGAGCAATCACGAAGTGAAGATTTGACCGGTTATCGCATCGTCAAGAGCGGTGAATTGGTTTCGAACATCATGCTTGCATGGATGGGGGCACTTGGTGTTTCTAAACATGACGGAATCGTAAGTCCCGCCTATTCGGTCTACAGATTGCAAGATGAAGCCGATCAAGGCTTTCTCGATTACCTCTACAAAACAGACGCATACCTTGCCGAATTTGCTCGGCGCTCTTCCGGCGTAGTTCCTTCGCGTTGGCGGCTTTATACAGACGACTTTGGTGAGGTTTTGACCTTACTGCCCCCACTCGCCGAGCAACGCGCTATCGCAGCGTTTCTGGATGGGAAATGCGCGACGATTGACGAGGCGGTGCGGATCAAGGAGGAGCAAATCACGCTCTTGCGCGAGCGCAGGCAGATCCTGATCCAGCAGGCCGTCACCCGCGGCCTGAACCCCTCCGTCCCCATGAAGGATAGCGGCATCGACTGGATCGGCCAGATCCCCGCGCATTGGCAAATCGCGAAGCTGAAATTTCTGACGAACAAAATCGTCGATGGCACACACTTCACGCCAGAATATCTGGATCATGGAGTTCCGTTTCTTCGAGTAACTGACTTGACGAGGATAAAAGAGGGAGAAATTCAGTGGGATGAGGTTCGGAGGATTTCACCAACCGCCCACAAGGAACTGAGCAAACGGGCTGACGCTGCGAAGGGTGACATTCTCATTTCCAAAAATGGGACAATTGGCCTGACCAAGGTAGTCGACTGGGACGAAGAATTCAGCTTTTTCGTCAGTCTCTGTCTAATCAAACTCCGGGCGGAGCTTAATGCTCATTACTTCGAAGCATTCTTCAATAGTCCCTTGGTCGATCAACAGGTGTATTTTGGTAGCTTCCGGACCTCTGTCACAAATTTGCATCTCGAACGCATCAAGGAGTTGTTGATCGTAGTTCCGCCATTGGAAGAGCAACTGCGGCTTGTTGACCATGTTGCAAAGATCGCAGCGCCGTTGGACGATGCAATATCACTCAAACAATCTCAAATCGCCGCGCTCAAGGAATACAAGACGAGCCTGATCAACGCGGCGGTCACGGGCAAGATCAGAGTCACATAAGGTTCGATTATGAATATCTCGGTCAGCAACACCAAGGAAATCGCGCTGGAACAGGCCATCGAACGGCACCTGACCGGCGTCATCTCCGAGGATCTGGCCACGGGCGCGACCCCGACAGGCCCTTTCCGCATCGGCCGCCCCGCCGACTACGACTCGGCCCTCGCACTCGACGCTGCGCTGTTCTGGGAGTTTCTGGAGGCCACCCAACGTAAGGCACTCGACAAGCTGCGCAGCCGCAACCCCGCCGACTGGCAGGCCAAGATCCTCGGCCAGTTCGACAAGCTGGTAAAGCGCAAGGGCGTCCTGCACATCCTGAAAAAGGGTCTGCCCGTCGATGACGCCCATTTCACGCTGATGTATCCTGCGCCGCTGGCCAGTTCGGCGCAAAAGGTCCACGACAACTTCGCCGCCAATATCTGGAGCGTGACGCGGCAGGTTCATCATTCCCTCGCCAACCCGAATGAATCCGTCGACATGGTGCTGTTCCTGAACGGGCTACCCATCGTCACACTGGAGCTGAAGAACGCCTGGACCCACCAGACGGCGCGTTTCCACGGCCAAAAGCAGTATCGCGATCGCGACGTCAGCCAGCCCCTGCTACAATTCGGGCGCGTGCTGGTCCACATGACCGCCGATACGGACGAGGTCTGGATGGCGACCAAGCTGTCAGGCGGTTCAACCTGGTTCCTGCCCTTCAACAAGGGCCACAACGAAGGCGCCGGCAATCCGGCTAACCCCACCGGCCACAAGACCGCCTATCTCTGGGAGGAGGTGTTCCAGCCTCGAAGCCTTTCCGGGATTATCCAGCACTTCGTCCTGCTGGAGGGCAAGCCAACCGACCCGCTGGCGAAAAAGACTCTGATCTTCCCGCGCTACCATCAGCTCGACGTGGTGCGGAAGCTCCTGGACCACGCGGCCAGGCACGGGGTGGGCCACAGCTACCTGATCCAGCATTCTGCCGGGTCCGGGAAGTCGAACAGCATCACATGGGCGGCCTACCAGCTGATCGAGAGCTACCCCGAGCGGCTGGACGTGCCCGGCGCGCGCGGTCTCGATGTGCCTCTCTTCGACAGCGTGATCGTGGTGACCGACCGGCGCCTGCTGGACAAGCAGCTACGCGACAACATCCGCGACTTCTCGGAGGTGAAGAACATCGTCGCCCCGGCGATGCGATCTTCTGATTTGAAGGCAGCACTGGAGGCCGGCAAGAAGATCATCATTACGACGATCCAAAAATTCCCCTTCATCATCGACGGCATTTCCGACCTCAGCGACAAGCGCTTTGCCGTGATCATCGACGAGGCCCACAGCGGCCAGAGCGGCCTTGCGCATGACAAGATGAACCAGGCCATGGGTGGCGGCACGGACCCGGATGCAGAAGATCCACAAGACAAGATCCTCGCAGCGATGCAGGCGCGGAAGATGCGCGGCAACGCGTCCTACCTCGCCTTCACCGCCACGCCGAAAGGAACCACCCTTGAGAAGTTCGGCACGAAGCAACCCGACGGCCGGTTCAAGCCCTTCCACCTCTACAGCATGAAGCAGGCGATCGAAGAGGGATTCATCCTCGACGTGCTGACCAACTACACGACCTACAAAGGTTACTACGAAATCCAGAAGTCCATCGAGGACAACCCTCTCTTCGATACAGCCAAGGCCCAGAAGAAGCTGCGCGCCTATGTCGAACGCAGCCAGCAGACGATCAACACCAAGGCTGAGATCATGGTAGAGAACTTCGTCGACAACGTCGTGAACGCCAAGAAGCTGCGTGGCAAGGGCAAGGGCATGGTGGTGACCCAAGATATCGAGATGGCGATCCGCTACTACAGGGCTGTGCAAGCCGAGTTAGCGAAACGCGGTAATCCGTTCAAGGCCTTGATAGCCTTCTCAGGCGAGAAGGAGGTCGACGGTATCAAGTATACAGAGGCCGACATGAACGGCTTTCCGGAGGACAAGACCCGGACGGAGTTCGACAAGGACGAATTCCGTCTGCTGGTCGTCGCGAACAAATACTTGACCGGTTTCGACCAGCCAAAGCTCTGCGCGATGTATGTCGACAAGAAGTTGCAGTCGGTCTTGGCCGTGCAGGCCCTATCGCGGCTCAACCGATCGGCACCCAGGCTCGGAAAGCGCACCGAAGATCTCTTCGTCCTGGATTTCTTCAATTCGACAGATGACATCAAGACAGCCTTCGATCCTTTTTTTACGGTGACAACGTTGTCAGAGGCGACCGATGTGAACGTCCTCCACGAGCTGAAGGCGACGCTCGACGACGTCGGCGTTTACGAATGGTCCGAGGTTGAGGAATTCTGCGCCCGGTTCTTCGCAGGAGAGGATGCACAGAAGCTGAGCTCACTAATCGACGCGTCCGCCGAAAGGTTCAACAAAGAACTCGATCTTGAGGACAAGGACAAGATCGACTTCAAAATCAAGGCCAAGCAGTTCGTGAAGATCTACGGCCAGATGGCGTCGATCATGCCCTTCGAGGTGCTGGATTGGGAAAAACTGTTCTGGTTTCTCAAATTCCTTGTCCCGAAATTAAAAATCCAAGACCCGAACCAGGATGCGCTCGATGAGCTCCTTGAGGCCGTTGATCTATCCTCCTATGGCCTCGAGCGGACCAAGCTTGGACAAGCCATCGGGCTGGACACATCTAAAACGGAACTTGAGCCGCAGAACCCGAATCCGAGGGGCTATCGCGAGGGCGATCCTCAAGAAGATCCGCTTGAGGAAATCATCCGTAGCTTCAACGAGCGTTGGTTCCACGGGTGGAGCGCAACACCGGAAGAGCAACGCGTCAAGTTCCTGAATATCGTCGAGAGCGTTCAGGCACATCCCGACTTCGAGGAGAAGTTCAGCGATAACACCGACCCCTTCTCACGAGATTTGGCCTTCGAAAAAATCATGAGGGAGGTGATGTTGAAACGACGAAAGGAGGAGCTTGAACTCTACAAACTTCACTCGCAGGACGAGGCCTTCAAGTCGTCATTGTATCAAAGTATCAAGGAGGCCCTTGAGAGGGGAAATGCAACACGAGGCTGAAGGACGGACACATAAATTCCTTGTGCTGATCTTCGTCCTCACGCGCCACCCGGAAGCTGGCGATCTCCGGTAGCCGCCGCTCCAATGGGCTACCAGCACCTCAGTTCAGTATACAAAAATAAAATCGCCTCAAAATTTCGGTCGAAGCCGAGATACTTTCCCACTCTCAGGCTCGCGGACAACAAGATATCGAGCTAATTAAATCCAGTTCTTTCTATTTGAACTTTTATGGATGTGAGTCCGGCGAATTGGGGAGTTTCTTCTCAAGAGCGGCGATCTGATCGCCAGTCACGATGACTACCAACACTGCCTGATAAATGTTCCAGATGAACGATTTCAACAGCATTAGTAAGAAAGTAAGCCAACCAAGCAGTATCGTTGCTAAACTAATAGAAACCCACCATGCAAACGGCGCTTCGAGCCCGGTCTGCTCTTGGATCACAGTTGCAACCGCCGGAGCTATCGGGAGAGCCAGCTTGAGAAATATGCTGAATGCTAAAAACGCAAGATAGTGGATGAAAACCAGGAGGAAGTTGAAGAAAATGAATTGCAGGCGGGAAAGACCGGAATCCTTATGATCCAATTTTGCCAATCCCGCAAAAATTGCGGGTTTGGTAATGCTTGCAAAGATCGAAAAACCAGCAATTAGAAATCCGAGGATTGCTGTCGTAAGCATGAACCCGATCTCGCCGATCTGTATCACCATAGTTCCAACAACGGCCAGAGAAAGCACGCAAAGTTCGTAATACCGATCGGCAAGAGCAAGCAGGCCGAAAACAATGCTCACGAGCACAGCCAGACCAACGTTTCCGCGCGTCGAAGCCACACGACGAGCCTTCCAGTAAACGTCACTAAGGTTTTTTTCTTTTGTTGCTCTCGTTTGCCAGTCCATCTTAAAGCAACTTTTTTAGCTTGCTGACCCTTTTAGGATTATGGTCAGCCTTAGGTGCATTGATGATTCCATCAGAAACAAGCTGACTGAACTTGTTGACAAGCCTCTTAACCAAGGAATCCTTCCTCAACGGAACGTTCTCGATCTCAGCACTAAGCCTAAATTGCTCATTGTTTCCAGAAAGGGCGTTTCCATTTGTGTCGATACCGGACACGGTGACGTCCTGGTTCCCGGAACTCGTTGCCTCTGTGATCGCCTCGGTAGCCGCGTCTATGTCCAGACCGTCGCCGCTTGATGCAGTCACTCTCGTGCTGGTCGATCCAAGTGCATCAGACAACTCTCGAACTTGTCCGAGTATTTCTCCAGCGTTGATGTCATCGTTCGGCCTCACAACCCGGAAGTTGATCTTCTTGAGTTTTTCGAAACGGCTCATGAATGTCGCAATATCGGCCTTTCCGGTGAGTGGGACAACTTCCACTGAGGGGCGAGGGTGAGCTTCGAAGAGAGATTTCTTGGTGGGCGGTTCGTCGTTTCCACGTGTCGCTTCGTATTTCTGGTTGATGTATTCTTGATGTCGCTGCCGAATGAATTGCTGAGCAGTCACCCGAAACGCATTGAGGTCTGGCGCATGTGGAGTTTCTGGAAAGTAGATAAGCCTGTGATTATTCAGAATTAGCACGAAGAATGCTGAGGGAGCAGAAAGAAGGGATGCTTCATCTTGCACCAAACCTTTTCTATCATCGAAAACTTGGGTGCGCTTCAACTCCGTTTGCTTCACAAAGCGACCTGCCAGGACCATGATTGGATCATGATTATCCTCGGCCACGTTGAATAACTCCGTTTCATAGAAGTGGTAATGGGTCGTTTTTCCGTAACTGCGAACATACGTGTCCTTAGTGAAAGCAGGAATCACGATGCGCTTCGCGTAATCCAGCAGAACCTTGTCGTCACCGAAGCGGCAGATAAAATTTGCAAAGGTGGCGTTGTGCTGTCGCATTTAAGATCTCTCTTTCTCTCACCGTATCGATACTTCGAAATGGTTACATCGGGTTGTGAGCTACCGCTACCCCTTGTTCAGAACCCATATTAATTATCGATTCATGAGGTCATCTTTATGCTATCTTGCGAGTCACAGTCCTGTGGTAAGTGAGGCAATGTCGAGCGCCCTTTAGGCGCCCGACGACGGTGAGCAGACACAGCGGCGAGATCAGAAACTTCTTTTTACGAAAAATCTGCCAAGAAGTCGTCGACCCTCGCTCCAAACCACCTCACGGCAGCATCGAGATCGGGGCGATCAAGATACTCCGGCACACTAATACTGTTCGGCATATCGAGCAGCATCTCACGGAGCTTGACGAGCACTTTATATGCTTCGGACGTCTCGGCTTCGCCTTGCGCCATCGCGTATATATGGAATCGCATAGTGACCAACTGCTCATCCGCATAGGTAGTCCTCAGAAGCCATTCGAGCTCGTCCATATTCTCGAGCATGAAGCGGGCCAGGTCAGGCGGCAGGGAAAGAGCCGCAGTGTTATCATGCATTGCGCTGGTAAGCGGAAAATTCATTTGGATAGTCTCCGGACGCACGGGTCCGACCAGTGGGCCGAACTGAAACCGTCGTCGTCAAGCGACCGCCGAGCTATCGGCGGTCTCGCGGCGAGGATCACGCCGCCTTTCCATCGCTCGCGCGGGCTTCAGCCCAACGCCGCCGCGCTGCAACCTCTGAGATGGCGGAACGAAGCTCATCGGTGAGGACGCATATCTCTTCAACGATGGGGTCGGACGGGTCGATCACCGCGAAGTATCCCATGTAAGGTTTATCGGGATCGTCAGACCATTCGAGGCTGAGAATAGCCAGAATCTGGTCCAACATGATACGGACGCGAGGACTGATCACAGCTTCGCGCTCCAGAGCTGCCGCACATCGATCGACCAATCGCGACGCTTCGTAGCCACCCAATAGCCTGGCTGAGTGCCAGATGGCTGAATGCTTGCGGGCAAACAGCGCGAGGACCGGTTTCGCAACGAACTGAGACGGCGAGTCCGGTGCCTTCGCGACAGACTTAAAGGAAAATTTCATTTTACTCTCCAGCTTGGTTTCCGCGGCGAGCGCGGGTCAAGGAGTGCTGCTGGAGCGCGGGTCAGTCATAGCGGGATGCGGCGTATCAATCCCTCCTAAGTTCCTCTTCCTTTCGTATTTTGCTGACGGCTGTCAGCGTGGCTTCACGAGGAATGCCACGCTGACAACCGCTCAGCTATTCGTCTCAACCAGACAATCATTCTACCATTGCGACAGCTAACGTGGATTCCTACCAATCGTCACCCTGTCTCCAATTTCCCGGAGAGCATCGATTGCACGAAGGCGCCGTATCTTGCCGGCGACAATCTGATACTCCTCCTGCGTGATTGCAGACCTGTGCTGAAGCATGACGCCGATCGTTGTGCGATCGGCCCCAAGAGCAACGAGTTCATCACACCAGAGGGTTCGCAAGATATGCGGCGTGTGTCCTGTCCATCGTTTGAACAACTCGGTGAAGGGACCACGGGTATAGGCTCCGTCCTGCCGAGGCGATCGCAACAGCGGGGAGCCAACACGCTGAGCGTAGATCTCCGGGAGGCGCGACCTGTCAGCGCCAGCAAGCAGACACATATCCAAAAGATCGCTCCCTTCCGCCGGCAGGACGATTGGATCGACGACCTCACCAGTTTTCCGTGTTGACCCCGGCATGAGAACCCATGATCCGGACTTTCGGACCAATTCCTTTCCGATATGAAGTTTCCGAAGGTCGCTTTGGCGCAGCGGATAAAAAAGCAGAACGCCAAGTGCGCCAAGAACAGTCAGAACACCGTGACGGATCTGGATGTTGGTCTCAGCCTCGGCGCGGTGATAGAGTTCGTTCGTTAGAAGAAACAGCTCCTCCAGGGTAATTGGGCGATCAGCGAGAGCCCGCTGTTTCTTCTTCATCTCGCCTGCCGCCATCTTTTCGAAATGGGCTGCGAAGCGATACCATTTACGCTTCAAATCAGGATCGCGGATAAACGGTGCGAGCGACTGGCACATTGTCGACGCCGTCTGGGCAGTCCAACTCTTGTTAGGATAACCGCGCTTTCGGTGGTCTTTGTCGACCCGACATCGAGCGTTGCCCGAACCGAGTTTGATCCAGACGTGATCCGCAAAAGTGTCGAGTGCGGCACGATCGAATGCGAGAGGTCTTCCATCCGCAGCAAGGAGGTCGAAGTGCAAGTGGAGAGTTCTCCGGTGCCGCTCGACAGTATCGGGTTTTAGTGGTTGTCCCGTCCTCCGGTGCCTCCGCTCGCGGAGCAACTCTTCAATTTGCGGAATTCGCCGGGCCGTCCGGGTGGCAAATTGTTTTGACGGCCGGACTTGCGCCGCCAGCTTCGATTGTAGCTCCCGCAAGCAGGCGAGGTCCTTGTCCCCTGGCAACACAGTATCGAGACCCCGACAAAGACGACTGATGCGGTGATATCGCGTCGCCTGGCTCATTTTTTCATCGAGAAAAATGTTCTGGAATCGCGCTCTGGCATGATCTCCTTCAGTGCGCTGCTGCCACCGGAAGAAATTGTCCAACTCTTGGACGATGCGTCGCCGCTCTGAGATTGCAAGACTGCTTGCGAGCACTCGTGGCATGTTCGGCCACCATGGCTCTCCCAACATGTCATCTATGCTTCTGCGGTCGAGGCTGTTGGCGAACAAGTAATCACGAAGCTCTAAGTCTTCACTTGAAACACCAATATGAAAAAGGTCGCGCATCCTTTTCTTTACTGTCGCTTCCGAGAATGTATCCCGAAGTTCACCAAGGAACCCCATATAGCTTTCCTTCGTTAGTGTAGCCGACATTCCATTCTTTTCACACCATGCTGTGAACATCATAAATGTGCGATCGCTTCGAGGCTGAATAGCGTTCTTCATTCTGTATTTCTCCTTTTTGGCGACTGGCCGATCGCGACCAATCGCCCTACGCATTCTTAGATTCCGAGATTGCGATAAATTTTTCCCTGAGCGTCCATGACGCTCTGGATGACAAGATTTCTGGCGACGAATGCGTAGTTTCTTTCTGTGACCTTCACACTGTCGCAGAGAAGCTCGGCAATGTCCTCAAGAGGGACACCAGATGCCAACAGGAGGCTGGCAGTGAAATGCCGGCACCTATGGGGTGTGAGATTGAGCCCCACATCCTCAATGTGACCACGCCAATACCGTCGAATACTGTCGATGTTGAGCCCAGTGAACAGCAACTCCGGTCGACGAAGGTCGCTCCTCTTGTGCTTATAGCGGAGAACAAGAGGATGAACTTCGTCGATATACCAAGTCAGGACCTCCCGGGAATTTCGCATCTTTGACGATTGAATCGTGACACCCGATGCAAAGCGACCGTTCTTCACGATATTGCCTGGTATCTCAAGAATAACGGTCTCTTGTCTCTTTTCGTCCTCGGGGAAAAAAATGTGTTGCCTGGGGCCAAGTATCTCGAGTTTCATTAGCGTGGCGAGTCGAGCCGGAAACACCGTATTGATCGATGTTAGGGCTGCTATGATTGCCAATTCCAGCGCTCTGTTTTGTTCCATCGAGATACCGAAATCGTTGGCACGGCTCAACGAGTGAAAATTTTCGATGAGCGGCCGGGCCTCATCATAGAAGCGCTTTGGTAACAAGAAGAACTGTCGCTGCTGATCTTCATCCTGAATAAACTCAAGACACGCTCGGCGTTTATTGATCCGGTCTTCGGTTTCTTCAGGCGCCGCCCGGAGCTTTATAGATTGAAAGAAGCGGTCGGGAATTTTGGCATTGAATTTGGGATCAAGCCAATTAAGAAATGATTTGACGACAAGAGTTCTTGCGCGGCGGGTATCTGCTTGGCAGACCGGTCCGAGGAGGCCACTGGCACACGCACCGACGAGATCTGATAGCAGCGCTGGCCTCGTCAGCTTAGCTTGGTCGACCGGAGTTGTCATGGATGCAATATCCAAAGCGACAAGCCCATGCCAGAGCCAGCGGAGGGCTACTCGAATGTTCTTGATGCGAGCATTGCTGAGTTCACCTGTCTCGACGGTGCGCTCCTCGCTTCCGAACATCTCCACGCTCCGCCCCGTCGCCTGCTCTGCGATGTAGGCCTCCATGAGGACGCTGAAGGAGGTGTGCAGAGGTGGGACCACGCGCGTTGCGGGCTGGGCCAGTCCGGTAAGTTCGTCCGGCGACACGGTCGGCAGAAGATGGCTCGGCACACGCTCATCGGTATGCAGGCTGTTCAGCCGTATGACAGCTGTGACAACGGCAGTTACTGTTTTCGGTGGGAGTTCGCGTGCGAATTCCCGGATCAACTCGGCGGTCAGACCCGCGATAGGAATGCTGCGTAGGCGGCATTGGGTGACAAGCGACATGATCGCAATCATCTCGTAGTTGCCGAAGACCTGGGGGATCTCTCGCTGTCCCAAAAGATAGGACAGGAGCACGGCCCAGTCGTCATCGCATGTGCGGGAGGCCACCTTCGCTCCACGCGCACCATTCACGACATCGACGATGACTGAGTAGTCCTTCATCCATCGTTTAGCTTGCTTCACGGTCTTGAGCCGGCTCTTGTTCGGGAAATTTCCGGACTTGACATGCCGATCGAAGAAGAATTCGATCTCAGCCCGAGTGCTCGGCATCTCTTCCGGGGTCGTGACCCCGTAGGCTTGGAAAATCTTCGCCGTCTTGTTCAGTGTGGCGATCTTCTTCTTGCGTGTCTCTTCGGTTCGCCAGAATTGGTCGAACGCACCAGCCTCGAGATCAGCCTTGATCGCCGACGGGGCAATAGTGCAGGTGAATGTTGCATCAAACATGGATTCTCTCCGGTTTTTCATTTCTTTACGGTTGGATATACCGATTCATTTTCTCCTACGTCGGCTCGGTATCGACACGGAACGCAGCCATATCGGGGTGGGAGGATCAGTTTGACCCGGACGGGTTGTCGGGCCCTTGAACCGGGTCCGACAGGATGTCCGGTTCGATTTTGTCGCCAACCAGCGCTGCCGGGTCGCTATACGGGCCAGCTTCAGGCAGTCGGAAAGATGGGAATTTGCCGACCTCATGCCTGTGTTTCCTGGTCGGAAGCATCGCCGCTCTGAGCCATTTCGGAGGTCTGCCGAAACCGGTGCTGTGCTCCGATCATGATCGAGGTGAGCTGACCCTTTTTCAGCTGCCGGTAATATTTGGTCTTGTCGCCCGTCCTTTTTTTTGGGTGTCGCGCGAGCCACTCATCGAGCGTTAGAAGATCCGCGGACAAAATGTTGCGGCCATCAGGTCCTCCGAATATCCAAGTCTCCAGAGGGTGAGAAAGTCCCTCGCAGACCAAGATAGAAGTCAGTGGGATTTTGAGGTTTTTGCCTCCACCAGCGGCCACGCCGAAGCCGCGCAAGATATTGCGGGTAGTATCCGGTCCGACTTGCCAGCGATGGGCAATGGAGTGCCTGGTCAGTTCGGGTATCGGTGCTCGCCGGAGTGCCAGTGCGAGAACACGAGTATCGCTTGCACTGCGAAACGCTGAGCTTGCCGGGACGGACGACAAACCTGGGATTGGTCGTGAGCAAGTGTCACATAGGTTCACTGGCGCCGGGGACCAATCCATACCTCCCGGTGACGAAAGGTAACCGGCAAAGCTCCCGATTGTCGATGACTGACCGAATGGCTTAGTAAGTGCACGCGTGTGGGGATGCTCCAGACCATGGTCACCTTTGGCGCACATGCATTCAAGTTTCAGCTTTTGATGTTTGATTTTCACGTTCAGACCTCCGTTCTTTGAAGGAGGTCGGTTCGATGCCGGCGAAGCGGAAAATTCAGATTTATATTCTGGGCAATATGCGTCTTGAACGAAGCTCATCCGGTGGTGCTCCCGGACTGCAAGGCAGATTCCCAAGCTTCGAGATCAGATAGCCGCCAGTAGTTCAGGCCATTGATTTGGATAGGCTGCGGAAATCCCAGCTCGGGGTCGCGTTGCCATCGCCAGATAGTCACATGCGAGCGCCTATAGCGAAGCTGGACGTCTGGACCGGATAGGAATGAATTTTCGTTGTTTGGGGTGTAAGGTTTCATCGAGGGCACTCCTTTTTCGTGCCCTGATGAAACACACGGTGTATCGCCGTGTCTTGCTAACTCGCCTATGATTTATTAAGAAAATAAATCTTTCATGAACCTTACAATCACTGCCTTTCCAAACTCGCTGGAAGATATCCTTTGAACCAATTCACGAATTTCCTCAGCATCGGATGTCCCGTATATCTTGCCGAGCATCGAATTAACGTGTGAATAGCTTACGCCAAAATACTCTTCAATTTTTGCAATGATGGCATCTTTCTTTTTTTCACCCTCGACAATTTCGCACCACAATAACACGGCAAAATATGCTTGCGGTGTATTCTTCTTCTTGCGACCTCTTTTGAACTTCAATTTTCCTTCAGCCCTATCTGCAAGAAGATCTCGCTCCTCCTGCGATAGTGGAAGGTCTCTCACTCTCAGTCTTGAGTGAATCGCAGCAAAATTGCCGGATTTCGCCAATTCAGTTGCTCTTATGGTAGAGACGAGATACAGCATCTCCCAGCTTTTGATAGGATGCCCGCCAAGGAATTGAGACCATCTAAAGTAGCTTGCAATTGCGTCCTCCGCCTTCTGGAACTCTTTGTTTTGGCCCCAAGGTGCAAATAACATCTCAGGATCGATAATTCTAAAAACTGGAACCTTTACCGGCTCAAAGTCATAGTTTTCAAGAGTTGAATCTATCACGATTTGTGGAGTAAAACTCGTTTCAAACATAGAATCTCCATTGATTTCCTTAATCGGGGCTCGTTCCGGTTAAGAATTCATGCCACGCGCCCATCATGACACGCCGTTTCTCGATCATGTCGGCTCGATCATATGCACGTTGGACTTTGGTCCCAACCTTGTGGAACAGCGCAATTTCCGCCAAATCTGCGTCGAATTCCGTGCTGTCGGAGATCCAGGTTCTGAAAGTGCTCCGTAAGCCATGAGGCACTGCCGGGAGCTTGGAAACCCCATCGACATACCCGTTTCCACCGCGCGATATGTCGGATTCGTGAAGGGTGCGCATTGCCTTGCCAATCGTTGCATCTGAGAGGAAGCCGCCTCGCGGTGCCCAAAAAACGTATTGAGAGCCTTCGCGGCGGGGAAGACCTCTGAGGAGCCTTACACCTGCTCTTGTCAAAACGACCTTCTTTGCTTTGTCATTGCTGTAAATTTTTGAAGCTGTTCTGCCTGGCTGTATTGTCCAGAGGCCTTGCTCGAGGTCGAACTCGTCCCAGGTGGCAAAGCGTATCGCGCCTGTCCGTGTAACGGTCATTGCTTGGAAGCGGAGCGCGGCCGCCCCCATTCCCTCAGGCTCCGAAAGGTGCTGCCACCACCTTTGGGTATCTTGAAGTTGGATGGCCGGGTAGTTCTGTTCTACGCTGATCTTTGATGGCGCACCAAGCACCACCGACAAGTTTCCCTGCCAGCGAGCTGGGTTATCGCCTTTCCGATAACCATGGACTGTGGCGAATGAGAGTGTCCCCTCGATGATCTGGCGGAGCTTAGTAGCGGTTGGGTTTTTTGTCTCCCAGATGGGCTTGAGCACATCCAGCACGTGTGAGATCTGAATACCTTCGACAGATAGTTCACCCAGAGATGGGAGCGCGTGCCGCTCCGCAACCGAGATCCACTGCTTCCGATACTTTTCGCCGCTGAATTCGCTTGCCTTGGCACGCGAATATTCTTGGAAGACTTGCGCGAAGCTTCGTTGGCGGCTTTCCGCTTCTACCCTCGCGACTTGCGCGGCTTTTCGTTCGGCAACCGGATCGATGCCTTCACGCAGCTTCACTTTGATCTCACGCGCTTTGTCCCGGGCTTCGCCCGGCAGAACCTCTGGGTATGGCCCGAGCCCAATTTCGCGTTTCTTCCTTTCGCGAACCTGCTGACCTTGGGCGTCGGTCTTAGTTTGCCAATTACCGTAGCGGCCGCGTAGCACCCAGGATTTCGAACCGCTTGGCCGCACTTGGATCATCAACCCGGAAATTCCGCCGACTGCCACCAGCACCGGACGGTTCCCACCTGGATGCTTCAGTCGCTTGATCTGAGCCGGCGTCATCTCTGTCGCGAGACGTGGCATAGGAACCCTCCCAATGACCCATCCAAAGAAAAGTTCTGTGGTGAAACATGATGATAGTTGGTGCCACCGAAATTTCCATAAGATATTGTTTGAAATCAAAAAACGAAACATCATGCAATACTATGAAATAGATAATCGGCCCCTACCGCCGGAGCCAAAGAATTCAAGGACTTAGCATTAATTTGCTAGGTCCTTTTTCTTTGCACGTTTTGTCTAGGCCTCACATGGGACGCAATAAGTTGCCGTCCTGCAGAAGTTCGTTCGGTATAAATCGGTAGATTGTGTAAAGCAGCGCCGCGATAGCTAAAGGATCATACTGACGCTCAGCTGCCGTTCGAACAAGTTGCGACGGACGTCGGCGGACAGCCCGGAGACTTGATTAGCTATCAGCGGGCCTCGGTGAGCATCACCAAACCTGACGTTCGTCACTGCGCAGCAACTGGATGTACCGCAAGGTCGTCACCACCACGGCCAAATTTCCGTGCAACCTTGCAACCAGCCCAACCCCTGCGGGCTATCAAGGCGGCCTGCAATGGCAATGTAGCGGGTCATTGCTGCCACAGGAAAGTGGTGCGGTTTTCTTCGAGGTTAGCATCGAGCGCTGATCGCCGCGGCCTGGATATGGCTGCACTCCGGCGCGCAACCCGGGAACCGCCGACGTGGACGAAAGACTTCGTTCACTCGCAAGCTATACGAAAGAGCTGCACGCCTATGCGTTGGAAGGGACTGTCTGCAAAGTCGGATTGGTAGATACATCTCGGAGCATGAATATATTGGAAGAGGATCCTTGAATGGCTTGGTATGAGAAATGTCTTCGACCCATACAGCTGGTAGCCGCCAGCCTTTTCCTCGTTCCCCTCTCTGCCGCGGCGCAGGAAACCTATACGTTTGGCGTCGTGCCGCAATTCGAAGCGCGCAAGCTTTCGGATATCTGGACGCCGATTCTGGCGGAAATCAGTGACCGTGTGGGCCACACCTTGCTCATGGTCGGCTCGCCGAATATTCCCGAGTTTGAAAACGGCTTCAACGATGGCTCTTTCGACTTCGCCTACATGAACCCGTATCATTCGATCATGGCGCTCGACAGCCAGGGGTACATGCCGCTCGTCAATGACAACGGGCGCCAGCTTTTCGGTGTGCTCGCCGTGCCCAAAGACAGCCCGCTCCAGGATGTGACCGAGCTGGACGGCAGGAAGGTCGCCTTTCCCGCGCCGAATGCGCTTGGCGCTTCGCTGTTGATGCGGGCCGAACTGGACCTTGTGCAGAAGATCAAGATCGAGCCGAGCTACGTGGCGACGCATTCCTCCGCCTACCTCAATGCCGCGCTGGGCGAGACCGCAGCCGCAGGCGGTGTCATGGGCACCTTCAACCGGCTTGATCCGGCCATCCGGGACCGCCTGCGTATCCTCTATCGCACCCAAGAGGTGTCTCCCCATCCGGTTGTCGCACATCCGCGCGTCCCGCAAGAGGTGCAGGACGCCGTCAGGCAAGCCTTCCTGGATCTGGGCCAGACAGAGGAGGGTCGCGCGCTTCTCGCGGCGGTGCCGATCAGAGAGATCGGTGTGGCGACGACAGAGGATTTCAAACCGCTGCGTGACCTGAACCTTGGCGCATATCTCGTGAGCTCGAGCGACGAATAATGTTTCGGTTGCTGCGCTTCGGGTTGAGCCGTTGGCTGCTTCTGGCGCTTGTCGCCGTGGGCATCATTTCGGGCCTTCTGTTCGTCCAGGTCTGGGTGCCGCAGTTCACCCGGCTCTGGCTCGACGTAGCCAGCCGCGAAACCGAGCAGCAGATCGCCATCGTGGCAGACAGCCTGACCCCGTTCATGCTGAACAATCAGTTTGCCGGTATCTATGAAACGCTGGATGCCTTGCTCGCACGCAACGAGCACTGGCGCCAGATTGTGATCCTGAACGAAGACGGGCGGCGAATTTACCCGATCTTCGATCCAGCGCCCCAAGTTGGCCCGCACCTCTGGCAGACGACACAAGACCTGACCTTTCGCGGTGAGCCGATCGGGCAGCTTTCGGCAACCGTAGATTTCTCGGGGGACCTGATGCGCCTGAGCGGCATGACGCACGGCCTTGGCATCCTCGCCTTGCTGCTGTTTCTGTTGGCCGTAGGGATCATCGGCGCTGTTGTCGAAATCTTCGTGCTGCGTCGGCTCCGGATGCTGTCGCGGGCGTCGAGCGAGCTGTCGCATGGCAACTATTCCGCCGTACTGCCCCCGCAATCCAACGACGAGGTCGGCGCGCTGTCCGGCGTGTTCCGGTCGATGCGCGAAAGCATCCGCGACAACGAGCGCGATCTGAACGCGGCACGCAAGGCCGCCGAAAAGGCCGCCAGCGCCAAGGCACAGTTCCTTGCCACCATGTCGCACGAGATCAGAACGCCGATGAACGGTGTCATCCCGGTGGCCGAGCTGCTGGCATCCACCGAGCTGGACGCGCATCAACAACGGCTGGTGAACACGATCCAGATCTCGGGCCAGGCGCTCAGTTCGATCATCGAAGACATCCTCGATTTCTCACGCCTGGATGCGGGCCACGTCACGATCCGGTCCGATCCCTTCGACCTTCAGAACCTTGTCACGGGTGTCCGCGACATGCTGGCCACGGCGGCGGACATGAACAACATCGAGCTTCACACCGACGTCTCCGAAGACCTCTCGGGCCGTTTTGACGGCGACGGCGCGCGCCTGCGCCAGGTCCTGCTGAACCTTGCGGGCAACGCAGTGAAATTTACCGAGCGGGGGCGTGTTGTCCTGCGCGCCGAGCGCACCGAGGACGCCGCCGGATCGCCCTGGATCAGGATATCGGTCGAGGACACCGGGATCGGCATTCCGGCCGATCAGATCGAAAGCATCTTCGACAGGTTCGCGCAGGCCGACAGCTCCATTTCGCGGGATTTCGGCGGCAGCGGGCTCGGCCTGTCGATCAGCCGGATGCTCGTGGGGGCCATGGGGGGCGACATTGGCGTCGAAAGTCAGGTCGGAACCGGCAGCGCCTTCTGGTTCACCCTGCCATTGATCCGCGCGCAGGAGAAAGCCGTGCAAACGCCCTCCTCGGCCAAGGCCGCAGACTCCGGCGCTCTGCGCGTTCTCGTGGCCGATGACAACGATATCAACCGGGTGGTCGCATGCGCGATGCTTGAAAAGCTGGGCCATCATTGTGTGACGGTCGACGACGGGCACGAAGCTGTCGAGGCCGTTCGCACCGAGGACTATGACCTCGTGCTCATGGATGTTCAGATGCCAAGGCTGGACGGGCTCGCGGCCACGCAAGCCATCCGCGCGCTAGATGGCGCCCCCGGCCAAATCAGGATCGTCGGCCTCAGCGCGAGCGCAACGAACGACGACTCGCTGCAATGCTTCGATGCCGGGATGGATGGCTTCCTGAGCAAACCCCTTGAAAATAAACAACTTATCGAGGTTCTGCGTGACCACGCCAAGGTCTGACGGCTTGAGGGATGCAGCTGGCTTCCTCAGGCTTGATGAATGCTTGCGTCATGCTTGCCTGCAATCCACTCAAGCTTGGCAAAGCTACAAATACAAAACGAACCGCATAGCTGCTGAGGCGTTTTTGGCAAAGAGACACTAGCAAGACCAAGGACGGTCACAGCTTGCCAAATGTTCACGTTGGTGACCGTCGCACTGACATTGGAACCAGCGAAAACGATTTCTAGTCCGAATATGGCCGACAGCTTGAAAGGTCGCACGTTAGGTTGCACAAACAATAGAAGAGCTTGCGTCGGCGGACGAAAAGTATAGCAATAACAATGCCTTGACCGACCAGCGGAAAAACACGACGCCGGCCCCTACCGCCGGAGCCAAAACTTCCTGAAGGTTTTGGAAACACACGAAAAAGCGCTCCCTCGGGGCGCTTTTCGCGTTTCGGGCGCGGGGTCGCCACTTCGGCTTTCTGCTCAGGACACGCCGGCATTTCGCGTATACAGAGCTGGGACCTCAAGGCAGAACCGGGCACGCCGTGCTACCTCCGCTCGGGAGTGTGCTGTCGTTCGGGATGGAAATTGGATACCAGCCCCGGTCTTACACGCCTGTGCCAAGGAACGAATTTTGCCCCTCCGCCCCACCTTTGCGTCCGCTGCGGCGCGGCTCCGGAACTGACAGGAACGCCGGATTATGATAGGATCGCGGGGTAACTTTTTCAGATTTGGATTGTCCCATGAAACCTATCATTGCAATTTCTGCGTGTTATTTGGCTGCGCCGATTCAGGCCTTCGAATGTCCCCGGCACTTTGAAGAAGCTCAAGCCATGCTCGACAAGGTCGCGGGCGACATGGAGGGTATGGCGGTCCTGATGGACGCCGAGGATATCTCTCAGCTCCATGCCCTGCTGGATGAAGCCCGGATGCATCTGGCGGCCGCCCGACAGGCCCATGAGGAAGCCGAGGATACTGCCGGTCACGCGCAGTCCATTGCAGAAGCGCGGGCCGCTCTGGGCTATGCGCTTGCCGCCGACATCCTTCATTTCAAGCAGATGGGTCACTAGCGACGTGGGCTGGAAAACTGGTCAGCAAAAAGGTTGCACAGCCGTAGGGTGCCAAGCTTTGCTGACGAAGGCCCTTCGCGCCCTGGGGGTCTGCCTGGCGCTCGGCATCGCTGGTGGCCCCGGTCGGGCCGAGGAGTCGCATCTGCCTAGCGGGAGTGCGCCGGACTCGGTTACCTTCGGCGCTGATCTGGATGGCGACGGCGATCCCGACGAGATCGAGTTGCGGCTGGAAGTCATCGAGGTCGTGCAGGAGGTCCTGCCGGGTGAGGAGCTGGCGTTCTGGGTCTTCGCCCCAGCCGGCGCCGGGATGAGTCCCGTCGCCCGGATGCCAAGCCCCACCATCCGCGTCGAGCAGGGCGACCATGTGCGCGTGGTCCTTGAGAACACGCACTATTTTCCGCACACCATCCACTTTCACGGCACGATCCATCCCAACGCGATGGACGGCGTGCCCGACATCACTCAGTTACCGGTGCGGCCCGGCGAAAAATTCGTGTACGAATTCATAGCGGTAAACCCCGGTACCCACTTCTATCACTGTCATGTGCAGCCCGACGTGCATGTGCGCATGGGCCTTGCCGGGATGTTTGTCATCGAGCCTAACGCGCCCAACAACGTCTTTGCGCCGCTTGTCATTGGTGCCGGAGCGATCCCGGATCCGTCCGCCACCGTCGCGCGGGACTACGCGCATGAATATTCACTGGTCTATTCCGACATCGACAGCGATCTTCACCGGCTTCCCTTGCAGGTGCGCGACCCGCGCGAGATCGAATGGCGCATGCACCGGGATTACGACAGCACGGCGGCCCGGTCGGACCTCTTCCTGCTGAACGGGCGCGCCTTCCCCTTCACCTTGCTCGACACACCGATCGAGGTGCGCGAAGGCGGAACCGCGCTCTTGCGGATACTCAACGCCGGTGCGCGGATGATCAACCTTCACACCCACGGCCATCACCCCGTCATCAGGGCCCGTGACGGTGAGGCCATGCCCACGGAACCCGCGATCCGCCGTGACACCTTCACCATCGGTGCGGCCCAGCGGCTCGATCTGGACTTGCGGACGACGCCGGACGGGATACACGCCTCGGGGCCCGGCGTCTGGCTTGTCCATGATCACACCGAAACCACCGTGTCCAATGCCGGGATCAACCCGGGCGGGGACATGACGGCCATCGTCTACGATGGGTTCCGCGATGACAGTACCGGGTTGCCACAGGTGGCCGGAGACCTGAGCAGGTTCTTCGATCCAGCGTATTATCGCGGAGAAGTGCCGGTGTTTCCCCCTGAGATTTTCGGTACAACCCCCGAGCGCTACGCCGAGGGCTGGATGGCCGATGACGATGGTTCGCTGGCTTATACACGGCTGGCACCGTCATGGGCCATCGAGGGCATCCCCGACATCCTCGCCTCGCACCGCGTGCTGGCGGAGGAATGCACCAGCCCGCCAAGGGGCAGCCAGCGCATCCTGATCCGGGGCGGGACCGAGTTGGCACGCGAGGGGGAAGTCTTCGGGTTCGAGCCTCGCCGGATCCATGTCGGCCGTTGCGAGGAGATCGAGCTGGTGTTCGCCAACACGGACGACGTGCGCCATGCCCTGATGGTGCCCGGGCTCAACCCGATGCTGGTTTCTGAATTCGCCGGGCCGGGGCTGCGAAGCGTTTCGTTCGTGACGCCCGACAAGGATGTAACCTTGGAATTCCACTGCCACGTGGAAACCCATGAGAAGATGGGCATGCTCGGCCAGATCGTCGTGGGCACCGGCGGATCCGGCGGCGCCGAGCATGATCCGCTGGCGATCCATGGTGCCGGTACGCCGGGGCTGTTTCAAGGCGTCGGCACGCTGGTTTCGGTGGACCTGCGCGGCGGCCGGGTCGTTATAGACCACGAAGAGATCGAGGGGCTGATGGCGGCCATGACCATGAGCTTCGCGGTCGAACCCCGCGAGCAGATCCTCGGCCTCGAGCCGGGGTCGGAGGTCCATTTTACCGTCGACCCCGACGCCCGGGCGATCGTGCAGATCGAGGCGCACGATCACGAGTGAAACATCGGTCTGCGGCACCCGTGAGTCTTGGACACAACCAGATAAGGAGAACGCTTTCTCAGGGGAAGGTGGCGGACAGTGAGGGATTCGAACCCTCGAGACGGTCTCCCGCCTACACACTTTCCAGGCGTGCGCCTTCGACCACTCGGCCAACTGTCCGTGGGCGGGTGTTTAGCCTCGCTGCCGATGGGAATTCAAGAGCAAATACAGCCCCGCACGAGGAATAGTCAGGCGGGTGCGTTTATGTGCGACGCGGCCCTGCCCATGCCCGGGGCCCGACGACCTCAGCTGTCGAGGATCACGTTCAGGCGGCGGTTTTGCCGGCCCTTCTTTTCGATCTTGCCAAGGCGGATGGCGCCGATCTCGCCGGTGCGGGCGACATGGGTCCCGCCGCAGGGTTGCAGATCGACCTGATCGCCGCCCTTGCCGATCCGCACCAGCCGCACCCTGCCCTGCCCGCGCGGTGGCTTGACCGACATGGTCTTGACCAGTTCGGGCGTGGCCGCCAGCACCTCGTCGGTGACCCAGGTCTCGCTGACGGGCAGATCGCGCTCGATCAGCAATTGCAGCGATTCCTCGATCACGTCGCGGTCTGCGGGTGCATCGGGCATGTCGAAGTCCAGGCGGCCCTTTTCGGTGGTGATCGCGCCGCCCGTGACGGGCAGCGGCACCACCACCGACAGAAGGTGCAGCGCGGTGTGTACCCGCATGTGCCGGTGGCGCCGGTCCCAGTCGAGGAATTGCGTCAGATGGGTGCCCGCCTCCGGCAAGGGCAGCGGCTCGGCGGGGACAAGCACGACCTGCTGGCCCTCGCCCTTGACGGTGGTGGCGATGGGCATGTCGATGCCGTCCCAGCTGAGCGTGCCGCTGTCGCCGGGCTGGCCGCCGCCGGTCGGATAAAAGATCGTCCGGTCCAGCACGATGCCGCCCTCCGGCGTGTGCCCGGTGACCTGCGCCCGGGCCTCGCGCAGGTAAGGGTCTTCGCGAAACAGCAGTCGGGTCATCTAGCGGCCCTCGCCGTCCGGGCCGTCCGACGGCTCGCCGCTGCCGTCCCCGGGGGACGGTTCTTTCGGGCCGAAGGAAGGCTTGGGCGCGGTCGGAGCCTCGGATTCGTCTTCGTCCTTCCTGCGCGGCTGCTCCTGCGGGCGCAGCGCCTCGGGATTGCGCACCCAGATGTCGCGCTGTGCGAAAGGCACCTCGATACCCTCCTTGGCGAAGGCTTCGATGATCTGGTGGCGCATCTCGGTGCGCACGCCCATGCCCTCGCCGATGTCGCGCAGCACGGCGCGGATCTGGAAGTCGAGCGAATCCGCCCCGAAGCCAACGAAATCCACCGCCGGTTCCGGGTTCATCAGCACCTGGTCGTGATGGCGTGCGATGTTCATCAGGATCGACTGCACCTTGCGGGTGTCGGTGCCATAGGCCACGCCCACAGGGATCACGATGCGCCCGATGGAATTGCCGCGGGTGTAGTTGGCCACCGTGCCGGAGACGAAATCGGCGTTCGGGATGATGACGTCATAGCGGTCGAAGGTCTCCATCCGGGTCGACCGGACCGAAATGCGCTTGACCGTGCCATGCACGCCGCCGACCTCGATCCAGTCGCCTTCGGCGATGGGACGTTCGATCAGCAGGATGATCCCCGATACGAAATTCGACACGATGTTCTGCAAGCCGAAACCGATGCCCACGGAAAGCGCACCGGCGACGATGGCCAGTGACGACAGGTCGAGCCCGGCGGAGGTGATCGCCACCAGCGCCGCGATGAATATCCCGACGTAGCCGATGCCGGAAATAATCGCGTTCTGTCCGCCGGTGTCGATCTTGGTCTTGGGCAGGATCGAGTTCTTCAAGGCGCCTTGCAACAGCCGCGTCGCCATGTAGCCCAGAACAAAGACCAAAAGCAGAACGAAGAAATCCATCGGCGAGATGCGGCTTTCACCGATCGCGAAACCTTCGCGGAAGCGCGCCCAAAGCTCGGTCAGATCCGCGACACGCGCCCCCCAGATCAGCGCAAGGAAGGGCAGCGCCGCCAGCCCCAGGACGAATCCGATCAGCACCGTGATCAGGCTGTCGGCCTCCTCGTCGGACTGCCGCATCAGGAAACGGTAGAGATCATTAGTGAAGCGTTGCAGCACCACGACCAGCCCCAGCAAACCCAGCGTCTTGATGGATGGGAAGATCAGCGCATCGGCCGCGGTGCCATAGCCGGTGGCCGCCAGCACCGGTCCGACGATTGAGACCAGCATGACGATATGGCCGAGAAAGGCCGTCACGCGGGCGCGCACCTGGCGTTCCGCATTGCCGGTCTCGAACCTTATGTAGTTCACCATCAGGTGGCCAAGGCGGAACAGGATCAGCGCGGCAGCGACGATCAGCGGGAAGTCGATGACCGCCGAGGTTGCCTCAGAAAAGTTTTCGACCACGGCATATTCCGTGTTCACGTCGCGCAGGACCAGAATGATCGCCAGCAAGGTGGCATAGGTCCGGGCCTCGCGCCGCTGCGTCTTCGGCATCGGCAGCATGCGGTCGCCGTCATGGGTCGAGAACAGCCGGTCGGCCAGCCAGCGCAGCCCGAGGATCAGCGCCCCCCACTTCGGCAGGTTGTCGAGCAGCAGGGTCACCCTGACACCCGGAGCGCCGGTGGCGAAAACCGCCTCGGTCAGGGCCAGCAGGCCCAACAGCGGCAGCGCGATCTGAAGAACCGAGGCGAGGAAGCTGTAGACCGTTCCGCCACGCAGGCTGTTGTTGCGCAGCCAGCGGCCGGCGCCGCTTGCCCAGGCGCGCCCGCGGACCACCAGCACCAGTCCGATCACGCTCAGAAAGATCACCGCGGGAAGATTGCGGCGGGCCTCGGACTGGCGGACATCCGATCCCCAGGATTGCGAAATTTCGGTGACCGTGGCGCTCCAGGCGAGACCGATCTCGGTCAGCGCGGTCGACCAGTTGTCGGGCGCGACCGGCAGCGGCCCCACTTGAAACAGGCGGTCGGTCTGGCGCGCGCGGATAAGCACGTCGATTTCGCCGATCAGCCCGTCGGCGCGATTATAGGCCTCTTCGGCAGCCATGATCGGCGCGCGCAGTTCGGCCAGCTGGGCCGTCAGTTCGGCACGCCGTGCCGCGACTTCCTCGGCTTCGGTCTCGCCCTCCGCGGGCGCCGCCCCGAGCGCATCGATCTGGCTCTGAATGGTGCGGATGCGTGACTGGTTCTGATCCTGCGCGGCAAGGAAGCGTGCGCGCCAGTTGGCCAGCTCGGTGCGCAGCGTTTCGAAGGCAGAATCCGAGGCGCGACCGGCCTCAAGCGCCGCTTCGGCCCGTTTTGCCAGCCCGTTCCATTCGGTATAATCCAGCGGGGCAGCGGCGCCTGATGCCGCGTCGGACGCGGTCAGTTCCTCGGTCACGGCAGTCTCTTGCGCGTAAAGCGGCCCGGAGGGACCGACCAACGCCATAAAGAGCCCTGCGGCGAGGGCTGCGAACATGAAATTGCGAAGCATCAGACGTCCTCGAAAACGCCGGGGATCGAGGCGGGCGCGCGGGTCAGCCAGTCCGGCGTCGGCAGGCCCTTCGAGCGCAGGAACTCCGGGTTGAACAGCTTGGATTGGTAGCGCGTGCCATAGTCGCACAGCACGGTGACGATGGTGTGCCCCGGCCCAAGTTCCTTGCCCAGCCGGATCGCGGCAGCGACGTTGATGCCGGTCGAACCGCCCATGCAGAGCCCCTCTTCCTTCAACAGGTCGAAGACAATCGGCAGCGCCTCGCTGTCCGGGATATTGTAGCTGAAATCGGGCGTGAAGCCTTCGAGGTTGGCGGTGATCCGCCCCTGTCCGATGCCTTCGCTGATCGAGTCGCCCGACGCCTTGTGCTCACCGTGGTTGTAGAAATGGTGCAGCGTCGCGCCGTCGGGATCGGCCAGCGCCATCTTCACGCCCTTGGGTTGCAGCGCCATGCCGACACCCGCCAGCGTCCCGCCGGAGCCCACCGCCGAGACGAAGGCATCGACCTTGCCGCCGGTCTGCTCCCAGATCTCGGGGCCGGTGGTCTCGATGTGGGCCTGCCGGTTGGCGACGTTGTCGAACTGGTTGGCCCAGATCACGCCCTTGTCCGAGGTCTCGTTCATCTTCTCGGCCAGCCGGCCCGAGTAGCGCACGTAGTTGTTCGGGTTGCGATAGGGCGCTGCCGGTACCTGCACCAGCTCTGCGCCGGCCAGCCGGATCATGTCCTTTTTTTCCTGGCTCTGGGTTTCGGGGATCACGATCACCGTCTTGAAGCCCATCGACGCGCCCACCAGCGCCAGCCCGATACCAGTGTTGCCGGCCGTGCCTTCCACGATTGTGCCGCCGGGCTTCAGAAGGCCCTTTTCCATCGCGTCGCGGATGATGAAAAGCGCCGCGCGGTCCTTGACCGACTGGCCCGGGTTCATGAACTCGGCCTTGCCCAGAATGGTGCAGCCGGTGATCTCGCTTGCCTTGCGCAGCTTGATCAGAGGGGTCTTGCCAACGGCGTCGGCGAGATCGGATGCAATTCGCATGGGCTTGGCACTCCTTGCAGTGTTTGTCGCTGTTTATGCGGCTGTTTGCGTGAACTCAAGGGCGTGCGGGAACGGCGTCCTTGCGCAGACCCTCACGATGACGTGCGAGCCAGAGCAGCATCAGGCACAGCGGACCGGCGTTGACCTCGCCACTGTCGACCAGCGCCATCGCCCGGTCGAAGGAAATCACGTGGCTGCGGATGTCCTCGTGCTCTGCCTCGACGCCGGCGATGCCGCCGGTGTCCCCGTTCAGCTGGCAGAGCCCCAGATAGCAGTGAAAGAACTCGGTCGAGTAGCCGGGCGAGGCATAGACCTTGGTCATCGGTCGCAGGTCGCCCAATTCGAGCCCCGCCTCTTCCTGCGCCTCGCGCCTTGCGCAATCGGCCGGGGTCTCGCCGGCTTCGATCAGCCCGGCGACGGGTTCAAGCACCCTGACCGCCGGATCCTTGCGCCAGATCGGGCCGAAGCGCAGCTGTTCGATCAAGAGCACCCGGTCGGTCACCGGGTCGTAGGGCAGCACCAGCGCGGCGTCGAAGGCGACGAAAGCCTCGCGCGGGAAGGTCGCGCTCTGGCTGCCATCGAAGCGGCGATAGCTCAGGTCGAAGGCCCGCAGGCGAAAAAAGCCCTCGAACCCCGGGCGCAGGGCCTCGATCCGGTAATCCTCCGGGCCCGGACCCTCGCGCAGGTCACATGGCGCGGTGTCCTGCGCCATCACCCGCGCCCAGGCGCGTGCGCGAATCCATGGAAACAGCTTGCCGATCTCGAGCGCCGGCGTGGTGCCGAAGCGCTCCATCACCTCATCGGCGGCCTCCATCGTCATCGCCCCGAACCGCGCCACCCAATCCTGCAGCCGCCATGGCGCCCCGGGTGTCCAAAGCTTGGGATCGGGCAAGAACACCCGCGCCTCGACGATTTCGCCGGCATCGGTCCGAATTGGCAGCGGTTCGAGCGCATAGCCGAACCCGCCCTCGTAGTGATCCAGCCGCGCGAGGTCCGTTTCGTCCAGTCCGCGCATCAGCACGCCTTCGGCCGCCGCCCCCGCCTCGGGCAAGATCATCGGAAAGCATTCGCGATCGACCCAATAGGTGGCCCAGCCCGGCAAAACCGCAGGTTCTGGTGCGAAATCGCCAGACGTTCGCGCAAGCACGCGCGCCAGAAGCGGCACGTGACACAACGTGCCGTAAAAGAACAAATCCGCCATGCCGCTTAATTCCAGCGTCGCGAGGCCATGTGCGACAGGAACCCGGCCAGCAATCCGCCGATGGCGAGAGTCAGCACCACTTCGAAGGTCAACACCTCCACCGCGTATTCGACCCCGATCTGGAACACCGCCGCAATCGCCTCGATCGGTCCGTTGAAGCGGTGCCGCAGTGCCAGGCGTATCATCTCGTTCGCCGATTGGGCGCCCAGTGCCACGAACGTCAGGATCGCCGCCCCGGTCAGGCCGTAGCTGAGCGCATCGGCAAAGCGGCCGGTGGCCAGCGTTCCGGTGTAGAACCAGCCCGTCACAAATCCGATTGCCATGTTCAACGGCAGGAAGATTCCGAAATCCGTACTTTCGGGCAGAAGCGCCATCACCATTTTCGATACAATGAAGGCCAATACCGACAGGCAGACAGCGGCAACGAGCTTGGGGACTGTGGGCATCAGGCGGCGGGCCTCCTCAGCGTGATCTGCGTTACGTCGCAGTTTCCGCTGTGAAACGTCGCGGCGCAAGAGGTCAGGTAGAAGTTCCACATCCGCCGGAAGCGGTCGTCAAAGCCCATATCGGCGATCTCGTCCCAACGCGCGTTGAAGGTCTCGTGCCAGCGGCGCAGCGTCTGGCTATAGCTTTCGCCGAATTCGACCGAGCGCAGCACCGAAAGCCCGGCCTTTTCAACCTCGGCCAAGAGCGCCTTGCGCGAGGGCAGCATGCCGCCCGGGAAGATGTATTTCTGGATAAAGTCCACGCCCTTGCGATAGACCTCCCAGCGCGCATCCTGCACGGTAATGATCTGCAAGGTCGCCGCGCCGCCCGGTTTCAGCCGGTCGCGCAGGGTGTCGAAATAGACCGGCCAGTATTTCTCGCCCACTGCTTCGAACATCTCGATGCTGGCGATGCCATCGTAAGTGCCCGTCTCGTCACGATAATCCTGTAATTTGAGGTCCACCCGGTCCGACAGCCCCGCGCGTGCGATCCGCTCTTGCGCATAGGCCAGCTGTTCGCGGCTGATGGTCAGCCCGGTCACCCGCAGCCCACGTTCCTTGGCCGCGTATTCGGCAAAGCCGCCCCAGCCGCAGCCGATCTCAAGCACGTGATCGCCGGGTTTCGCCCCCATCTGATCCACCATCGAGGCGTATTTCGCGGTCTGCGCCGCCTCGAGGCTTTCCTGCCCAGTGCGGAACAGCGCCGAGGAATAGGTCATCGTGTCGTCCAGCCACAGTCGATAGAAATCGTTGCCGAGGTCATAGTGGTACGAGATGTTGCGCCGGGCCTGCCGCTTCGAATTGGACCGCAGCCAGAATCGCAGCCGCTCATAGGCGCGCACAAGGCTCATCCCCGGAAACCCGTCGAAAAGCTCCTCGTTGACATGCAGCAGGTCGAGAAAGGCCAACAGGTCCGGGGTATCCCACCAGCCGTCGAGGTAGGCGTCGCAGAACCCGAGATCGCCCTCGCGGATCAACCGTCCGAAGATGTCGGCGTTGTGGATGCGCAATTCCGCCACCGGCCCCGGCTCCGCCCCCTGGGCACGGAACACCCGGCCATCCGGCAGGCGGAAATCAAGACGTCCCTGCCGCATTCTGCATGCGGTGGCGTGGACCCGGGCGAAATACCTCGGCAGATTGCGCTGCCCGTCAAGTGACGCAAGCACCATGGCCGTCACACTCCTTATTGTTAATCATTTTGCGATCAGGCGACTTCTGAGGCAACCCGCCTAGAAACTCCGGCTCTCATAGGCCGCGAGGGCGCGTTTGCGACCCTCGTCAAGCCCCACCACCGGCTCGGGATAGCTGTCGTCCAGCGCCATGTTCCACCGCTTGGGGATCGCCTCGAAATACTGCACTGCGGTCTCTGGCGGGTTTTCCTGCCCCTCGGCGATCCAGCGGTTCACGTAGGTCTTGTCGGGATCGAACTTTTCGCGCTGCGTCACGGGGTTGAACACACGAAAGAAGGGCGAGGCATCCGGCCCGGACCCTGCAACCCATTGCCATCCCAGCGCATTCGAGGCCGGATCCCAGTCTATCAGGCAGTCCTCGAACCATTTAAGGCCGACTTTCCAGTCGGTCATCAGGTGCTTGGTCAGGTAAGAGGCGGTGATCATGCGCACGCGGTTGTGCATCCGCCCGGTGACGTACATCTCGCGCATGCCCGCATCCACGAAGGGCACCCCGGTGCGCCCCTGTTTCCAAGCCTTGATCTCGGCGGAACGCTCGTCGTCCTTCCAGTCGAAAGCGTCCCATTTCTCGCGCCAGTTGTCCGTCAGAAGGCGCGGCATGTGCCACATCAGGTGATATGCGAACTCGCGCCAGCCCAGCTCACGCAGAAACGCCTCGGCACCCTTCTTGCCCTCTTCCCTCGCGCGCAGCCCGGCGTGCCAGCACTGGTGCGGGGTAATTTCGCCCAGACTGAGGTATTCTGACATCCCCGAGGTTCCGTCCACCGCCGGGCAGTCGCGCTGCGCGCCGTAGTCTGCGACCGCCTCGTCCATGAACCACGCCAGCCGGTCCTGCGCTGCCGTCTCGCCGGGGTTAACGTGAGATCCCACCACCCCGGCGCCGCGCTTCATGGCTGCGTCCAGCGCCCAAGTCCCGAGGTCTTCGCTCTCAGGCCAGCTATCCGGCGCCGGCAGCTTGTCAGGGGCAGCGCGGGGCGCCTGCACGTCGCGGCCTTTCACCGCCTTCCAGAAGGGTGTGAACACCTTGTAGGGCCCGCCCGACTTGGTCTCGACCGAGGTCGGCTCGAACATTACATGCCCGGCGAAGTCCTCTGCCTCGACCTCCAGCGTCTCGCGCACCCTGTCATCGCGCGCCACGCTGTCGGGATCGTAGGCGCGGCTCCAGAAAACGCGCTCGGCCCCGGTCTCGGCCACCAGTTCGGCCAGTATCTCTTCCGCCTTGCCCGACCGCAACACCAGCCGGCTGCCCTTGTCCTGCAAGGCTGCCTGCAACTTCTTCAGCCCCAACCCCAGACGGTATTTCGGCGCCGCGCCCAGTCCGTCCACAAGATCGTCGCGAATGAAGACCGGTACCACCGGCCCCTTCGCGTTGCAGGCGGCGCAGAGCGCCGCGTGATCTGAAAGCCGCAAATCCCGCCGGAACCAGAGAAGTGTCGTCACTTGAAAACCCCGCTTTTTCCAACTGATACGTAGCCCGCCGCCCTCCGGATCAAAGATCGCCGCTCTTCTTGGGGTCAAGCCGTCCGGCAGTGCAGCACACCCACGCCGAGCCCGTCACGCCGGACCCATGGCGCGCAACCCCTCCACAGATCTGCCAACAGCACGCGGCGGGGCGCATTATGCGCGGTCAGCCCCCGCCAATGTTGATGCGATACACAAACTATGGTCCGCAAACAACTGAAATAATGACGAAAAACACCGTAACGGAAACCCGCTTGCTGCCACGGCCGAACCTGCCCTAGACTGCCCCACCCGCCGTAAGGACGCCGCTGCATGCACTGTACCCTGATCCTGCCCGCTGCGGGCAAGTCCAGCCGAATGCGCGGCGCCGACAAGCTGCTCGAAGACGTCGATGGCCAGCCCTGCCTGCGTGCCATGGTGCTGCGGGGACAGGCGGCGGGGCTGCCGGTCGTCGTCACGCTGCCCGGAATCGATCACCCGCGCGCCAGTGTCTTGTCAGGTACCCAAGCCACGATCCTGGCCGTCGCGCAGGCCGACAAGGGCATGGCGCAGTCGCTTCGCGCCGCCGTCGCCGCGCTGCCCCGCGATAGCGAGGCCGCGATTGTCCTTCCACCCGACATGCCCGGCATCCAGTCGGCGGACCTGAACCGGATCATCGACGAGGCCGAGGCCACGGTCGAGGCGCGCATCGTCCAGGCCGCCACCGAGGACGGCACCCCGGGTCACCCGATCCTGTTCCGCGCTGCGCTGTTTCACGAATTCGCAGCGCTGGACGGCGACACTGGCGCCCGCGATATCGTCCGGCGCCACATGCCTCACCGCCAGCTTGTCCCGCTGTCGGGCAACCGCGCGCGGCTTGATCTCGATACCCCGGAAGATTGGGCGGCCTGGCGAGCAGGACAGGCCGCCCCGAAGTAAGGACCCGGCGGCAGAACCGGGTCCGGCACCTACCTACGACAACTCGTCAACAACAACCATATCAACTCGTCAACAACACCTGCACCTGATGCCCTTTCAACGTGGTCCGGGCCGCGGGATAGACCTCGTGAAGGTTTTCCCGTCCCTCCAGTTCGGGGAACAGCGTCAACAATTCGTCGCGCTGGTCGCGGTCGAGCGCCGCCAGCGTCATGTCACCGGGCTGGAAGCTCTCTGACCAGATGCCATCACTCAGCACGACCTCATGCTGATCGAACAGGATGTGGATATAGGTCACGTCCTGGTCTGCCCCATCGACCTCGGCACCATCGAGACAGGTCAGGTGTTTCGCCGCGACCAGAACCTCCTCTTCGCCGAACCACAGCTGCGTCGCGGCATTGCCGATCAGGACCCGGTGCTGCGGCGACACCTTCATGTCGCGTTCGGGCATGTCCGGTCCCAATGCGCCGCGGGCGATCGCAACCGGACGCAGCTTGGGGCACTCCGCCAGTTCCGCCGCCTTCAACCGGCGCACCCCGACCCAACGGATCGGCTGGTAGCCATTGTCGCGCGTCAGCACGCGGTCGTTCACGCGCAGCCGCTCGACGGCCACTTCACCGCGCGCGGTCTTGATCTGCGTGCCCGGCGTGAAACAGGGGATGTAGTTGATGGTCTCGATGTCGGTGAAGCTCAGCGATGCCCCGTCAATCCAGGTGACGGTGCCGTTTTCGCTGTTCAGCGGATCGAAGGTAATCACCGCCGGGCCGCGGATTTCCAGTGTGTCGTTGTCCACCCCGGTCGAGCCGCCGTCGATCACATCACCGCGCCCGCCGACGATATAGTCGGCATCCGCACCGCCCAGAATGGTGTCGGCGCCGCTGCCGCCGCGCAGGCTGTCGTTCCCGGCGCCGCCGTCGATCGTCATGCCGATGTTGCCGCCGCCGCCCTGGACCGTGTCGTCACCCGCGCCCAGTTCCAGCGCCTCGATCTCGGTGAAGGTCGCGCTGCCGCTGCCGGTAGTGACGGTGCCGGCCTCGTTGCCGGTCAGGGTGACTGTGGCGCCCAGAGCGTCGGTCAGGCCCAGTGTATCCTGATCGGTGCCGGTGCTGCCGCCGTCAATGACATCGACGCCTTCCGAGGGGTTCAGCGTGATCCTGTCCTGATCGGCCCCGCCCTGGATAACGTCGTTTCCGGCACCGCCCTCCAGCGTGTCCGCACCTATCCCGCCGTCAAGCGTGTCGTCGCCTGCCCCGCCGCTCAGGCTGTCGGCTGCTTCGCCACCGCTCAAAAGGTCCGCACCGGCGCCACCGTCCAGCGTGTCGGCGCCGTCCTGACCGGCCAGGGTATCGTTGTCGGCCCCGCCGGTAATCAGGTCGGCGCCCGCGCCACCGAGGATACTGTCGTTGCCGGCGCCGCCGTCCAGCGTGTCGTTGCCGAAACCGCCGTCAATGTCGTCATTGCCAAGTCCCGCGACAACGCTGTCGTCACCGAGGCCCGCGCGGATGATGTCGTCCTGCGGCGCCTCGCCGGGCAGATGCGCGTCGCCGCCGTCGACAACGTCCGTGTCTTCGTCGATCCAGCTGCCCGCGACGATGGTGTCATTGCCGGCCGTGCCGGTCAGGATCCCGTCCGTGGGGATGCCCGCCGCGACCAGCCAGGCCGGATCGCCGGCTGCGGCGGGGGCGACCCCCACAAGTGTCAGGCTCTCGCCACCGGGGAAAGTCAGTACCGCGTTGCCGAAGCCGTCGTCGCTGACCACCACGTCGCCGACATGCACCGGCGTGACACCGCCGTCCGAAGTCAGCCCGCTGACGTCAAGCTGGTCGCCGCCGGTGTAGGTGCCATCGCCCACCGGCGTCGGTCCGGTGAAACCGGCCACGCGGTCCGCGCCCGAGCCATCCGCCAGCACCAGCGTATCGGTGCCGCCGCCCAGCGTGATCGTCTCGATCTGAGAGAAGGTGGTGGTCGCGGTGCCGTCGCTGACGGTGCCCGCTTCGGGATCGACGCCGGTCAGGTCGACCGTCAGATCCTCGGTCACGCCCGACAGGTCGAGCGTGTCGCCCGCCGTCTCTGCGGTCTCGCCGCCGATGACGGTCGCGTTGCCGGTGATATCGCTGAAGACAAAGGTATCGTCGCCCGCACCGCCGCTCAGGCTGTCGTTGCCCGCGTCGGCCGTCAGCGTGTCGTTGCCCGTGCCACCGTCGAGCGTGTCGTTGCCCGCCCCGCCGGCCAGCACATCCGCGCCGTCGCCACCCGAAATCTGGTCGTTCTCGGTGCCGCCGTCGATGGTGTCGTTGCCCGAGCCCCCGTCGAGCGTGTCGGCACCCGCACCGCCGGCCAGCACATCCGCGCCGTCGCCGCCCGAAATCTGGTCGTTCTCGGTGCCGCCGTCGATGGTATCGCTGCCCGTACCGCCCAGGATCACGTCGGCGCCGGCCCCGCCCGAGATCAGGTCGTTGTCGGCGCCGCCGTCGATGGTGTCGGCCGCCAGCCCACCGTCGATGGTGTCATCGCCGGCATAGCCCATGATGGTGTCGGCAAGCCCGTCGCTGCCGTCAATCTGGTCGCCCTGGCTGTCGACATAGGTGGTGCCCATGGCGTCGGCCCCGGTGGTGCCGTCGACGATCAGGTTCGACGGAATGCCGATCGCAATGAGGAAACCGTGATCCGCCGCCGTTGCAGGGGCGATCCCCACCAGCGTCAGGCTCTCGCCGCCGGGGAAGTTCAGCACCGCGTTGCCGAAGCCGTCGTCGCTCACCACCACGTCGAGCACGTTGACCGGAGTCGTGCCGCCGTCCGAGGTCAGCGCGCTCACGTCCAGCACGTCGTTGCCGGTCAGAGAGCCGTCGCCGTTCACCGTCGGCGCCGAAAAACCCTGAACGATGTCGGCGCCGCCCAGATCGGCCAGCGCGATGGTGTCGTTACCGCCGCCAAGAACGATGTTCTCGATATCGGTGAAGGTGGCCGTGCTGGTGCCGTCGCTGAAGCTGCCGTTCTCGGGGTTCACGTCACTCAGGTCGACACGCAGGCCGGTGGTGGTGGCGCTCAGGTCCAGGGTGTCGCCCAGCGTCTCGTTCGGTGCATCACCGTCGATGGTGTCGTTGCCGAAGCCGTCCTCGATGACGAAGGTGTCGTCGCCGAACCCGCCCCAGAGACTGTCCGCGCCGGCACCACCGTGCAATTCGTCCGCACCGAAGGAGCCGCGCAGGTAATCCTGCCCGTCACCGCCATGCAGGGTATCGTCGCCGGTGTTGCCGAACAGCGTGTCGTTTTCGCTGCCGCCGAAGAGCAGGTCGTTCTCGCTGCCACCGTCGAGCGAATCCGCACCGGCGCCGCCCATCAGCGTATCCGCGCCCTCGTCGCCGAACAGGCTGTCGTTGCCGGTGCCGCCGGTCAGGCTGTCGGCCTCGGTGCCGCCCCGCAGGGTGTCGGCGCCCGTGCCGCCGTCGATGGTGTCCGCCCCCTGCCCGCCCAAGAGCGAGTCCGTGTCGTCGCCGCCGAGGATCAGGTCGTTGCCCAGCCCACCGTCGATATCGTCGTTGCCGGTGCCGCCGACAAGGGTGTCCGCGCCCGCCCCGCCGAGAATCGAATCGTTGCCGGTCCCGCCGGACAGGCTGTCGCCGCCGTCGCCCCCGAGGATGGTGTCGGAACCGAGACCGCCAAAGATGGTGTCCGAGCCCTGCCCGCCCAGCAGCGAATCGTTGTCGGCATCGCCGAAGATCAGGTCATTGCCCGCACCGCCTTCGACGGTGTCCGAGCCGGTGCCCGCATGGACGGTATCCGCGCCATCCCCGGCCAGCACGCTGTCGTTGCCACCATAGGCCTCGATCGAATCGTCGTTGTTGACCAACAGGTTGTCGGCCGCGTCGATCAGGTCGCCCTCGGGATCGCCAAGATAGCCGCCGTCGATCGTGTCGGCGCCGGCGGTGCCTTCGACGATGAAGTCGCGGCCCGGCGGGATGCCGATGTGCACCAGTTCGGCGAAGCTGTCGACCTGCGCCGGCGCGACACCGATCAGGGTAAGCGTCTCGCCGCCCGGAAAGGTCAGCACCGCGTTGCCCAGACCGTCGTCGGTGACCACCACGTCATCGGCGGTGACCGGCGTCACGCCATCGGTGGTCATGCCCGAGACATCGACCTGGTCGCGGGTATAACCGTCGCCCCGGTCGGTCATGTCGAAGCCTTCGACCCTGTCCGCGCCCGATCCGTCCGCCAGCACCACGGTATCCTGCCCGGCCCCCAGCGTGATGTTCTCGATCTCGCTGAAGGTGGCGGTGTCGGTGCCCGCCGAGACGGTGCCTGCCTCCGGGTCCGCGCCGCTCAGGTCGACGGTGACGCCAGTGGTGTTGCCCGACAGATCGAGCGTGTCGCCCAGCGTCTCGCCGGTCTCGCCGCCGATGATGGTGTCGTTGCCAAAGCTGTCGCCCAGCCGGATCACGTCGTCGCCGCTGCCGCCTTCGACGCTGTCAGCGCCGGTGCCGCCATCCAGGGTGTCATCGCCGACACCGCCGACAAGATGATCGTTGTCCGCACCGCCCGACAGGCTGTCATTGCCGCTGCCGCCCAAGATGGTGTCGGCGCCTGCGCCGCCCTCCATGGTGTCGCTGCCGCCGCTGTTGACCTCGGTCACCACCGGCGTGCTCAGTTCCGCGCCGTTGAAGCCATAGGCCGCACCGTTCTCGACCGCGCCGAGGGTGAAGTTCAGCTGCGACTGATCGGTGAACAGGCCGGTCATCCACGCCGGTTGGTCGGCGGCCCCGTTGCCCTGCGTGCCGGTGCCGGTGATGCCGTCCGGCCCGGTCACGACGTTCAGCGACGAGGCGGTGTCGAGCGCATAGCCGTTGAAGTTGCTGGGATCGAGCGTGACGAATTCGGCGCCTGCGCCGGCGTTGTCATCGATGTCGATGATGTTGGCCGCGCCGCTGACCACCAGCGGCTCGAGCGTGTTGCCGTTCAGGAACTCAACCGTGAAGGAAACCGATTCCCCGGCCATCCCCGGGTTGCCATTGCCGTCGATCAGGATCGGGCCGTTGGAGGTGTTGTAGTTCAGCGTGACCGTCAGCCCGGGATCGGTGATTTCGGTGACCGTCAGCCGGATCACCACCGGATCGCCGTTGGCCATGTTGCCGGCGTTGTCATAGATCACGCTGTCGCCGACCTGCGCGTCTGTCAGGTCGCCGGTGTTCGATCCCGCGCGGATATTGCCCGCCGTCATCAGGATCGAGCCGATATCGTCCGATCCCGTGCCGATCGCGCCGCCGGTGCTGTCACCATGCATCAGGTCAGCGCCGTCGCCGCCAGCCATGCTGTCGTCGCCACCACCACCATGCAGCGTGTCGGCCTCCAGCCCACCGTCGATGGTGTCGAGCCCGTCTCCGCCCAGGATCTCGTCGGTCCCGGCATCGCCATTCAGTTGGTCGTTGCCGGCGCCGCCGTCGATCGTATCGTTGCCCGCGCCTCCGGAAACAACGTCGTCGCCATCGCCGCCATCGAGGGAATCGTTGCCGGCACCGCCGTCGATCGTATCGTTGCCCGCATCGCCCGAAATCTCGTCAGCGCCCGCGCCGCCCATCAGGCTATCGGCACCGTCGCCACCGTAAAGCGTGTCGTCGCCGGTTCCGCCGTCAACGGTGTCGTCACCGGCTTGGGCAAAGACCACATCGGCCTCCAGCCCGGCATTCACGCTGTCGTTGCCGGCGCCTGCAAGGATGGTGTCCTCGTGACCCAGCGCACCGCTGCCATCGCCGCCGTCGACCACCTGGCCATCCGGATCCACATAGCTGGCGTCGATCACGTCCGCCAGATCGGTGCCGTTGAGGAACAGATCGCCGCTGTTCGGTGGCGTGGAGGCTACCGATGCCGTGCCGGCGGTGACGTCCCAACGGTCGGGCACGAAGAACACCTGACCGGAGGTCGCGAGGTAGAAGGTGCCGCCGTCGTTGATGTTGTTGTAGTTCTGGCCATTGCCGGCCCAGGTGCCCGACCATGTCCAGGACCCGGCTCCCAGAACGGAATGGATCGTGAAGTTCGACGCCGGAATCCCGATCGCGTCGTTCACGTCTAGGGAGTTGTCTCCCAAGTTGACCAGATAACCGCTTGGCATGTTTGCCCCTGATTCTCGTTGACCTGCTCGTCACGGCGTCATCGCGCCTTGATCTTTATCGCGAGAATTTTAGGCGAAAACGGTTCAAAATAAGGCCCGTGGTGGGGTAGAGGCTTTGATCCAAAGCGATTTTAGGGTGACGTTGCGGCAGTTCACGTCAGGCTGCACCTGCAGCCAACGCATAAAGGGATAACTCAACCTAAATTATAAACTACCCTTTGGTATACTGCTTCAAGAAACAACGCTGACGAGAGATTGTGGCGCAAATCGGGCAGGTCTGGGTCTTTTGCGTGTCAACACCGTGGCATCGCGCAGGCACACGCATAAAGCCAGGGACAGTTTCCCGTCCCTGGCTTCATTGTCCGCCGGGCGCCAAGTCTGCCGGCCGGCGAGCTGCATATGCCGGATGGTCTGGCGCTCAGCGCGCCAGAAGCTTGGCTTCGTGTTTCTTCAGCGAACGGCGCGCCGCGGTGTAGTCGCGGATGCCCTCTTCCGTCTCCAGCTCTGGGAACAGCTCGTAGATCTCCGCCTTCGACTTCTCGCCCATGCCCTGCATCGTCATGTCGCCGGGCTGGAAGCTTTCGGTCCATGCGCCGTTCGACAGGACGACCTCGTGCTGGTCGAACATGAAGTGGATATAGGTCACCCCGAGGGTGCCCACCTCATCGACGCCATCGAGATGCGTCAGGTGCTTGGCCGCAACCAGAACCTCGCGCTCCTCGAAGTAGAGCTGCGCCTTTTCACTGGTCATCAGAACGCGGTGCTGCGGGCTGACCAGAATGTCCTGCTCAGGCAGGTTGTCACCGAGGCTGCCAGCCTGGATCAGGATCGGACGCAGGTGCGGCGCGCGCGCCAGCCTGTGACCGGTCAGTTCCGTGGCGCCCAGCCAGCGGATTTCCTGCAGGCCATTGTCGCGGGTGATGACCCGGTCGCCCTCTTGCAGATCCTCGATCAGCCGTTCGCCGGTGGGCGTCGCGATCGTCGTTCCGGGCGTGAAGCACGGGATGACGTTCTCGATGTCCTCGAAGGTCGAGGTGCCCAAAAGCGTGCCGGTGTCGTCGAAATACTCGACGAAGCCGTCTTCGCGGTCGGCCGAGGTATAGGTCACCGAAAGCGAACCGCCCGCAGGAGCCGAGCCGGTCAGGTCCAGCGTGTCGTAGTCATTGGGCAGGCCGTCCGGGCCATCGCCCGCCGGGCCGTCACCGCCGTCGACGCTGTCACCGACGTTCGAGCCGACGATGGTGTCGCGCCCGTCGCCGCCGAAGATGGTATCGGCGCCTTCGCCGCCTTCCAGCAGGTCTTCGTCGATGCCGCCGTCCAGCACGTCGTCGCCGGCGCCGCCGATCAGCGTGTCGTCGTCGTCGCCGCCGAACACGGTGTCGTTGCCGTCACCGGCATCGACAAAGTCGCGGTCGTTGTCCTGCACCGGGTCCGTCGCGTCGGGCTCGTTGTTGAAGTCCGTCGCACTGGTCTGCGCGCTGGCGTCGATGCTGTCGTCGCCCGCGCCACCGGTGATGGTGTCCGAACCGTGACCGCCGATGATGCTGTCCGCGCCGTCGCCGCCGTCGACAAGGTCATCGTCGATGCCGGCGTCGATGGTGTCGTTGCCGGTGCCACCGTCGATGGTGTCGCTGTCGTCGCCGGTCATGATGCTGTCGTTGCCGGCACCACCGCTGACATGGTCGCGACCGTCGTCGGTATTGGGGTCCGAGGTGATGGACCCGATCGGCAGGTTCGGATCGTCGCCCTCGTAGTCCGAGAAGGTGTCGAAGCCGGCAATGATCGTGTCGTCGCCGTCGCCGCCGTCGATGGTGTCGGCGCCCTGGATGTCCTCGATCAGGTCATTGCCTTCGCCACCGCTGACAAGGTCATCATCGATGCCCGAGTAGATGACGTCATCGCCTTCGCCGCCGTCGATAGTGTCGCGGTCGTCGCCGGTCCTGATGGTGTCGTTGCCGAGGCCGCCGTCAACGCTGTCACGGTCGTTCTCGGGATCGGGATCGACCGGAACGCCGGGAAATGTCTCGCGGTCGATGGCCGGATCGTGGCCGCTGGTATCGATCTCGTCGTTGCCTTCGCCGCCGAGGATGGTGTCATTGCCGTCACCCGATTTCAGCGTGTCGTGGCCTTCGCCACCGTCGACAAAGTCGTCGCCGTCACCCGCAAGGACGCTGTCGTTGCCTTCGTAGGCCTCGATGATATCGTCCTCGGAATCCGCCGGATCGTCCGAAAAGATGTTGTCGGAATTGTCGACCATATCGCCTTCGGGGTCGCCGGTATAGCTGACGTCAATCGTGTCGTCGCCACTGGTGCCTTCGACGATGCCGTCAAGTTCCGAAGGGGGCGGACCGCCGCCGTCGCTCTGGTTCGATACGTTGTTTCTGGTAATGGGCACGTTACCAACGCCTCCCCTCGTAATAGCTGTTACATTTGGGCTCGATGTACGCAGATTGTCCGCGGCCGCCGGTTTTTGCCTCTGCGCCTGGCCGTTCCAATTGGCCTTCGAGAGTTCTCAAGTCTGGCATCCACGATCCCTTCACGTTCCACCTTCGGACGGTCCCGGGCATGGTTTCACCCCGGTCGCGCGCCGCCTTGCGTTTCATGTTGTACGGGCTCGATATGGCCGGACGGGACTTGTGCTGCGGGCAAGTCTTACCCGGCAGCGGCCAGCGTCACCTTGCGGCGAAGCCAATCACATTCCATCCGTCTTGCGACGTACAACGGTTCAGCGGCCGCCCCCGTGGCCAGCAGATTTTCACCCCCCAGTGGGCAGTTGAGAGAATATGGCGGGCTTCGCCTTAAACAAAGGAGAAATTGTCTGAAAAAAGTCCACATCGCGTTCGCAAACAGATACTTACGGGTATTGCGTAGCGGTTAAATCAACCTATGGATGTTCCTTCGATCAAGGGGCATATGCTGACTAACCCATTGTATGAAAACAATTATACCATTGGATATCCAGTCTGAATCCAATACCCTGGTACACACTTCGTGAAATCAGGCACATGGATCGGGAAGGCTGACATTGTGGTTAAAATCGGGCAAGCGCTGTTTGTCTTAGAGAACCAATCGGCAGGCATCCTCTGAATTGGCCACCCGTTGGCGACACACCAAGGGCTTTGCTCGATTCGACTGCCCCGGTCTTGCCGCAATTGGTGCCGCAGGGGCAGCACGCCCCCGCCGCCGGCCGCGCGGCGCACCTCCGGCTCAGCGTGCAGTAAGGTAGTCCGCCGCCACGTAGCCGGTCATTCCCGGCGCATCGGCAAGCGACACCCGGCACCAAAGCTGCCCCAGCTCGGTCACGCAATCCCGCCGCACCACTTCCGTGCCCTCGGGCAGTCCGAGGATCGTCCTGAATTCCAATCCCGGCCCGGCCCTCAGCTTCAGGAAGTCGTCCTCGCCAACGCGGTCCACGACCGAGCGGCTGCCGCCGACGCCGCCGCACCCAGCGACGAGAAGAACTGCGAAAAGGCTGGGAAGGATGATCCGGCGCATGTCTGACCCCGTTGGCATTATTGCCGCCTGTTTCGCAGACCGGCGTGGGCAAGAAAAGCCAAAACACCGGCAGAGGCGCGCTGTTGCCAAGCCGCCACCGGAACACCCCAGTCGCTTCACCAGTTGAGCTTGCAAGGATCCGACAGGAGGGCTCCATGGCCGACAGACCCCGACACCCGCAGCACAACAAGACCGGACAAGACCCCGACACGCCGCATTACGAAAGCGCGACCGGAGGCTGGGGGTCCCTGCACGGCGTAACCCGCATCTTCGGCGAGGCGAAACCCTCGGCCGTCGCGCTGAAGATCCTGTCGACGCAAAACAAACCCGGCGGCATGATGTGCACGTCCTGTGCCTGGGCCAAGCCGGCCAAGCCCCATACCTTCGAATTCTGCGAAAACGGCGCCAAGGCCACGCTTTGGGAACTCGACAAGAACCGCGCCGACCGCGACTTCTTTGCCAGCCACACCCTGACCGAGCTGAAGACATGGCATGACCACGACCTCGAAAAGGCCGGTCGCCTGACCGAGCCGATGAAGTACGACGCCGCCACCGACCGCTATCGCCCGGTCAGCTGGGACGCGGCCTTTGCCGACATCGGCCAACAGCTTCAGGCCATCGACCCCGATGAGGCGGTGTTCTACTCTTCCGGCCACGCCGGGCTTGAAGCGTCATATCTCTACGCGCTGTTTGCCCGCGCCTTGGGCCATCAGAACCTGCCGCAGTCGTCCAACATGTGTCACGAGACGACCAGCGTGAACCTGCAGACCTACATCGGCACCCCGGTGGGCACCTGCACGCTGGAAGATTTCGACCATTGCGATGCGATCTTCTTCTTCGGCCAGAACACCGGCACCAATGCGCCGCGCTTCCTGCATACCCTCAAGGCCGCCGTCGAGCGCGGCTGCCGGATCGTCACCTTCAATCCCATTCGTGAACGCGGCCTGATCGAGTTCGTCGATCCGCAGAACCCGGTACAGATGACCGTCGGCAAACCGACGCGGATCTCCGAGAAATACTTTCAGGTCCGTCCCGGCGGCGACGTCGCCGCGCTCGCCGGCCTCATCAAATGCGTGTCGCAGGCCGAAGACGCGGCCCCAGGCACCGTCATTGACCGCGCCTTCATAGAGGCCGAGACCGAAGGCTACGACGCGATGATCGCGGCTGTCCGTGATACACCGTGGGATGAGATCGAGCGGAACTCCGGTCTGAGCCGCGCCATGATCGAGGAAGCTGCCGAAATCTACCTGTCCGCCGACCGCGCCATCGGCATCTACGGCATGGGCCTCACCCAGCATGTCAACGGCTGGCTCAACCTCGGGATGCTCTGCAACCTGCTGCTGATGCGCGGCAACATGGGCAAGACAGGCGCCGGCATCTCGCCGGTGCGCGGCCATTCCAACGTGCAGGGCCAACGCACCGTCGGCATCGGCGAGAAATCCGCCCACATGCCCGCCGACAAGCTCAGCCAGATGTTCGACATCAACGCCCCCACCAAGGACGGCCTGAACGCCGTCAAGGCCTGCGAAGGCATCCTGAACGGCTCTGTCAAGGCGATGATCCTGCTCGGCGGCAACCTCGTCCGGGCCCTGCCCGACCGCACCCGGATGGAAGAGGCCTGGCCCTCCCTGCCCCTCACCGTCTGCATCGCCACCAAGCTGAACCGCACCCACCTTGTGCCCGGCCGGACGGGCTATTTGCTGCCCTGCCTTGGCCGAACCGACACGGACATCCAGGAAACGGGTCCGCAGGCGGTGACCATGGAAGATTCGCTCTCGCACATCTACGCCTCTCTCGGTGAGGCCGAGCCCCCCAGCGATCATTGCCGGTCCGAACTGGCCATCATCGCGGGCATCGCCAAGGCCACCTTGCCACCCAACCCAAAGCTGCAATGGGATGCCTGGACGGCCAATTACGACATTGTCCGCGAACTGATCGCCGAGACCTTTCCCGACGATTTCGCCGACTTCAACGAACGCATGTTCGAACCCGGCGGCTTCTATCGCGGCAACCCGGCCCGCCACCGCCAATGGCAGACCGACAGCGGCAAGGCCCAGTTCACCACCCCGACCACGCTCTCGGCGCTAGGCGAGGCACCCGCCGGTGACCGTACCATGACCCTCGTCACCCTGCGCTCGAACGACCAGTTCAACACCACGATCTACGGCTTCTCCGACCGCCTTCGCGGGCTTGAGGGCAGCCGCATGATCGTCCTGATGAACCGCGACGAGATTGCCCGTCTCGGCCTGGAGGATGGCCAGAAAGTCAGCCTTAGCTGCGCCATAGACGACGGCCACCGCCGCCGCGTCGACGGTCTCACACTCACTGCCTACGACCTGCCTGCCGGCTGTGTCGCGGGGTACTTCCCCGAGCTCAATCCCCTGGTTCCGCTGGCCTATCACGAAAAGAATTCGCAGACCCCGGCCTACAAGGGCACCCCGGTGGAGGTGATCGCATGACCCTTTACACACCCCTCACCGCGCCGCTGCCGCTGGTGCAGGAGGCCCCGGTCGCCATTGTCTGCAACGCCACGACGTTGGCCGTCATGATGGCCACTCCGCGCAACCTGCACGACTTTGCCACCGGCTTCGCCCTCACCGAAGGCATCGCCACCACACTTGACGAGATCGAAGACCTCGAGATCGTCGAACATGACGAAGGCTTCGAGGCCCGGTTCTGGCTGCGCGGCCCTGCCGCCGCCCGCATCGCCCAACGCCAGCGGTCGATGATCGGCCCCGTCGGCTGCGGCCTGTGCGGCATCGACAGCCTCGCCAAGGTCGCTCGCCGCCTGCCCCGTCTGCCTGACGGCCCCCTTCGCCTGTCCCGCGCCGAAGCCTGCGCCGCCCCCGACCTGCTTCGCGCCCACCAGCCCGAGCACGACCGCACCCACGCCAGCCATGCCGCCGGATTCCTGCAACCGGGCGCCGGCATCGTGCTGGCGCGGGAAGACGTCGGCCGGCATAACGCCCTCGACAAGCTCGCGGGCGCGATCTCGGGCGCGGGGCTGGACCCCGCCACCGGCGCGCTTGTGCTGACGTCGCGCGTCTCCACCGAGATGGTACAGAAGGCCGCTGCCCTTGGCGTCCCGGTGGTCATCGCCGTCTCGGCGGCCACCGATTATGCCGTACGTCTGGCGCAGGAGTGCAACCTCACCCTCGTGACCCGCACCCGCAACGGCCGCTGCGAGGTCCTGACCGCCCCGAACCGGCTGCACCTCGGCTGATCTCACTCAGGCGGATCATCCCTGCCCAGGATCCGCCAGGCATCGCCCTCGAGGTCCTCGTACTGGTTGGCCCGTATCGTCCAGAGAAACGCCGCCAGCCCCAGACCTCCGAGGATCAGCGACACCGGCACCAACACCACCAAAACATTCATCGTCCCGGTCCCCGCATTGCGTTCAACACCACCGTGATCGACGACGTCGACATCGCCAGCGCCGCCATCAGCGGGGTCGCCAGCCCGGCCAGTGCCAGCGGAATGGCGATCATGTTGTAGCCTGCCGCGATGGCGAAATTCTCGCGCATCCGCCGCCGGGCCGCCCGCGCCGTCCGTATGGCCAGCGGCAGCAGCGCCATGTCCTCGCGCACCAGCACCACATCCGCCGCCGCGCGCGAGGCATCGAGCGCCGAGGCCGGCGCCAGCGAGGCATGCGCCGCCGCCAGCGCCGCCGTGTCGTTCAGCCCGTCGCCGATCATCAGCACCCGCGCGCCGTGCTCGGCCAGCCGTTCCAGATAGGCGATCTTGTCTTCCGGCTGCATCGCCGCCGCGACGGTCGCGATCCCCAGCCGCCGCGCGACCTCTGCCGCCGCCTCCGGACGGTCGCCGCTCAGCAGGTGGACCGGCAGGCCCAGACGCTGCAGGTCGGCCACCGCCTGCGCGGCCCCCGGCCGCAGGTGTTCGTCGATCCGCAGCGCACGCACTGTGCCGTCGCCCAGCCGGAACGCGGTGCCGTCACCGTCACCGCCAACCCAATCCGAACGCCCCAGCCGCGCCACCTGACCGTTACACACACCTTCCACTCCGCGTCCCGCGACCTCGCGCACACCCGTGATCGGGGTGCTGACCGGCAGCGCCGCTGCCAAGGCCCGCGCCACCGGGTGATCCGACGCCCCGGCCAGCGCCGCAAGCGCCGTCTGCTCGTCGTCACTCAACTCCGACAGGTCCAGTGCGGCCTGCCCGATGGTCAGCGTTCCGGTCTTGTCGAACACCACGGTGTCGATTTCGCCCAGCCGCTCTAGCGCCGTGTCGTGCCGCAGCAGAAAACCCGCGCGATAGAGCCGTCCGGCCGCCGCCGTGGACACCGCGGGCACCGCCAGCCCGAGGGCACAGGGACATGTGATGATCAGAACCGCCACCGCCACGTTCAGCGACAGCCGCGCATCCCCCGTGGCCCAGACCCAGCCTGCGAAGGCAAACAGGGCCAGCAGGTGCACCACCGGCGCATAGATCGCCGCCGCCCGGTCGGCCAGCGCCGTATAACGGTTGCGCGCCGTCTCGGCCCGCTCCACCAGCGCCGCCAGACGCCGTAGCGTGGTGTCTTCGCCCGCTGCCGTCACCTCGACCGTCACCTGACTGTCGAGCACGATCTCACCGGCCTTCAGCGGCGCGCCCGCCGCCACCGCGACCGGCGCGCTCTCGCCCGTCAGCAGGCTGCGATCCACCCGCGCCATGCCTTCGCGAAGCACCCCGTCCGCCGCCAGCCGCTCGCCGGCGCGCAGCCGCAACAGGTCGCCCGGCTGCAAGTCCGCCGGGCGGGCCAGCACCGGCCCCCCGGCCTCGAGCCGCGTCACCCGCCGCGTCTCAAGCGCCGTCAGTTCCGACGCTGCAGAGCGCGCCGCCCTCCGGGTCAGGTGATCGAGATAGCGCCCTGCAAGCAGAAAGAAGGTCAGCGACAGCGCCGCGTCGAACCAGGCGTGGTGCCCGCCGGCCGCGACCTCGTAAAGCGACATCCCCGAGGCCAGCAGGATCGCCAGACTGATCGGCACGTCCATGTTCAGCCGCCGGGCCGATAGCGCCCGCCACGCCGACCGGAAGAACGGCTGCGCCGCGAACGCCACCGCCGGCAGGGCAATCGCTGCCGAAATCCAGTGAAACATCTCCCGCGTCGCATCGGTCGCCCCCGACCAGACCGCGACGCTCAGCAACATCACGTTCATCATCGCGAAGCCCGAGACCGCGAGGCTGGTCAGCAGCCTGCGCCCCTCCGGATCGGCCTCTGCGTCCAGCAAATCGCCGTCCAACTCCTGCGCCGCATAGCCTTGGGCCTGCAATGCTGCGATGGCTGCCTCCGGGTCCACGCGGCCCGCGACCGTCACCTGCTTGCGGCCAAAGTTCGCCCGCGCACCCAACGCGCCGGGCAGCCCGGCCAGGGCGGTCTCAACCGTCGTCAGGCAGGCCGCGCAACGCATCTCCGGCACCGACAGCACCAGCTTGTCGCCGGCTTCCGCAACCTCGGACCGCGTCCAGCCGCCGCCTTGCACGGCGACGCATCCGGGACAAGCGGCGAGGCTCGTCATGGCGCCACCCGCAGGGCAAACCGGCGCCGGAACCGGGTGCCGTCCGCGGCCTCGGCCACCAGACGCAGGTTCCAGTTGCCCGGCGCAAGCTCGACCGGCGCGACAAAGCCATCGCCGTCGAAGCGGAAGGCCGGTTCCATGTCGGCTGCCACATGCGTCGCCCGCCCGAGCGCCGCGCTGACGATCCTCGGCTGCACCGGTCCGACGTCGTCGCGGAAACTCAGGTGCAACCGCCCCTCTTCCGCCCGGACCGCCACCGACCAGCCCAGGCCCTCTTGCGCCGCACGATCTGCGTCGAAGCTCTGGCTGGCGACATAGGTGTTCGCGGTTTCCAGCCCCGGAAAGGTCGCCACGGCCTTGACCGCGAGAGTCAGGTTGACCGCAATGATCGTGCCGAAGGCCAGCACGAAGCCCGCCAGCACATGCCAGCCTCGAATTTCACCCGTCATCGCACTTCCTTTCCATGAAACGTGGTCTCGCGCGAGGTCCGCGCGCCCTCGGCGGTGGCCGCCCACAGCCTGACATCACTGGTGGCGCGCACCGCGGCCTCGGATCCGGCCGGCGCCGTCACATAGGCCCGCACCTGAAGCATGTCGTCCGCTGGCACCGTGACGGTGGTCACGTCCGCCGGTGCCCCCTCCAGCGCGAGCCTCAGCCCCGGCGCAGCAAGGGACAGCATCACCTCGGTGGCCGCACCGGTCTGGTTCCTGAGCCGCAGCACGTAGGTGTTGCGGATCGCGCCGTCCGACAGGGTGACGAAGGTGGGGTTGCGCACCGGGGCCACGCTCAGCCCAAGGTCCGACCGCACGAAAAGCGCCACCAGCAGGCCGACGCCGACCAGCGCCCAGAGCCCGGTATAGATCAGCGTCCGCGGCCGGAACACGTGCCGCGCCAGCGACGGCACCGGCCGGCCGGCGCGCTCGTCGGCCTCGTCCGCCAGCGCAAGATAGTCGATCAGCCCGCGCGGCTTGCCGATCTTGCCCATCACCTCGTCGCAAGCGTCGATGCAGAGCGCGCAGGTGATGCACTCCATCTGCTGGCCGTCGCGGATGTCGATGCCGGTCGGGCAGACGTTGACGCAGGCCATGCAGTCGATGCAGTCGCCCAGAGCTTCCGCACCCTTGGCCTTGCGGTGCTTGCCACGCGGCTCGCCGCGCCAGTCGCGATAGGCCACGGTCAGCGACCGGTCGTCCATCATCGCGCCCTGGATACGCGGCCAGGGGCACATGTAGATGCAGACCTGTTCGCGCATGAAACCGCCCAGCACGAAGGTCGTCGCGGTCAGCACGCCGATGGTGGTCCATGCGATCGGCGGCGCCTGCAAGGTCAGCAGGTCCCGCGCCAGCGTCGGTGCATCGGTGAAATAGAACACCCAGGCGCCACCGGTCGCCGCGGCGATCAGCAGCCAGGCCGTCCATTTCGTCACCCGCAGCCGCCACTTCTTCGCCGACCATGGCGCGTTCCACAGCCGCACCCGGGCGTTGCGGTCGCCTTCGATCCAGCGCTCGACCAGCATGAACAGGTCGGTCCAGACCGTCTGCGGGCAGGCATAACCGCACCACACCCGCCCCAGCGCCGAGGTGAACAGGAACAGCCCGAAGCCTGCCATGATCAGCAGCCCGGCCACGAAATAGAACTCGTGCGGCCAGATCTCGATCCAGAAGAAATAGAACCGCCGCCCGGCCAGATCGACCAGCACTGCCTGGTCCGGCAGGTCCGGCCCCCGGTCCCAGCGCAGCCACGGAGTCAGATAGTAGATCGCGAGCGTCACGCCCATGATCCACCACTTCAGCCGCCGGAAACGGCCCGAGACACGGCGCGGAAAGATCGGCTCATGCGCCGCGAAAAGAGATGGGGTTTCGGTCTGGCTCACCCGAGGCGCTCCGATGCTGTGGTCAGGGATTGTCTAGGCCGCACGGCGGGCGCCTGCCTTGATACAGGTCAAGCGCCCGCCTCCGTTTTTCCGACGCGGCCTTTATTCGCCGCCGCCGAGCGCGTGCACATAGGCGGCGACGGCATTGACGTCCGCCGCCTGCAGCCGCCCACCCCAAGGGGGCATCACGCCGAACCGCGCCGCGCGCACACTGTGCTCAATCGCCTCGGCCGAGCCGCCGTAAAGCCAGATGGCATCGCCCAGGTCCGGCGCGCCCAGCTCGGTCATGCCGCGCCCGGCCTCGCCGTGGCAAGCGGCACAATTGTCGGCGAAGACCTGCGCACCCAGAGCTATGTCAGCGCCCTCGGGCGCGTCCCCGCTCAGCCCCTGCACATGCGCGACCACCGAAGAAATTTCGGCGTCGCTCAGCATCTCGTCGTAGGCCGGCATCTCCGACCAGCGGGCGTCCGGATCGGTGTCCGTGCGGATGCCGTGCCGCACCGTCCAGGCAATCGCTTCGATGTCGCCGCCCCAGAGCCAGTCGTCGTCCAGCAGGTTGGGATACCCGACCGCGCCTGCCGCGCCCGCGCCGTGGCACTGCGAACAGTTTGTGCGGAACACTGCCGCGCCCCGCGCGACGGCATAGCGGTGCAGATCGGCGTTGTCCGGCAGTTCCGCCAGTTCGGCACCCGCAAGAGCCTCGGTCAGATCGGCATTCTTGGCCTCGTGCGCGGCAATGGCCTCGGCCACCTCGGCGCGGGTGGAATAGCCCATCACCCCGGCGGTCGCCTGGTTGATCAGCGGCCAGGCCGGATAGGCGATGGTGTAGATCACCCCCCACAGGATGGTGGCGTAAAAGGTCCAGAGCCACCAGCGCGGCAGGGGATTGTTCAGTTCCTCGATCCCGTCCCAGGTGTGGCCGGTGGTGCCGGGACCCTCGGTCTCGGCCGTCTTCTTGTGATCGCTCATGTGTCTTGCTCCGATTGGGTCTCGCCCGGGGCGCCTGCCTCGTCATGGCGGAACGGAATGGCCGCGGTGTCGCGATGGGTCGGGCCGCTGCCCGGGCGGAACGCCCAGACCACGACCCCCAGAAAGAACAGCGTCAGCGCCAGAAGCATCCAGCTGTCGGCGAAGGCGCGCAGCAGGGTATAGGTTTCCATCACACCCTCCTCAGCGGCTCGCGTCGGCGACGAAGGTCGAGAAATCGACCAGCGTGCCAAGCATCTGCATGTAGGCGATCAGCGCATCCATCTCGGTGATCCCCGGCGCGCCGTCGAAATTCGACACCACCGCGCCCGGATAGCGCGCCACCAGCCCGTCCCAGTCGCTGTCGGGATCGGCCTGCGCCCGGAAGTCCGCCACCGCCTCGGTCATCATCTCGTCACTGTAGGGCACGCCCACCGCGCGATGCGCCGCCAGCAGGTCGGGGATGTGATCGGCCTCGATCGGCGTTTCGGCCAGGAAGGCATAGCCGGGCATCACCGACTCGGGCACCACCGACTGCGGGTCGATCATGTGCTCGACATGCCAGGCGTCGGAATAACGCCCGCCGACCCGGGCCAGATCCGGCCCGGTGCGCTTCGACCCCCATTGGAACGGATGGTCGTACATCGACTCGGCGGCCAGCGAATAGGGTCCGTAACGCTCCCATTCATCGCGCATCGGGCGGATCATCTGGCTATGGCAGGTGTAGCACCCCTCGCGGACATAGACCTCTCGGCCGGCCAGTTCGAGCGGCGAATAGGGCCGCACGCCCTCGACCTTCTCGACCGTGTTCTCGAGGTAGAACAGCGGCGCGATCTCGACGATGCCGCCGATGGTGACCACCAGGAACGAGAAGACCAGCAGAAGCGTCGGGCTCTTCTCGAGGATGTGGTGGCGCTGGATCAGCGAGGTGTGATGCGGCAACTCGTTGGGGATCTCGCCGGGGAAGTCCTTCAGCGTGCTCACCAGCGGATCGTTCTCCGGCTTCGGAACCTTGGGATTGTCGGCCATGCTCGTAGTCTCCTTATTCGGCGGCGACCGGCAGGGGCGCGTTGGCACGCTGCCCGCTGCGGATCGTCATCCACATGTTCCAGATCATGATGATGGCCCCGGCCAGGTAGAGGATGCCCCCCAGCCCGCGCACGATGTACATCGGCAGCTTGGCGGCGACGGTGTCGGCGAAGCTGTGCACCAGGAAGCCCTGGTCATCGACCTCGCGCCACATCAGCCCTTCCATGATGCCGGTCACCCACATCGAGGCCGCGTAGAGCACGATGCCCAGCGTCGCGAGCCAGAAGTGCCAGTTGATCGCCGCCATCGAATGCATCTGCACCCGGCCCCAGAGCTTGGGCGTCAGGTAGTAGATGCAGGCGAAGGTGATCAGCCCGTTCCAGCCCAGCGCGCCCGAATGCACGTGGCCGATGGTCCAGTCGGTGTAGTGGCTCAGCGCATTGACCGCGCGGATCGACATCACCGGGCCTTCGAAGGTCGACATGCCGTAGAACGCAAGGCTCATCACGAACATGCGGATGATCGGATCGGTGCGGATCTTGTCCCATGCCCCTTGCAGGGTCATCAAGCCGTTGATCATGCCGCCCCAGCTGGGCATCCACAGGATCACGCTGAACACCATGCCCAGAGTCGAGGCCCAGTCGGGCAGCGCGGTATAGTGCAGGTGGTGCGGACCGGCCCAGATATACAGGAAGATCAGCGCCCAGAAGTGGATGATGCTCAGCTTGTAGCTGTAGATCGGGCGACCGGCCTGCTTCGGCACGAAATAGTACATCATGCCCAGAAACCCGGCTGTCAGGAAGAAGCCCACAGCGTTGTGGCCGTACCACCACTGGGTCATCGCGTCCTGCACGCCGGCGAAAAGCGGCACCGACTTCGACCCCCAGATCGACACCGGCACCGCGAGGTTGTTGACGATGTGCAGCATCGCCACGGTCACGATGAACGCCAGGTAGAACCAGTTGGCGACGTAGATATGCGGCTCGCGACGGCGGAAGATGGTGCCGAGGAACACCGCGAGGTAGGCCACCCAGACGATCGTCAGCCAGATGTCGATGTACCATTCCGGCTCGGCGTATTCCTTCGACTGGGTGGCGCCCAGAAGATAGCCGGTCGCGGCCAGCACGATGAACAGCTGGTAGCCCCAGAACACGAACCACGCGAGGTTGCCGCCCCAGAGCCTTGCGGCGCTAGTGCGCTGCACCACGTAGAACGAGGTGGCGATCAGCGCGTTGCCGCCAAAGGCGAAGACCACGGCGCTGGTGTGCAAGGGCCGCAGCCTGCCGAAGTTGGCATAGGGCTGCGCCCAGTCGAAATTGAGCACCGGAAAGGCCAGCTGGAAGGCGATAAAAGTGCCCACAAGAAAGCCCGCGATGCCCCAGAAGGCGGTGGCGATTACCCCCGCCCGGATCACCCCGTCGTCATAGCCGGGCGTGCCCGACGGCGCGCTGCGCGGCTCGTCCGCACCGCGCAGCACCCAGAGGAAAAGCCCGCCCGCAACGGCAAGCACGATCAGCGCGTGTACCTGATAGGCAAGGTCACGCCCGAAGTTTGCGGCAATGGCCGCGAGAAGCGCGATCAGCGCGAGCGCGGCAAGTTTCACATAATCCATCATCAGCTCATCCGTTGCAGTCGCGCACCCTCGGTCCGCAATTGCCCCGCTTATTGCATCGCCGCAGAAGCCCGACCTTGATCCACGTCAAATCGCACCGGCGCGCTCTGTGGCAGGGTCGCGGCATATCCAGACCGGAGAACAGCCATGGACTATCCCTCAATCGCCACCTTCGTCTCCGTCGAAAGCCTTCTCGGAGACGCATTCGAAGCCGCCGTCACCCAGGCGGTACGCACCGACGCCCACCTGAGGGTGATCGCCCCCGGCATCGACCAGACCGATCCGGGCTTTTATTACGCGGGCGCCAATGCGGTGCTGCTGCGCGAGAACGCCGATCAGGCCAAGGCCGAGGGCGCGGTGCTGCGCGATGCCATCCACCGGCGGCTCGAGGGCGAAACCCTGCGCTGGGAACTTGCCGATCATGTGGTGCAAGCGCCGGGCCTCGGCCGCTACATCGCCGAACAGACGCGGTTCTGCGATCTGTTCGTTCTGGCTGCGCCCTATGCGCCCGCCGAGACCGTCCACAGTGTCACCGCGCTGGAAGCCGGGCTGTTCGAAGCCTCGGCCCCCACGCTGGTGGTTCCCGAAACCGTCACCGTACGCATGCCGCCCGAGCGCATCCTGATCGGCTGGAACGAAAGCGACGAGGCGCTCCGCGCGACCCGTGCCGCCCTGCCGTTGCTGCGCCAGACCAAGCTGGCCGAGATCGTCATCGTCGATCCGCCCAAGCACGGCCCCGGCAGATCGGACCCCGGCGGCGCGCTGGCCAGCTACCTGTCACGGCATGGCGTGCAGGCCGAAGTGTCTGTTCTGGCAAGGACGGAATCGAGCGTGGCCGACATCCTGATCCGGCGCGCGGCGGAAACCGGTGCCGGGATGATCGTCATGGGCGCCTATGGCCACACCCGGATGCGCGAAGCCATCGTCGGCGGCGCCACCCGCCACATGCTGGAACGCGCACCGCTGCCGGTGCTCATGGCGCACTGACCGCGGGGATCAGTCGATCAGCGCGTCCTCGCCGGCCTCGGCCGCCAGCCGCGTGTGGCTCAGAACCTCGACGCCACGGTTGCCATGCAGCCGGATCACCCCGTCGCGCTTCAATGCCGAGATCTGACGGCTGACCGTCTCGATGGTCAGCCCGAGGTAATCGGCCATCGTCTCGCGCGTCAGTGGCATCTCCATCACCGTCGCGCCGACCTCGCCCCCCGGCAACTGGCTGCGCCGCGTCAGCATCCGCAGGAAGGTGGCGATCTTCTCGCGCGCGGTCTTGCGCCCCAGAAGCAGCATCCATTCGCGGGCCGCATCCAGCTCGTCCAGCGTCATCTCGAGCAGCCGGCGGCTGATGCCGTGCGAGGTCTCGATCAGTGTCTCGAACGGCCGCCGCGCAAAACAGCACAGGGTGACATCGGTCACCGCCACCACATCATAGGGCGCCCGGTCCCGCCCCGGCCTGCCGATGAAATCCGATGGCAGCAGCAGCCCCACCAGTTGCGTCCGCCCATCCTCGAGCGACTGGCTGATCGAGGCCACCCCGCGCACCAGCGAGGCCACGTTCTCAAGCCGGTCGCCGCGCCACAGGATGGTCTGTCCGGCCTCGACATTGCGGTAGTATTTCATTGATTCCAGCCGGGCGAACTCATCCGCGTCGCACCGGGCACAGACCGCCCGGTGGCGGATAGGACAATCGCTGCAGGTCGGGCTTCTGGAAAGATCAAGGGTCACTCGTTGCTCTCCGCACCAGGGGTATGCCTCATCTTAATCGGAACGACACAATACACCCACCAAAAATCACACATCGCGTTATGGCAATACATACCCCAACGTCACCAGCCGCGCCGTTCCAGCCGTTCCATCTGTTCCTGAAGCTCATCGAATGCCGGCTGCGGGTCATCCGCATCCCCGGCCAGATAGTCGTGCACCGCCTGCGACCAGACGTTCGACACGTAGATGTAACTGCCCTTCAGCTTGGCATTGGGCCGGTTCGCCGCCTGCTGGAGCCCGCCGAAGATCACTTGGAAAAACTCGGATATGCTGCGCACGTCCGGATCGGCGTATAGCGCCGGCCGCGTCGGGTTCTGGCTCTGGAACAGGGCGCGCTGCAATTGCTCGTCCTTGCTGGTCATGAACAGCGCGAGATCGGCGGCAATCTCGGGGTGCGCGCTTCGTTTCGACACGCCCAAATACCAGCCGCCGTGGGTGCCGCCCGCGCCCGCCGGTCCGGTCAGCATCGTGGTCACACCGACCTTGCCCTTGAGCGGGCTGTCGGATTTCTGCGACAGCGCCCAGGCGTATGGCCAGTTGCGCATGAACAGCGCCTTGCCCTGCTGGAAGAACTGCCGCGCGCGTTCGTTGTTCATCTCGACCACCTCGGGCGGCGTGATCTCCCCGATCCAGCCCTTGACGCGGCGCAGGGTCGCCAGCGCCTCGGCGTCGTTCACCCGCACCTTGCCGTCGGCGTCGATGATCGGTTGCCCGCCCATCGCCACCAGCCATTCCAGCGCGTTGCAGGTCAGCCCCTCACCCGGCGTCGCCTCGAAGACATAGCCCCAGAAATCCCTGTTGGACTTGCGCTCCGCGGCCTGCACCCGCGCGGCGATGGCCTCCATCTCGTCATAGGTGCGCGGCACCGGCTCGCCGTATTTTTCCAGCAGATCGGTGCGGTAATAGAACAGCCCCACCCCGCTCCACAGCGGCAGCGCCTTCAGCCCGCCCTCGAAGGTGGCATTCTCGATCAGCCGCGCGAAATGCCGATCCTCCGCGCCATCGCTGTAGGGAGCGACGTCGACGAGGTATTGCTCAACCAGATTGATCCAGATCGCGTCGATCTTGACCACGTCCAGCGCCTCTGCCGGGTTGGGCTGGGCCAGTTTCAGTCGGAAGAAATCAAGCTGGTCGTTGGTCTTCTTGGGCACCTGCACCAGCCGGACGGTGTGGCCGGTCTTCTTTTCCCAGCGGTCGATGCTCTGCTGGCAGATGTTGTAGGTCGACCCCTCGGTGCCGCACGACAGGGTGATCTCGACCGCCGCCACCGGGGCGGCCAGCAGCGCCGTCAGCAGCAGCACGAAAAGGCGCATGCGGGTCATGAGGGTCAGTTCTCCTGTTGCGTGACGCGGACCACGCGAAAGCCTATGGAATCGGACCGCAGTTCGGGTTTCTCCCAGTTGCGGTTCGAGGTGCTGAGCGAGGTCAGCGGATCGCTCCAGCCGCCACCGCGCACGGCGCGGGCATCGCAGCCTGCGCTGTCCGGGGTCAGCGCCCGCTCGGCGGCGGCCTCGGGCGTGGGCTCATAGCAGTTCTCCATCCACTCCCAGACATTGCCCAGCAGGTGATGAAGACCGAAGCGGTCGGGCTCCAGCGCGCGCACGGGTACCACGCCGGGGCCGAGCGCATCCGTGCAACTGAAATTCCGCCAGCTGAACGGCGATCCGAGGTCGGCGATATTGACCATCTCGCAGACGTTCCGGCCGCCGATGATCTGCTCCATGTCCATGTTGAAATGGAACGCCTCGGCGAAGTACTCGAACTCGATCTCGGTCATCAGCCGATAGCTGTGCCCGGTGGTGTCGGTCAGCCAGCGGGCATAGGCCTTGGCATCGGTCCAACTGACACAGACAGCCGGCAGGTCGTCCCCCTGCGGTGTGTCCGCACGGCGTGAGCCCCCGAACAGCAGGGAATCGTTGTCAGGGGTGATCAGGCAGGCGTCGGGCCAGTCGTGACCGGTGGCGTCGACAAACCGTTGAAATTCGGCCTGAGTGGTCTCGGTCACCGCCACCGCGATGGGCGTGCTCAGCGCCAGCCGCTGGGCGGGGCGCTCGTCGGACTGGCCGCGCAGAATGGTCTCGGGGGTGCCGAACAGCACCTCGGTTCCCCGGATCTCGACCAGCTCCGGGCAGGCGTCGCAATCGCGCAAGGTGCCCAGAATCTCCGGCGGTCCGGGCTCGGCGAAGAAGGCGGCAATCTGGCGCTCGCGTTCTTCCGCCTCGCGCGCCTCGCGCTCGGCCTTCGCCGCCAGATCCTCGGCCTTGCGGCGCGCGGCCTCCTCGGCTTCGCGCAGCGCGGCGGCGCGCTGGTTGGCCTCCTGCAGGTGACGGCTTTGCGGGAAACGCGCCGCGAAACGCTCGAACACCACCGGATCGTCGCTGGTCGAAATCCACTCCCACATGTCTTCGTCCCCGATTGCGTCGGCATCCGGGTCGGGCAGCGGCGCCGCCGCCAGCACCACCTCGTCAACCAGCGAAGAGTTCTCCCACGGGACCTGCCGGCCGTCGGTGATGTCCAGCACCTCGCGACGGACCTTGATCATGGTGCGGCTGATCGAATCCCCGGGCGTACCAAGGTGCCGGGCCAGCGCCACCGCGAAGGGGCTGTTGCCCTCCAGCACACCGGGAACCCGGTCCAGCGCCACGTTGCCCGGCGCCGCCGCGAACGAGATCATCGTGTTGCGGTCCGCCGTCACCCGCGCCAGCCCGCGGGTCGAGGCGTCGCTGCCACGGGTCTGGTCGAAGGGATTGTTGCGGCAGGCGTCGAGAAACAGCAGCGAGGTCTTGCTGGCGGTGTTGAGCCGGTCGGTCACCACGTCGAGGTCAAGTGCCTCCATGCTGAGGAATTCCCGCGACTCTAGTGTGGCATCGATGGGCAGCAGATAATTGCGACCGTCCACCTGCACGCCGTGACCCGCGTAATAGAAGGCACCGGTCTCGCTGCCCTCCAGCAGTTTCTGAAACTCGCCCAGCGTGCGAATGAAGCCGCGCCGGTCAAGATCGGTGCGCAGCATCACCTCGAAGCCCACCGCCTCCATCCGGGCGGCCACCAGCGCCGCGTCCCGGGCCGGGTTGTCCAGATAAGGTATCCCCGAGTAGGAGCTGTTGCCCACCACAAGCGCGACCCGCTTGCCCGGCATGTCGCTTGCCTGCGCCAGCGCCGCGCCCGTCAGGACCAGCAAGGCGGCAAGTGACATCAGAAAAGTTCTGGCTGTGACCATGGCGGTGACGGATTTCTGCCAAGCGGCGATAAATCGATGCGGATGCAATGCACGCCATGCCCGAAGAACACCAAGACACCAGCGCCTTTTCATTGTGCCGCAAAAACCTCGTCACGGCAAATCCCGCGATTTACCGGAAAAACCAAAGTCTTCGCCGGCACAAACCAGTTGTGCGATTGCGAGACCCGCCCTATAGTCACTTCACGATTAGTTGTACTCACGTCATGCGCATGGTTGCCTTCAGGGCGTATTTCCCGGCGCTTCATCCGTCTCTTCTGTCAAGATTGGTATCACCGTGAAGAACAAGATTTTCAACTTTGCCTCCTCCGCTTTCGCCATGGTCGCCCTTGTGGGTTGCAGCACCTCTGACGGCGCCAGACCGCAATATTGCGAACCCGGCTCATCCGAACGCTGCCCCTATATCAAGGACGCCCCGATGGCGGGCGAACGTACCGTGATCGTTCCGCGCGCGGGTCGGGAATACTGAAGCTCAGCCTGAAACTGCCAGGCATGTCACGCCGCGGTGAAGACGCGGGCGAACAGGACAGCCTTTCGCTTCATCCCGACGGTCGCCGCGTCCTCATGATTTATGCCCTCGACCGCGCGCCCGAGGCGCTGGCCCCGGTGATCGGTCCGCTGTCGCGCCGTTTTTTCCGCCACCAACTCGTCTTCGTGCACACATCGCTCGATTTCCGGACCTTCATGGACGCCAAGGCCGCGTTCGAGGCCCTGCCTTCGCTCGCGCAGATCGCCGCCTTCCCGAAGCTCACCGACTGGCCCGCCTATCTGGCCGAACGCCGCGCGCTTCTGGTCACCAAATGGGCGCCGCGCCGTGCGATATCCTACGGGATAGGCTTCGACGACTACCTCTCCCAGGCCCGGCGGATTGCCCTTGCCGACGATGAATGAACTCGACGTCGTATACGTCGTGGACGGCCGCTTCGAAGGCGGCGTCTCCACCGCCGTCGCCAGCGAGCTTGACGCCATCCTCACCGAGAACGCCCATATCCGCGTCGGTCTGCTGCTGGTCCGCGCCCATCTTTTGAATCTGCCCTGGCCGGTCCACCCCGGAATCCGCGCCCATGTGGAAAGCGGCCGGCTGCATCTGCTCCGCCCGGGCGAGGCGTGGCACGCCCAGCTTGCGCTGGTGCATCACCCGGTGGTGTTCCGCTACCTGCCGCGCAGCCGCCTGCCGGTCAGTGCCGACCGAGCGCTGCTGATCCTGCATCACCCGATGTACGACAACGACGGCCAGCGCCAGTACGATCTGGCAGAGGTGCAGGCCAATATCGCCGCCACCCTTGCGCCCGAGGTCTGGGTGGCCCCGGTCAGCCCGGCCGTGCGCCGCACCCTTGCCGGGCACCGTTCACCGCATGGCCCGGTGGTGGCCGAGGACTGGATCAACCTGATCACCCCCGCGCAATGGCCGTTCGATCCCGACCGCTCGTCTCCGGACCCGGCGCATATCGTCATCGGCCGCCATGCACGGCCCCACGCGCAGAAATGGCCCGACACCTGGGACGAGGCCGCCCAGGCCTATTGCGCAGACCGGCCCGAGATAGAGCTGCGTATCCTCGGCGGCGGCGATTTCCTGACCGAGCACTACGGCCGCGCCCTGCCCGCCACATGGGTCTCGCAGGATTTCGACCCTGCCGGCGTGCCGGATTTCCTGCAAGACCTCGATTTCTACGTCTACTACCATTCCGCAACCTGGCTCGAAGCCTTCGGCCGCACCGTTCTGGAGGCCCTCGCCTGTGGGATCGTCACCATTCTGCCACCGCATTTCGAAGACCTCTTCGGCGAAGCCGCCGTCTATGCCGAGCCCGAGGACGTCAGCCACGTGATCGATGGCTTCCTTGCCGACCCCGACGCCTGGCAGGCGCAGCGCCAGCGCGCCCGGCTCTGGGTCACCTGTCATCACAACGCGCAGGAACGCGCCTTCGACCGGCTCATGCTCTATGGCCTGCGCGACGTCCGCGCCCCCAAGGCCCCGGTGGTCAAGCGCGGGCACAAGGCGCCGGTCCTGTTCCTGTCGACCAACGGCATCGGCGTCGGCCACCTGACCCAGCAACTGGCCATCGCAGACCGGCTGCCGCAGGACGATCTGCAACCGGTCTTCGCCTCGATGAGCTTTTCGCTCAAGGTCGCCCGCGATGCCGGCTACCCGGCGTTCTACCTGCCCCACCACCGCCACCTGGACGCGGAGCCGCAAGCCTGGAACCGGGTCTTCGCCGAAGAACTCTTCGACCTGATCCGCCACCTGCGCCCCGCCACGCTGGCCTATGACGGAACCGCCGTGTTCGGCGGCCTCGCCGATGTGCTGCGCGAGGTGCCCGACCTCTGTTCGCTCTGGGTCCGCCGCGCCATGTGGCGTGAATGCCACCGGCCCTTTCTGGAACACGCGCACCTGTTCACCGGCGTGCTGGAGCCCGGCGAATTGGCCGGAGACCTTGACCACGGTCCCACGCGCGAGGTGCGCGATTACGTCCATACCGTCGGTCCGGTGCTGCATATCGACCCGGCGGCAAGGGCGGATCGCGAAACCGCCCGCGCCGCCTATGGCCTTCACGACAATGATCTCGCCGTGGCCCTGCAAATGGGCTCGGGCGCCAACTTCGACCTGAAGGACCTGCGCGAAACCGTCATCGACCGCCTGCTGCGCGATCCCCGCGTCCGGGTGCTGGAAATCGTCTCGCCGCTGGCCGCCATGCCGCCCGAGGTACCCGGCGCCGGCGGCCGCGTCATCCAGATGCGCGAATTTCCCAGTTTCCGGAACAGCCGCGCGCTCGATGCCGCCATCGGCGTCGCGGGCTACAATTCGTTCCACGAACAGCTTCTGGGCCACATCCCCACCATCTTCATCCCCAATGAGGCCGAGGAGATGGACAGCCAGCTTACCCGCGCGCAATGGGCCGACGTCACCGGGCTGGCGCTTTGCCTGCGCGCGCGCCATGATATCGGCGCGCTGGACGACACCCTGCGGCGCATCCTCGATGATGACGAACGCGCCCGCCTGCGTCAGGCCATGTCCCGCTTGGACCCGCCCACAGGCGCACAGGAACTGGCCGAGATCGTCGCCGACCACAGTGCCATGATCCGCACCGACATCGCCCCGGAAGAGGCCTATCCGCGATGAGCCTGCCCGCGAAACGCCTTCTGGTCCTGTTTGCCGGTCCGCGCTCGGGCTCGAACTACCTGATCGACATTCTCGGCCGCATCCCCGACATCGTCGCCCTGTCCGAGATCTTCAATCCGCGCGGCGCCTATGGCCTCAATCTCTATCCCGACCTCGAAGCCCGCATGCTGGAAACCTACGGTTCCCCCGAGGCCGTCAGCCACCACATGCGCAGCGCCCCGGCCGAGTCGCTCGACACCCTGATGCACAACGTGCCGGACGCGACCCCGGTGATCGTCAAGGTCCAGCCCAACCAGGTCCATCAGCTGGCCATCCGCCGCATCCTGCACGACCACGCCGCCGGCGCCCTGATCCTGAACCGCAACCGGCTCGATCAGTATGTCTCGCTGCGCAAGGCGCGCGAAGCCGACACATGGTTCAAGACCGACACCACCGGGATACGCCCCATCATCAGGGCCGAAGCCTTCCTGTCCTGGACCTCTACCCAGGAGGCCTGGATCAGCCGGATGGCCGATCTCTGCACAACCGAGCAGGTCCCCACCAGCCATCTCTCCTATGACCGCGACCTCAAGTCCGGCACCCCGCAGGACATCGCCGAAACCCTCTGCGACAGCCTCCGTGCCATGCCGGTCACCGTCAAACCCGGAAATCTTCTGGGAAAGTCGTGGTTCACCCGACAGGACAAGACCGAAGACCCCTTCGACAAGATCGCCAACGGCCCCGAGCTTCGGGCCGAGCTTGACCGGCTGGGCGTGCTCGACATGGCGCTCGCCGCGCCCGAGCTGAACGCACCCTCCGCCGATACACCGCCCGACCTGATTCAGAACCCCGACGCCGGGGCCGATCTGCTGAAGGCAGGCGAATTCGCAACCCTGCGCAGGGCGGTCGACCGGGTCGGCCACGACGCGACGCCGGAGATTTTCCGGCCTGACACCCACGATGCCCCAATGCACGGCTTCACCCGCGTCACCTTCGTCTGTGGGCTGCACCGCTCCGGTACGACGCTGATTCACGATCACATCGCCGCCCGCTTCGACCTTGCCACCCTGCATCATGACGGCGTTCCGCGCAGAGAAGGCCAGTTCCTGCAGGACGTGCTGCCACAAGAGGCGCCCTTCGGCGGCCCCGGCCACTTCGCCTTCGCACCGCAGATGGTGCCGCCCCCGGTGCGCGACCGCCGGCAGGCCCGGACCCTCGCCGATCGTCTGCTGGACGGATGGTCCGCCCATGCCGACCGGCCCGAGCATCCGCATCTGCTTGAAAAATCGCCCACCAACCTGACCCGCATCGCATGGCTTCGCAGCGTCGTGCCCGGCGCCCGCTTCGTGATCGTCGCGCGCGACCCGCGGGCGGTGGCCCTGTCGACGCTGGAATGGCGCCCGGCCTCGCTCGACCTGTTGCTAGCGCATTGGCACAGCGCCTATCTGGCGGCCCTGGCCCAGCTGGACAGCGACTGCCATGTTTTACGCTACGAGGATTTCTGCGCCGATCCCGACACCCATCTCGCGGACATCGCCGCCTTCTGCGATCTGGAGCCTCGGGACACTCCGCTGCCCGACCCCGAAGAGCCGATCCGCGACCGAACCCCGGACCGGCTGGCCGACTGGCCGTCCGACACGCAATTCGCCCCCGCGCTCAAGGCGTGGGAGCTCTTCGGCTACAGGTTCTGACCGGGCCGGGCAGGCCGGGCAAATCGCCCGGCCCCGCCTCTGCACCGTGCTCAATATCCGTATTGCATCACGATCCCGGCCTGACCACCGCGCTGGTGGATGTTGGCCCGGGCGCCGTAACCGCGCTGGATCACCGCCAGACCATTCGGTCGGCCACTCTGGATGACGTCGGCGCTGTGCCCGCCACCCTGCTGGTCGATCCGGATGCAGTGGCCGCGGCCGATCTGGCGAATGCCGGTCCGCTGGTAATAGCCGTCCTGCATGACCTGCGCGCTTTGATGCATCGCCCGGCAGATGGCGCGGGCCCGTTGTTCGGGCGTCGGCAGCGGACGGTCGGTGTGCATCGGCGGCGCCCAGGTATATTGAACCATTTCCGCAGACGCAGGCATCGCGGTGGCGGAAATCCCGAGGGCGAGGATGAGAAGACGTAGCATGGCTGTTTCCTTTCGGATCAAAGTGTCGTGGGAACGGTACGCAGCGGGCAGACATAAGTGGTGCCGCCCGTGCGCAGGGTGAACTCGGCCTTCAGGCGCCGCGCCGTGGTCGACAGCTCGATCTCGCTCAGCACGAGGTCATCCCCCCGCGCCGCGCTGAAATCGCCCGACTGATCGATGGTCGCGCTGCCGCCATGGCCGCTGTCGCGGACCGTTACGGTATAGCTGCCAGACATGGTGGCCTGCGGACGCAGGCGCGCCTCGATCAGAGTGCCACCGGCGATCGGGGTCAGCCGCAATTCGCAAAGGCCGTCGGTCCTGCGGTCATGGGCCATCGTCGATGCGGCGCCGGCGACTAGGCCAAGACCCGCGACCGAGCCGATCAGAAGTCTGGATACAGAAGTCATTGCAAGCTCCTTTCCGGGTTGCGGACAGCCGTCTTGATGACGGCTGCCCGGGGCGGTGCCGATCAGTCCTGCACGATCACCGAGATGTTGCCGCGGCCGCGCTGGATGGTCTCGACCCGGCCACCATTCCCGCCCTGGATCACGCCCACCGCGTTGCAGCGACCGGACTGGTCGACCGAGGCGGAGTTGCGATGGCCGAACTGCGCGACCCCGGCGATGTTGCAGCGGCCGCGCTGGCCGGTTTCGGCATAGTTGTCGGTGCCGTTCTGGCCGACGACGGTGCGGTTGCGGGCTCCGTCCTGGGTGGCGATGGTGGTGTTGCGCCAGCCGTCCTGGGTGATGGTCAGGCGGTTGCGGTGCCCACTCTGGCCGCCGCCGATGCCATTGTGATAGCCCCACTGCTCGATCTTGACCTTGTTGCCACCGGCATAGGCAGGGGCGCCGGCGGTCACGGCGATCATCAGGGTCAGGGCGGCCGATTTGAAGAAAGTCGTAGCGGTCATGTCGTGTGTCCTCGTGGCTGTCAGGTTGCTGTGTCCGACCCGGTGCAGGGCCGATACAGCAACCAGACGCCGGGACCGGTCAGGCAGGCAATAACGCGCCGACGACATCCGATGACGGGCCAATGTTATCAGCTATCAAGAGCCCTAACGCATTGAAATATAATCTGCATATCACCACCCGGTGGCAGTGCCCCGGGCCGGGTCGTCCGCCCCCGTCGCGCCGCCGGTCAGCCCCACGAAGCGCGAATCCCCGACTCGCCCGCCGCGGCACACCGACGCGCAGCGCAGCGGGTGACACTAGTCGCCCAAACATTACCTGAAAGAATAAATGAAAGCGGAGATCGGCGAGATCTTTGGTACCCAAGGTCGGACTCGAACCGACAAGGCCGTTAAGCCGGGGGATTTTGAATCCCCTGCGTCTACCATTCCGCCACTTGGGCCCGGGCCTGTCCTACAACGCAATTTGAACGCCTGCAAGCGTATGGACGCCATGACAGCGTGAATTGCCGGCGCCACAGTTACAGATTGAAAGCGCCGACCGCTGGTGATGCGCCCGGGGATTTGCTATCCGGCAGGCAACCCCCCGATTGCCGGGAGAACAACCCCCAAGGAGAGCCTCTTAATGTCGGCCGCAACCTCGCAGGACATGGCAATTTCCGACCGCATTGCCGCGCTCGTTGATGAGGCGCCGGACGAGACGGTGACGCTGCAATGGCTTATGGAGCACCTGCACGAACGCGCCTTCGGGCTGTTGCTGCTAGTCCTCGCCCTGCCCTGCTGCATTCCGTTTCTCTACGGCATTCCGCAGGTGGTGTCGCTGCCGCTGATGTTCGTGTCGGCGCAGATTGCCCTAGGCCGCCGTGCGCCGTGGCTGCCAGGCCGGCTAGCGGCACGCACCGTGACCACCGGCGACCTCGCCAACCTGTCGCGGCGCGCAGGCCCATGGCTGCGCAAGATCGAAGCCATCAGCCACCCTCGGCTGTCGGTTCTGACCCGCGCCCCGTCGGACCGAATCGTCGGTCTGGCGCTTGTGCTGTTCAGCGCCTCGATCATGGTGCCGCTGCCGGCGACGAACACCGTGCCAGGCTTTGCCGTGGTGCTGGTGGCCATGGGCCTGTTGCAGCGCGACGGCCTGCTGGTGATCCTCGGCATGGTGACAGGCACCGCATGGATCGCCTCGCTGCTCTTTGCCGGCGCCACCCTGATCAGCCTGATCAAGGCCTGGCTGGGACTTTAGGACACACCACCGCGCGCCGGCGCTTGCGGGCTTGTCCGTCGCCACCGCAAGCCGCATATCACCACCAAACCGAACAGACCGAGGAACGCCCGTGCCACGCCAGACCCTGATCATCCTCGCCGCCGGAGGCTCGCTCGCCCTCCTCGCCGGAGCCTTCCTGTTCCAGGCCCTCGGCTGGGCGCCCTGTGCGATGTGCCTGTGGCAGCGCTGGCCCCATGCGGCCGCCATCGTGATCGGGGCGCTCGCCCTCGTCCTGCCCGGCCGCGCCCTGCCGCTGCTCGGCGCCCTCGCCGCCGCCACCACCGCCGGCATCGGCGTCTATCACAGCGGCGTCGAACGAAAATGGTGGGAAGGTCCGGCCAGCTGCACCGGCTCCGGCGGCGATCTCGGCGGCCTGTCTGGCGGAGACCTCCTGCCCGGCGGCAGCGATGTGCCGCCGCTGGTGCTCTGCGACGCGTTCGAGCCCTTTCTCTTCGGCCTGACCATGGCCAACTGGAATGCGCTGTTCTCGGCGGTGCTGGTGCTCGTCTGGCTCAAGGCCGCCCGCGCCCCTGCCTGACCCGCCGGGCTCCTGATCCGTCAACGGATCAGTCCTGATCCATCAATGGATCAGCCGCCACCCGGCATCGGCCCCAGGCACACCCCCGAACCGTCAACGGATCAGTCCTGATCCATCAATGGATCAGCGGCCACACAGCACCGGCCAAGGCCACAAGCATCCGGCCCAAGCCGCCTCAGCCCGACTTGCGCGTCGACAGCAGCAGGCTGGTTTCCGAGGTCGCCACCCCATCGAAGCGCCGGATCCGCGCCAGCACCGCGTCGAACGCTTCCAGCGTGTCCGCCCCGATCTCGGCGATCACGTCCCAGCGCCCGTTGGTGGAATAGAGCGCCCGCACCTCGGTCATCCCGTGCAGTTGCCGCAATATCCGGTCCGTTCCGCGGCCCTCGATCCCCAGCATCATCAGCCCGCGCACCGGGTCGGTCTGTGCATCGCCCTTCAGCACCACCGTGAAACCGACAATCTCACCCCGACCCTGCAATCGCTCGATGCGCGCCCTGACCGTCGTCCGCGACAGCCCCAGCCGCGCCGCCAGATCCGACAGCGACGCCCGCGCATCGTGCCGCAAGGCCGCGATCAGGCGCCGATCCGTATCGTCCATTTCGAAATCTCACTCATCCGTTTTGCACAAACCCTCCCCGATACGATCACTTTGGCCGCTCCCGGACAACCGTTTTATCGGGCATAGTCGCAGCAACCCAGACATCGCGGAGGCCTCATGAAACCCAAGACCTGCATCCTGATCGGAGCCCCAATGGACAGCGGCAAGCGCCGCGACGGCTGCCTTATGGGACCCGATGCCTATCGCACCGCGGGGCTCGCCCGCGCGCTCACCGACCTCGGCCTCAAGGTCATCGACGACGGCAACCTGACCCCCGCCAGCCACCCCGCCGACGACGGCACAGGCCGGCTGCACAAGCCGCAGGAAACCATCGCCTGGACCTACCGCCTGATGCGCGAGGCCGAGCAGGCCATGACCCGGGGGCTGCCGATCTTCCTCGGCGGCGACCATGCCCTGTCGCTTGGCACCGTGCCCGGCGTCGCCGCCCATGCCGCCAGCAAGGGCCGGCCGCAGTTCGTGCTCTGGCTGGACGCACACAGCGATTTCCACACCGCCGAAACCACCACCTCGGGCAACCTGCACGGCACCCCGCTGGCCTATGCCACGGGCCGCAAAGGGTTTTCGGGTTTCCCGAAGGTCACCGCCCCGATCCCCGAGGAGAACATCTGCATCATCGGCCTGCGCTCCGTCGACCCCGAGGAACGCGCCATGCTGCAGGCAAGCGGCATCCACTACCATGACATGCGCGAGATCGACGAAACCGGTATCGCGACGCCGCTCTCGGCCTTCCTGAGCCGCGTTGAACAGGCCGGCGGCGCTCTGCATGTCTCGCTCGACGTCGATTTCCTCGACCCCTCGATCGCGCCCGCCGTCGGCACCACCGTTCCCGGCGGCGCCACCATCCGCGAAGGCCACCTTGCTATGGAACTGATCTGCGACAGCGGACTGATGACCTCGCTCGACCTCGTCGAACTGAACCCCTTCCTCGACGAACGCGGCCGTACCGCGCAGGCCATGGTCGACCTCGCCGCCTCGGCGCTCGGCCGCCGCGTCTTCGACCGCCCGACCCGGTCCTACATCTGATGGAGCGTCCCGTGAAACCGCTGAAACCCGCCGAGCTGCAACCCTCGGACAAGGCCCTGGTGCCCTTCGTCTCGGTCGACAACATGATGCGACTGATCCACCACGTCGGTATCGCGCCGATGCTGCGCGACCTAGCGGGCTATATCGAGGCCGACTTCCTGCGCTGGGAGAAGTTCGACAAGACCCCGCGCGTCGCCTCGCATTCCGACGTCGGCGTGATCGAGCTGATGCCCACCTCGGACGGCGAGGCCTATGGCTTCAAATACGTCAATGGCCACCCGAAGAACACGAAGGAAGGCCTGCAAACCGTTACGGCGTTTGGATTATTGGCCGATGTCTATACCGGCTACCCGGTGCTGCTGACGGAAATGACCCTGCTCACCGCGATGCGCACCGCCGCCACATCCGCCATGGCGGCCAAGTACCTTGCGCCTGCGGGTGCCACCACCATGGCGATGATCGGCAACGGCGCGCAGGCGGAATTCCAGAGCCTCGCGATGCAGGCGCTGGTGGGCATCGACACCGTGCGGCTCTATGACATCGACCTTCGCGCCACTGAAAAGGCCGCCCGCAACCTCGCCGGTTCCGGCCTGACCGTGGTGCCCTGCACCACTGCCGAAGAGGCCATCGAAGGCGCGCAGATCCTGACCACCTGCACCGCCGACAAGCAGAACGCCACCATCCTGACCGACAACATGGTCGGTGCCGGCGTGCACATCAACGCCATCGGTGGCGACTGCCCCGGCAAGACCGAACTGCACCGCGACATCGTCGCCCGCGCCGAGATGTTCGTCGAATACCCGCCGCAAACCCGTATCGAGGGCGAATTGCAGCAGATGCCCGACGACCACCCCTTCACCGAGTTGTGGCAGGTGATCGCCGGCACCGCACCTTGCCGCCGCGACGCGCGGCAGGTGACGCTGTTCGATTCCGTCGGTTTCGCGATCGAGGATTTCTCGGCGCTGCGCTACGTGCGCGACCGGATCCGCGGCACGGAGTTCTACATCGACCTCGACCTGCTCGCGGACCCGGACGACCCGCGCGACCTGTTCGGCATGCTCATGCGCTCCGCGGGGTGACGGCGGGACGCGCCGGCGCTGCCCGGCCGTTGTGTAAACGTCTGCGATGACTTTGCCGGGCCCCTTCGGCCCGGCTGCCAGTCGGAAAGCGGCCATTGCTGCTTTTGGTCCGCAGGGTGATTGCTTTCAGCCCTTACGATACCGGCCAGACCGCCGGCCAAGGCGGACGCATGTCCAGTCCTTGCGCGAAACTGGTCGTTAAACGATGATGATCAGGCGCAGACAATGTTGGAGAAATCGACATGTCGGGAAAAGTTTGCACGATCGTCGGGTTCGGGCCCGGCCTTGGCAGGGCATATGCAGAGACCTTCGGAAAAGCCGGATTCGACCTCGCTCTCCTGAGCCGGACTGGTGCCGATTTGGGCCTCGGTAACGCCGAAACGACTGTAAAAGCCTATACTTGCGATGCAGCGAACCCGGATGACCTCCGGTCCAGGCTCCAATCGGTCGAAAGCGAGATGGGGCCGATCGACGTGTTGATCTACAACGCCGATCTTGCCCAGTTCGGCACGCTTGACGACATTTCCGAAGATCAGTTCGAACAGAGCTGGCGGGTAAGCGCATTCGGACTTTTCACCACGATGAAGCATCTGGGCCCGCAGATGGCGGAACGCGGTTCCGGTTCGATCATCGTGTCCGGTGCCACCGCTGCCCTGCGCGGCAACCTGTGGACAACCGCCTTCGCGGCCGCAAAGTCGGCACAGCGCAATCTGGCACAATCCCTAGCCAAGCAACTCGGCCCCAAGGGTGTCCATGTCGCCTATCTCGTGATCGACGGAGTGATAGACACTGCGGATACTCGGAAAAACTTCGCGCCGGACAAGCCCGATGAGTACTTCATCCAGCCCGGACGGATTGCCGAGGCCGCATTGATGCTGGTCAGGCAGGACCCCTCGGCCTGGACCTTCGAACTCGACCTGCGGCCATTCGGCGAGAAATGGTAGATGCAACGCGGTGCGAGGACACTCGCGGGATTTGTGGCGGGGTGATCCGTACCCGCGCCTTCCCCCCGTGACCGTCGTCAATCACCTTGTGAGTGAGGTTTGATTTGAAACGCCTTTTTCCATCCCTGCCCGAAGGGTCCACGTTGGGAAGTGTGTATCGCGCATTTCCCGAAAAGCTGCCCGCATGGTGCGCTTATGAAAGTTTGGTCATGCGCGGCGACAGTGACCTTTCTGTCGCCGAACGTGAACTGATCGCAGCCTATGTCTCGGGGCTGAATGCATGTGTTTATTGCCACGATGCCCACACCGTCTTTGCAAGAGCGTACGGAATCGATGTCCAGACGATTGAAGCGATGATGCAGGACCTTGAAACCGCCCCGGCTGACCCGAAGTTGAAACCGGTCCTTGCCTTTGTCGAAAAGCTCACCCTTTGCCCGTCACGCATGGTCGAGGCCGATGCGCAGGCCGTCTACGATGCTGGCTGGTCCGAACGCGCGTTGTTCGACGCCATTCAGGTCTGCGGTGTGTTCAACCTTGTGAACCGGCTTATCGAAGGCACCGGCATCAGCGTCGATGGTCGTGAACCGGCCCCGATCGACGAGGAAAAATTGGCCGATCTTCGCAGCGACACTTTTTACACGGATTTTGCACGGAAGCATGGGATCAAGTTGTGATGAGACGTGTCGCCATCACGCTTGCCACGGCGGCACGTGTCACTCCCGATCGACGCTGCCAAGGCGCGGCGCATGGACGTGCGTTCGGACAAGGAATGCAGCAGCCACGCCCGCGATAGCGCCGAACAGGTGGGCCTCCCATGAGACGCCGGGTTGACCCGGCAAGACGCCCCAAAGAATGGAGCCATAGAGGAAGCCGACCAGCAGTGCCGCGCCCAGCGTGACCGGCGAGCGGTCCACCACGCCCCGCGCCACGAGGAAGCCGAACCAGCCGAAGACCAGCCCTGACGCGCCGATATGGATCGCGGAACTGCCGAACAGCCAGACCAGCCCGCCGCCAAGCCCGATCACCACGGTATTCACAGCCAGCAAGGCCCGTGTGGCGGTGGCCACCAGCAGCCCGCCCATCACCAGAAGCGGTGGCGTATTGGACACCAGATGCGCAAAGCCTCCGTGCAGGACGGGCATCGCGATGATGCCGTCCAGCCCGCTGACGTGCCGGGGGATTAAGCCAAAGGCCGGGTTGAGGCCGTAGCCGGTGATCCAGTTGGCGATCTGGATTGCCCAAAGCAGCCCGATAAAGGCCGCAAGCGCCGCGGCGCGCCGCAGGAATGGGCGCATGTGATCCCGGTTAATCATGTCGGCAAAGGTATACGCCTTCGCAGCACCTTCAATGGCTATTGCGCGGCGTGCCGTTCCGCGGCCAGCGGAACGCAGCGGCGAACCGCCATGCAGAACAATGCAGGGAACACTGCCGCAGCCTGCGGTCACCGGCCAGTCACGACGCCTGAGACGCCCTCCTGCCGTCCGGCCAGTCGACGAGGGTCGCCGCGATGCGTCCGCGCAGGGCGTTGCAAAGGTGCAAGCCCCGGGCGGTACGCAGGTCGCCCGGCGTGACAGAGGCCTCGCGGACCCTGCCCTGTGCCAGAAGCTCACCACGCATTACGCCCGGCAGCACGCCGTCGGAAAGTGGCGGGGTCACCCAGCCGTCGGGACGCTCGACCAGCAGGTTTGTGATCGTGCCTTCGCAGACATGGCCTGCCTCGTTGAGAAACAGCGCCTCGTCGATCCCCGGCGGCAGATCGGCGCGGGTCCTGTCATAAAGGGCACGGTTGGTAGATTTGACACCCAGCCACGGATCGCCGCTGTCCAGCCGCTCGGGCGCGATGGCCACCCGCCAGACCCCGGCCGGCACCGGCGCGGCCCCCGAGGTCATCTCCAGCCGCCCCGCCGCATCCAGCGTCAGCCGCAACCGCAGCGGCGTGGTGCCGGCCACCGTGGCAAGGGCGGCATCGAAGGCACGGGCGTCGAAGCCGAACCCCAGCCGCGCCGCTGCGTCCTGCATCCGCGCCCGGTGACGCGCCGCGAGGGCAACGCCCTGCCCCGGCTGCCACAGCATGGTCTCGATCAGGCGGGTATCGGCTGGAGGGTCGCGAAACGGCTTTTCCAAAGGGCTTCCTCGTATTCCGATGCGGCGCGGCTGTCCCAGACCAGCCCGCCGCCGACGTTCAGTCGTGCCGTTTGGCCCTCGACCGTCACCGTCCGGATTGCCACGTTGAACTCGGCGCGGCCGTCCGGCGCGGCCCAGCCGATCGCGCCGCAATAGACGTCACGCGGGGTTTCTTCCAGCGCACGGATGATCTCCATCGCCCGGATCTTCGGCGCGCCGGTGATCGACCCGCAGGGAAACAGCGCTCGGAACACATCGGCCAGCGTCACCTCCGGCGCCAGCTCGGCCTCGATCTGGCTGACCATCTGGTGCACGGTGGCATAGGTCTCGACCTTGAAAAGCTCGGGCACCTGCACCGATCCGGGCACCGCCAGCCGCGACAGGTCGTTGCGCAGCAGATCGACGATCATCAGGTTCTCGGCCAGCACCTTTTCGTCGCCGGTCAGCCCATCGCGCAGCGCCGCATCCTGCGCCGCTGTCGCGCCACGCGGCGCGGTGCCCTTCATCGGCCGGGTGGCGATCCGGCCGCCCGAGGCGATGCGAAAGAACAGTTCCGGCGAACGCGACAGGATCGACGGCCGCCCGGTCTCTTCGATCAGCACCCCGTGCGCCACCGGCTGACGCGCGGCAAGCGCAGCATAAAGCGCCTCGGCAGCCCCCTCGGCGCGGGCCCGCATCGGGAAGGTCAGGTTGGCCTGATAGACGTCGCCGGCCCTGATCCAGTCGTGCACCCGGCGAAACGCGCGCGCATAGCGTGCCGCGTCCCAGTCCGGGCGCAGGTCCGACAGTCCCGCCGGGCCGCTCCGCAAGGCCGAAGCCGCGCGGGGCGCCTCGAAACCGCCGAAGGACATCAGCGGCACCCGGCGCCCGCCGGGCATCAGCCCCGCCAGCTTCGGCTCCAGCGCATAACCCATCTCATAGCTGGCGTAACCGGCCAGCCACAGGCCCTCGGCCTGCGCCTCTGCCAGCGCCTCCAGCGCGGCGGGCACCTCCGCAGCGTCGCGGGCCTCGATCCGTCGCACGGGACGGATGAACTCCGCCGCCCCGCCGTCAGGCCCCTTGTCAAACCGTATCCGCATCGTCCTCAGCCGTTCTTCGTCGTCCGCGTGCGTCGAAACTATCAGACGCCGCCGCCAATCAGCTCAGGTAATCCGACCTCTGGAGCCCGTATTTCGCCATCTTCTCGTTCAAAGTACGCCGTGGCAGGCACAATTCGTCCATCACGGACGAGATCGACCCCTTGTGACGTCGCATCGTATTGTCGATCAGCATCCGTTCGAACGCCTCGACATATTCCTTCAGCGGCTTGCCTTCGGTGGTCATTACCGGCTGCATTTCCTCGTGGTCGTTCATCAGCAGCGAAGCGATGGTGCCCGAGCCGCGCCGCGATTGCAGCACCGCGCGTTCCGCCACGTTGATCAGCTGCCGCACGTTGCCGGGCCAGGGCGCCTGCAACAGCTGCGCCGCTTCCTGCGCGGAAACCTCCGGGGTTTCGCAGCCGTATTCATCGGCGAACTGCTCGCTGAGACGGGTGAACAGCGTCAGGATGTCTTCGCCCCGCTGGCGCAGCGGTGGCACCGTGATGCGCAAGGCCGCCAAACGGTAGAACAGGTTCGGCTTCAGCACGTCCTCGGGCGTCTTGTCCTGCTCCTGCAGGTTGGAAATCGCCACGATTCGGGTCTCGGACGGCGTCCCCTGATCGTTGATGAAGCTCAGCAGCCGCGCCTGGTTGGCCTCGGACAGCGATTCGATATCCTCCAGCACCAGCGTGCCGCCGCGCGCTTCCTCCACCGCCGGCAGCCGCGATTCGTCGGGCTGCACCGGCCCGAACAGCCGCCGCGCCAGCGCCTCTTCCTCGAAGGCCGCACAGGAAACCAGCACGAACTTCTTGCCCGCCCGCGACCCCACGGCATGCAGCGCATGGGCCACCAGCGTCTTGCCGGTGCCGGTTTCGCCGTCGATCAGCACGTGTCCGTCGGCCTGCCCCAGATCGAGGATGTCCTCGCGCAGACGTTCCATCACCGGGCTGGCGCCGATCAGCTTCTTCATCAGCTCGCCACCGTCCGACAGCTCTCGCCGAAGCTGCCGGTTGTCCAGCGTCAGCCGCCGCGCGTTGACCGCCTTCTTGGCCAGCTGGCTCATCTTGTCCGGATTGAACGGCTTTTCGAGGAAGTCGAACGCACCCAGCCGCATGGCTTCCACGGCCATCGGCACATCGCCGTGGCCGGTGATCATGATGACCGGCAGCGCGCTGTCCTGCGACATCAGCCGTTTCAGGAACTGCATCCCGTCCATGCCAGGCATGCGGATATCGGTGATCACGATGCCGGGATAATCCGGCGTCAGCGCCTTCAGCGCGTCCTCGGCGCTGGCAAAGGTTTCGGTGTCATAGCCCGACAGCGCGAGCCATTGACCGATCGACTGTCGCATATCCTGTTCGTCGTCGACGATCGCGATTTTCATGAGCTTGGCCATTATGCCCTCTCGACTTCATATTTCATTCGGCGGCTTCGGTTTCCGCGTCCTCGTTCAGGATCGGCAGCTGCATCTCGAAAACCGCGCCGACCTCTTCTCCGTTCCGCGCGATCAGCCGGCCGCCGAGGTCCTGCACGATCCCCGATGAGATCGCCAACCCCAGCCCGACGCCTTCGCCGGGCTGTTTCGTCGTATAGAACGGCTCGAACAGCGCATCGAGGTCCTCGATCCCATGCCCGTTGTCGCGCACTGTCAGCGTCGCGGTCTCGCCACCCGACAGGATCACCTCGATCTGCGGATCACGCAGCCCCTTGGTGGCATCTAGGGCGTTTCGCAGCAGATTCACCATCACCTGCTCGACTCGCACCCGGTCGGCCATCACCCGCACCGGCTGCGGCGGCAGCACACGGCTCAGGTTGATGTGCCGCTGCTTCAGTTGCGGCTCCATCATCGCCAGCGCCGAGGCCAGCGATTCGCCCATGTCCACCGGGCTCAGCCGCTCGCCGCCCTTGCGGGCATAGCTCTTCAATTGCCGCGTGATCGCGCCCATCCGGTCCAGCAGGTCGTCGACCCGCGCAAAGGAACTCAACGCCTCGTCCGGCCGGTTGCGGTTGATCAGCAGGCGCGCGCCGGCAAGATAGGTCTTCATCGCCGCCAGCGGCTGGTTCAACTCGTGGCTCACCGCGGCCGACATTTCGCCAAGGGCCGCCAGCTTGGAGCTTTGCGCCAGTGTCTGCTCGGCCACCGCCAGCGTCTTTTGCACCCGCTCGCGTTCGGCGATCTCGCGTTGCAGCCGGGTGTTCAGCGCCCGCAACTCCGCCGATTCCCGCTGGAACAACGCCATCTTGAACGCGGTCTTGCGGCTGAGGAAATAGAACGCCAGCGCCAAGAGCATGGCAAAGCCCATGATCTCCATCGCTAGCACCGAATTCACCTTCTCGCGCACGCTGGCATAGGGCGTGAACGACACGATCCGCCACCCCCGAAACGGGATCCGCGCCTCCATCCGCATCACCGCCTCGCCCTGCAGATATGCATCCGCCGGCACCTGCGTCCAGTCCGAGGTCGCCCGGATCGCCCGCTCGATCGCGGTATCCGCGGGTTCTCGGCGCAGCGCGTCCACTTCCGCCAGCCCGCGCCACCGCGGCTCGGTCGCAAGGATGATCCGCCCTTCGCTGTCGGTGATCAGCACCGCATCGGCAATCCCCGCCCAGGCGCGTTCGAACTTGGCCAGATCGACCTCGACGACGATCACGCCGACAAGGTTGCCGCTGCTCTCGATCCGCCGGGAATAAAGAAACCGGAAACCTCCGGCCTCGCGCGGGATCGCGGAAAATACCGTCGCGTTCGACCGTTGCGCGCCGATGAAATACTCCTCGGTGCGGTGCAAAGAGCCGAGGATATTGCGGTCCGTCGCCGCCACCGCGCGCCCGTCGCCATCCAGCAGGATCAGCGAGGCCGCGCCGATTTCGTCCACGAACGAGATAAGCCGCTGTGTCGACTGGGAATAATCGCCCGAATTGAGCGCCCCGATCAGCGCCGGGTCCCGCGCCAGAAGCTGCGGCACGATCGAGTTCCGCCGCAGTTCCGACAGCACGTTGCCGGAATAAAGCGCCAGCCGCAGCTCGGCCCGGTTGCGCGTCGTTTCGGTGAAACGGTCGGTGAGCAGCCGGTTGGTGAACCAGACGGTCGTGATCGCCAGAATGAGCAGGCAGAACAACGCCAGCCGCACCCGCCAGCTCAGCGGGTTGCTCCGGCGCCAGAGGCCTTCGCCCGACCGGTATGTCCTGCGCGGTGAGGGTTCCATCAGCCGACTCTACGCCGCCGCTGTCCTGCGCTCAAGCAACAGGCCCGCGATGTCAGGCGGTGACCCGCCCGAGCGCCGCCGCAAGCGCGTCGAACATCGGCTTGCCGTCGGTGTTGCCATGCGCCGGTTCCGCGGCCCGCTCGGGATGCGGCATCATGCCCAGCACCCGGCGGTTCGCCGACAGCACGCCGGCGATATCACGGGCAGAGCCGTTGGGGTTGTCGCCATAGCGGAACGCCACGCGGTCATCGCCCTCCAGCCGGTCGAGCGTGGCATCGTCAGCGAAGTAATTGCCATCGTGATGGGCAATCGGGATCAGGATTTCCTGTCCTTTTTCATAGCCTTGCGTGAAGATGCTGTCACCGGTTCCGACCACCAGCGGCACGCTGCGGCAGATATACTTCAGCCGCGCATTGCGCAACAGCGCGCCCGGCAGCAGCCCGGTTTCGGTCAACACCTGAAAGCCGTTGCACACGCCCAGCACGTATCCGCCGGCCTCGGCATGTTGCTTCAATTCGCGGCAGATCGGCGAATTCGCGGCAATCGCGCCGCAGCGCAGATAGTCGCCATAGGAAAAGCCGCCGGGCACGCCGACGATATCGACCCCCTCGGGCAGCGCGTGATCCTTGTGCCAGATCATCGACACGTCGAACCCGGCCTGTTCAAAGGCCATGGCCATGTCACGGTCGCAGTTCGATCCGGGAAAAACGAGAACGGCAGCTTTCATCGCGGGACTCCTTTGCGCACCCTTTGGTCGAAATCGCGCGGTTTCGCAAGCCGCGACCCGATGTCGTCCATGTCAGCCAAGCTCGATGCGGTAGCTCTCGATCACCGTGTTGGCCAGCAGCTTCTCGCACATCTCGCCCACTTGCGCCTCGGTGGTGCCCTCCTCCAGTTCAAGGTCGATCACCTTGCCCTGCCGCACCCCTTTCACACTGTCGAACCCCATGGCGCCGAGCGCGTGGCGCACTGCCTCGCCCTGCGGATCCAGAACTCCGGTCTTCAGCATCACATGCACACGCGCTTTCATCTGGCCTCGTCTCCTGCACCCGGACACCGGGTCTGTTGTCTTTTCAGATACCCAAAATTCACCCGAAGAACCGGGCGCAATCAGTTGATAAGTTTCGGCTTTTCCATCGGTGTGGCCTTGCGCGGCATGACCCCCAGCCGGGTCGCGACCTCGGTATAGGCATCGGTCAGATTGCCCAGATCCTGGCGGAACACGTCCTTGTCCAGCTTCTTGCCGCTTTCGATATCCCAAAGCCGGCACGAATCCGGGCTGATCTCGTCGGCGACGATCAGCCGCTGGAAATCGCCGTCGTAAATCCGCCCGATTTCGATCTTGAAGTCCACCAGCCGGATGCCGACGCCGTACATCAGCCCCGACAGATAGTCGTTGACCCGCAGCGCAAGGCTCAGGATGTCGTCCATGTCCTGCGGGCTGGCCCAGCCGAAGGCTGCGATATGCTCTTCAGTGACCAGCGGATCGCCCAGGGCGTCGTCCTTGTAGCAATATTCCACGATGGGCCGCGGCAGGCGCGTGCCTTCCTCGATCCCCAGCCGCTTCGACATGGTGCCTGCGGCATAGTTGCGCACGATCACTTCCAGCGGCACGATCTCACAGGCCTTGACCAGCTGCTCGCGCATATTCAGCCGTTTGATGAAATGCGTCGGCACACCGATCTCGTTCAGGCCGGTCATGAAGAACTCGCTCAGGCGGTTGTTCAGCACGCCCTTGCCGTCGATCACGTCCTTCTTCTTGGCGTTGAAGGCGGTGGCATCATCCTTGAAGTATTGCACCAGAGTGCCCGGCTCGGTGCCTTCATAAAGGATCTTCGCCTTGCCTTCGTAGATTTTCTTGCGACGCGCCATTTCGCGATCTCTCCTGCCAATGCGCGGCCTCCGGGCCAACATGGCCCGCCGCGTGCGCCCTCTTACGCCATGCTCCGCTTTGTCGCAAGCGGACCTAAACCCTTGCGGCGCGCGGTGCGGAGCGGCATATCTGTAGGAAAGCACAACGCTCCGGAGAACCTGCCCATGACCACCTTCGACGACCGCGAACGCGCCTTCGAAAACAAGTACGCCCATGACGAGGAAATGAAGTTCAAGGCCGAGGTGCGGCGCAACAAGCTGGTGGGCCTCTGGGCGGCCGAACTGCTGGGCAAGACCGGCGACGACGCCGACGCCTACGCGCTGGAAGTGGTCAAGTCGGATTTCGAAGAGGTCGGCCACGAAGACGTGGTGCGCAAGGTGTCCGGCGATCTTGGCGACAAGGCCAGCGAAGACGAGGTCCGCGCCAAGATGGCCGAGCTGCTCGTCGTCGCCAAGGGCCAGATCCTCACCGAGGCCTGAAACACGGCCTGAATTACCTGCCCTCGCGGTCCGACGCGGGGGCAATCTGCCGGTGCCCCATTGCCGCCTGACCGGTGGGCGCTACCTGCCGCCGATCATTCTCACACGGCAGGACATACAGTGGACCACGTTTCCATCGACCTTTGGGCAGCCAACCTCGAACCGGCGGTGCCCTACCTCCAGACCTGGCTCGACCAGCTGGACGCCCGCGCGGCGCAGACTGCCGCCCGCGGTGCCCAGATGCTTGTCATGCCCGAATTCGCCTGCGCCCAGTGGCTCAGCTTTGCGCCGCCGGAACTGGCCAAGGCCGACACGCTGGGCTGGCTGGCCGAAACCGGCGGCCCCGCGCTTGACGCCATTGCCGCCATGGCCACCCGCTACGGCATCTCGATCCTGCCCGGCACCATCCCGGTCGCCGCCGGCAAGCAGGGGTTCTACAACCGCGCCTTCCTGCTCACCCCCGACGGTCAGCGCCACACCCAGGACAAGCTCAGCCTCACCCCGCTTGAGGAACAGGGCGCCGGCGGCGCCACCGTCCACGGCGACAGCATCAACGTCATTGCCTGGAACGGGCTGCGCATCGCCATAGTGATCTGCCTCGATACCGAGTTCACGGCCCTCTGGTCGCGTCTCGGCGCGCTCGACCTCGACCTGATCGTGATTCCCGCCAAGACCGACATGATCACCGGCTACAACCGCGTCTTCGGCTGCGCCCGCGCCCGCGCCATCGAGCTTCAGACAGCCGTCTGCGTGCTGGGCGCGGTCGGCGTGCCGATGGGTCAGCCGGTCACCGACACCGGCGTCGGCGGGGCCAGCGTCTTCCTGCCCTGTGACGTCGCGGTCTCGCTCGACGGCACCTTCGCCACCCTGCCGCCCCAGACCGCGCCGATGATGACGGATCACGTCCTCGCCGCCGCCAACATCCCCGTCGGCCTCTGCCGCAGGATCCGCAATGGCGAGGCCGAGGCCGAGGTCCTCCCCGCAGGCTGGTCCGCCGATCACCTGAAGGTCAACGATCCGGGCTGAGGCTGTCGCCGGAACAAACCCTCCTCTGCACCGGTTTTCACAAGACAGCCATAGGAGGTCCCGATGACAGTCCGATTCGAGCAAATCCTGGCCGATGGCGTCGCTGAATGTTCCTACCTGCTGGGCGATGACGCCACCGGCACCGCCGCGGTGGTCGATCCCACCCCCGATGTCGAGGTCTATCTTGAGACCGCGCGGCGCTTCGGCCTTTCGATCACCCATGTGTTCGAAACTCACATTCACGCCGACTTCATGTCCGGCGCCCGCGAACTGGTCGACAGGCTGAACGGCGGCGCGCGGCTTTTCGTCAGCACCGAGGGCGGCGCGGACTACGATTTCGATCACCAGCCTGTCCGCGACGGCGACCGCTTCGAATTCGGCGGTATCGCCATCGAAGCCCGGTTCACCCCCGGCCACACCCCCGAACACATGTCCTACCTGCTCTACGATCAGGGCTGCGACGCGCCTTGGGGCGTGCTCTCGGGTGATGCCTTCTTCGTCGACAGCGTCGGACGGCCCGACCTGATGGGCGACGACAAGACCGATGAGTTGACCGAAAAGCTGTTTCACACCGTGCAGGACGTCTTCATGCAGCTTGACGACGGCGTCATCGTCTATCCCTGCCACGGCGCCGGGTCGGCCTGCGGGCCCGACATCGGCGACCGCATGTCCAGCACCATCGGATACGAGCGCCGCCACAACCGCTATGCTCAGATCACCGACCTGCAAGAGTTCTGCGAAACCATGAAGCAGGATGCCCCGCCGACCCCGACCCATTACCCCCGTCTGAAGAAGGTCAACGCCGCCGGCCCGCCGGTGCTGCGCAACCTGCCGCGCCTGCCCGGCCTGACGCCTGAACGCTTTGCCGAGGCCGCGACAGACGGCCAACTGCTCGACACCCGCGACATGCTGGCCTTCGGCGCCGGCCATATCGCGGGCGCGCTCAACATCGGCGCCCGACCCGAGTTGTCGGTCTGGGCCGGCTGGCTGCTCGATCCCGACACGCCGATCTATCTCGTCACCGGCGACGATCGCGACGTGGACCGGGTGCTAACCCTGCTCTGGCGCACCGGCTTCACCAAGTTCGGCGGCTACCTTGCCGGCGGCATGGGCGCCTGGCGCGAGGCTGGCCACGACATGGCCGCCATACCTCAGATCACCGTGCATGATCTCAAGGATGCCGACGACCTGCACCCGCTCGATGTCCGCAAGGACGAGGAATGGCAGGGCGGTCACATCCCCGGTGCAACTCATGCTTTCCTCGGCAACCTGCGCGACCGGATTGATAAGCTCGACCGGTCGAATCACTACGCCACCTATTGCGCCAGCGGCTTCCGGGCCAGTATCGCGTCAAGTCTGATGGCCGCGCACGGGTTCGACAATCTCAGCAATGTCCCCGGCAGCTGGAAGGCCTGGACCGCCGCCGGCTACGATACGGAAACCCCGGAACGGGGGAGTTGACCCGCACGCAACCGGGCAGATCGGCGGTCTCCGCATCCGACGCTGACCTTTTCGGGGGAGCCACGCCCTACGGGTCGCGCTTGGTGATGATGCTGATCTGCCCGTTGCGCTCAAGATAGGCCTCTTCGACCTCCGAGATATCCCTGACGCCGTTCAGCCGAAGCTGCTCGGTTATGTCATGGTGTCCCAGCCGTTCGCGCCGGATGGCCTGCCAGTCGACCTTGCCCTCGTGGACCAGCCGGATCGGCCGCCCCTTGACCGCCCGCGACACCAGCTTCGATCTTGGCGCGAGCGCGGTCATCAATGCATAAAGCGTCACCAGCAGCGCCGTCGCCATCAGCGTCGGCACCAGCGGAGCGTTCCCGGTCAGCGCCCGGCTCAGGCTCGACCCCAGCACCACCGTAATCACGATGTCCAGCGCCGACAGGTTCGAAAACGACCGTCGGGGCGCCAGCCGGTACAGCAGCGCCGCGTAGCAGAAGATGATCGCCGCTCGCAGGCACATCTGCCACCAGCTGATATGCGGGGTTTCCTGACCTGTCAGAAAGTTGAAAGTCTCCATGCGCGGCCCTCCCGGACGGTTACATCCCGATATAGCGCGTGCGCCCCGCAGGACACCTTGTGCCCTTTCTAGGAACCTGCCGGCGTCCCGACGGTTGATTCAGGCAGAGACTTCAGGCATTTCCGTGCGGCACAGGCACAGAAAAACATATTCTAACTATTGAATATCAAGCATGGCGTCTCTATCCTTCGTTTGAGGGCGCGGTGCCGCCGCGCAGGAATAAGGAATCGTAACGATGGAAACCACCTTCACCCCATGGCTGTCGCTGGGCGGCGGCATGATGATCGGGGCCGCGTCGGTGCTGCTCATGGCCACCAACGGCCGTATCGCCGGCATCAGCGGGCTGACGTCGCGCATCTTCGCGCGGTCGACCGACGGCGAGGCACGCGGTGTGTCTGCGCTGTTCGTGCTGGGCCTGCTGCTGGCCGCCCCGATCTGGATGCTGGTCTCTGGCGACTGGCCCGACCAGTGGGTGCCCTCGAACCCTGTGCTGATGGCACTGGCCGGCGCGCTGGTCGGCTTCGGCGCGGTTTTCGGCAATGGCTGCACATCGGGTCACGGGGTCTGTGGCATCAGCCGCGGATCGCTGCGCTCGATCATCGCCACCGTGACCTTCATGGTGACCGCCGTGATCACCGTCTTGATCATGCGCCACGTGGTCGGAGGCTGAACGATGAAGCAAGTTTTCGCTCTTCTCTCCGGCCTGATCTTCGGCTTCGGCCTCATCGTCTCGGGCATGTCGGACCCGGCCAAGGTGCTGAACTTCCTCGACCTGTTCGGCACATGGGATCCCAGCCTCGCCTTCGTCATGGGCGGCGCCATCGCCGTAACCGCGCCCGGGTTTGCCCTGCTGTTCCACCAACGGGACACGCCGCTCTTCGATGTCAGGTTCGCGCTGCCCACCAGCCGCGACCTTGATCCCAAGCTGCTGACCGGCGCCGCGATCTTCGGCACCGGCTGGGGCCTCGGTGGCTTCTGTCCCGGACCGGCGCTGACCGCGCTGCCCATCGCCGCAACCGGCACGCTGATCTTCGTACCCTTCATGCTGGGCGGCATGTGGCTGGCCCGGCACATCGGAAATTTCCCCAATCCCTTCGCGAAAGGAGCGACCCAATGAGCACGCCTCTCGAGAGTCCCATCGTCCGTCACTCCCCCTCGACCGGCGCGAACAGCCCCGATGTCTGGGGCATCTACGAGCCCGATACTGGCTCGATCCAATATATCTGCGCCGATCCGGCCACCAAGCAGGCCGCGCTGATCGACGTGGTCTGGAATTTCGATCCCAAGAACTATCGCTTCTCGACCGAAAGCATGGATCAGGTGATGGATCTGGTCCGCGACAACGGCCTCACCGTGCAATGGGTGCTCGACACCCACCCCCACGCCGATCACGTCATGGCCTCGGCGCACCTGAAAGAGCGTACCGGCGCGCCCAACGCCATCGGTGCCATGGTGCCCGAGATCGCCAGGATCTGGGCCGATCTCTACAACCTGCCCGATGCCTTCAACCCCGCCCGCGATTTCGACCACCTGTTCAAGGAAGGCGAAACCTTCCCGCTGGGCGATCTGGAGATGCGCGTCATGCTGTCGCCCGGCCACACCCTCGGCTCGATCACCTATGTCTGCGGCGACGCCGCCTTCGTCCACGACACGCTGATGCAGCCCGACGTCGGCACCTCGCGCTCGGACTTCCCGGGCGGCAAGACGCACGAACTCTGGGACTCGATCCAGCAGCTTCTGGCCCTGCCGGAGTCCACGCGCCTCTACGTCGGCCACGACTACGGCACCGACGACCGGAACGAACCCGAATGGGAAGCCACGGTCGCCCGCCACAAGGCCGAGAACCGCCACGTGAAGGACGGCACCACGCGCGAAGACTTCATCCAGCGCCGGCAAGAGCGTGACGCCACGCTGGCCCTGCCCGACCGCATCCTCGCGGCGCTGCAGATCAATCTGCGCGGCGGACGGCTGCCCGCAGCCGAGGACGACGGCCACCATTACCTGAAACTGCCGGTCAACCGCTTCGACTGACCGCCCCGCCCCCGAGGCCCCAATGCTGTCACGCTACCTGCCCGTCCTCGACTGGGGCCGCCGCTATGATCGTGCCGCCTTTACCGGCGACGCGGTCGCGGCGGTGATCGTCACCATCATGCTGATCCCGCAATCGCTGGCCTATGCGCTGCTGGCCGGGATGCCGCCCGAGGCCGGGATCTACGCCTCGATCGTGCCCATCGTGCTCTACGCCATCTTCGGCACCAGCCGGGCGCTGGCGGTGGGGCCGGTGGCGGTTGTCTCGCTGATGACCGCCGCCGCGATCGGCAACATCGCCGAGCAGGGCACCGCAGGCTACGTCACCGCCGCCCTGACGCTGGCGGCTTTATCGGGCGCCATGCTGCTGGCGCTGGGCCTCCTGCGGCTGGGCTTTCTCGCCAACTTCCTGTCGCACCCGGTGATCGCGGGGTTCATCACCGCCTCCGGCCTGCTGATCGCCGCCAGCCAGCTGCGCCACATCCTGGGCATCGACGCCCACGGCCACACCCTGCCCGAACTTGCGGCCAGCCTCTGGGCCCATATCGGCGACATCAACCCGATCACCCTGACACTCGGGGCTGCGGCCACCGGCTTTCTGTTCTGGGTCCGCAAGGGGCTGAAGCCGTTGCTGCGCCGCATCGGCCTCGGCCCGCGCATGGCCGACATCGGCGCCAAGACCGGCCCGGTTCTGGCTATCGTCGCCACCACGCTGGCGGTCTGGGCCTTCGATCTCGCAGGCCACGGCGTCGCCATCGTGGGCGAAGTGCCGCAAAGCCTGCCGCCCTTCACCCTGCCGTCCGTCTCGCCCGACCTGCTGCGTCAACTGGCCCTGCCGGCGCTGCTGATCTCCATCATCGGCTTCGTCGAATCGATCTCGGTGGCCCAGACCCTCGCGGCAAAGAAACGCCAGCGCATCGACCCCGATCAGGAACTCATCGGCCTCGGCGCCGCCAACCTCGGCGCCGCCTTCACCGGCGGTTTCCCGGTGACCGGCGGCTTCTCGCGCTCGGTCGTCAACCACGACGCCGGCGCCGAGACCCCCGCCGCCGGCGCCTTCACCGCGCTGGGCCTCGCGCTCGCGGCGCTGTTCCTGACGCCGCTGATCCACTACCTGCCCAAGGCCACCCTGGCCGCGACCATCATCGTCGCCGTCCTCAGCCTCGTCGACCTGTCGATCCTCAAACGCGCCTGGGGCTTCAGCCGCGCCGATTTCGCCGCCGTCTCGATGACTATAGTTCTCACCCTGCTGGCCGGTGTCGAACTGGGCGTCAGCGCCGGTGTCGTCACCTCGATCCTCGTCCATCTCTACAAGACCTCGCGTCCGCACATGGCCATCGTCGGCCGCGTTCCGGGCACCGAGCACTTCCGCAACGTGCTTCGCCACAAGGTCGAGACCCAGCCTCACGTGCTGTCGCTGCGCGTCGATGAAAGCCTCTACTTCCCCAACGCCCGCTATCTCGAGGACCGGATCAGCGCGCTGGTGGCCGAGCAGCCCGAAGTGACCGACGTCGTGCTGATGTTCCCCGCCGTCAACGAAATCGACCTTTCGGCGCTGGAATCGCTGGAAGCCATCAACACCCGCTTGTCCGAGGCCCAGATCCGCCTGCACCTGAGCGAGGTCAAAGGCCCGGTCATGGACCGTCTCGAACGCAGCCATTTCCTTGGCGAACTGACCGGGCAGGTCTTCCTCAGCCAGCATGAAGCCGCGACGAAGCTGGCCCGGACGAAAATCGCGTGACACGTCCGGTGCTTGCGCTGCATCCTACCCATTGATCCCACCGGAGGCCCCGCCGCCATCCGCTCTGCGCCGATGCGCCGTCCCATGCCGACATCGCTGACATGGCCCGCGCCGTACATGCGCCCGACACGCCGCTGATCAGGTCTCTCAACGGACGCAACCTCATAATGATCTTGCAAATTATGCATTTGCTTCATCACTGCCGCTGTGGCATCCGCGCCTGACACCACAGGAAGGATCGCCGCCATGAGCAACGCTCTCAGCAAGCTACTCGAGACCCGCGACTGGCTGCTCGCCGATGGCGCCACCGGGACCAACCTGTTCAACATGGGGCTGATGGCCGGCGACGCGCCCGAACTGTGGAACACCGATGCGCCCGACAAGATCCGTGCGCTTTATCGCGGTGCGGTCGAGGCCGGATCGGACATCTTCCTAACCAATTCCTTCGGCGGCAACGCCTCGCGCCTGAAATTGCACGACGCGCAGAACCGCGTGGGCGAATTGAACCGCACCGCCGCCGAACTCGGCCGCGAAGTCGCCGATGCCGCCGGCCGCCCGGTGGTTGTCGCAGGCTCCGTCGGCCCCACCGGCGACATCATGCAACCCGTCGGGACGCTCAGCCACGACGACGCCGTCGAAATGTTCCACGAACAGGCCGAAGCGCTGAAAGAAGGCGGCGCCGACGTGCTCTGGGTCGAGACCATCTCCGCGCCCGAGGAATTCCGCGCCGCCGCCGAGGCCTTCGCCAAGGCCGACATGCCGTGGTGCGGCACCATGAGCTTCGACACCGCCGGCCGCACCATGATGGGCGTCACCGCGGCCGACATGGTCAAGCTGGTGCAGTCGCTGCCGAACCCGCCGCTGGCCTTCGGCGCCAATTGCGGCACCGGCGCCTCCGACCTGTTGCGCACCACGCTCAGCTTCGCCGCCGAAAGCCCCGAGATCCCGCTGATCGCCAAGGGAAACGCCGGCATTCCCAAGTACGTCGAGGGCCATATCCACTACGACGGCACGCCCGCGCTGATGGGGGATTACGCCGTCATGGCCCGCAACGCCGGCGCACGCATTATCGGCGGCTGCTGCGGCACCATGCCTGACCACCTGCGCGCCATGCGCGACGCTCTGGAAACCCGTCCCGCCGGCGATCGCCCGACGCTCGACCAGATCGTCGCCACGATCGGCCCGTTCAGTTCCGACAGCGACGGCTCGGGCGACGCTCCGGCGCCCACGCGCACCCGCCGCCGTCGTCGCGGCTGAGCACCGACCAACCCGGACCAACCCAGCGGGGTGCAGACCTGTGGCATGTTTCCCGTGCCCAACACCGTCCGTCCGGACCGCCGACCGCCCGCATGGTCCGGGCCGGTGGTCGGGCGCGCGCGCCCGCGGCTTCGCGCCGGCACCAAAATCCATCAATGGATTTTCAAAAATCCGTCGACGAATTTTCCCGGCCCAGAAACAACGACAGCTGATCCCCTGCAACTTCCGGCCTGCGGAACAGATCGCAGCGCAGCGGCGCCACCGTCCGGTCCAGTCCCAGCGCCCGCGCCTTGCGCCGGAATCGCGCCGCCACGATCTCGGCATAAGCGCCTTCGCCGCGCATCCGGTGCCCCCAGCGGGCGTCGTAATCCTTGCCGCCGTGCATCTCGCGCAGCCGCGCCATCACCCGCGCGGCCCGGTCCTGGTAATGCTCCGCCAGCCAGGCCTGCCACAGCGGCGAGACCTCGCGCGGCAGCCGCAGCATGATCCAGCTTGCCGCGTCGGCACCGGCCTCGGCCCCGGCCTCCAGTATGGCCTCCAGCTCCGGATCGGTCAGCGCCGGCACCACCGGCGACACCATCAGCCGCACCGGGATGCCCGCCGCGCTCAGCCGCCGCACGGTCTCCAGCCGCCGCTTCGGTCCCGGCACCCGTGGCTCCATCTTGCGCGACAGCCCGGCCTCCAGCGTGGTGACGGAGATCCCGACCCGCGCCAGCCCCTTCGCCGCCATCGGCGCAAGGATGTCGATATCGCGCTCCACCAGCGTGCCCTTGGTGACGATCGCCACCGGATGATCGCAGCCCGCCAGCACCTCAAGGCATTGCCGCATGATGCCCCGGTCGCGCTCGATGGGCTGGTAGGGGTCGGTATTCGTGCCAATCGCGATCGGCGCGACCGCGTACTTTGTCGCCCGCAACTCCCGCGTCAGAACCTCCGCCGCGTTGGGCCGGGCCACCAGCCGGGTCTCGAAATCCAGCCCCGGCGACAGCCCCAGATAGGCGTGCGAGGGCCGCGCAAAGCAGTAGATGCACCCGTGCTCGCATCCCCGGTAGGGATTGATCGACCGGTCGAACGGCAGGTCGGGCGAGCGGTTGTAGGTGATCAGCGACCGCGCGACCTCCTCGCGCACCTCGGTCCGCACCACCGGAAGCTCTTCCTCGATCTCCCAGCCGTCCCAGGCCGCCACCCGCGCATGCCGTTCGAACCGACCGCTTTCGTTGCGGTTGGCCCCGCGCGCACGGCGTTGGCGCGGATCGATTTCCGGCGACAGTTCCTCCATTCCGCCAGAATAGAACAAACGCGGAACACATGCAATCGGGGCACTTTCCGCGCCGCTTTCGTCGGTTGCGGCAGGCTCCATGTCGCAATCCGCCAACTGAACCTTAAACAATCCGGCTTTAGCTGGCAGAAACGGGCCAGCAGCGCCCAAGCAAGGGAATCGCGCAATGTCTGACGAAGAAGACGACATCATCCTCTCCGAACTGGACGACGAAGAGCTTGTCCAGCAGATGCACGACGACCTCTACGACGGTCTGCGCGACGAGATCGAGGAAGGCGTCAACATCCTGCTCGGTCGCGGCTGGCAGCCCTACGACGTGCTGACCACCGCGCTTGTGGGCGGCATGACCATCGTCGGCAAGGACTTCCGCGACGGTATCCTGTTTGTCCCCGAGGTGCTTCTGGCCGCCAACGCGATGAAGGGCGGCATGGCCATCCTCAAGCCGCTCTTGGCCGAAACCGGCGCACCGCGCATGGGCAAGATGGTGATCGGCACCGTCAAGGGCGACATTCACGACATCGGCAAGAACCTCGTCAGCATGATGATGGAAGGCGCCGGCTTCGAGGTCGTCGACCTTGGCATCAACAACCCGGTCGAGAACTATCTCGAGGCGATCAAGGCCGAAGAAGCCGACATTCTCGGCATGTCCGCGCTGCTGACCACCACCATGCCCTACATGAAGGTGGTGATCGACACGATGGTCGAAATGGGCATCCGCGACGATTACATCGTGCTGGTGGGCGGCGCCCCCCTGAACGAGGAATTCGGCCGCGCCATCGGCGCCGACGCCTATTGCCGCGACGCCGCCGTCGCGGTGGAAACGGCGAAGACCATGGTGTCGCGCAAGCACAACCAGATGGCCGGCTGATACCCGGCGGCATGGGGCACCCTGTCCCATGCCCGCGCGTCTCCCTGCGCGCTCCGAACGACGCGCCGAATACGTCGGGCCGACCGGGCCCCTTGCCCCGGCCGCCCGGCCGCCCCAGATTGCCACCATGCACCTGCCCAGCGATCAGACACTCACCGAAACCGGCCTCGCCCCCGCCCGCAGCGGCCGCATCCTGCTGATCGCCTGTGGCGCGCTGGCCCGCGAAATCCTCGCGCTCCGGGCGGCCAACCGCTGGGACCACCTCGACCTCACCTGCCTGCCCGCAAAACTGCACAACACGCCCGAACGCATCACCGATGCGGTCCGCGCCGCCGTCGCGAAACACCGCGACCAGTACGACCGGCTGTTCGTGGTCTATGCCGATTGCGGCACCGGCGGGCTGCTGCAGGCCGCCTGCGACGAGATGGGCGTCGAGATGGTCGCCGGCCCGCATTGCTACAGCTTCTTCGAAGGCAACGAGACCTTTGCCGCCCGCGACGAATTCACCGCCTTCTACCTGACCGATTTCCTCGTCCGCCAGTTCGACGCCTTCGTCTGGCAGCCCCTAGGCCTCGACCGCCACCCCGACCTGCGCGAGATGTACTTCGGTAATTACGACAAGCTGGTCTACCAGGCCCAGACCGACGACCCGGCCCTGACCGAAAAGGCGCAACACTGCGCCGGGCGCCTCGGCCTGCCCTTCGAACGCCGCTTCACCGGCTACGGCGACCTCGGCACGGCGCTGGCCACCCTCACCCCGTGAGTCGTCCACGGGTCAAGGATGCGCAGCACCGGCGCAGCCGGCCGAAGGTCCTTGACGCGCGGACGACTCACCTCACCATGGAGATGGCGCGTTCAGGGCAGACCTGCGGCCTTATGTATCAAACGCACCAAGATCATAGCTGCATAACGCGCCGGTACAGTCGCTTGCGCCAGTCATGCCGCGCAGGGCGTTGTCAGAGCGTGTCAGGACGTGTTTGAAGCGGATGGAGGGGCGTGGCGTTGTGGGGCGCGAAGGGCGGGTGTGGAGGCTGGCCCTGTAGGGCCAGCCGAGGTATCATACACCCATTTCACATCTTGAAATCGAACACGAAGGGATGGTTGCGCCTTGGGGTCGGCTTGCCCTTGAACTTCAAGAGCTTACTAATCGAAGACATCGAGCGGAATCTGCGCAATAAAGTGAGTCGTGGGAAATTTACCGCAGGATTCTTTTTACAATGTCTTTCCGCGCTTGGGTGTTCGCATTTGCACTTGGACTAACGCTCCACTCCTTTACAGCTGTTTCACAGGAAGGCGTACAAAGCGGCGAAGGTTCCACCAACGCCACTAGCACTCAACAAAAAGAACAACCACGTCCGAGCTTTGTGACCGCTATCGAAGGCGTTGAAGCTGCAATACGCGAAGCCATAAGCCAAGAAAGCGAGGAAGCCCGCAAGGCTGAGGCCGAACAAAGTGCTGCGGACTTGAGAGCGCAAAAGGAAATGGCCCGATGGGCTGCTGACATGGCGATAGCTGGCATTGCCGGGGCTTTGTTCACGTTTTTTGGCTTGGTCTTGATTGGCTTTACGCTCCGGGAGACCCGAAAGGCTGCGGCGTATGCTGGCCAGATGGTCAAGCCCGCCCGAGACAGCGCCAAGGCCGCCATAGACGCTGCCAACGCGGCCATCGCCTCCAATGCCACCATGCAGCGGTTTGGTGAAATCGAAACCCGCGCTTACCTTTCCGCCAGCAAAATTGTCGTTGAAACAAACACTAGCGAAACACAGCTTTTCATCAGTTTCGTTCTGTCGAATTCGGGCAGTAGTCCAGCCTACAACGTCAGTGCCTACTATGTCGTTTTTAGTGGGGACAATCAGGCCATTGGAGATCAACGCGTTGCCCCGGGTCAGAAGGTCACGCACTTCCCACTTGCTGCTGTCGTCGCTCCAAACGCATCCGCAAGGGTTTGGTTTTGCGCCCATACCCACAAGACCTACAACTCCGACTTCGAAGAAACTCCCGGCGCAATCCCGAGGCAGGTTGAAGCAGTCATACCCTACCAAACCGAGTTCGATTTGGCGCGAGACACCTTCTCCGGCGAACTCAGTATTCGCCTTGAAATCACCGAGGAGATACGGGCCTCGATGGGCAAGGAAATGTGCCACAAACCCGGCACCACATTCTCTGAGTTCCGGTCGGCCTGGATGAACAGTGTTGTAGAAACGCTCAGCGCTAGTCACTCCTACAGGCTGTTCCGGCAGTACGTGAAACCAAAGGGCAGAAGCGATGATTAAGACGATCCCAATCATCGCTCAGCCCTCGCGGGCTTGGTGCGTTTGATACATAAGGCCGTAGACCTGCCCCTGAACCGCCTCCCCAGCAAACCCCGAAACAGCCGCACCAGCCACAGGCACCGGTCCGGCACGTCACCTCTCCCGAACCTGAATAAAAGCGCGCGGAAGCGCTCAATTTGACAGGCTCTACCTTGCCGAAAGTCCGTCGTGCAGCACTCCCAGCACCGCCTCGCGCGGCACCTCGGATGTCACGAAGGCCTCGCCGATCCCGCGCGCGAGGATGAAGCGCAACTGGCCGTCCACCACCTTCTTGTCCTGCCCCATCAGGTCCAGCAGGGCCTCGGCCGAGGGCAAGTCGCCGGGAATGTCACGCAGGTCGCATTTCATTCCCATCGCCTTCAGGTGCTGGCGCACCCGGCTCGGGTCTTCCTGCGCACACAGGCCCATCCGTGCCGACAGCTCGAAGGCCAGCGCACAGCCCACCGCCACGCCCTCGCCATGCAGCAGCCGGTCCGAATAGCCTGTCGCCGCCTCCAGCGCGTGACAGAACGTGTGCCCGAGGTTCAAGAGCGCCCGGTCACCCTGCTCTGTCTCGTCGCGCACCACGATCTCGGCCTTCATCTCGCAGGACCGCCGCACCGCCCGGATCCGCGCGGCATCGTCGCCGGCAAGCATCTTCGGGCCATGGTCTTCCAACCACGTGAAGAAACCGGCATCGCCCAGCAGGCCGTATTTCACCACTTCGCCGTACCCGGCAAGGAAATCCCGCTCCGGCAGGGTCTTCAGCACGTCGGTATCGGCCAGCACCAGCGACGGCTGGTGAAAGGCGCCGATCAGGTTCTTGCCCTGCGGCGCATTGATCCCGGTCTTGCCCCCCACGGAACTGTCGACCTGCGCCAGCAGCGATGTCGGCACCTGCACGAAGCGCACCCCGCGCCGCAGGACAGCCGCCGCAAACCCGGCCAGGTCGCCGATCACCCCGCCCCCCAGCGCCACCACCACGTCGCGCCGCTCGACCTTTTCCGACAGCAGCCACTCCACCGCCCGCGAAAACTGCGGCCAGCCCTTTGTGGCCTCGCCGGGCGGCAGCGCCAGCGCCACCATCTCCACGCCCTCGGTGGCCAGCCCGTCGCGCAGAGCCTCCAGATGCGCCGCCGCGACATTCTCGTCAGTCACCACGGCGACGCGCGGCCGCGCCAGCAGCGGCGCGATCTCGGCCCCGGCCCGCGCCAGCAGCCCGCCGCCGATGCGGATGTCATAGGCGCGGTCGCCCAGCGGCACATGAACGGTCTCGGTCATCACTCCTGCCTCTCAAGCACGTCGGGGCGGTCTTCCAGCTTCTCCAGCACACGCGCCGCCATCTGGTCGATGGTGAAGCTGCGATCCGCCTTCACCTGCACGTCCGCCTTGGCATATTGCGGAACCCTCAGCTCATAGAGCTCCTTCAGCGTGGCGTAGGGATCGGCGGTCCGCAGCAGGGGCCGCGTGTCCTTGTGGCGAACCCGGTTCCACAGGATCTCGAGGTCCGCGTCCAGCCAGACCGCGACGCCCTTTTCGGCGATCATCTCGCGGTTGGTGCCCGACAGGAACGCCCCGCCCCCGGTCGACAGCACGCAGCGCTCGGTTTCCAGCAGCCGTCCGATCACCTGCGTTTCCTTGGCCCGGAAGAACGCCTCGCCATCGCGGGCGAAGATCTCGGCGATGGTCATGTTGGCGGCCTCGACGATCTCGGAATCGGAATCGAGAAACGGCACCCCCAGCCGATGCGCCAGCGCACGGCCCACGGCGGTCTTGCCGGCCCCCATCATGCCCACCATGACTATGGTCTTTTTAACCACCCAACGCATGAATCCGCCGATTTAGGCCCCAAATGCTCAAAATTTCGTATCCCGGACGTGAATGACGTGAACTTGGCGAAAAGGCCAGATATAAGAACAAAAAAACCATCTCCGACGCGCGGTGTGCCGATCCTTCCGGCATGGCCGGGGCGCAGGGGGCAAGGGCAGAGGCAGCTGATGTTGGGCCGACTGATCAAATACCTCTTTTTCCTCGCGATTCTGGCGGGCGTCGCGCTTGTCGGCTATGCCTACATCGGGCCCTTCTTCGGCGCCGATTTCTCGCCTCCCGCGACAGAGATTCGCACGCCCGTGGTGCTCGATGCGGACTAGGTCCGCGATTCCCGCGGCGCTGGCCGTCTGGGCGCTGACCGGCCCTGCGGCGGCGCAGGATCCGCTGTCGGCGATCGACTGGCTCGACCGGCAGCAGCAGCAGGATTTCGGACTGGTGCCCGACGCCGCCACCTTGGCTCCACCGCTGGACGAGCCGCCCGTCACCCGCAACGCCACCCGGCCCGATGTCACCGTCCAGCAGCTGGACGCGCCCAACCCCGACGCCACCGGTCTCTTGCCGCCGCGCATCACCGGCTTCCCCCAGACCCTCTGGCAGGCCAGCGAGGCCGAGCGTCTGGCCGACCTGATCACCGCTCAGAACGTCGACGACCAGCCCGCCATGCAGTCGCTGCTCTTCGCGCTCCTGCTGGCCGAGGCGCTGCCGCCGTCCGGCTCGCACGGGCGCTTCCTGCTGGCGCGCATCGACCGGCTGATCTCGCTCGGCGCGGTGGCGCAGGCGGCCGAACTGATGGCGCTGACCGATCCGACCCGCGATCCCGAACTGTTTGCCCGCGTGCTTGACCTGTCGCTGCTTTCCGGACCCGGCGACGCCACCTGCAAGGTGTTGATGAACCGCCCGATACTGGCGCCGAACCTCAGCGCGCGGGTATATTGCCTGGCGCAGTCCGGCCGCTGGGACACTGCCGTCACCACGCTTCAGACCGGCTATGCGCTGGGCGACATCGATGAGGCGCGCTACAACCTGCTGCTGGCCTTCCTCGATCCGGAACTGGCCGAGGAACTGCCCGCGCTGCCGCCCTCGCTGCGCATGACCCCGCTGGAATACCGCCTGCATGAAGCCATCGGCGAACCGGTTCCGACGCATACCCTGCCCCGCGCCTATGCCAATGCCGACCTGCCCGGCGACAGCGGCTGGAAGGCCCAGATCGAGGCCGCCGAACGGCTGGTCCGCGCCGGCGCCCTGTCCGAACAGCGGCTGTTTGCGATCTACAACCTCGGTCGGCCCTCGGCCTCGGGCGGCGTCTGGGACCGGGTCGACGCGGTGCAGGATTTCGAACGCGCGCTGACCGAGGGCAAGCCTGACAAGGTGTCCCGCACCCTGCGACGCGCATGGCCCGCGCTCAGCGAAGCCGGGCTCGCCATCGCCTTCGCGAAGGCCTACGCCGAGGACCTGTCCGAGCTGTCGCTGACCGGCAGCGCCGCCGCCATGGCGCTGCAGGTGGCGCTGCTGTCGCCCGCTTACGAAAAGCTGTCGCGCCGGTTCGAACCCAGCGGGCTGACCCAGAAATTCGCCGTGGCGCTGGCCCTGGGCCGCCCCGACACGGCCACCGCGCCGTCGTCTCGGGCGCGCGCCATCGCAGAAGGGTTCGCCTCGGAGCCGCCCGAAACCCTTCAGGCCCTGCTTGACGCCGGCAAGCTGGGCGAGGTCATCCTGCGCGCCATGTCGCTGGCCTATCAGGGCCACGTCGGCGACGACGCGGCCCTGGCCGAGGCGCTGGCAACCTTCCGTGCGGTCGGTCTCGAAGATACTGCGCGGCGCACCGCGATCCAGGCGCTGCTGTTATCGGCAGACAGCTGAGGCGGATGCGCGATCACGCCCATATCTCGGCCTTCCTCGAGGCGCAGGCCGCCGAACTGGGCGCCGCCAACAATACTCTGCTGGCCTATGGCCGCGACCTGCGCGATGCCGCGCTCTGGCTGGCCGGCCGCGGCCGCGACTTCGAAACCGCCAGCCGCGCCGATATCGAGGATTACCTTGTGCATTGCGAAGTGCAGGGATTGGCGCGCTCCACCCGGGCCCGCAGGCTCTCGGCGATCCGCCAGATCTACCGCTTTGCCTTCGATGAAGGCTGGCGCGAGGACAACCCCGCCATCCAGATCTCCGGCCCCGGCAAGGACAAGCGCCTGCCCAAGACGCTGTCGATCGAGGATGTCGAGCGCCTGCTTCAGGCCGCCGAAACCCAAGGCAAGACCCGCGCCGAACAGGTCCGCGCCACCTGCCTGATGCAGGTGCTCTATGCCACCGGTCTGCGCGTCACCGAACTGGTCTCGTTGCCCGTGGCCGCCGTGCGCGGCGATCCCCGCCTGATCCTCGTGCGCGGCAAGGGCGGCAAGGAACGCATGGTGCCGCTGTCGCCGCCCGCCCGCACCGCGCTGACCGACTGGCTGGCGCTGCGCGACGCCGCCGAAGAGACCGCGCGCAGCAAGGGCACGCCGCCCTCGCCCTTCCTGTTTCCCTCCCGTGGCAAGGCCGGGCACCTGACCCGCCACTGGTTCTTCACCCTGATCAAGTCGCTGGCCGTGACCGCCGGGCTCGATCCCGCAGATGTCACGCCGCACACCCTGCGCCATGCCTTCGCCACGCATCTTCTGCAAAACGGCGCCGATCTGCGCGCCATCCAGACCCTGCTGGGCCACGCCGATGTCGCCACGACCGAAATCTACACCCATGTGCTTGAAGAGCGCCTGCGCGAACTGGTGCTCGATCACCACCCGCTGGCGCGCGAAAGCTGAGCCTCAGGCCGCGGCGAAGGCCGTCACCCGTTCGGCCAGCGCGTCCCAGTCGGTGAATTCGCGCACCCCGTCCTCGGGGCGGTAGCCGCCCTGACCGCGCAGGACCACATGACGCAGTACCTGCGTGGCAAAGTAGTCATAGCTCGACGGCCGCACCGCCCCGGCCACCAGGATCGAATGATCCGCTGCAAACCCGGTGCGCATCTCCATTTCCTTCAGGAAATCCTCGGCCGCCTCGCGGGTATCGGAAAACGCCGCCATCAGGCTGACCGAGATCATCAGCGTGCGCGCGGGATCAAGCGCGTTGCGCTGCGCCGCCAGCGACATCTCGAAACTGGATGGATGGCGCCGCTCGTGGACCGGTGCCGCAAGGATCACCCGATCGCGGCGCTCCAGCGCCAAGTCCGAAGTCTTGTCGTCGGCACCGATCAGCGCGACCTCGTGGCCCTCCGCCTCGAGCCGATCCTTCACGAACCGGGCTATCTTGGCGGTCTGGCCCTCGACCGTGGCATAGAAAACGAGGATGTTCATGGTGCTCACTCCTGCGCAGCCTGCATCCCCGCCAGCCTATGCCGCGCCCAGGTCCCCGGCCTTGTCCCAGATCAAGGATCGCCACCCATCCCCTGCACCCGTCGCCGCAAGACCCGTCAACGGGCCTTCCAGGATCGGCGGTCGGATCTGCCCCCTCGCCGCCGCGGCCGTCTCCATTCCGCCCCGCCTCCCTTGATCACCGCCCCTCCACGCTCCATAACCTCGTCCAGACCAACCGAAAGTCAGGCCCCATGGAAACCTCACTGCTCGACGGCGCCTTCTGGATCACTGCAGGCGCGATCCTGTTCCTGCTGGTGCTCTCCGGCTTCTTCTCCGGATCCGAGACCGCGCTGACCGCCGCCTCGCGCGGCAAGCTCCGCGCGCAGGCCGACCGCGGCAGCATCGGGGCGCAACGGGCGCTCACCATCACCGAGGACAACGAGAAGCTGATCGGCTCGGTCCTTCTGGGCAACAACCTCGTCAACATCCTCGCCACTTCGCTGGCCACCGCGCTCTTCACGCGCATTCTAGGCGAATCCGGCGTCGCGCTGGCCACCCTCGTCATGACGCTGCTGGTGCTGATCTTCGCCGAGGTCCTGCCCAAGACCTACGCCATCACCAATGCCGAAAGCGCCGCCGCCGCCGTGTCGGGGCCGATTGCGGTCGTGGTGCGCATCTTCGCTCCCATCGTCGGCGCCGTCCGCCTGCTGGTGCGCGGTATCCTGCGCATCTTCGGTGTCCAGACCGACCCCGACAGCCACATCCTTGCCGTGCGCGAGGAAATCGCCGGCGCCCTCAACCTCGGCCATTCCGAAGGCGTGGTGGAAAAGGAGGACCGCGACCGCATCCTCGGCGCGCTCGATCTGGCCGAACGCACGGTCGAGGAAATCATGCTCCACCGCTCCGGGATCGAGATGATCGACGCCGACACCCCGCCCCGCGACATCCTCACCCAATGTCTCGAAAGCCGCCACACCCGCCTGCCGATCTTCCGCGACGACCCCGAGAACATCATCGGCGTGATCCATGCCAAGGACCTGTTGCGCGCCATGTACCGCCTTGTCGACGCCGGCGAAACCACCGAGCAGATCGACAAGTTCGACATCGCCTCGGTGATGATGAAACCCTACTTCGTGCCCGACACCACATCGCTTGACGACCAGATGCGCCAGTTCCTGCGCCGCCGCACGCACTTCGCCCTCGTGGTCGATGAATACGGCTCGCTCGAAGGCCTGATCACTCTGGAAGACATCCTCGAAGAGATCGTCGGCGAAATCACCGACGAATTCGACCCCGACGCCGATCACCCGGTGCGCAAGGGCGACGACGGCGACTTCATCGTCGACGGCGCCATGACCATCCGCGATCTCAACCGCGCAACCGACTGGAACCTGCCCGACGAAGAGGCCAACACCGTCGCCGGGCTGGTGATCCACGAGGCCCAGATCATCCCCGCCGCCGGGCAGGTGTTCTCGTTCCACGGGTTCCGGTTCGAGGTCACCGGCCGCAAGGACAACCGCATCACCAAGCTGAAAATCCGCCCGCTGAACTGATACCCCTTGCGCAAACCGCAGGCCCGCCCCATGTTAAGATCGTTTACATTACGTAACGTCACATCATGAGGACCAAGACCATGTGGAATTTGACCCGCGCGTGCCTCTGCGGTCTCGCACTGGCGATTGCGACCCCTGCCGCCCTGTTGGCGAATGGCGCCGGGCGCGTCGTCGAAGCGCAGGTTCCCGCCCCGTCTCTCGAAGGCAACCTGCTCGGCACCCCCAGCACGCAAGACGCCGCCATCTACCTGCCACCCGGCTACGACAGCAGCGACGACCGGTATCCAAGCGCCTACCTGCTGCACGGCGTCTTCGACGATTACGAAACCTTCACCGAATGGATGAAGCTGCCGGAGATGCTCGACCGTCTCATCGCCAGCGGGCAGATCCCGCCGATGATCGTGGTCATGCCCAATGCCGGCAACCGCTACGGCGGCGGCTTCTACCGGAACTCGTCTGTCAGCGGCAACTGGGCCGACTACATCGCCGACGACCTGATCACCCATGTCGACACCGGATACCGCACCCTTGCCAGCGCCGACAGCCGCGCCGTTCTGGGCCACTCTATGGGCGGCTACGGCGCGCTGCACCTCGCCATGGCACGGCCCGGACGGTTCTCGACCGTCTGGGCGATGAGCCCCTGCTGCCTTGATGCCATCGACGACTTCGGCTTCGGCAACGATGCCTGGAAACGCGCCTACGCGGTCCAGACCCCCGAAGACATCGACGCGCTTGTCGAGGCCCGCGATTTCTTTGCGGTGGCTGCCCTGGGCGTGGTGACCGCCTTCAACCCCGACCCCAGCGCCGCGCCGGTCTACGGCGACTTTCCGTTCGAACTGGAGCGCAACGAAATCGTGCTCGATGCCCCGGCCTACGACCGCTACCTCGACAACCTGCCGACCCGCCGGATCGACGAGGCCCGCGACGCGCTTCAGGGCCTGCGCGGCCTCGCCCTCGGCGTCGGTCTCGACGATCAGTTTCTCCACATCCCCCGGGCCACGCTGGCGTTTTCCCAAAGGCTCGGGCAGGAACGCATCCCCCACCTGCTGGACGTCTATGACGGCGATCACCGCGAAAAGGTCAGTGTGCGTCTTGAAAAGATCATCCTGCCGTGGATCGGCAAGACGCTCGCGTACTGACCCGCGGGCGCTGACCGGCGCGCGCTCGGCAAGCCCGATTGACCACCCCCGCCGCGTGCCGTAGGCCAAGACCGACCCCACAACCCGGACGGCGGACCATGCTCAGAAGCGGCCCATTCCTGATGACCGCCGCCATGGCGCTCTTCGCGCTTGAGGACATGTTCCTGAAAGCCGCGCTGCGGCAGATCTCGGTGGGGCTCGGCCTGATCCTCTTCGGCACGCTCGGCACACTGATCTTTCTGGTCTGGGCACGGATCCGCCGCGAACGCCTGTGGCACCCGGCGATCTTCACGCGGCCGCTCCTGCTGCGCTCCACCTCCGAAGTGCTCGGCCGGCTGTTCTACACCCTCGCCTTCGCGCTGGCGCCGCTGTCGCTGGTCTCGGCCATCCTGCAGGCGACGCCGCTGGTGGTCGCGCTCGGCGCCGTGGTCTTCTTTTACGAATCCGTAGGCTGGCGGCGCTGGCTCGCCATCGCGGCGGGCTTTGTCGGGGTCCTGATGATCCTGCGCCCCGGCACCGACGCCTTTACCGCAACCTCGATCTTCGCCGTCCTCGGCATGCTGGGCTTCGCCGGCCGCGATCTCGCCACCCGCGCCAGCCCGCCGACGATGTCCAATGTCCAGCTTGGCGTCTACGGCTTCCTGATGCTGGTCGTCGCGGGCCTCATCATGGTGGCCGTCACCGGTCTCGGACCGATGCCATCCGGCCCGACGTCCGCACAGGTCGTCGCCGCCACGCTCGTCGGCGTCGGCGCCTACACCTGCCTCACCGCGTCGATGCGCGTCGGAGAGGTCTCGCTCACCGTACCGTTTCGCTACACCCGGCTGATCTTTGCCATGATCCTCGGCATCGCCGTGTTCGGCGAACGCCCCGACCTGATGACATGGCTCGGCAGCGCGGTGATCGTCGGCAGCGGCCTCTACACCATCTACCGAAGCCGCCGCGCCGACGCCTGACGCGTTGCGCGAATTCATCGAATTATCGGACGCCGGAGATGGTCCGACGGCACCGCCATCGCGGCCACTGCCTGCCCGGGCCGACGTTTCAGAAACGCAGGGGGGGGCTTTTGTACAAAACAGGGGGTCGTTTTGTACAATTTGTACAAAACCCGCCCCTTAACATCCCCGGCTCACCGCCCTATATTGATCCTTGTCCTTCGGGACTATGGACATAAACGCGCTCGTAATAAGCGGATCGGACCCGGGGGCGGTACCCGGCGTCTCCACCAAAAATCCTTCGTTTGGGGATCATGGGGACGAAACAGGATCGACGAACGTCTAAAGGGGTTAGCTTTGTCCCGGTGAGTTACCACCGTTATCGGTACACCTAAGCTAGTTGCAAACGACAACAAAGCTCCGATGGCGATGGCTGCGTAAGCAGTTGGAACTATCGAAATCTTAAGTCCTAGAGCTTAGCAGCACTAGGCGGGGTTCGCAGGTACCTGGCAACAGAAACCTGCACTTTCACTACATTTCCGGACGCTGTTGATGTGGATGAAACGGGTATTACCCGCGCCGCGTGACGTCGTGCCCATAGAGCCAGTCGAACTGCCCCATCATCCGGTTCGGGGCCAGTCGCGAGCCCAGTCTCAGCACCGTGTGCGCCGCAAATCGTAACGCCCCGTGGGGCAGATGATACTTCCATGCGTTCCTGCTGGCCGCCTCGACGACCTGTTTCGCCCGCGTGATCCGCGCTGCCTGATAGGCCTCAAGCCCCGTCGCCTCATCCTCGCTTCCGTCGAGTTCCGCCGCCAGCACCCAGGCATCCTCCAGCGCCAGATTCGCCCCCTGCGCCAGAAACGGCAGCGTCGGATGCGCCGCATCGCCCAGCAGAGCACAGTTGCCACCGTGCCATCTGGGCGAGACTTGATGCCTAAAAAGTCCCCATATATGAACCACTTGCACGGCGTCCAGCATGTCCCGCACCTGCCGGGAAAACCCCGCGAAGGCCGCACGAAGGTGCTCGGGGTCATCCTTATGGTGCCAGCCTTCCGCCGCCCACGCCGCGCGCTCCTCCACCGCCACGATGTTCAAGCGATCCCCCGTCAGCGGGTAACACACCAGATGCCGCCCCGGCCCCATGTGCACCTGCGCTTCGGCCGGTTGCCCTGTCACGTTCGGGATCACCGCTCGCCATGCCACCTGCCCCGAAAACTGCGCCTCCGCCGCGCCGATCAGCGCATCGCGCATCACCGAATGCACCCCGTCCGCGCCGACGATCACACTGCTTTTGTGTTGCGTTCCGTCCTCCAGAAAAAGCGCCGGACGGGCGCCGGGACGGACCTCGCGGACCCGGCTTTGCAGCCGGAAAGCGATGCCACGCTGCGCGGCGGCCTCGGACAAAATATCAATTAGATCAGTACGATGCACGAAGAAGTAGCGTTGAGCATAGGGCAGAAGGCCAAGGTCCAGCCGGGCGACTTCGCGCCCGCGCCGGTCGTCGCGCAAGCTGACCGTCCCGGCACGCACCGATCGGGCGGCCAGCGCCTCACCCAATCCCAACGCCTCGATCACCCGCAACCCGTTGGGACTGATCTGCAGCCCGGCCCCGACCTCGCGCAGCGCCTCGGCCTGTTCGAAGACCGTGACCTGCGCGCCGCGCCCGGCCAGCGCAAGTGCAGCGCTCAGTCCGCCGATACCGCCGCCGACGATGCTGATATCCAGACCAAGCAGGCTCATCCCGTTCCCCTGTCGTAAAAACGCCGGAGCGTGAACCCCGGCGTTTTCCTATTCGATCGCAAGTGCTTGCATCAATCGTCGCGGTGCACTTTCTCGCGGCGCTCGTGGCGTTCCTGCGCCTCGAGGCTCATGGTGGCGATCGGCCGCGCGTCGAGGCGCTTCAGCGAGATCGGCTCACCGGTCACTTCGCAATACCCATATTCGCCTTCGTCGATGCGACGCAGGGCCGAGTTGATTTTGGCAACGAGTTTGCGTTGACGATCCCGGGTGCGAAGCTCGATGGCGCGGTCAGTCTCCTCACTGGCGCGGTCGGCGACGTCGGGAATGTTGCGAGTGCTTTCCTGCAGGCCCTCGATGGTATCGCGGGTTTCGTCGAGAAGTTCGTTTTTCCAGGTGATCAGCTTGCGACGAAAATATTCAAGCTGGCGTTCATTCATGAATGGCTCGTCCTCGGCGGGACGATAGTCTTCCGGCAGAAACGATTCCTGTTTCATATCCGCTCCCTCTTTATGGCCAACCTCAGATTCAATCACTTTTAACTCCTTCTGGCCGGCAACCCCTGCGCGCAGGGATTACTCCTTGAGAGCGCGAATGTCACTACACAATGCGCTGTATTGCAGCGAATAAATCCCGACTGTAGGGTCCGCGCCATGGCGAGGATCAAGGAGCGGATATGAAATTTCAGGGCACGGACAGCTATGTCGCAACCGAGGACCTGACGGTGGCGGTCAATGCCGCGGTGACGCTGGAACGGCCGCTTCTGGTCAAGGGCGAGCCGGGCACCGGCAAGACCGAGCTTGCCCGCCAGGTGGCGGATGCGCTGGGGCTGCGGATGCTGGAGTGGAACGTGAAATCCACCACCAAGGCGCAGCAGGGCCTTTACGAATATGACGCGGTGAGCCGGCTGCGCGACAGCCAGCTGGGCGAAGAACGGGTGCACGACGTCCGCAATTACATCCGCAAGGGCAAGCTGTGGCAGGCTTTCGAGGCGGACGAAAAGCTGGTGCTTCTGATCGACGAGATCGACAAGGCGGACATCGAGTTTCCCAACGACCTGTTGCAGGAACTCGACAAGATGGAATTCCACGTCTACGAGACCGGCGAGACGATCCGCGCCAAGCAGCGCCCCATCGTCATCATTACCTCGAACAACGAGAAAGAATTGCCGGATGCCTTTCTGCGGCGGTGTTTCTTTCATTACATCCGCTTTCCGGACGAAGCCACGATGCGCCAGATCGTCGAGGTGCATCATCCCGGAATCAAGGGCGAATTGCTGACCACCGCGCTGACCCAGTTCTACGAGATTCGCGATCAGGCGGGGCTGAAGAAAAAGCCGTCGACCTCGGAGGTGTTGGACTGGCTGAAGCTGCTGCTGGCCGAGGACCTGTCGCCCGAGGACCTCAAGCGCGACGGCGCTAGCGCGCTGCCGAAGCTGCACGGGGCGCTGCTGAAGAACGAGCAGGACGTGCACCTGTTCGAACGTCTGGCCTTCATGGCGCGGCGCGGGCGGTAGTGGTGGTCGCCGCGGCCAGGACCCCCGCGTCCCGGTCCCGATCCGGGACCTCCAGGCTGGCGCCGGAGCGGTTGTGCCGTTTCGCAGGCGGGGAGGTCCAGCCTTGGATCGCGGCGTTTTCAGGCGGCTTGGATCACCACATCTGGTGTGGCGCAAAACATATATCCACAAGCCAACCCCTTGATCGGGCTGAATTGCAACGGTTTGACCTCGTGCCGATAAGCAGCCGCAATCGGCCCTCGGAAAACATAAACATGCCCTATACTCTCCCCAAAGGCGACAAAGCCGTTAGCGATGTCTGAAGGCATCTGAGAGAGCAGGCAGAAGAAGACACCAATGTCCAACGAGACGACAGGGCTCGCCATTTACATCCGACCCTTGCGGCCTGAAGACGGCGATGAATGGGGCGTGTTGTGGCAGCAGTACCTGGCGTATTACGAGACCGAGCTTCCCGCCGAGACATATGACATGGCATTCGCGCGGCTGCTGGGCGACGATCCCCGAGACTTTCATGGTCTGGTGGCCGTGACCGGCGACAGGCTGGTCGGGCTCGTGCATTACCTCTTCCACCGTCACGGGTGGAAACGCGACGATGTTTGCTACCTGCAAGACCTCTTTGCCGTCCCTGACCTTCGGGGCCGCGGCATCGGACGCAGGCTGATCGAGGCGGTCTATGCCGCCGCCGATGAAGCAGGCGCCCCTTCGGTCTATTGGCTCACTCAGGAGTTCAACCACACCGCACGCGATCTCTATGACCGCGTCGGCGTGCTGACCCCCTTCATCAAATATCAGAGAGCCTGAGCCATGCGCCGCACCCGCCGACTGCTGCTTCCCCTCTACCTGATGCTCTCGGCCTGTGTGCCGATTCCCAGCGCGGAAATGCCGACCCGCGCCGCAAGCATCGACAGCGCCCTGCCGGCGATGAAGACCTTCTCGGTGCCGCGCCCGGTGCCGGCTGGACGGTCAAACTCCGATATTGCCCGCGATTTCATGGACCTGACGTTCAAGCTGGAAAGCGGCCGCCCCCTGCCAAACTTCTCGCGCTTCGAAGGTCCGATTACCGTGCGTATGACAGGCGACGCGCCGCGCCAACTGGACGCCGACCTGAAGCGCCTGCTGCACCGGCTGCGCAGCGAAGCGCGGCTCGACGTGCGCCAGGTGAGCCCCACCGAGGCGGCCTCGGTCACCATCCACGCCGTCACCTCGGCCGAGATCCGCAAGGCGCTGCCGATGGCGGCCTGCTTCGTGGTTCCGAATGTGTCGTCCTTGGGCGAATACAAGCGGATGCGCCGATCAGGCACGCTGAGCTGGGCACAGGTCACCCGGCGCGAGAAGGTGGCGATCTTCGTGCCCAACGATTCGACCCCGCAGGAGATGCGCGATTGCCTGCACGAAGAGCTGGCGCAGTCGCTGGGCCCGCTGAACGATCTCTACCGGCTGTCGGATTCGGTGTTCAACGACGACAACGTGCACACCGTGCTGACCGGTTTCGACATGCTGATCCTGCGCGCCACCTATGACGGCGATCTGCAGACCGGCATGACCCGCGCGCAGGTTGCGGCACGCCTTCCTGGCATTCTCGCGCGGCTCAACCCCGGCGGACAGAGCCGTGCCGTGCAGCGGCAGAGCCATACCCCTCGGGTCTGGATCGACGCCATCCAGACCGCGCTCGGCCCCGGCACCAAGCCGCACCGGCGGCAGCGGGCGGCGCTGGAGGCCCTGAAGGTGGCCTCGGCAATGGGCTGGCAGGATCACCGCCGCGCGTTTTCGCATTACGCCATGGGCCGCATCACGCTGGCCACCGATCCCGATCAGGCCCGCGCCGAGTTCGAGGAAGCCGGACGCTACTATCGCAATGCCGGGGGCACCCCGTTGCACCTGGCCTATGTCGCTTCTCAGCTGGCGGCGCTGGAGTTGACGCGCAACCGTCCCGAGCAGGCGCTGAGCCTCGTGGCACCGCATGTGGACACTGCTGCGCGCTACGAGAATGCGGCGCTCTTGTCGACGTTGCTTCTGATCCGCGCCGAGGCACTGGACCTGATGGGCCGGGTATCGGAGGCGCGGCAGGTGCGCATGGACTCTCTGGGTTGGGCGCGCTACGGCTTTGGCGCGGACTGGGCGGTGCGTGCCAAGCTGCGCGAGATCGCGTCGCTGAGCCCGCTGAAACGCTCTGGCGGCTGACCGCATGGCGCGCACTGACGCCACCAAGGAGGATGACAGATGCTGGTACTCATCGGCGCCGTGTTGGGCGGTATCATCGGCGGCACGATCGCCAAACGGCGCGGCGGAGAGCGGCTGGATATCGTGCAATACGTCGGCATCTACGCGCTGGCCTTCGGCCTTGCCGCCTTTGTGCTGACGCTGATCTTGCACCGGGCGGCGCTCTGAGGCCGCAATGTTCGTTCCTTTTTTCGAGACGCTTCGGAAGGCCGGCATTCCGGTCTCCTTGCGCGAATACCTGACGTTTCTGGATGGCATGACCGCCGGTCTGGCGACCTATGACGTCGAGTCCTTCTACTACCTCGCCCGTGCGGCGATGGTGAAGGACGAGCGCAATCTCGACAAGTTCGACCGCGCCTTTTCGCATTGCTTCAAGGGGCTCGAGGAGATCGCGGCGGCGGACGTGCTGAAGGCCGTCGACCTGCCCGAGGACTGGCTGCGCAAGATGGCCGAAAAGCACCTCAGCCCCGAGGAAATGGCCGAGATCGAGAGCCTTGGCGGCTTCGACAAGTTGATGGAGACGCTGAAGCAGCGGCTCGAGGAGCAGAAGGGCCGTCACCAGGGTGGATCGAAGTGGATCGGCACCGCCGGAACCTCGCCCTTCGGCGCCTATGGCTACAACCCCGAGGGCGTGCGCATCGGCCAGAACGAAAGCCGCCACCAGCGGGCGGTGAAGGTCTGGGACAAGCGCGAGTTCCGCAACCTCGACGACCAGGTCGAGCTTGGCACCCGCAACATCAAGGTGGCGCTGAAACGGTTGCGCAACTGGGCGCGCACCGGGGCCAATGACGAGCTTGACCTCGACGGCACGATCCGGGCCACGGCGGAACACGGCTACCTGGACGTGAAGACCCGGCCCGAGCGGCATAACGCGGTCAAGGTGGTGCTGTTTCTCGATGTCGGCGGTTCGATGGATGCGCATATTCGGGTCGTGGAAGAGCTGTTCTCGGCGGCGCGGTCGGAGTTCAAGCACCTTGAGTATTACTACTTCCACAATTGCCTTTACGAAGGCGTCTGGCGCGACAACCGCCGCCGCTGGTCCGAGGTGACGCCGACCTGGGAGGTGCTGAACACCTACGGCTCGGACTACAAGTGTATTTTCGTGGGCGACGCGTCGATGTCGCCCTACGAGGTCGCCTATGCCGGCGGTGCCAACGAGCACTGGAACGAAGAGGCCGGACAGGTCTGGCTGCAACGGGCGCGGGAACAGTGGCCGCAGCACCTGTGGATCAACCCGGTGCCGGAGGCGCATTGGCAATACACCCAGTCGATCCGCATGATCCACGAGATATTCGAAGGCGCCATGGTGCCGATGACCCTGCAGGGGCTGGAAAGCGGCATGAAGGCGCTGGCACGCTGACACCTCTGTGCTGGATGGGTCTGCACCCATCCTGACTGCGGCCGCAGGCGAGCTTTGCGCATTGCCCCTTCGTTCCGGCGCCCCCATATTCACCCCATGCTGAAGTTCACCCCGATCCTGCTGGCCATCCTCTATGCGTTCGCCATGTACCATTTCTCGGCCTGGCGCACCCGCAAGGAGCTGGACGCGCGCTCGACCGAGCTGGCCGATCCGGGCCTGAAGGCGCTGACCGACCGGATGGCGCGCGCGCTCGATATCAAACGCATCCCGGTGCACATCTACGAGATCGACCCGGTCAACGGGCTGGCCGCGCCGGACGGGCGGATCTTCATCACCCGCGGCTTCTATCGCAAGTACCGCAATGGCGAGGTCAGCGCCGAGGAACTGGCCAGCGTGATCGCCCATGAACTGGGCCATGTCGCGCTGGGACATTCGCGGCGGCGAATGATCGACTTTTCCGGTCAGAATGCCCTGCGCACCGCGCTCGGCATGGTGCTGAGCCGGCTGCTGCCCGGCATCGGCGTGATGATTGCGAGCGCCCTGACCTCGCTGCTGGCGGCGCGGCTGTCCCGGTCAGATGAATACGAGGCCGACGCCTATGCCGCGGCGCTGCTGACCAAGTCGGGGATCGGTGTCGGGCCTCAGATCAGCCTGTTCCACAAGCTGGATGCCTTGACCGCGAACCGGTCCGGCGCGGTGCCGGCATGGTTGATGAGCCATCCCAAGACGGCGGAGCGGGTGGCAGAATTGGAAAAGCTGGAGGGACGCTGGCGCGGCGAGTGACGGTGCTCGAGCTTGTAAGGATGAGTAGGCCGGGCTTCAGCCCGGCATCGCGGGTACGTGCGTTCCGGGCTGAAGCCCGGCCTACGGAACAAGCAACGGACGAAGGGCAGCGCAGGGTGGGTGGCTGGTCGGCCGCCACGGTGTCGAGGCCGCGAACCGGTCCTAGCCGAGCGCCTTCGCCAACCTCGGTAGTCGCGCTTTCTTCAGCAGCGGTCGCTTCTGCCAGTCATGTTCCGAGAGGCTCCGGGCCTTTTGCAGTACCTGATCGCCCACATGCGCCACCAGTTCCGGGTGTGCCTGCCAGATACCATGCAGGAAGGCGTCCGGGTCCTGCCGCGACAGCCCCTCTTCCGCGAGGATCTGGCGCGGGAAGTCCTTGGCGTTCAGCGTGCAGATCATGTCGGCAGAGGCGGCGATCGCCGCCGCCAGCACATGGACATCCGCCGGGTCCGGCAGCCAGAGCCGCGCCTCCAGCGACGCGGGCCATGTGACTTCGGCGTCCGGCCAGTCGATCGCCAGTAGGGCGATCTCGCCACGCGCCTGCGTCTCGCCCCCCGGCCCCAGCTTGCGCGTCGCACGGGCCCATTCCTCGAGGATGCGCGCCGACCATAGTGGCGTGAACACCCCCTGCGCGGCCACGCCCAGCAGCATTTCGCGCATCACCGTGGGATAGATCACGCAGGCGTCGAGCAGCACCTTCATAGCCGGTAGAACAGCGCCTTGAGGTAGCCTGACTCGGCCAGTTGCGGCATCAGCGGATGGTCCGGTCCGGCAAAGCCCGTATGGATCAGCGCGCCCTGCCTGCCGGCCCGTCCGATGCCGCGCGTACAGGCGGTGCGGAAAGCGCCCAGATCGGCGGCATGAGAGCAAGAGCAAAGCCCGAGATAGCCGCCATCCTTGACCAGAGCTGCCGCCAGCCGCGCCACGCGCTCGTAGGCGCGCAGGCCGGCGTCCAGCGCCTGTTTCGACGGCGCGAAGGCCGGCGGGTCGCAGATCACCACGTCAAAACGCGCGCCTTCCTCGGCCAGTGCGGTCATCGCGTCGAAGGCATCGCCCTGCCGGGTGTCCAGCCGGTCCGCTTGCCCCATCGCCTCGGCACCGCGCTGTGCCAGATCGAGAGCCGGGGCCGAGCCGTCCACGCAGGTGGCTCGCCCTGCCCCGGCCGCCAGCATCGCCAGACCGAAACCGCCCACGTGAGAAAACACGTCTAGAACCTCCGCACCCGACGCGACCAGCCGTTGCGCAAACCCGTGGTTGCCGCGCTGGTCATAGAACAACCCGGTCTTCTGGCCGCCGGTCAGGTCGGCCATATAGGTGGCGCCGTTCATCTGCACCGGCAGCGGCGCCTCGGGCGCCTGCCCGGCCAGCACCGCGTTCACGTCGTCCAACCCCTCCAGCGCCCGCGTCCGCCCGGCCGCGTTCTTCAGCACGTGGGCCACCCCGGTGACCTCCTGCAAGGCGGCGCAGAGCATATCCAGGCGCACGTCGAGCCAGGCGGCGTTGGGTTGAACCACGCAGGCGTCGCCGAAACGGTCGATCACCAGCCCCGGCAGCCCGTCGGCCTCGGCATGAACCAGCCGATAGAACGGCGCGTCGTAGAGCTGTTGCCGCAGGTCCAGCGCCCGCCTCAGGCGCGAGGCGAACCATGCCTGATCCACCACCTCAGTTACGTCGCGCGACAATACCCGCCCGATGATCTTCGAGGCAGGATTGGCCGCCACAAGCGCCAGCGGCTCGCGCGCGGCATCCTCCAGCACCGCCAGCGCCCCCGGCGAGATGGACTTGGTGCGGCGGTCTGTGACGACCTCGTTGGCGAAGACCCACGGGCCTCCGTGGCGGATGGCGCGGGCGTTGGCCTTGGGTTTCAGGCGGATCACGGGTAAATCTGTCATGCGGTCCCTGATAGGGCTTTCCTCCCCCGGCGGGAAGCCCCGTCGCGCCGTCGGACACCATGCCCCTTCAGCCACAGGTGCGAGGGTTGCATTCCCCCGGCGGAGCGGCTAGAAGACCCGCAAAGTTAGCGCTAACAGTCCCGTGGCGGTATTGCCGCGACGGTAGGAGCCAGCATGACCCTCAACGCAACCATCGCAGACGTCACCGACCGTATCCGCAAGCGGAGCGAACCACGCCGCGCCGCTTATCTTGAAAAGATGCGCCGCGCCGCCGAGGAAGGCCCCCGACGCGGCCACCTGACCTGCGGCAACCAGGCCCATGCCTATGCTGCCAACGAAGAGGACAAGGCCGCGCTGGCCGAGGGCCGGGTGCCCAACCTCGGCATCATCACCTCATACAACGACATGCTTTCGGCGCATCAGCCGTTCGAAACCTATCCGCAGATCATCAAGGCAGCGGCCCGGCGTGCCGGGGGCACCGCGCAGGTCTCGGGCGGGGTGCCGGCGATGTGCGACGGCGTCACCCAGGGCCAGGTCGGCATGGAGCTGTCGCTGTTTTCCCGCGACGTGATCGCGCTGGCCACCGGCGTGAGCCTCAGCCACAACACCTATGACGCCGCCGTTTACCTGGGCGTCTGCGACAAGATCGTGCCCGGGCTGGTGATCGCGGCGGCCACCTTCGGCTATATCCCCGGGCTGTTCATCCCGGCGGGGCCCATGGTCACCGGCCTGCCGAATGACGAAAAAGCCGCGGTGCGCCAGAAGTTCGCCACCGGCGAGGTCGGGCGCGATGCGCTGATGAAGGCCGAGATGGCCTCTTATCACGGGCCGGGCACCTGCACCTTCTACGGCACCGCCAACACCAACCAGATGCTGATGGAGTTCATGGGGCTGCACCTGCCGGGCACCAGCTTCATCAACCCCGGCTCGGAGTTGCGCGACAAACTGACCGAGGCCGCCACCGCCCGCGCGCTGGCGATCACCGCGATGGGCAACGATTACACCCCGGTCTGCGATGTGCTGGACGAAAAGGCATTCGTCAACGGTATCGTCGGGCTGATGGCCACCGGCGGGTCGACCAACCTGGTGCTGCACCTGCCGGCCATGGCGCGCGCCGCCGGGGTCGAACTGGCGTTGGAGGATTTCGACGCGATCTCGAACGCGGTGCCGCTGATGGCCAAGGTTTATCCCAACGGGCTGGCGGACGTGAACCACTTCCATGCTGCCGGCGGCCTCGGCTTCATGATCGGCAACCTGCTGGAGGCGGGCCTGCTGCATCCCGACACCACCACCGTCGCCGGCAAGGGGCTGGCGGCCTATGCGCAGGAACCCAAGTTGCGGAACGGTGAGCTGGTCTGGGAAGACGGCAGCCGCGACAGCCAGAATGACAAAATCCTGCGCCCGGCGTCGAACCCGTTTCAGCCCACCGGCGGGCTGAAGCAGATGTACGGCAACCTCGGCCACGGCATGATGAAGGTGTCGGCGGTGGCACCAGAGCGTCACATCATCGAAGCGCCGGCGCGTGTGTTCCACGACCAGGAGTCGGTCAAGGCCGCCTTCAAGAACGGCGAGTTCACCTCGGACACGGTGATCGTGGTCCGCTTTCAAGGGCCTAAATCCAATGGCATGCCAGAACTGCACGGGCTGACCCCGACGCTGGCCGTGCTTCAGGACCGGGGGCTCAAGGTGGCGCTGGTCACCGATGGCCGGATGTCGGGGGCGTCAGGCAAGGTGCCCTCGGCCATCCATATTTCACCCGAGGCCGCCGCCGGCGGACCGTTGGCCAAGCTGCGCGACGGCGATATCGTCCGCGTCGACGCAACCAACGGCGTGATCGAGACGACAGCCGCTGATTTCGACGCGCGCGAACCTGTCACCGCCGACCTGTCGGGCAACGGCCACGGCGTCGGACGTGAGCTGTTTCAGGTGTTCCGCGACACCGTCGGCCTTGCGGCGGACGGCGCGGCCGTCGTCGTCTAGAAAGTGCCAGTTCCGTTACCTTGCCAGACAAACTCCCGCCGGAGGCTCCTGCCGCCGGCCCCATCCTCAGGAGTATCATTGACATGACCCCAGAAGCCGCCAGCACCAATACCGAAGCCCTCTGCCGTCGCGCGCCGGTGATCCCGGTCCTCGTGGTGGACGATGTCGCCCATGCCCGTCCGCTGGCCGAGGCGCTGGTCAAGGGCGGGCTTCCGGCACTGGAGGTGACGCTGCGCACCCCCGCAGCGCTTGAGGTGATCCGGGAAATGAGCCAGGTCGAGGGCGGCATCGTCGGCGTCGGCACGCTGGTCACGCCGCAGGACGTGGAGAACGCCAAGAAGGCCGGCGCCCAGTTCGGGGTGACGCCCGGCTGCACCGACAGGCTGCTTGACGCGGTCGAGGCCAACGACCTGCCCACCCTGCCCGGCTCGGCCACCACCTCGGAGGCGCTGAAGCTGCTGGAACGCGGCTACACGGTGCAAAAGTTCTTTCCGGCCGAGGCCAATGGCGGCGCCAAGGCACTGGCGTCGATCGGCGGGCCGCTGCCGCAGATCAGGTTCTGCCCGACCGGTGGCATCTCATTGAAGAACGCGCCGGATTACCTGAAGCTGGGCAACGTTCTTTGCTGCGGCGGCAGCTGGGTCGCGCCGAAGGACATGGTGCTGGCCGGCGACTGGGACGGGATCGAGGCACTGGCCCGCGAGGCCGCCGCGCTCGCCCGCGCCTGAGCGCCGACGGCATCAAGGAACGGTCTGCTACCGGTCGCGCGCGCGCCAGCCACCGCGCCGGCGCGGCCGGTCCGGCGTTTCGAGCCCGTCGCGCAGCACTTTGGTCATCGGGTGCTCCGGATGCACACTGCCGTATCGCGTCAGCAACTCGGCCACGGCCGCCCGGCTGTCGCCCTCCACCCCAAGCGCCCAGTCGAGGAAGATCGAACGGCACTCGCCTTCCGTGATGCCGTCGATCCTGTAGCTTTCCGCGATCAACCCGCGCGGGTCCAATGCATCGCCTTTCATGCGCCCTCCTCCACCCGCGGCAGCGCCGCCGTGATTGCCTTATTCGCCCGCTGCCGCAGGTCGTCCAGCCGCGCCAGCAGCTCCGGCATCGTCTCGGCGCCGCATTCGCGCAGCAAGAACGCCGCACCGCCGCCGGAAAGCGCCTCGGCATCAAGCGTCCCGTCGCTGAGCAGCCGCGAGGCCATTTGCAGGCTGCCCTGCAATACGTAAGCCTCGGCCAAGGCCGCTGCCGCCGCTGCGTCGAGCACGCCGCAGCGTGCCGCCGCCGACAGGCCCTCCGCTGTGGCCCGAGCGGGGCAGCCCTCGATCAGCGCCCCGGCCTGTGCGGTCAGTTCGATATCCTGCATGCGCCCCGGTCCGATCTTGGCATCCAGTGGGCCGTTGGACGATTTCGCCGCCGCGATCCGCGCCCGCATCTTGGCCACCTCGGCCAGCACCTCGCCACGCTCACGCGTTCCCAGCACCGACAGCCGCAGCGTCTCGACATCGTCGCCCAGCCCGTTCGCGCCCGCGACCTGCCGCGCGCGGGTCAGGGCAAGGTGCTCCCAGACCCAGGCCTCGGTCTTCTGATAATTCTCGAAGCTCTGCCACGACGTCGCCACCGGGCCCTGCGTGCCCGATGGCCTGAGCCGCATGTCGACCTCGTAGAGCCGGCCCTCGGCCATCGGCGCGGTCATTCCGGTCACCAGTGCCTGCGTCAGACGCGCATAGTAGGCCCGAGCCGCGAGCGGACGCCTTCCGTCGGAATATTCCACGCCACAGGCATCGTAGATCACGATCAGGTCGAGGTCGGAGGCCGAGGTCAGCCGCGCCGCCCCCAGCGACCCCATGCCCAGCACGATCGCGCCGCGCCCGGGCGGATCGCCGTGCTTCAGCGCGAATTGCGCCACCACCTCGGGCCAGAGCGCGGCGAGGTTGGCCTCCGCCAGTTCAGCGTAATGCGCTCCGGCCTGAGCGGCATCGATCAGCCCGCGCAGGTGGTGGACGCCGACGCGGAAGTGCCATTCCTTGGCCCAGCGCCGCGCGGCGTCGAGCTTGCGTTCGTAGTCGTCGCCTTCGCGGGCCAACACGCGGGTCAATTCGTCGGTCAGCGTCGCGGTGCCAGGCCAGTCGGCGAAGAAATCGCCGCCAATCACCGCGTCGAAGACCGAGGAGTTCCGCGACAGGTATTTCGCCAGCGTCGGCGACGTCCCGGCGATATCGACCAGCAGGTCGATGAGCTGCGGGTTGGCTTCGAAAAGCGAGAACAACTGCACCCCGGCGGGCAGCCCTGCGAGGAAACCGTCAAAGGCGCGCAGCGATTCATCGGGGCGCGCGGTCTCGGCCAGCTGGCGCAGAATCTCGGGACGGATGCGATTGAAGATCTCGTTGGCGCGCGGGCTGCGCAGGGCGGCGTAGCTGCGCCAGCGGCTGGTGATCTCTTCGTCGAACTCGGTCTGGAGGCCGGTCGGTTGGTCATCTTCGGCGTCGGGTGCGAAGAAACCCTCGGTCCGTTCGTGCACCTCTTCGAAGCGACCGATCAGCTCGGCCTTCAGCGCCTCAACGTCCTTGCCCATCATCGCGGCGATGCGGGCAAAGCCCTCGTCGGATTTCGGCAGGGTCTGGGTCTGGGCGTCGGCCACCATCTGCAGGCGATGCTCGACCTCGCGGTGAAAGCGGTAGTGCCGCGTCAGCGTTTCGGCCAGATCATCGGGTATCCAGCCTTTGCGCGCCAGCACCGCCAGCCCCTCGACGGTGCCGCGCACCCGGAGATCCGGATCGCGTCCGCCGGCGATCATCTGCTGGGTCTGGGTGAAGAACTCGATCTCGCGGATGCCGCCCCGGCCCAGCTTGACGTTGTAGCCCGGCAGGCTGATCGCCCCGCCAAGCCCCTTGTGGGCGCGGATGCGTAGCCGCATTTCGTGCGCGTCCTGAATGGCGGCGAAGTCGAGATGACGGCGCCAGACGAAGGGCTTGAGGGTCTTGAGGAACCGCTCACCGGCCGCGATGTCTCCGGCGCAGGGCCGCGCCTTGATATAGGCGGCACGTTCCCAGTTGCGGCCAAGGCTCTCGTAATAGCGCTCGGCCGCCTCCATGGTCATGCAGACCGGGGTGACGGACGGATCGGGCCGCAGCCGCAGGTCGGTGCGAAAGACATAGCCCTCGCCGGTCTGGTCGTTGAGTATCGCAGCCATCTTGCGGGTGGCGCGGACCAGTGCGGAGCGGGCGTCGAGATAGTCGTCGCGGTCGAACTGGGTTTCGTCAAACAGGCAGATCAGGTCGATGTCGGAGCTGTAATTGAGCTCGTGCGCGCCCATCTTGCCCATGGCCAGCGCCACCATGCCGCCGCCGGTGTCGGCGTCTGCTTCCGTCTTTCCGGGCAGCTTGCCGCGCCGGATCTCGTGTCCCACGCAGGCCCTGATTGACAGCTGCGTGGCGAGATCGGCAAAATCGGTCAGGGTGCCGGTGACCTCTTCGAGGCTCCAGACACCGCCGAGATCGGCCAGCCCGGTGAGCAACGCGATGCGCCGCTTGGCGCGGCGCAACTCGGTTGGCAGCGCATCGGGGGCGGCTTCGGGAAGGCCGGCGAACAGCGCCCCGATCGCGCCCTCGGGATCGTCGAAGGCACCGGCCAGCCAGTCGCGTTCCTTCTCGGCAAGGCCCTTGAGGTAGGGGCTGCTGCCGCCGGCGCCATTCAGCAGGTCGGCGACGCCATTCGTGACCTCGGGGAAAAGGTCGCGTGTCTCGCGCCCGCGATCGGGTTCGAAGGGGTGCGGAAGGCGGCTGATGCGTCTGGCGAAATTCATGCGGCGAGTTGTGCACTTGGGTGGGGGAGCGTCAAGTGGCAGGCGGGGTTTGCGGGCTCTGCCCGTCACCGTGGGCTGTTTGGCAAGCCAAGCCTCGGAGCGGGTGTTGACCTTGCCCCGCGCCGGGCGTTTCTTGCCGGGGTTTGCAGGGAGTGTATGATGAGCAAGTCGCTGAAACGGGTGATGCGGGCGCTGGAAGAGGCCGGGATCGCCGCCGAGATGCGCGAGGTGGGTCAGGCAAGGACCGCGCAAGAGGCGGCGGACGCGGTCGGGTGTCACCTCGACCAGATCGCCAAGTCGATGATCTTTCGCGGTGCGGTGAGCGGCGAAGCGATCCTGTTTCTGACCGCCGGCGGCAATACCGTCGATGACGGCAAGGCCAGCGCAGTGGCGGGCGAGCCGCTGGGCAAGGCGGATGCGGCGCTGATCCGGGCGCAGACGGGGTTTGCCATCGGCGGCGTGGCACCGGTGGGGCACCTGAACCCGATCCGGGCATTTCTCGACCCACGGTTGCTGGAATTCGTCGACGTATGGGCCGCGGGCGGCACGCCGCGTCATGTCTTCGCGCTGAATTCCGCGAAATTGGCTGCGCTGACCGGTGCACAAGTCGCTGATTTCATTCGGTAACGCAGAAAAATGTAAAAATCGTTCACATTAGCCCTTGTGAAACTGCGGTCGGGTTTCCATCTCTTGTGATGTGAACAGCATTCACATTGAACCCAACCACGGAGAACCTCGATGACAACCGTCGCAACTGAAGTCCATACGACCGGGTCCACACAGGGCTGGTTTTCGCGCAGCGAGGCCTGGCTCGACAGCAAGGGCAAAGGTGCCTGGATTGCCGCGGTCGTCCTGGGTTTCATCTTCTTCTGGCCCGTCGGCCTCGCCCTTCTGGCATACATGATCTGGAGCAAACGCATGTTCGGCAAATGCAGCAAATCCTCTCGTTCGGGTCGTCATTCCGCCCGCTGGGCGGCGATGAAGCCGTCTGGCAACATGGCCTTCGACGCCTACAAGGAGGAGACCCTGCGCCGGCTCAAGGAGGAGCAGGACAGCTTCGAATCCTTCCTCGATCGACTGCGCGCCGCCAAGGACAAGGCCGAGTTCGACCAGTTCATGGACGAGCGTGCCCGCGAAGCCGCGCGTAACCGCGACGACCGCGACGAAGACACGCGTCGGCAAGACGCCTGATAGAAATAGCAAACGACCGGGCGGCCCAATTGCGGGCCGTCCTTTTCAACGGAGACCACGATGCATACCGCCGCCCTGCCCGATCCGCAGTATCAGCCCGAGTTCTATTCCGACATTCCCCCCAAGCGCCTGATGGCCTGGGTGATCGACGTGGCGCTGATCCTGCTGCTGACACTCATTGCCCTGCCCTTCACCGCCTTCATCGGGTTGTTCTTCCTGCCAGTGCTTTATGCCGCGATCGGCTTCGTCTACCGGGTGCTGACGATCTCGGGCGGGTCGGCAACGCTGGGGATGCGGGTGATGTCGGTCGAGCTGCGCAGCGCTCAGGGTGACAGACTGGATTTCGGGGCCGCCTTCCTGCACACCACTGGCTATTACATCAGTTGCATCATGGCGCTGGTCCAGCTTGGATCGATGGTGTTGATGCTGACCTCCGAACGCGGTCAGGGGCTGACCGACATGTTCCTCGGCACCGTGATGCTGAACCGCCGCGCCTGAGCTTTCGCCCCGTCACGTGCAAATGGCCGCCGCCGCCCAAGCCCGACGCTTGGCGGCGGCGGTTTTCGTTGCTATCTTTGCACGAACCAAGGGATGACTTGATGCGCCACACCCTACCTCTTGCGCCGCAGTTCTATGTGACGGCCCCCCAGCCCTGTCCGTATCTTGACGGTCGGATGGAGCGCAAGCTGTTCACCGCATTGCAGGGCGACTCGGCCGAGAGGCTGAACGATTCCCTGTCGAAACAAGGGTTTCGGCGATCCCAGAATGTGCTGTACCGGCCGTCCTGCACCGAATGCGCAGCCTGCATGTCGGCGCGGATCGCGGTGGACGATTTCACCCCGTCGAAGAGCCAGAAACGGACCGTGAAGCGCAATGCCCACCTCGAACGGCGGGCGACCTCGCCCTGGGCCACCGACGAGCAATTCGACCTGTTCCGCGAATACCTTGAGCACCGTCACGCCACCGGCGGCATGGCCGATATGGATGTCTTCGAATTTGCCGCCATGGTCGAGGAAACCCCGATCCGTTCGCGGGTGGTGGAGTACACCGACCGCGACGGCGACGACGATCTGACGGCGGTCTGCCTGACCGACGTGCTCGATGACGGGCTGAGCATGGTTTATTCGTTCTACAAGCCCGACCTGCCCAAGCAGAGCCTTGGCACCTACATGATCCTCGATCATATCGAGATCGCGCGCGAGGCCGGGCTGCCTTACGTCTACCTCGGCTACTGGGTGCCGGGCAGTCCCAAGATGGGCTACAAGGCGCGGTTCGAGGGGCTCGAGGTCTATACCGGCGGCGCTTGGCAGAAGATGCGCGACCCGCAGGCCTATTCGGCGGACAAGCACCCGCTGTCGACCGATCCGATCGCCGAGCAGGTGGCCAATATCTCGCTGCCGGATCTGGGACCGCGGGCACGATAACGAGCGCCGCGTCCCGTCAGTCCTGTCGTTCTTCGCGGATCCATCCGTTTGGAGCCACCTTGTAACACCAGGTCGCCGTTTCCGCGAAGCCCGCCGCGGCCGTATCCGCCACGAGACGGCGGATGCCCAATTCCTGCGGACCGACGTCTAGCAGGGCGAATTCGTTGGGCTCGCCGCGCAGACGGGTCGACAGCCCGGTGCCACAGTGGATTTGCAGCGTGGCCGAGCGGTTCTTCTGGGTGATGAAGGGCTCGACCAGCCAGCGGTGCAGGTGCCCCGTCAGGATCACGTGCGGGCCGGCGTCGGCCCAGGTCTGAAGCGCCTCGGGCGCGCCCAGCATCAGCTTCTTGGCAATGTCCTCGCCCTGGTGGAACGGGTGATGCGTGACAATCAGCACGATACGGCGGGCGTGGTTGTCGCGGATCACGCCGGCGATGCGATCGATCTGCGCCCGGTCCACGTTGCCGCGCTGGCGGCTGGTGCGGTGGGTCGTGTCGATGCCGGCGACGATGCAGGTATCGGTTTCAAACAACGGCTCAGTGTCGCGGGCAATCCAGCGGCGATAAGCCGCGCGGGGCCAGGCCATGCGGGCGACGATGTTGAACAGCGGGATGTCGTGGTTGCCGGGCACCGCCATCCAGGGTGCCGGCAGACGGTCGACGAAATCGCGGGCCATGCGGAACTGGCTGTCGCGGGCGCGCTGCACGAAATCGCCGGCAATGATGATGCGGTCGGGGTCTGCCGCGCGCAGCGCGTCGAGCAGCGGCGGCACAAGGTCCGGGTCCGCGCGACCGAAGTGCAGGTCAGACAACAGCGCCAACCGCATCAGGCCGCGCCCTCGGCGGCCTCAGAGGGGACACGCACGGTCAGGCCTTCCTTGAGAACGCGAAAGCGGTAGGGTCCGGGCATGCGCTGTTTCTCTCCGTCGTGGGCAACAAGGCGGTTCGATCGCTTGGTCTCGATAACGATCTCCTCGCCGGTGAGCAGGATGTAGTCGGTGCCGGACCGTCCGCCGCGGAAGAAGATGCGGACGGCCCGCCATAGCAGCATCAGACGGCCCACGTCACTGGCGACGAAGAGCGCCAGCTTGCCCTGCCCCACCTCGCCCGCGCCATCCAGATCGAACTCCTCCAGTTGATAGGCGCGAATGGCGCAGAACGCCATGGGCGAGCGCAGGTGATGCGCCTTGCCGTCGACGGTGATCTTCATCTTGAGCGTGCGGTAGATCGTGGCCATGGCGAGGATCACCGACCAGTAGGCGGCGAAGCGCGACCGCCCCCAGTTGCGATAGACGTCCTCGCGTACCTTCAACACCGAGGCATAGGCACCGAGGCTGGCGTTGTTGAGGAACACCTTGCCGTTGACCTCACCCACCGCGATGGTCCGGTCGCTGCCGCGCAGCGCCACTTCGAGCGCCTCGCGGGGGCTTTCCGGCAGGCCCAGGCTGCGGGCGAAGTAATTGAAGGTGCCCATCGGCACGATGCCCAGCCGGGTGCCGGTGCCGACCAGAGCCTCGGCGACGGCGCCGATGGTGCCGTCGCCGCCGGCGGCGATGATCGGATCGCAGCCATCGGCCACGGCGCGTTTCACGGTGTCGCGCAGCCTTTTCGGTGCGGGCACCTCGTAGACCGTCAGTTCGGGATGGGCCCGAACCGCGTCATCGAAGGCCGCGCTGCGGCTGTCTCCGCGGCCCGACTTGGGGTTGAGGATGATGCAGGGGCGCATGTGTGCAGGCGGTGTCCCGTAAGTTCGTCGTCGGTGAGTCAATGCGGGGTTTGGCTGGGAGTTCCGTACTTGCGGTGAAAAGAGCATCCTTGCGCTGATTGCCGCCGCCTGGCACTCGATTTAGGACTTCGGATCGCCTGTTGAACGGGCGCCCGCCAATCCAAGGGACCTTGGGCCGCAACGAAAAGGGCCGGACGCTTCCGCCCGGCCCTCTTGCAGCAGTGTCACCCCGGTCAGTTCGGGATCAGGTCCGGCACGATGGTCACGATCGAGGGGAAGGACCACAGGATCGCCAGCCCCACCACCTGGATCAGCACGAAGGGCAATACACCCTGGTAGATGTGCCCGGTGGTCACTTCCTTCGGTGCCACCCCGCGCAGATAGAACAGCGCGAACCCGAAGGGAGGTGTCAGGAAGGAGGTCTGCAGGTTCACCGCGATCATGATCGTCACCCACTTGGGATCGAAGGTGCCGCCGTAGATCACCGGCCCGACGATCGGGATCACGATGTAGATGATCTCGAGGAAATCGAGCACGAAACCCAGCACGAAGAGCACCAGCATCACGATCAGGAAGACCTTGAACTCGTTATCGAAGCTCTGAAGGAAGCTCTGGATGTAGTGTTCGCCACCGAAGGAGATAACCACGAGGTTCAGAAGCTGCGACCCGATCAGGATGGTAAAGACCATCGAGGTGACCTTGGCGGTCTCCCGCACAACCGGCGTCAGGATGCCGCCGGCGAACAGCACCCAGAGCGCGTAGAACAGCCCGAAGATGGCGAACAGATAGGCCGCCTGAGCCACGAAGAAGGCAATCCAGCTTTCCACCGTCACGTTGGCTAGCCCGACCCGCAAGTCGAAGTTCACGCCCACGAGGATCATGATGATAACCGCGAAGGTGGTCCAGATGATGATCCGGCCCGAGCGGTGGTCATCCGCCAGCTTGCGATAGGCCGCCAGCATGATCGCGCCACCTGCCCCGAGCGCCGCGGCGGGCGTCGGGTTGGTAATGCCGCCAAGGATCGAGCCGAGCACGGCGACGATCAGGATCAGCGGTGGGAAGACCACCCGCAAGAGCTCGTTCTGCGACAGGATGCCCGCCGCATAGCGGACGCCATAAAGCGTCATCAGAAGCGGGATCAGCAGGATCAGGAAGCTCACCCCCGAAGAGGTCACCGGCCCGATCAGCAGCACATCCGCCGCCAGCGCGAGAAGTACCCCCGCGCCGCCTATGATCAGCGGCAGTGGCTCGGCGGTGGGCGAAACGCCCCGTGCCGTGGTCAGCACCAGCGCGAGCAGCAGGAAGCCCACTGCGATGCCGGTACCGATGGGGGCGGCATTGGCGATCTTGGTCTGCCGGGCCTCAGCGCGTTCCTCATCGGAAAGCGCGCGGGCCGCGGCCACGCCGCCGGCTTCGTCGATGGCCTGTTGCTGGGCGATGGCGTCGTCCCAGGCCTCTTGCCCGTGCAGCTCGATCATCGCTTCCTGGCAGTCGGCTCCGACGTTTGTACGCAGGCTCGCGGTCTGGCCGGCGTCCGAGAAGCTGTCGACTGTGACGTTCTGAGAGCCGATCACATTGACCTGCCCCAGAGCGATCATCCCGACTATCAGGCCGACAGGCACGAAGAGGAACCACGTCAGCGCCTCGTTGCGCGTCACCGGTTCTCCGGTGCCGTCATCGAGCTCTACCGCAGGCGCCTTGGACGGATTGAACATGGCGAAGCCAAAGGCGTAGAGCCCGTAGAGAAACGCCAGCATTATCCCCGGCAGCAGCGCGGCCTGAAACAACGTCCCCACCGAGACCACCGCCGGTTCGCCCAGGTAGGTCAGCGCGTCGGTGCATCCTGCAAGGTTGGCGCGTTCTTCTTGCGCGGCGGAATAGAGGTCGCCCGCCAGCGTGCCCAGAAGGACGATCACGATCGAGGGCGGAATGATCTGGCCCAGCGTACCCGAGGCAGCGATCACGCCCGTCGCCAGTTGCGGCGAATACCCCGCCCGCAGCATGGTGGGCAGCGACAGCAGGCCCATGGTCACCACGGTCGCGCCGACGATGCCGGTCGATGCCGCGAGGAAGGCCCCCACCACGACGACCGACACAGCCAGACCGCCGGGCAAGGGGCCGAAGACCCGCGCCATGGTGGTCAGCAGGTCGTTGGCGATGCGCGAGCGCTCCAGCGTGATGCCCATCAGCACGAACATCAGCACCGCCAGCAGCGTCTCGATGGACTGGCCGGCCAGCACGCGTTCGTTCATGCGGTTGACGACGAAGGACACGTTGCGGTCCAGCGCGGTTTCCCAGCCCGCCGGGAACACCGGTTCGCTGAACCTTGGTAACTCCGGGAAGCGGAACTTGGTGATCGCTTCGGGCCTCACGCCTTCCCGCACGAGTTCGGCATAGCCCGCCGACGAGGTGTCGATCGCCTGGTGGATCAGCAGCCCGGCGCTGTCCAGCGCGGCAATGATCCCGAAGGAGATGACCCCGGCGCCGCCAATGGCGAAAGCCACCGGAAAGCCGGAAAGGATGCCCCCGAAGAGGCACAAAAAGACGATGATCAGGCCGATTTCGACGCCATCGAGTCCGAATAGCATGTGCCCTGCCCCTTAGTGTTTTTCTTCGATCGCGTGCACAAGCTCGGCTTCTTCGCTGCCGAGGTTGTCACGGTCGAGGTATTTGTGCTCGCTCTCTTCGCCTTCGACAAACTCCAGGTAGGAGCGGTAGAAGAAGGCCCAGGCGTGGATGAAGACCAGCCCGGCATAAGAGATCAGCAGGATCTTGAACAGGAAGTAGGCGTCGAACCCGTTGGGCGAGAACCCGATGGTCTCGACGTTCCAGCGCAGCGCGCGGGACTTGGTAATCAGCCGGTCCAGCGTGTCCGAGGCCGAGGGGTTGGGAACCACGAGGTGGCGCCAGAGGAAGAACCAGCCGTACATCCAGGTCAGCACCGCGGCGGGGATCATGAAGATCATGGAGCCGACCATGTCGATGATCCGCTTGGTGTGAAACGAGACCGCCGAATAGACAAGGTCGACGCGCACATGTCCGCCCTGCACGAAGGTGTATGTGGCGCAGAGCGCGACGATCATCGCGTTGTAGAGCTTCAGCTCCTCGCCCCACCAGCTGACGTCGCGGGCCAACATCGTGCCGAAGCCGATCGAGATCTCTGACGCCGCGAAGATTCGCTGCATGAAAACGATGACGATCTGTTGCAGGACCATCAGCAACCCGGCCCATGCAAAGAAGCGCCCGATACCGTTGGCAAAGCCCTCGAGGACGCGCACCACCCACCACAGGAAGCGGTTGCTCCAGAGGCCGATGGCGGTGATCACGAGGAAGAACGTGAAGACGACAAAGAAGAACTCGACCGATCCACCGTAGTAGATGAAGCGCATCAGCGCCTGCTTGTCCTCAGGCGTTTCCAGCCCGCCCATCCAGCTCAACCACAAACCCGGCTGCACCACCGCTGCCACGAGGTTGTAGAACGCCAGTCCGATATTCTGGATCACCCAGATCAGACCGTCCAGCATTGTCGCCCCCTAATCCCTGTTGTTCGTCTGCCGGATGTTGGTCCATCCGTGCGCAAAGGCCCCCGGCAGATGCTGCCGGGGACCCCTTTACTTTATGCTATCCCGAAGGATCAGCCCAACACGCGGTCACGCTGCGCGGCGAAGGCGTTGATCGACTTGTTGATCCAGCCGGCCGACGACTTCATCGATTCGTCCGCGCTGTTGCGGATACGGGCATAGAGCTCGTCATCCATGTACTCGTCGAGAGTTTCCTTGGCAGCGGTGCCGAAGGCTTCCCAGACGCTGTCGGGGAATTCCAGAACCTTGACGCCTGAAGCCTGCAGACGCTGCAGTGCCGCACCGTTGTTCGACAGGAACTGGGTGAGGTTCCACAGGTGCGCCTCGGCTGCGGCGTTCTCGATGATCGCCTGGTGTCCGGTGGACAGGCTGTCAAAAACGTCGCGGTTGGTGGCCAGCGACAGGGTCGCTGCCGGTTCGTGGAAGCCGGCGGTGTAGTAGATCTTGGTGATCTCCTGGAAGCCGGCCTTTTCGTCGGCCCAGGGACCGATCCATTCGGTGCCGTCGATCGCACCGGACGCCAGCGCCTGGTACACCTCGGCACCGGGCAGGTTCTGCACCGATGCGCCCAGCTTGCCGAGCGCCTGGCCACCCATGCCGGGCATACGGAACTTGAGGCCCTGGAAGTCTTCGGGGCTGGAAATTTCCTTGGAGAACCAGCCACCTGCCTGTGCGCCGGTGTCGCCGCCGAGGAAGCTTTTCAGGCCGAAGATTTCGCCCAGCTCGTCGTGAAGCTCCTTGCCGCCGTCCTGGTAGTACCAGTTGGCCTGCTCAAGCGAGGTCATGCCGAAGGGCACGGCGGTGAAGAACTGGTAGCCCGGGTGCTGGCCGGTGAAGTAGTAGTCGGCACCGTGGTACATGTCGGCCTGACCGGAGGTCACGGCGTCAAACACCTCGAACGCGCCGACGAGCTCGCCCGCGGCTTTCAGGTCGACGGTCAGGTCGCCGTCGGTCATGGCGGTGATGCGGTCGGCGCAGCGCTGGGCCGCGTCATGCACACCTGCAAGGCCACGGCCCCAGGTGGTCACCATGGTCAGCGTGCGTTTGCCCTGCGCATAGGCCGGCGCCGCCAGCGAAGTTGCCGCAGCGGCCGAGCCGCCCAAAGCGGAAGTTCTCAGAAAAGAACGACGATCCATTTAGGTCCTCCCCATATTATTTGTGCCCGCGTCCTGCCCCTTGGTCTTGTGACAGGGAGCGGGCGGATCGTTGATGGTGAGCGGACCCTAGCCAAAGCGCTGGCGGAGGGGAATACCAACAAACACGTAGGACACCCCAATATCTGCTTCGGTTCGGGCGCTAACAGCTCTGCAGCCAGCGGATTTGGCCGGCTCTGACTAGGCAAACCCCCATGATTCGGCGTATCGACCGCGCCATGATGCGTCTCATCGATCCGCTGCGGCTGAGTTACGGGCAGAAGCTGTTCTTCATCGCCACCGTGCCGCTTGTCGTCGCGGCCGCGGCGATTGCCTTTCTGGTGGCCGCCCAGTCGCGGCAGCTTGCCGACCGCGAGATCGCTTCGCTGGAACGTCAGTTGATCGAGGCCAAGAAGGACGAACTGAAGAACTACATCTCCATCGCCCGGACCGCCTTCGTCAACATCTACGGCCGCGCTGCGCCGGATGACGATGAGGCCAAGCTTGAGGTGACCCGGATTCTCGCGTCGATGCTCTATGGGCAGGACGGCTACTTCTATGTCTACGACTACGACGGCAGGAACCTCGTCGCGCCGCGCCAGACCTACCTGATCGGCAAGGACTGGTCGGGGCTGGAGGATCTGAACGGCACCCCAATCACCGACGAGCTGATCCGCATTGCGCGCTCTGGCGGCGGCTATCACACCTTCGACTGGCCCAAGCCCTCGACACGAGAGACCGCGCGAATGGTGACCTATTCCATAGGACTTCAGGACTGGCGCTGGGTGGTGGGCACCGGCGTCTTCATCGACGACGTGCTGGAGACGGTAGCGGCGGCCCGCGCCGAGGTGGAGGCCCGCATCCGCGAGACCTTTCTCTATATCGGCGCGATCACGCTTGCGGCGCTGTTGGCGGTCTACCTGTCGGGCATCGTGCTCAACATCCGCGAACGGCGGCTGGCCGACGCCAAGCTGAAGGCGCTGACCCAGCGGGTGCTGGATGCGCAGGAGGAAGAGCGCGGCCGCATCGCGCGCGAATTGCACGACGGCATCAGCCAGATCCTCGTGGCGATCCGCTATGCGCTCGACATCACCAAGCGGCGCATGGACAAGGGCGATGCGCGGGCCTCGGAGACGCTGGAAAAGGGCATCGACACGCTGGCCGGCGCCATTCAGGAGGTGCGGCGGATTTCCCGAGACCTGCGCCCCGGGGTGCTGGACGATCTGGGCCTCGGCCCGGCGCTTCGGATGCTGGTGGAGGATTTCAGCCAGCGCACCGGCATCGACGCGCGGTTCGAGACCGTGCCGTTCCGCAACCGGCTCGACACCAGCGCCAAGATCGCGCTCTACCGCATCGCGCAGGAGGCGCTGACCAACGTCGAGCGGCATTCGGGCGCCACCCGGCTGGAGGTCGACGCCCGCGGGCACAAGCGCGGCGCGACGCTACGGGTGTCGGACAACGGTGTCGGGTTCACCCCCAAGCGCAGCGGCGGCGGGCTGGGCCTGCGCAACATGGCCGAGCGCGTGGAACAGCTGGGCGGGACGCTGCGCATCATGTCGGCGCGCGGCTCGGGCACGGTGATCGAGGTCGAGGTGCCATTGACCCACATGCTGACGCCGGAGGTGCACAGCCCCGGGCCCCCGGACGAAGAAGGAAAGGCAAGCGCATGAGCTGTCGCACACGAGTCGTGATCGTCGACGACCATCCGATGGTGGCCGAAGGGATCGAGGCGATCCTCGAAAGCTATGACGACATCGAGGTGGTGGCGACCCTGTCCAATGGCCGCGAGATCGTCGAGCGCGCGCCGGAGTTGGACCCGGATGTCATCCTGCTCGATCTGAACATGCCCGGCGTCGGCGGGCTGACCGCGACTGAGATGCTGCTGGAGCAGCGCCCCGGCACCCGCATCCTGATCCTGTCGATGCATGACAGTCCCGAATATATCTCGACCGCGCTGGGCCACGGCGCCATGGGCTATGTGCTCAAGGATGTGCCCACCGAAGAGATCAAGGTCGCCATCGACAAGGTCATGGCCGGCGAGCGCTACCTGTGCACCGGCGCGAAAGGCTCGCTTGAGCCGGCGCCGGACCGGGAACAACTGACCAATCGCGAGCAGACGATCCTGCTGCAACTTGCGCAGGGCAAGTCGAACAAGGCCGTGGCGCTGGCGCTGGACATCTCGGTCCGCACGGTCGAGACCCACCGCAAGAACATCAAGCGCAAGCTGGGCATCTCCTCGACCGCGGGCCTCACCCGCTATGCGCTGGAACACGGCGTGTTGCAGGGCACCGGCGTCGATCTCTGAGGAGGCCCACCGCTTCTTCTGGCCGTAAGTATCCTGGGGGGAGGCCGCAGGCCGGGGGGCGAAGCCCCCCACCCCGTCGACGCGCGCAGGCGCGGCGAAACATGACATGCCACAGGCGACACACATCTCTCGGCGCGAAAAGTTTCTCACCGCGCTCTGATGCCGCAACTTTTGCAAAGAAAACCCGTTGATCCGGTGTTGACGCCCCTGCCCCCCTCACCTAGTGTCGCGCCCACGCACGCGGAAGGGACTCCAACGTGACCGAACTAGTCGTAGTGGTAGGCAAGTGGCGCATGGGCCGGTAACGGACACCATAACGGTACCCCATGCGCCCCCGAAGGTTTCGGGGGTTTTTTTGTGCGCGCAGTAAAAGATGACGTCATGAACGGAGCAACACGATGACACGTCAGATGACCGGAGCAAAGATGGTGGTTCAGGCCCTGAAGGATCAGGGTGTGGACACGGTGTTCGGCTATCCGGGCGGCGCGGTGCTACCGATCTATGACGAGGTATTCCAGCAAAACGAGATCCGCCACATCCTCGTCCGTCACGAACAGGGCGCGGTGCACGCCGCCGAGGGCTATGCGCGGTCGACCGGCAAGCCGGGCGTCGTTCTGGTGACGTCAGGCCCCGGCGCCACCAATGCGGTCACCGGCCTGACCGACGCGCTGATGGATTCGATCCCGCTGGTGGTTCTGACCGGTCAGGTCCCGACCTTCATGATCGGCTCGGACGCCTTTCAGGAGGCCGATACCGTGGGCATCACCCGGCCCTGCACCAAGATGAACTGGCTGGTGAAGGACACCAAGGATCTGGCGTCCACCATCCACGAGGGCTTTCACGTCGCCACCAAGGGCCGTCCCGGCCCGGTGCTGATCGACATTCCGAAGGACGTGCAGTTTGCCAGCGCGCAATACATCCCGCCGGCCAAGGCCGACCTCGGCCACTATCAGCCGCGGGTCAAGGGCGACATGGAGACCGTCACCGAACTGGTCGAGGCCATCGAGACCGCCGAGCGTCCGGTGCTCTATACCGGCGGCGGCGTGATCAATTCGGGTCCGGCCGCGAGCCAGTTGCTGCGTGAACTGGTCGAGGCCACCGGCATTCCAATCACCTCCACCCTGATGGGTCTGGGCGCCTATCCGGCGTCGGGCAAGCACTGGCTGGGGATGCTGGGGATGCATGGTCTTTACGAAGCCAACCTTGCGATGCACGGCTGCGACCTGATGATCAACCTCGGTGCGCGCTTTGACGACCGGATCACCGGGCGGCTTGATGCCTTCAGCCCGCACAGCCGCAAGGCGCATGTCGACATCGACCCGTCGTCGATCAACAAGGTGATCCGCTGCGATATACCGATCATCGGCGATGTGGGTCATGTGCTCGAGGATATCCTCAAGGTCTGGAAAGCCCGGGGCCGCAAGGTCAACCGCGAGGGCCTGCAAAAGTGGTGGGCACAGATCGAGGACTGGCGCGCGGTCGATTGCCTGTCGTTCAAGAACGACGGTCCGGGGATCAAGCCGCAGCACGCGCTGCGCCGGCTGGAAGAACTGACAAAGAAGTACGACCGCTACATCTGCACCGAGGTCGGCCAGCACCAGATGTGGGCCGCGCAATACCTGGGTTTCGAGGATCCGAACCGCTGGATGACGTCGGGCGGCCTCGGCACCATGGGCTATGGCTTCCCGGCCTCGATCGGGGTGCAGATCGCGCATCCCGACGCGCTGGTGATCAACGTCGCAGGCGAAGCGTCCTGGCTGATGAACATGCAGGAAATGGGCACTGCGGTGCAGTACAACCTGCCGGTCAAGCAGTTCATCCTGAACAATGAACGTCTGGGGATGGTGCGCCAGTGGCAGGAACTGCTGCACGGCGAGCGCTATTCGCATTCCTGGTCCGAGGCGCTGCCCGATTTCGTCAAGCTGGCCGAAGCCTTCGGCGCAAAGGGCTTCCTGGTGTCCGATCCCAAGGATCTGGACGACGCGATCATGGAGATGCTGGCCTATGACGGCCCGGTGATCTTCGACTGTCTGGTCGAGAAGCACGAAAACTGCTTCCCGATGATCCCGAGCGGCGAGCCGCACAACAAGATGCTGCTAGGCGAAGCGTCGACCAAGGATGCGATCGGTTCCAAGGGTGCCGTGATGGTCTGATGTTGCGCGCTTCGGGGGGCTCTGCCCCCGGAGTTTCCGAAGTATTTGTCAAACAGAAGAAGATATCATGTCAGCGCTGAAGATCAAAAAAGGCTCGTCCAAGCATTCCGCCTATAACCTGCGGCCGAACTTCTCGGACGTGCAGGAGCGTCATACTCTCGCAGTCATTGTCGACAACGAGCCGGGCGTGCTGGCGCGGGTGATCGGGCTGTTCTCGGGCCGGGGCTACAACATCGAAAGCCTGACGGTGGCCGAGGTGGACCACACCGGGCATCTGTCGCGGATCACCGTGGTCACGACCGGTACGCCGCAGGTGATCGAGCAGATCAAGGCGCAGCTGGGGCGCATCGTGCCGGTCCACGAAGTTCATGACCTGACGGTCGAGGGGCCGTCGGTCGAACGCGAGCTGGCGCTGATCAAGGTCACCGGCGACGGCGATGACCGGGTCGAGGCGCTGCGGCTGGCGGATGTCTTCCGGGCGCATGTCGTGGATTCGACGCTGCAGAGCTTCGTCTTCCAGATCACCGGGGCGCCGGACAAGATCGATGCCTTCGCAGATTTAATGCGCCCGCTTGGCCTGGTCGAAGTGGCGCGGACCGGTGTTGCCGCGATCAGCCGTGGGCCGGAGTAACCGTCCGGGGCACGATCGCCACCTGACCCAAGACAGAAAAAACGCCGCCGCGTGAGGACGCGGCGGCGTTTGCGTTTTTGCCGTGAGCGGCAAGCAGAAGCGTTCAGGCGGTGACCTGCGAATTGCGCCGCGACCAGTCCGCCGCGCGCGGGAACTGAACCACGTTCCCGGTCCAGCCGTTGGCCGGGTTCGAGCGTTTCTGATCGGTGGCAACGCCCAGATGACGCACGAGATCAGAAGCGTGGTCCTGCACCAGCAGCACCGGATTTGTCACCCGGCGATATTGTGGATCCTCGCGCAATTCGAATTCGATCAGGTCGCCGGCGTCCAGCGAGACACCCGACAGCGCATTATCCTCAGGTTCGACATAATAGGCCAGATTGCCCTGATCCTCGCACCAGACAACCGCTTTCTGATCGTCAGGGTTGCTCCAGAGAACGACCCCGCACATGCGTGTGAGTGACATTGCATAACCGCCTTTGCTACGTCCCGTAAGCTTAAATGTGGCACAATTTTTTGCCTTGCGAATGTGCCTTCCGGGACAGGTGCTCTTGTAATTTGTGCCAGCATCCGGCAGTTTTGCAGCTAATCAGCGTCGCATGACGTGATTTAGCATCAGTTACAGGTCGGACCGACCGATTTCGTAAGTTGTCAGCGTTAGTTGCTCCTGAAACGACGAGAAAGGACCCTGTGGGAATCAATCGTGTCGAAACCTGTCACATCAAAGTCCGCAAGCGCGACCTCGCCGGCCGAATTGCGCGCCATGTTCGGGGCCAACCTCAAGCATCTGTGCCGAAACGCGCAGTCGATTTCGGCCCTGTGCCGCGATCTTGGCATCAATCGCACCCAGTTCAACCGATACCTGAGCGGCGAGAGCTTTCCTCGCCCGGATGTTCTGCATCGGATCTGCACCTTCTTTGACGTTGATGCGCGCATATTGCTGGAGCCTGTCGACCAAATAGCGACAACCTCGGGCTTCGTGATGCACCACCCCGAATTGGCCGGGTTTCTGGGGCCGGACGTCACCAAAATCAGCCAGGAGCTGCTGCCCGACGGATTCTACCGTTTCATCCGCCGGTCTTTCATGGATCAGCAGAAATTCGTCGAGGCGCTGGTCTACGTTTACCGGCTGGGCGAGTTCTGCTTCATCCGCGGCCACGAGGCGCGCGAGGCAATGACCCGCGTGGGTCTGCCTGAAAGTCCGCGCACCCGCGAATTCGGCGGTTTCTTCTTTCGGCAGGAGCGCGGCGTTGCGGCGATCGTGGCACGGCGCGGGGCGACGACGGGTTCCTTCACCTTCCTTCATCGCGTGCCGTCGGTGCAGAACAACACCTGGACCGGCTATACCGCGCGCATCACCCATGAAAGCGAAAACAGCTACCGCATGACCCGCATCGTCTGGGAGCATCTGGGACGGCGCATGGGACCTGCGCTGGCGGTCGGTCGGGCCGCCGGGTTCCGCAGTTTCGGGCAATTGTCCGAAAGCGATCAGACGCTGCTTCGTCCGGACCGGCCTTTCGCATAGGCGGTCCGCGCGTCGCGCATCCGCGCCCCGGACCTGATCCGGGACCTCATAGCCTGTGTATCGACCAACCGGTGCGCCCAATCCGGGCCGCGCCGCTGCTAGCCGTCGTTGCCCGTCAACACCCGCGACACCGGCACGAATGCCACGCGGCTGGCGCGATCCTGCAATCCCCAGATCAGGAGGGCCGATATCGTTTCGGGCTGGAGCCGCCCCAGCATGATCACGGCCCCCTCCTGCCCGGCTTTGAACGCCGCCTGATCAAGGAAACGGCGCATCACGGTCGCGCTCTGGCCGGCGCCGTCGAAATCGCGGAACAGCACCGCCGAGGGCACGCCGACCCGCGCTGCAAGGGCCTGCCCGGTGTTCAAACCCTGCGGATAGAGCACCAGCCCGTGGCCCGTCTCGGCAAGGATGCGTGCCACCTGTTCCGAGGTCTGGCGGTTGGCCTGCAAGCCGCCCGCGTCGCCCTCCAGCACAGCAACCGCCTCGGGCACCCCGGACAGCACCGTGTTCAACGTCACCTCCGCGTCCTGCGGCTGCGCACCTTCGGGCAGATTCGCCAATGCCATCACCTCGAACCCGGCGTCGCGATAGGCGCGCATGGCTTCTTGCGCGCCCGGCCACGCGGTATCGACCGCGAATGTGATCGGATAGGGGAAGCTTTCCAGCGCCTCGAGCCCGAGCGGCATGCTGCCGTCGTCGATCAGGATGATCGACATCAGGGGCTTGTCCCCCGTCAGGTCAACGGTTTCGGCAAACCGGACGAGCGGCGACGCGCCGTCCCCGCCTGCCTTGGGCGTCGCATCATCGGCCTCGGCCGTCACTTCCGCGGTCTCGTCGTCACGCCCGATCAGAGATCGCGCAGGCTTGCCCACCAGCGGGCGTCCGGTGTCGGTGTTCCCGTTGTCCGTGAGCAAGGTGATGCGCGGGCGCACCTCGGGTTCTTCCGGTGCGGGCGGTGGCGGCGCGGGCGCCGTCGGCGCCTCGGCAACCTGCGGAGCCTCATCGGCGACAGGCGGCGCGGCGGGGCTTTCACTGACCCGTGGCGCGGCATCTTCGGCCGCGGGGCTTGCCGGCGGCGCGCTGACCTCAGGCGTGGCTGCCGTTTCCGGACCCGCGTCATCGGCGACCGGGGCCGCATCGGGCGCGTCGATCGCGACCTCCGGATCGGTGGTCGTCTCGGCCACGGCCCGAGCGGGATCGGTGGTTTCCGCGGCGATGGGACGCTCCGCCTCGGGGGTCTCGGCCACGGTGTCGGCCTCGGGTTCTATGGTCAGTTGCGGTGCGGCTTCGTCCACCGCCGGGGCTGCCGGTTGCGACGGGTTTACCGAAATCGACAGCTCGTCCTCCGCCGGCACGCTGGGCTGTACCGACTGCGGCGCGGCCAAGGCCGGGTCATCACCCGGTCTGGGCAGGGACGCGCTGTCCACATCTGCGGCGTCCGGCGCCTGCGCCAGTGCGCTGGCCTCGCCGGTCTCGGGCAGTCCGGTCGAGGCGGTGTCGGCCACGCCGTCCGCGGCCTCGGCTACGCTGTCGGGTTCCGGGATTCCCGGCGACGGCGTCTGCGGCGACGCCCCGTCACCCGGCGTGCCACTGGGCAAGGCGTCCGGCAAGGGCGCCTGCGGCGCACCCGGTGCGCCCGGCGCCCCGCTCACCGCTTCGGGCACATTCGGCGGAGGAGCCATCACCGGCCCGGTCGCGACCGAGACCGCCCCGGTCCCCAGACCCGCCACCACGACGCCCCAGAGCGCCCCCGAAACATATCCGCGCATCATGCCTGTCTACTCCTCGTGCCCGCCGCCGCGCCTTCTTTTCCACGGACGCGACCGCCTCGGATCAGGCCCGCCGCCCCTTGACGCTGGAGGCCAAGCCTGAACATGTATACCCCGATCTCTATACCCCGGTGAAGGCCCCGGCCTCCAGCCCCTAACGGCAAAGTTCATCCCATGCTGCTGCTCATCGATAATTACGACAGCTTCACCTACAACCTCGTGCATTATCTGGGCGAATTGGGCGCCGAGGTGCAGGTTCACCGAAACGACGCGCTGAACGTGCAGGAGGCGATGGCGCTCAATCCCGCCGGCATCCTGCTGTCGCCCGGGCCCTGCGATCCGGACCAGGCCGGCATCTGCCTGGCGCTGGTCGAGGCCGCGGCAGAGACCCGCACGCCGCTGCTGGGGGTTTGCCTCGGGCATCAGGCCATCGGGCAGGCCTTCGGTGGCCGCGTCGTGCGCTGCCACGAGATCGTGCACGGAAAGCTGGGCGCAATGCATCACAACGGCAAGGGCGCCTTCGCCGGCCTGCCCTCGCCCTTCATGGCGACGCGCTACCATTCGCTGGTGGTCGAACGCGACAGCCTGCCCGACTGCCTCGAGATCACCGGCGAGCTGGAGGACGGCACCATCATGGGCCTCAGCCACCGTGACCTGCCGATTCACGGCGTCCAGTTCCACCCGGAATCGATCCGGTCCGAGCACGGCCATGCCATGCTGAAGAATTTCACCGACCTGATGAAGGTGCCCGCATGAGCGACCGCCTGAAGCCGCTGATCGGCGCCGCTGCCGACCGCGCCCTGACGCGAGCCGAGGCGGAGGACGCCTTTCAGATCCTGTTCGACGGCGAGGCCACGCCGAGCCAGATCGGCGGTCTTCTGATGGCGATGCGCACTCGGGGCGAAACGGTGGACGAGTATGCCGCAGCTGCCGCGGTGATGCGGTCGAAGTGCAACAAGGTGAAGGCCCCCGAGGGCGCCATGGACATCGTCGGAACCGGCGGCGACGGCAAGGGCACGCTGAACATCTCGACCGCAACCGCCTTTGTCGTGGCGGGTGCGGGCGTGCCGGTGGCCAAGCACGGCAACCGCAACCTGTCGTCCAAATCCGGTGCCGCGGATGCGCTGACCCAGATGGGCGTCAACGTCATGGTCGGCGCCGACGTGGCCGAGCGCGCCCTGCGCGAAACCGGCATCTGCTTCATGATGGCGCCAATGCATCACCCGGCGATCGCCCACGTCATGCCGACGCGCCAAGAGCTGGGCACTCGAACCATCTTCAACATCCTCGGGCCGCTGACCAATCCTGCCGGGGTCCGCCGGCAACTGACCGGGGCCTTTTCGCGCGAACTGATCCGGCCAATGGCCGAGACCCTCTTGGCATTGGGGTCCGATCGCGCCTGGCTGGTACACGGTTCCGACGGAACTGACGAGCTGGCGATCTCCGGCGTCAGCTGGGTGGCGGCGCTGGCGGACGGCGCGATCAGCGAGCACGAGGTTCACCCCGAGGACGCGGGCCTGCCGGTGCACCCCTTCGAGGACATCCTCGGCGGCACCCCCGAAGACAACGGCCGCGCGTTTGATGCGCTTCTGGACGGCGCCGCCGGTGCCTATCGCGACGCCGTGTTGCTGAACGCGGCCGCGGCGCTGGTGGTGGCGGGCAAGGCACCGGACCTGAAGACAGGCGTCGAACTGGCCGCGCAATCCATCGATAGCGGCGCCGCCAAGGCCCGCATCACCGCGCTGGCGCAGGCCACCCAGGGCGCATGACCGGCCATACGGTCCCGCCCGCCTGGGCGCATCTGCCGTTCTTCGACGCGCATTGGCCGGGGCTATCGCAATCGCTCGCGGCCGAGACGCGGCCCGTTCTGCCGCCCGCCCCCCAGACCTTTGCCGCGCTCGATGCCTGCCCGCCCGACAGGGTGCGCGCCCTGGTCCTCGGTCAGGATCCCTATCCGACGCCGGGCCATGCGCATGGCCTTGCCTTCTCGGTCGCGCCCGATGTCGCGCCGCTGCCGCGATCCCTGAAGAACATCTTCAGGGAAATGACCGACGACATCGGCACCTGCCCCGCCAACGGCGACCTGCGGCCTTGGGCGGCGCAGGGTGTGCTGCTGCTCAACACCGCACTCAGCGTCCCGGCGGGCGATGCCGGCGGACATATGAAACTCGGGTGGGACCGGCTCACCACAGACATCCTGGCCGAACTCGACACCCGGCCCCGCGCGCTGCTGCTTTGGGGCAAGCCCGCGCAGAAGCTTGGCGCGCGTATGGCGAACCCCAGCCACCTGCGGATCGAGACCCCACATCCCTCACCGCTTTCGGCCCACCGCGGTTTTTTCGGCTCGCGCCCCTTTAGCCGGGTCAACGACTGGCTTATGAAACGGGGTGACACTGCGATAGACTGGACAGGCGCATGACTCAGACCGTTCTTGACAAGATCAAGGCCTACAAGCTCGAAGAGATCGCCGCCGACAAGGCCGCGACGCCGCGCTCGGCCATTGAAGAGGCCGCCCGCGCCGCAAGCCCGCCACGCGGTTTCGCCGAGGCCCTGCGCAAGGCGTCATCGACCGGATACGGTCTGATTGCCGAAGTCAAAAAAGCCTCCCCCTCCAAAGGGCTGATCCGCGCGGACTTCGATCCGGAGGCATTGGCCCGCGCCTATGAGAAAGGCGGCGCCACCTGCCTGTCGGTGTTGACCGACACGCCGTCCTTTCAGGGGGCCAAACGGTTTCTGACCGAGGCCCGCAACGCCACCAGCTTGCCGGCGCTTCGCAAGGATTTCCTTTACGACACCTATCAGGTGGCCGAGGCCCGCGCGCTCGGCGCCGATTGCATCCTAATCATCATGGCCTCGGTCTCGGACGCTCAGGCCGCCGAACTCGAGGATTGCGCCATGTCGTGGCACATGGATGTCCTTGTCGAAGTGCACGATGCCGGAGAGTTGGACCGGGCGCTCGCGTTGCGATCACCCCTCCTTGGCGTAAACAACCGCAATCTCAAGACCTTCGAGACCACTCTTGACACAACGCGCGAGCTTTCGAAACGGGCTCCTGGCGATAAGCTCCTGATCTCAGAGAGCGGGCTCAATTCGCCTGCTGACCTTGCCGACATGGCAAAATACGGTGCGCGCACCTTCCTGATCGGCGAAAGCCTAATGCGTCAGACGGATGTCGAGGCTGCGACTCGAGAACTGCTTTGCAACCCGGTGCCTGCCGATGCCTGAACTCACCCATTTTGACGCCGAGGGCGATGCCCATATGGTCGACGTGTCTGACAAGGCGGTGACCGCGCGTATCGCAACGGCGGAAGGTTACATCAAGATGGCGCCAAAAACCTATAATATCGTTACTGAAGGTCGCGCCAAGAAGGGTGACGTGATCTCTGTCGCGCGCCTTGCCGGGATCATGGGCGCAAAGCAGACCTCGACCCTTATCCCCCTCTGCCATCCGGTGCCAATTACCAAGGTCGCAGTCGATCTGACCCCCGATCCGGACCTCCCTGGCCTGCGACTGACCGCCACGGTCAAGACCACCGGGCAGACCGGCGTGGAGATGGAGGCCTTGACAGCCGTGTCGGTGACAGCGCTCACGGTTTATGACATGGCCAAGGCGGTCGACAAGGAAATGCAGATCGGCGGTATCCGCGTGACCTTGAAAGATGGCGGTAAGTCAGGTCGTTACGAGGCGACATGATATCTGTTTCCGACGCCCTGGATCGCCTGTTTTCGCTGGCTCCGACGCTTGGAACCGAGGAGGTTCCGCTGCTCGAGGCTGCCGGTAGGGTTCTGGCCCGCGACGGCATATCTCGTCGCGATCAGCCTCCCTTTGCGGCCTCGGCGATGGACGGATACGCCCTGCGCAACGAAGAGGCACGACCCGGAGCGCGATTTGCCGTCATCGGTGAATCGGCGGCAGGGCATAGGCACGACGGGACGGTCGGCCCGGGCCAGGCAGTCCGGATCTTTACTGGCGCGGTCGTCCCGGAGGGCGCCTCGCGCGTCGTGATACAGGAAGATGTCGTTCGCGACGGTGATTTCATTACCCTCAGTGATCGTCTTGACCGTGGCACCCACATCCGACCGCAAGGCGGTGACTTTCACGCCGGCGACCGGCTGACGGCACCAAGGCGGCTGATGCCCGAAGACATCGCCCTGCTCGCTTCAATGAATGTCGACAGGGTCACCGTGACCCGCAAACCGACGGTCGCGCTGATTTCCACCGGCGACGAACTTGTCATGCCGGGCGAGACACCGGGACCAGACCAGATCATCGCCTCCAATACCCTCGGGCTTCACGCCTTGCTTGGCAGCCTGGGTGCCATACCGCGCCTGCTCCCCATCGCGCGCGACCGGACAGACGCATTGGAGTTCGTGCTCGACCTGGCTTCCGGCTCGGACCTGATCGTCACTGTCGGCGGTGCCAGCGTCGGTGATCATGACCTTGTCGCCGGTGTCACCGAAGCCCGGGGGATGGACCGCGCTTTCTACAAGGTTGCGATGCGCCCCGGCAAACCGCTGATGGCCGGACGCATGGGCGACGCGATGATGCTTGGCCTTCCGGGCAATCCAGTGTCGGCCATGGTCTGTGGCCACGTGTTTCTGGCCCCCGTGGTCAGGGCCATGCAAGGGCTCGGGGCCACCGCAACTGCACGACATGACGCCCCGCTGGCCGAGGCCATCCCCGCGAATGGCCCGCGTGAACATTATATGCGCGCACGCCTGTCTCCTGAGGACATAACGCCCTTTTCGGCACAGGATTCATCGCTTTTGACCACCTTGTCACAGGCCGATGCGCTGCTGGTCCGTCCGCCGAACGACACGGCCCGATCCGCCGGCGAGACGGTGTCCTATATCGCACTCAGACCTTAACAATATATTATCGTTTGCGAGCGAATACTAACGGGCCATTGAGGGACAGTCGATGACTTATCCACAGCGGCATTGACACAAAACGGGAACAGGCCTAGAACAAAAGACAAATCAGACCGCAGAGGGCCGGAGACATGCTTACCAAGAAGCAACTCGATTTGCTGGACTTCATCAACCGGCGCATTCAGCGTGACGGTGTGCCTCCGTCTTTCGACGAGATGAAGGAAGCGCTGGACCTGCGCTCGAAATCCGGCATTCATCGCCTGATCACCGCGTTGGAAGAACGCGGATTCATCCGGCGTCTGGCCCATAAGGCCCGCGCGCTGGAAATCGTGAAACTGCCAGAATCGCTGGGCGGCGCTCCGACAGCCGCAGCGGCGTTTCAACCACGCGTCATCGACGGCGGTGCAGCGGCACCGCGTGGCACCGACGGGACGCCCATGCATGTAGCGGAACTGCCTGTCATGGGCCGCATCGCAGCGGGCGTTCCGATTGAGGCGATCAGCCATGCGTCCCATACCGTTGCCGTACCCGGGCAGATGCTGCGGCACGGTGCTGATCACTATGCGCTTGAAGTCAAAGGCGATTCCATGATCGAAGCCGGGATCAACGATGGCGACGTCGTGGTGATCCGGGAAACCGATAGCGCCGACAACGGCGATATCGTCGTCGCACTGATCGAGGGCCAGGAGGCGACGCTGAAGCGTTATCGTCGGGCCGGTGGTGCGATCGCGCTGGAAGCTGCCAATCCCGCCTATGAAACCCGCGTCGTGCCGGAAGACAAGGTGCGGGTGCAGGGCCGTTTGGTCGGACTGATCCGCACCTACTGATCCGGCGCCCAGAGACGTGTGCCGCTGACGAACGCGGAGGTTATGACCTTCAATCCGTCGGCAGACAGGTGGATGGACAGGGCACCGGTGTCGCGAAGACTGTCCGGGGTGAAGCTGCGGCATCCGTGGCCCGAGGCCCCGGGCGTGTTGAACACCGCGATGTCTTTGTCAGAGCAACCAGGAAAGGATGCCCGCCCGCGCTTGCCCGAAACGTGCCACAGCCGCACGCCGTCCGGCAGGTCAATCCATGCAAGCCCAGGCTCTCTCTGCGGCCAGCGCGCGGCGGCCCGTGCCTGCTCGACCCCGTCTCCGTCGTTCTCCAACCAGACCCGCGCGACGAACCCGGCGCCGCGATCCCGGCTGAGCGCGCGGGTTTCAGCCGTCATTACACCGACAAGCGCACCGGTCTCGGCAATCAGGATGGTCGGACGCTCTGTCTGCGCCCAGAGCACGAAGCCTGCAATCACGGGCAGCCCGCCCAGCAATGCAGCGCGCCCGCGCCACAGGATGAGGAACAGCCCGCCGAGCGCCAGAAGCGGCAGCACCGCCGGCGCGGGTGCCTGCAGGTGCGTCAAAGCGCCTTCCCAACCCGAGATTTCGTGGGCCACCCCCAGCACCCAGCGCAGGCCCTGCCCAAGCGCCCAAAGCGCAGGTGCTTCAAGCCCGACGAGCGACAGGCAGGCCGCCAAGACCGCCGCAGGCATCACCAGAATTCCCATCAGCGGCACGCTCAGCAGGTTCGCGATCAGGCCGAATTGCGCGATGCGGTTGAAATGCGCGGCTGCTACCGGCGCCGTGGCGAAACCAGCCACCGCCGAAGAGATCACTACCGCCAGCACCGGCCAGACCCAGCGCGGCATCGCCTGCGGTGCGCCCCGTAACCTGTTGAAGACCGCCACCAACGCGGTGGTGGCGGCAAAGGACATCTGGAACCCCGGCCCCGTCAGCGCCTCGGGCCGCAGGATCAGCACGATCATCGCTGCCAGCGCCACGGCACGCAGGCTGATGGCGCGGCGGTCGAAAAGCACTGCCACAAGGGCCACGGCGACCATGACGAAAGCCCGTTCGGTGGCCACATTACCGCCTGAGAGCGCAAGGTAGAAGGCCGCGGCGGCCAGCGCGAACACCGCGGCAATACGGTGCCCCGGCACCCTCAGCGCGATAAAGGGCACCGTCGCAATGGCCAGCCGGATGGCGCCGAAGACGAACCCGGCCAACAGCCCCATGTGCAGCCCGGAGATTGCCAGCAGATGCGCGAGGTTCGTGTCTCGAAGCGCTTGCTGCGTTTCCTGCCCCATGCCGGAGCGATCGCCGGTCGTGATCGCGGCTGCAAAGGCTCCGGTCTCACCGGGCAAGGCATCCTGCACCGCGCGTGACAGCGCCATGCGCATGGCAAAGACGGGCTGCGCGCCGTCCGAAGGTGCGCTCATGAGTAGCGGGACACGTGTGTAGCCGACCGCACCGATCCCGAGAAACCAGGCGTGGCGGCGGAAATCGAAGCCGCCGGGTTCGACCGGTCCCTGCGGGGGCGACAAGTGGCCGGTGGTCATCACCCGAAGCCCCGGCATCGCCGTGACCACCTCTGGCCCGTGCAGCGATATCCGTACCTTTCGTGGCACATTTCCAACCCTGTCGAGCCGAACGCGGTCTAGCGTCAGCCGCAGCGCCCCGCTGGCCGAGCGGTCGATCCCGACGATGCGACCCTCGATCGGACCGTAATAGCGAAAGTCCAGCACCGGCGCGGCCAGCGACTGCGCGCGTGCGCCTGCAAGAGAGACGCCGAAGGCAATCAGCCCCAGTCCCGTCAGGACCGGCGCCAGCAGTGGCCCAGCCCGCCAGGCCGCAAGGAACGCCGTGAATGCAAGCGCGGCGAGAACCCCCAGCCCCCAGACAGGTGGTTCCACGCGCAGGCCGAAGTAGAGCCCGATCCCGAGGGCCAGCATCACTGGCGACCACGGCATCAGCCCGCCCCGCTGGGCCAGGATCGCGTTGCCGATGGCCTGCATCATCCTCATGCTTGTTCCCGCGTGCTGCGGAGGGTAATCAGGCGCCAAGCTACTCCATTCATGGTTATCGAAAGGTAAACGGCCCTCATGACCGCTGACACTCCCGTGGTGACCCGCTTCGCGCCCTCGCCCACCGGCTTCCTGCACATCGGCGGCGCGCGCACCGCGCTGTTCAACTGGCTCTACGCCCGCGGTCGCGGCGGCAAGTTCCTGTTGCGGATCGAGGACACCGACCGCGCGCGTTCGACCCCGCAGGCCACGGCGGCGATTCTCAAGGGGCTCGACTGGCTCGGGCTGGATCACGATGGCGAGGTGGTCAGCCAATACGAAGGTGCCGCGCGCCACGCTGAGGTCGCGCACCAGCTTCTTGCTGAGGGTAAGGCCTACAAGTGCTTTGCAACGCAGGAGGAAATCGCCGAGTGGCGTGACGCGGCCAAGGCCGAGGGCCGCTCCACCCTCTACCGGTCACCCTGGCGCGACGCGGATCCTGCGACCCATCCGGACGCACCGTATGTGGTGCGGATCAAGGCACCGCAGGATGGCATCACCGTGATCCGCGACCAGGTTCAGGGCGAGGTGAGCATCCGCAACGACCAGCTTGACGACATGGTGCTGCTGCGCTCAGACGGGACGCCGGTCTACATGCTGGCAGTGGTGGTCGACGATCACGACATGGGCGTGACCCACGTGATCCGCGGCGACGATCACCTCAACAACGCGGCTCGCCAGATGATGATCTATCAGGCAATGGGCTGGGACGTGCCGGTCTGGGCGCATATCCCGCTGATTCACGGGCCCGACGGCAAGAAACTGTCGAAGCGCCACGGCGCACTGGGCGTCGAAGAGTATCAGACCATGGGCTATCCCGCCGCCGGCATGCGCAATTACCTGACCCGTCTGGGCTGGAGCCACGGCGACGCCGAATTCTTCACCGATGCGCAGGCAAAGGAATGGTTCGATCTGGATGGAATCGGCAAGTCGCCCGCTCGGCTCGATTTCAAGAAGCTCGAGAACATCTGCGGTCAGCATATTGCCGCCTCCGACGATGCTGCACTGCTGCAAGAATTGCAGGCGTACCTCGATGTTATCGGTAACAGTCCCTTGACCGTCACGCAGGCCGAGGCCATGCAGCGCGGGATGTATTGCCTCAAAGAGCGCGCGAAGACGTTCCCGGAACTACTTGAAAAGGCTCATTTCATCCTGACAGACACACCGGTCGAGCCTGATGAGAAGGCCGCCAAAAATCTCGACACGGTATCCCGTGGTATACTGGCCTCATTGACGCCGCAGCTGCAAAATGTTAGCTGGTCCCGAGAAGAATTGGAGACAGCGACGTCCCGGGTCGCAGAGGACCACGGGATCAAGTTCGGCAAGCTCGCAGGCCCGCTCAGGGCAGCCTTGGCCGGACGATCGGCAACTCCCAGCGTGTTCGACATGATGCTGGTACTGGGCCGGGACGAAACGCTCGCGCGATTGACTCATGCGGCCGAGGCGCCGGTTGAGGAATAATTAACCAATACCCGTCACGGGATGGATACACCGCCGCGGCACGCCTGCCCGGCCAAGCGACAGAGGGACCACCATGGCAGACAGCAAGAAGACCGCGAACCTGACGATTGGCGATCAAAGCTATGATCTCCCGATCCACAGCCCCACCGTGGGTCCCGATGTCATCGACATCCGCAAGCTTTACGGTCAGGCCGGGGTCTTCACCTACGATCCCGGCTTCACCTCGACCGCGGCCTGCGATTCCACGATCACCTATATCGATGGCGAAAAAGGCGTTCTGCTGCACCGTGGCTATCCGATCGATCAGCTGGCTTCGAAGTCGCATTACCTCGAAGTCTGCTTCCTGTTGCTCTACGGCAACCTGCCGACCGCGTCGGAGCTTGAAGATTTCGAGAGCCGGGTGACCAACCACACCATGCTGCACGAGCAGATGCAGTATTTCTTCCGCGGTTTCCGCCGCGACGCGCATCCGATGGCGATCATGGTGGGCGTGGTCGGCGCGATGTCGGCCTTCTACCACGACAGTACCGACATCACCGACGCTTGGCAGCGCGAGGTTGCCTCGATCCGGTTGATCGCCAAGATGCCGACCATTGCCGCATGGGCCTATAAGTACCACGTCGGCCAGCCCTTCGTGTATCCGCGGAACGATCTGGACTATGCGTCGAACTTCCTGCGCATGTGCTTCAGCGTTCCGGCCGAGGAATACGAGGTCGACCCGATCCTTAGCCGCGCGATGGACCGGATCTTCACCCTGCACGCCGACCACGAGCAGAACGCCTCGACCTCGACGGTGCGGCTGGCGTCCTCCTCCGGCGCCAACCCGTTTGCCTGCATCGCAGCCGGCATCGCCTGTCTCTGGGGCCCGGCGCATGGCGGCGCCAACCAGGCCTGCCTGGAGATGCTCAAGGAAATCGGCTCGCCCGAGAACATCCCCGAGTACATCGCCCGCGCCAAGGACAAGAGCGATCCGTTCCGCCTGATGGGCTTCGGCCACCGTGTCTACAAGAACTTCGATCCGCGCGCGACGGTGATGAAGCAGTCCGCCGACGAAGTGCTCGACCTGCTCGGCGTCGAGAACAACCCGATCCTGGCCACCGCCAAGGCGCTGGAAGAGGCGGCGCTGAACGATCCCTACTTCGCCGAGAAGAAGCTGTTCCCCAACGTCGATTTCTACTCGGGCATCATCCTCGAGGCGATGGGTTTCCCGACCTCGATGTTCACCCCGATCTTCGCGCTGTCGCGCACCGTCGGCTGGGTGAGCCAGTGGAAGGAAATGCTGAACGATCCGCAGAACAAGATCGGCCGCCCGCGCCAGCTCTACCGCGGCGAGACGCAGCGCGATTACGTGGACATCGAAAAGCGCTGATCGGTCCGGACGGCGGCAAGAAAGCGAAGGCGTTCCCTATGACGGGAGCGCCTTTTTTTCATGCGCGGCGTCTGGTTACCATTACTGGAGCCTCCGGTCGTTCTCTGGTGCCTGACCCGGGGGTGAGCAGCGCAGCCGCGAGGGCACTGCCCCTTCGTAATTCACATGTGGATCACCCGGTCGAAGGCGTCGAGCACGCTTTCGTGCATCATCTCGCTCAACGTCGGATGCGGGAAGACGCTGTTCATCAAGTCTTCTTCCGTGGTCTCCAATTGCCGGGCCACGATGTAGCCCTGGATCAGTTCGGTCACTTCGGCGCCGACCATATGCGCCCCCAGCAAGGCGCCGGTCTTGGCGTCGAATACGGTCTTGATCAGCCCCTCGGCCTCTCCCAGCGCGATGGCCTTGCCGTTGCCGATGAAGGGGAAGCGTCCGACCCTGATGTCGTGCCCGGCCTCCTTCGCCTGCGCCTCGGTCATCCCGACGCTGGCAATCTGCGGTTGGCAATAGGTGCATCCGGCGATGGCATCCGGGTCGACCGCGTGCGGCTGCCCCCCGGCGATGAGTTCTGCCACCATGACGCCTTCGTGGCTGGCCTTGTGCGCCAGCCATGGCGCGCCGGCGAGGTCACCGATGGCATAGAGCCCGTCAACCCCGGTGCGGCAGTGGCCATCGACCAACACATGGGTCTTCTCGACCTTCACGCCCAAATCCTCGAGCCCGAGGTCTTCGGTATTGCCGACGATTCCCACGGCCGAGATCACCGTGTCGAACGCCTCTTTCGTGACCTTTTCACCCTGTTCGATATGCGCGGTGACCTTGCCCTTGGCCCGGTCCAGCTGTTTGACCATGGCTTTCTCGCGGATCGTCATGCCCTGTTTTTCGAAGGCCTTCTTGGCAAAGCCCGAGATCTCGGCATCCTCCACCGGCAGGATGCGATCCATCACTTCGACCACCGTCGTGTCCGCCCCGAGCGTGTTGTAGAAACTGGCAAACTCGATGCCGATGGCGCCGGAGCCGATGACCAGCAGCTTCTTTGGCATCCGCGGTGGTAGAAGCGCGTGCTTGTAGGTCCAGACCAACTCGCCGTCGGCCTCCAGCCCCGGCAGTTCGCGCGCCCGGGCGCCGGTGGCCAGCACGATGTTGTCTGCAGAAAGCTGTTCGGTGCCCTTGTCGGTCTTGACCAGAACCTTGCCCTTCGCGGGCAGCGTCGCCGTACCCATGAAGGTGGTGACCTTGTTCTTCTTCATCAGGTGGCCGATTCCGGCATTCAGCTGCTTGGCTACCCCGCGCGAGCGTTTCACCACAGCGTCGAGGTCATAGGAAATCGCATCCGCCTTCAGCCCGTAGTCCCCGGCGCGTTGCATCAGGTGGAACACCTCGGACGACCGCAACAGGGCCTTTGTCGGGATGCAGCCCCAGTTCAGGCAGATGCCGCCCATGTGTTCCCGCTCGACGATGGCGACCTTGAGCCCAAGTTGCGCGCCCCGGATTGCGGCCACATAACCGCCGGGTCCGGCGCCGATCACGATCATGTCGAAACTCTGGCCTGACATTGTGGTCCTCCCTGAAACCGTCAGAGGAGGCTAGCCCATGGCCCGGCCGGCTTCAATCAACCGCCCGGGGTCAGCTGGCTTTCTTGAGCTCTTCCAGCGTCTCGCCATAGCCGCCACCGGCCAGAAACTGCTGCTCCGCGGCCGTGTCATGACGCGACAGCGCCTTGTTGCGGAACGGGAAGCGGCCAAACATGCGAATGATCTCACGGTGGACGCGGGCGTGAAGCATGTTGCCTTCCGCCTCGGGCATGCGCTCGGCCATCAGCCGCACGCAGCGATCCTGATCGCAGAGGTTTTCCGAATGCATCATCGGCAGGTAGAAGAACTGTCGCGCAGGTGCGTCGATCTTCTTGTCATAGCCCTTGGCGATGGCCTGTTTCGCCGCGGCCAGTGCAATCCGGTCGGACGCGAATGCCTTGGCCGTCCCGCGGAACATGTTGCGCGGAAACTGGTCCAGCAGGATCAGATAGGCCAGCGTGCCGCTGGGATAAGTCAGCCACATCGCGTAGCGACCCTCCATGGCGCTTTGCCACGCTTCCCCAAACCTGTCGCGAATGTCGGCATCGAGCGCGTCGCTGCCTTGATACCAGCCATCGGGTCCGATCTCGTCGAGCCAGAAGGAAAGTATGTCCTCGGGTGTCACCATACCTGGTCTCCTCACAATCACCCCCGGTATATGCATGTTAATGAATATTTCACGAGAATTAACTCACGTTTTCCTTCAAAGTTAACACGTTATGTTTTTTGGTCACTGTCCTCAGCCTCCTGCGCGGCGTATTCCTGCGCGTACTCCATGGCGACCGGCGATGACGTCGGATTGATGTGGGCATAGCTGATGGTATCGTTGACCGGCGGCGCGGGCCGGACAGTGGCGCGATAGGCCGCATAGCCGGCCAGCGTAAAGGTCAGCAGCGCAATCAGCAGGAAGTAGCCCGGAGGCCCGAAGACCCCCATCGCCCAGCCGGTGATCAGCGGGCCCGAGATGGCGCCGAGCCCGTTGATGAACACCATGCCACCGGACGCGGCCGCCATGTCCTCGAGCTCCAGAAAGTCGTTGGTATAGGCGATCAGCAGCGAATAGAGCGGGTTAGACATGCCGCCCACGAGGAAGGCCGCCACCAGCAAGGCCGTGAAATAGCCGTCCGCCACCATGCCCAGCACCGCGCCGCCGCCGCAGACGGCCGCCGCGACCATGATCAGCATACGCCGGTCCATTCGGTCCGACAGCCATCCCAGCGGATAGACCACCACCAGCGCCCCGATGTAGAAGGCCGAGACGAACATCGAGATTTGCCCCAGCGTCAGCCCCGCCTCGGCGCCATAGACCGCGGCCATGCCGAACTGCGAGGCGAAGACCCCGCCCAGCAGAAACATGCCCACACAGCCCAGCGGCGAGATACCGAACAGCTCTTTCAGCGACAGCGGCTTGGTGGTGGCGAAAGCCGGCGTCGGCGAGATCGACAGCAGGATCGGCGCGAACGAGATCGAGACCAGAACCGAGATGATGACGAACAGCGTATAACCCGATGGATCGGCGACCAGCAGCAGCCCCTGCGCCACCACGATGCCTGCCATTTGCACGATCATGTAGGCCGAAAGGGTCTGGCCGCGGGTCTCGTTCGAGGTGGTGTTGTTCAGCCAGCTTTCCGCCGTCACGTAGACGCCCGAGAAGCAGAAGCCGATGATCACCCGCCCGATGGTCCAGGAAATCGGGTCGGTCAGGGTCGGATAGAGGATCAGCACTGCCGAGATGAAGGACCCTAGCGCCGCGAAGACCCGCACGTGGCCTACCCGCCGGATCATCTCGGGCGCCAGCCGCGATCCGCCCAGGAAACCCACGAAATAGGCCGACATGACCAGCGACATCTCGAAGGTGGTGAAACCTTCAATTTCGCCCCGGACACCCAGCAGGGTACCCTGCAAGCCGTTGCCGATCATCAGCAGCATCATGCCCAGCAGCAGCGCCCAGGCGTTCGAGATCACGGCAAACATGCGACTTATCCCTTCGTTACCGGCAGGCTAACCCCCGGAGTGCGACTCGGCTGGCACAAATGCGACGCCATGCGTGCCTGCCCGGACGCGTCTCAGATTACCGTGGCGGGATCAAGAGAGAGGCGTCACCGTAAGAGAAAAATCTGTAACCATTGCGCAGTGCGTGATCGTAAACGGCCAGAATTCGCTCACGCCCCATCAGCGCCGAGACCAGCATCAGCAGCGTGGACTTCGGCAGGTGGAAGTTCGTCATCAAGGCATCGGTGACCTTGAAGTCGAAACCGGGGTAGATGAATATATCCGTGTCGCCCTGCCAAGGCTGTATCTCGCCGGTATCCCGCGCTGCCGTTTCAATCAGCCGCAGGGCGGTGGTGCCCACCGGGATGACACGCCCTCCGGCTGCCTTGGTGGCGGCAATCTCGCCCGCGGCATGGGCGCTTACCTCGCCCCATTCCGCATGCATCTTGTGGGTGGTCACGTCGTCCACTTTGACCGGCAGGAACGTACCGGCGCCGACATGCAGCGTGACCTTGGTGAACTGCACGCCGCGCGCATCGAGCGCGGCCAGAACCTCGGCATCGAAGTGCAGCGAGGCGGTGGGCGCCGCAACGGCGCCCTGCCGTTCGGCCCAGACGGTCTGATAATCCACGCGGTCGCGGTCATCGGCCGGCCGGAGCGCCTCGATATAGGGTGGCAGCGGCATGGCGCCGGCCTCGGCCAGCGCGGCATCGAAATCCTCGCCGTCGAGGTTGAAGCGCATGAAGCCCTGCCCCGCGACGCGCCGTTCCATCACAGCCGAAAGCCTGTCCGAGAACCGCACGATCTCGCCGTCCGCGACCTTTTTCAGCGGCTTGACCAGCGCCGACCATGTACCATCGGCCTGTGGCTCCAGCAGGGTCACGCTGATTTTCGCCTCGGTTTCGCCCTGAGCGCCGCTGCGCCGCCGCAGCCCGGACAGTCGCGCCGGGATCACCTTGGTGTCATTCAGCACCAGCCGGTCGCCCGGTCGCAGGATCGCAGGCAGGTCGAAGACATGCGCGTCGCGCGTCTCCGCCCCATCGGCCACCAGCAAACGCGCCGAGGACCGAGGCCGCACCGGGCGCGTCGCGATCCTCTCGGGCGGAAGGTCGAAATCGAAATCGGACAGTTTCATGGCCGGTCCTCTAGCCGACCCGCCAGACGCGATCCAGCCTTTCTTGTGTTCGCAAATGCTAAGATGGAGTTGAAGGCGGGAGCATCGCCCCAAGTGCCCTTACCTCATTGCTCCAGCTCTGGCGGCGGCCTGCGGAAAATCTCTCGGAACATTCCCGGCGTCAGCGCCGACAGCGGGTTGACCGAGATCTGCGGATCGTCTGCCTTGCCGCGCAGGTTGAAGTTGAAGCCGAACAGTCCCTCGCCCTTGCGCGAAAACAGCTGGCCCACGAAGTTCACCACGTAGATCGGCGACAGCACACCCTGCATGTCCATGGTCTTGCTGGCCAGATCATAGTAACCGTCCAGCGAAATTCCCATCGATGGACCCACTGCCGAGGACCGGGTCAGGATCACCTGCCTCGGGGTCAGCCGGAACCGCGCCTCGACCTCGGGAAAGGAGATCCCCTGCCCGCCCAATTGTTCGAGCAGCCCGATGACGGATATCGCGTTGAGCAGCTCCGCCATTACCGGCGCATTGCGGATGCGCGTGGAACGGATGTCGAGTTCGCCGTCGAAGGTGCCGGTGGCGCCGGTCGGCACCAACTTAAGGTGAAACTCGCCGCCATGCACGTTCTTGATCAGCCCGGCATCGCGCAGCACCCCGCCAGCGTCATCGGCCTTGATCACGTATTGACTGCCATTGCGGGTGGCCTGGATCTTGCCACGCAAGGGCGTGCCGCCGTTGAGCCGCGCGGTGAAGTCGCCGCGCATCCCGCCCCGCATGGAAAAATCGCCGCGGAACCCGGTCAGGGCGATGCCGTCGGTGATCTGCAGACGGTCCGGCGCCAGCGACAGCGGCCCTGCCGAGGACGATCCCCCGCCGCCACCTGCCTTGAACGGCGCGTTGCGCATGTCGATCCGCCCCCCTGCAATCCGCACCGCGGGCGCCGCGCCGTTGCCGCGCCCGGTCAGCACCACCGGAGCGTCCAGCCAGTTGCCTGCGCGCAGCCGGTCGAGAGTCAGCGCCTCCAGCCCGCCGCCATCACGCAGGCGCAGTCGGCCCTGCATCTCCATGCCGGGGCCGCTCAGCGCCAGCCGGTCGATCCGGGCGGGCGTGGTCAGTGCGCCGTCGATCTCAAGCCGCCCGGTAGCGGATTGAGACATCGACCAGCCCAGCGCATCCAGCCGCAGCCCCAACCCGCCGAGGTTCGACACCAGCGAAAACGTCGGCGGCTGTCCGCGCTTGAGGTCCATTTCCAGCCGCCCGGTGCCGCGCCCCGAGACCGACCCCGGCGGAAGTGCAATCGAGAACGCGTCGAGGAAGGCATTGGACAGTGTCACGTCTGCCTCGACCCGGGCGCCCTTCTCCGCCGCCCCCTGCCCCAGTGCCGTCTGCCACGCGCCGTCGAACGGCACGCCCTCGAGCGTGCCCGGACCCTCAATCCGCAGACTGTCATTGTCGGCGGCGAACTGCAGCCGCTCGGCGGCCAGCACCTTGTTGGGGACAAGGGTATCGCTGCGGATGTCCAGCCCGCGGCCGGTGACCGCAAAGCGCACCTCGCCGGGTTTCGGCTTTTTCTTCAGGCGGAAATCGATGTCGCCAGCCACCTCGACCCGCCCTTCGGCAAGGTCGACCGGACGTCCGGCCTTGTCGAGGGCCTGCATCGGTTTCCGGTTCAGCAGCCAGAGCGCCGCCTCGAGCGGGCCTGCCGCCGCCAGCCGGACATGCGCGGGCGCCTGCTGAATGCCCAGCTTGGGGATGGTGAAGACGGTTCCCGCCGCCTCCATCTCGCCGCCCTGTTCCGCCGTGACAGTGCCCTTGGTGACGCTGACCACCAGCCGGTTGTCCTCGATCTGCAAAAGGCCCTCGGCTCCGGTCACCGGCGGCAGGGTTTTCATGAAGCGGACTTCGCCCCCGCTCACCTCGCCGCCGACGTAGAGCCTTGGTTTTTCGTCACCGGGCCGGCTTTGCAGGCTGACGGCCACATTGCGCAAGGTGCCCGCCAGCACGTTCTGCGCCACCCAGTCGCGCGACTTCGGCTTGATGCCGGCTGGCCAGAAGCTGAGCAGCCGCTCGGGACCGATCTCGTCGATCCGGCCCATCATCGAGATGTCCCAACCCTCTTTCGCCGCCTCGACTCGGCCCTGCAGGCGCATCGCCTTGGCGCCGTCCATCAACGTCAGGCGACCGACACGCAGCTTGAACGGATCGAGCGCGAGGTGGAAATCGAGGTCCGCTGAACTGAGCTCACGCGGGGCATCGTAAATGGCGTTCGGATTGGCGCTGATCCCGCTCAGCCGCACCTGCCCCTGCAGGCCTTCGGGTAGCCCGCTGCCGGTGTCTTCAAGCACCGCCGTGCCTTCGCCCGAGGCATTGACCCAGTCACTGACGACTTCGAATTCGCTCACACGCATCGTTTGCGCCCGAGGATCGAAGGTGAAGTAGGTGCGTGCGCGAGAGAACGGGATGGGGCGGGTGGCGTCGCTGGGCTGTACCACGCCCTCGCCGATGGCGAGCGTGGCGTGCAGGGGGCCGAGATCGCCGGTGTCATTGAAAGAGGTGCGCAGGGACCCCGAGATCGGGGCCCGCAGCACCCCCAGCCAGGCCAATGCCGCGCTTTGACTCGCGATATCGACCGAGAAGATATCATCCACGGCGAGCCCGAGATTTACCGCCGTAGAGCCGATCGCACTTTCGCCGAAAACTTCGAGCGTCGCGGCAGAGGACCGCCCCGAGAGCAGCGCGAAATCGCCGCGCAACTGCAACACCTCGTCGGCGCGCGCAAGGGTGATGCGTCCGCCGTCGACCGTCCAGGACCGTCGTGCGCGGGCGTCCTGATAGGCAAGCGTGACGGCATTGACCGAGACTTCTTCGAGCGCCGCGAAACGAGGCTGATACAACAGGTTGTCGATCCCTTCGATCAGCCTGTCGACGCCGACCGCCTCTTGTCCGAGGTCGCCACCGAAGGCGAGGTCAAAGGCCCCTTCCTTGTCGCGGTGCAAGTTGAGGAACACGCCCGAGACCGCGACCGTACGCGGCTGAAGCTGTCGGTTCATCAGCGAACGGCGGGCGATCGTCACCTCGGCCTGGCTCAACTCCAGCAGCCTGCGCCCGGTGCCGGCCTCGCGCAGGACGACGCCCGACAGGGTGACCTCGGGCCGCAGGTCGGGTTGCACGAAGAGCGTCATGTCCGAGAACTCAAGATCGAACCCGGGTATCTGCATCTCGATCCGCGCGGCGATCTGCGCCCGCACCCAGTCCGGTGCGCTAAGCGGCTTGCCCAGCAGCGACCAGCCGATCAGCGCCAGCACCCCCGTCAACAGAGACAGGCCGAGCACGAGCCACATGCCGGCCTTCGCCACCACCACATGGTGGCGGCGGCGGGGTCTGGCCGCTGGCTCCACACCCATTTCTGAGGCGGTATCTTCGGTTTGGTCGCTCACCTGCGGGTCCGGTCTCCTGATGACGGTTGTCTGCCCCGTCCTGCCCTAATATGCAAAGCGGACCGTCCAACCAAGAGATTGCCGTTCACATGTCCACACCTCAGCTTCAAACAGGCGAGATCGTTCCCGACATCACCCTGCCGCGCGACGGTGGCGATAGCGTCACCCTGAGCGCGTTGCGCCCGGCGCCGGTGGTGCTGTTTTTTTATCCGCGCGACATGACTTCGGGCTGCACTAAGGAGGCCATCGCGTTTTCGGGCCTCAGCGCAGAGTTCGAGGCGGCAGGATGCCATGTCTTCGGGATCTCCAAGGACTCGGTCGCCAGCCACGACCGCTTCGTGGCCAAGCACAACCTGAGCATACCGCTTCTGTCCGATGAAGCCACGGATATCGCGGAAAAGTTCGGCGTCTGGCAGGAAAAGAAAATGTACGGCAAGACCTTCATGGGCATCGTGCGATCGACCTTCCTGATCGACGGCGAAGGCCGGATTGCGCACGAATGGCGCAAGGTCAAGGTCGACGGTCACGCGGAAGACGTGCTGGACGCGGTGCGCGCGCAGTGAGCCTGAGTCTGGCCGAGATGGCCGTCGAGGTGCTGACCACCGCCGACGGCCGCGAAAAGACCCGCCTCTCGCGTGCCCATGCCGCGACCTGGTTCGCCGCGCGCGACGCCGGAGAGCGCCTGCCGGTGGGCGACGCCACGCCGCCGCTGCAACCGTCCCGCCCGGCGCGGCCCGAACTGCTGTCACCGCGCGATGTGCCGAAGCGCAAGACCGGCAGCCCGGCGGGCCGCATCGCGCTGTTGCACGCGGTCGCGCATATCGAATTGAACGCCGTCGATCTTCACTGGGACATCATCGCGCGGTTTACCGGTACACGCTTCCCGCCCGGCTTCTATGACGATTGGGTCAAGGCCGCCGACGAGGAATCGAAGCACTTCAACCTGATGTGCGACTGCCTCGAGGCCGAGGGCAGCCGCTACGGCGCCCTTCCCGCCCATGCCGGCATGTGGCGCGCTGCTGAAGACACCGCCGAGGACATCCTCGGGCGGCTCGCGGTGGTGCCGATGGTGCTGGAGGCGCGCGGGCTCGACGTCACGCCTGGCATGATCGCCATCTTCCGCAAGGCCGGCGCGACCCAAGCCGTCGAGGCGCTGGAGGTGATCTATTCCGAGGAAGTGGCCCATGTGGCCTATGGTTCGAAGTGGTTTCACTTTCTCTGCGGGCGGCACGACCATGACCCGAAGGACGTCTTCCATACGCTTGTCACAAAATATTTCAAAGGCCCGCTTAAGCCGCCATTTAATGAGGAAAAGCGCGCCGAAGCCGGGTTGCCGCCGGACTTCTACTGGCCGCTGGCAGACCAGTCGCGTTGAGCGCCGTTTCAGAAATTACAACCCAACCCCTTCACCTATCGGCAGTTTTTCGCCCATCGGCGGGTTTTAGCAGGGGTTTGCCGACTCGGACGGTCTGCAAACTTGCGCGCGTGTAAAGGTCTGTTTAAGGGGTTTACAGGGGACGGTGCCTGAAAACGGTTGCACCAAGAAGACTGGAATAAGCAAGGAGCAGCTGCGGTGCGGACACGGCTGGCGATACACATCCACTCGGTACTGGAACATTTCTTTCCCGAGCGGCGGCTCTTTCTGAGATCCGAGACAGATACACGGTTCATCCGGCTGAAGCCCGAGACCCAGTTCATCGCCTTCACTGGCTCTGCCCTGGTGATCGCCTGGTCGATCATCGCCACTGCCATCCTGCTGATGGATTCGATTGGCGCCGGAAACTTCCGCGAACAGGCCAAGCGCGATCAGCAGACCTATATGGAGCGGCTCAACGTGCTCAGCCGCGAACGCGACGACCGTGCCGCCGATGCGCTGGCCGCGCAGGAGCGTTTCAACTCGGCATTGGAGCGCATTTCGGTGATGCAGTCCGAGTTGCTGACATCGGAAATACGCCGCCGCGAAATGGAAACCGGAATCGAGGTTATCCAGACCACGCTGCGCGACGCCATGAAGGCTCGCAAGTCGGTCGAATCCGAATATGACGCGCTGAAAACCGCGATGGAGACCGGCGGCACCCTTCCCGGACAGTCCGACATGGCCGACAGCGATACCGTCGACCTGCTGGCCGCCGCGCTGGAACGCACCGCAACCCAGCGTGACCAGGTCGTGGCCGACGCCCAGCAGGCGCTTGTCGCCGCCGATGAGATGGCCACCGAACTGAGGCTGATGAACGAGAAGAACGACGCCATCTTCCGCCAACTGGAAGAGGCGATGACGATCTCGGTCACGCCGCTCGACAAGATGTTCAAGGCCGCCGGCATGGACCCGGACAGCATCCTCGACAAAGTGCGCTCTGGCTACTCCGGTCAGGGCGGCCCGTTGACCCCGCTCAGCTTTTCGACCAAGGGCGGCGACCTGACCGACGAAAGCAAGCGCGCCAACCGTATCATCAACCAGATGGACCGGCTCAACCTCTACCGCATCGCGGCCGAGAAGGCGCCTTTCGCCAATCCGCTGAAAAGCGCCTACCGCTTTACCTCCGGGTATGGCTACCGTTGGGGGCGACTGCACAAGGGCACCGACTTTGCCGCGCCGCACGGCACGCCGATACACGCCACCGCCGACGGTGTGATCATCCACGCGGGCTGGCAGTCGGGATATGGCAAACTGGTCAAGATCCAGCATGAATTCGGCATCGAAACCCGCTATGCCCATTTGTCCAAAATCCACGTGAAGAAAGGCCAAAGGGTCTCGCGCGGGCAACGTATCGGTGATATGGGAAATACGGGACGCTCTACCGGCACACACCTGCACTATGAAGTCCGTGTCGGCGGTAAAGCCGTCAATCCAATGATATACCTGAAGGCTGCGAAAGATGTTTTCTAAAAGCAAGATCAACGAGCCCGGTCCGAAATCCGAAGAAGGGTCAGCACCCGTGTCGCAAGAAGCCAAGAAGCCGACGATGCCGTCACAGCAGGACTACAAGCCCGCAGCCAGCCCTAAGGCCAAGCCGCCCGCATCCGTCCTGTCTGCCGATCTGCACGTGATTGGCAACATGAAGACCACCGGTGACGTCCAAGTCGAAGGCACCATCGAAGGCGATATCCGCGCCCACCTGCTGACCATCGGCGAAAGCGCCACCATCAAGGGTGAATGCGTGGCCGACGACGTGGTGGTGAACGGCCGCATCGTCGGACGTGTCCGCGGCCTCAAGGTCCGGCTGACCGCAACCGCGCGGGTCGAGGGCGACATCATCCACAAGACCATTGCGATCGAGAGCGGCGCCCACTTCGAAGGGTCTGTCCAGCGTCAGGACGATCCGCTCAACTCGAAGGGCAAGACCCCGGTGCCGCGTCCGCAGGGCAGCGGTCAGTAAGCGACTGACGCCCACATCCGGAACAAACCAAGGGCCCCGCAATGCGGGGCCTTTTCTGTCTGGTCTGCGCTTTTAGTCCCTTTCGGCCAGCGCGATGGCCTCAGCCAGCACCTCTTCATCACCGATGTGATTGCTGAGGATCAGAACCAGGCGGGCGTTGATGGCATCGCTTTCCTGCCTTGTCCTGCCGTCGTGGGCGGCCAGCAGCCGGGCATAGAAGCCATCCGGATCGGGGATGTTGGGTTCGGTGTTCAGGGTACTCATCGGGTCTCCTCAATGTCGGGCGGTCGCGATAGCAACGGCCTTGCGGACCTCGTCCGCGTTGAACCGGTCCCATCGCGCCGCAACGTGCTGATCTGGACGTATCAGGTAGACAGCGGATCGGACCGTGCCGAGGTAGCGCTCGGACAGCTCCGCGTACCCCTCTGCGGGAATCGCCAGGCGCGTCACCGTGATGCCGTCCGCCTCAATGCTCTCCGGCGCTTCGGCGTTAAGGCACAGCAGCTGGAACTCACCGCCGAACCTGTCGAGCAGCCAGCCGTCATCGGTCGGTGCGTCAACCATCGGCGCCCCGACACGGCTGCAATCGGGGCCGCCCGGCAAAGCGTCGGGGCCGTTGAGCGACGACCTGTCGTAGACGCAAGGCACCGACAACCGACCTGAATTCACCAAGGGCCGGGCGAAAGAAACCTTGCCGGCGAGGTTCAGCACCGCATCGCGGAACAGCTTGCTGATTTCAGATTTCGGCGTGATGAAATCGGTGGATCGGGTGGAATTCAGGATATTTTCGTCTGCCCCGAACACCCGTTCCTCGGAATAGCTGTCAAGCAGCGCCTCGGGTGCCTCACCGCGCACCACCGCACCCAGCTTCCATCCGAGGTTGTCGGCGTCCTGCACGCCCGAGTTCGCGCCCCGCGCCCCGAAGGGCGAAACCTGGTGCGCAGCGTCTCCGGCGAACAGCACAGGGCCGTGCCGGAAGCTCTTCATGCGCTTGCACTGGAAGGTGTAGATCGAGGACCAGACGATTTCGTAATCGACGTCGCCAAGGAAGGCGTCGAGGCGACGGCGGAGGTTGGGCTCTTTCATTTCCTCGGCGCGGTCGATGTCCCAGCCGATCTGGAAATCGACGCGCCAGACATCATCGGGTTGCCTGTGAAGCAATGTCGAAGCGCCCTGCCTGTGGCTTGGCTCGAACCAGAACCAGCGTTCGGTGGGAAACTGGGTGTCGCCGGTCATGCGAATGTCGGCGATCAGAAAGCTGTCCCGGAAAACCTTGCCAGTAAATCCGAGGCCCATATGGGTGCGTATGGGCGAATTGGCGCCGTCGCAGGCGATCAGCCATTCCGCCTCGATCCTGTAGGGGCCCTCCGGGGTCATGACCTCAAGCGTCACGTGATCGTCCCGGACCTCGATTGCGTCGACCCGGGTCTTGCCGCGCAACTGGATCGGTGCGCCCTCGGTCTGGACGGCGCGCAGGCGCTCAACCAGGAAACGCTCGAAATGATATTGCTGGAGGTTGATGAAGGCCGGGTACTTGTGGCCCTGTTCTGGCAACAGGTTGAATTCGAAAACCTTTGCGTCGCGGTGGAACACCTTGCCTAGGTTCCAGACCACGCCCTTGTCCACCATCGGGCCCGCACAGCCATAGCGATTGGCTATCTCGAGACTGCGCTTCGAGAAGCAGATGGCGCGGCTGCCCTGCCCCACGCCCTCGTGATCGTCGAGCAGCAGCACCGGGACGCCCTGCAGCCCGAGGTCGAGCGCGGTGGCGAGGCCGACCGGGCCGGCACCGACCACCACCACCGGGTGACGAACCGGCTGCGCAAGGTCCTGATCGGCCGAGCGTTCGTAGGGATAGAGCCGGTGAGCCACGGTGTACCTGTCGTCGAACATCTCGCTCCTCCTGCTCGGCCCGTGGTTCAGCCTTGCAACTGTTCCCACATCTCGATGTCGCGCTGTGCCGTCCAGATGCGCGGGGTGTCGATGCCACGGGCCTCATCGAAGGCGCGCGAAACATTAAACGGCAGGCAATGCTCGTAAATCGCGTAATCCTTGAACTTCGGATCGCATTCGGCGCGCACCGCGTCCCATGCGTCCCTGAGACTGCCGCCCTTCGCGGCTACCTGCTTGGCAGGCAGATAGGTGGAGTTGACGAAATCGCGGGTCGAGGCGATTGCCCGGTCCACCGCTTCGCGCCCCACCAGCGCGCCGCCGCGTCCCGGCGCGACATTCTCCGGGTCATAGGCCTTGACCGCATCCAGCGTGTCGCCCCAGTCCTCAAAATGGCCGTCGCCGCAGTAGCAGGCGGAACGATCCTCGACGATGTCACCGGTGAACATGGTCTGCGCGTCGGGTACCCAGACCACGCTGTCACCTGCGGTATGGGCACGGCCGATCTGCTTGATCTCAACTTTCCGGTTGCCGAGATAGACGGTCATCTGGTCGCTGAAGGTGGTGGTGGGCCAGGTCAGGCCGGGAATCGACTCGTGACCTTCGAACAAGCGCGGGAAACGCTGGAATTCGCTGTCCCAGTCCTCTTGCCCGCGTTCCACCACCATCGCGCGCGCCTTGTCGGACATGATGATCTGCTGCGCGTCGAAGGCGCTGGCACCCAGCACGCGCACCGCGTGGTAGTGCGTCATGACCACATGGGTGATCGGCTTGTCGGTAACGCCCCGCACGCAGTCGATCACCTTGTTGGCCAGCCGTGGCGTCGCCTGAGCCTCGACGATCATCACGCTGTCGTCGCCGATGATGACGCCGGAGTTCGGATCACCCTCGGCGGTGAAGGCATAGAGCCCCTCGCCGATCTCGGTGAATGAGATCTCTTTCTCGGTCATATCCCCCTGCGATGCGAATGCCTTCGCCATGTTGGCCTCTCCTGTTGTGTCGACCATTACCAGCCGAAATCGTTGAACCTGCAACGGCCCGATTTATCGTTGCACCTGCAATGGAAGTCAATATCATTGCAGGTGCAACGAAATGGATGCGCGCCATGTCAGACGACTTCACCCTGTCTGCCTTTCTGCCCTATCGGCTTGCCGTGCTGTCCGAGCGGACCAGTCGTCGCCTGTCGATCATATACGAAAAGGCGTTCGGCCTCACGATGGCGGAATGGCGGGTGCTGGTGCACTTGGACCGGTGCGCGAAGGTTTCCGTCCGCGAGATACATGACTGCGTGAACCTCGAAAGATCACGTGTCAGCCGGGCGGTGACGCGGCTCGAAAGCGACGGCTATGTACTAAAGCTTCCAGGAACCGACGATGGTAGGCTGGTCGAGATCTCGCTCTCGAACAAGGGCCGGGCCGCACTGGCCGACATCCTGCCCGCCGCACTGGAGGTGGAACGCCGGTTACTTTCGGACGTGACACCAGAGGAGTTCGACACCCTGTGCCGGGTGATGGAGAAGATCCATACTGCGCTGGATGCCGATCCGGTCGCGAAACCACGCTCGCAAATGGACCTTGCGGCGACGGGCGCCTGAACCATACGCCAAAGTCACATCGCACGGCGGGTGCAACCCGAGCGAAGGTCTCTCGCCGTCAGCCGCGGACGACCCCGGCAATCCAAGTCGCGATCTCGGCAAAAAGATCGTCAGAGGCCGTGTTGAAAGCCTGCGCCACTACCGGCGTTTCGGTCGAGGGTGCGAGGGCGGAAGCCTGGAAGGTGCGACTGGCGACGATACGCGCATCGCGTTCGCGCACCACGCGGATGATCAGGGTCATTTCGACCGTCGCTGTGTCGTCGATGTCGCCCACCTCGGCCTGAAAATCGACCACCTCGGTGACCAGCGCGAAATCTCCGCTGGCCGCCAACGGCTTGCGTCCGACATAGCGTACGGCGCCGGTCGACTCGATTGCCCGCAGCATCAGCGTCTGCACCATGACCGGAACGGGATCAGCCCAGCGCACGTCCGGCAGGTATTGCGCCTGCAACGGATTGGGCCGGATCATGATGCGGTCGGTCGACAGGGCGCCCGAGGTGGTTGGCAATTCGACGATGACGTCTCTGGCTGCCGCGCGGCCGGCCACGGCCGGAATGTCCGAAGGCGCGCGCAACTCGTAAACCTCAAGCGGGGTGCTGATATCGCCGAGAGCGGACAATGCCGAGCATCCCGACACCAACGCGGGCGCGGACAGAACCGCGACGATCCTCAGGAGACGGGTGAGCTTGGAGGCTGCGGTCATCGTTTGAACTCCGGCGTATCGCGGTCGAGAAGAAAGCGGGCGGGATCGCGCTGAAAGCTGGTTGTGAGGCGATCAAGGTTGCCTATCAGACTCCGGCTTTCCTGCGCCAGCCGGGTAAACAACGGCAGCGCTGTGGTGGTGAATTCCTGCACCGCAGGCGCCGAGGCATTGGTGACGCGCCGGATGTCGGCAAAGGTCGCGGTGGCCGACCGGCTGGCCGCACGCAGGTCGGAGGTGATGCCGGGAATGTCGGCAGAAACCTGCGCGATGGCCTCTTGCAGGCTTGCGAGCGTGGTCTCGAGCCCGTCGATGATGCCGTCCATGTCTTCGGTGATGACGGTGTTGGCATTGGTGAAGGTCGTTTCGGCGATGGCCAGCGCGTCCTCGGCTGACAGCATGGCGCTGTCGATCGCCTCGAGCGTGACGTTGGCATTATTGAAAGCCACGGTGGCGTCGTCGAGCGTGCTGCTGGCCTTGGCGATCAGTTCCTCGACCCCGGCGCTGGAGGCGATCAGGCTGTTGCCCACTTCGGTGATGGTCTTGCTGGCACTTGCGGTGGCGGCGCGAATGTCGGCCACAACGACAGGCAGATCCTGCTCGGCGATCACGGTCACCGCAGATACGGCCTTGGTCGCTTCCGCCACCATCTTGCGGGTCTCCACAATCAGCGGCCGGCCCTCTTCGCGGATCACGGTGTCGACAAGCTCGCTCGTCTCACCGACCGAGGTAGCCACGGTGTCGAGCCGGGCGATGAGGTTATTGGCGGCTTCGATCGTCTCTCGCGCCTCGTCCAGTCGCGCGGTGGCGGTTTCGCCGGTCAGCTTGAAGGTGTCCATGACCTCGGTGGCATTGGTGCTGAGGGTTCCCACCTGCCGACGGACCTCGGCACTGGTGTCGCGCAACGCGGTCGTGGTCTGCGACAGGTCGTGGTCAATGAAGGTCTCGGCACTGGCGATAGCGCCCTGCGCCCGGGTCAGGGTTTCCCTGGCGACGGTCAGTGTCTCGCCGGTTTCGGTGAGAACGCCCTCGCCCTGTTCGGCCAAGTCGGTCACCGCGGCGGCCGCGCGGGACCCAGCATCGACCATGGCACGGGTCTCAACGACAAGCGGCCGGCCCTCGTCTTCTATCAGGCTGTCGACGCTGCTTGCGGCCTCGCCCACCACGCCGGCCACATCATCAAGCCGGGCGATCAGCGAATCCGCGGCTACAATCGTCTGCTGCGCCTCGTCCAGCCGCGCGGTGGCGGTTTCGCCGGTCAGCTTGAAGGTGTCCATGACCTCGGTGGCATTGGCGCTGAGGGTTCCCACCTGACGGCGAACCTCGGCGCTGGTCTCGCGCAGCTCGTTGGTGGTCTGCACCAGGTCCTGATCGATGAAGGTCTCGGTGCGGGCGATGGCAGACCGCGCGCTGGTCAGCGTCTCGCTGGTGTCTGTCAGAACGCCTTTGCCCTGCTCGGACAATTGGGAAAGCGATGTCAGCGCCGTGTCCGCCGTTTCCAGCACACCTGAGATATCGCCGGAAAGTTGGTCGAGCGTATCGTTGAAGGTTCCGATCTGCTCGGCGAATTCCGAGACGCTGCCGGTCACGGCCGAGAAATCCTCGAGCGAGGAGGCGAACTTCTCGGAGGCAACTTCAACGTTCTCGAGGATATTGTTGACGCGATCGGTATTCTCCTGATCGAAAATCTGGCCGATCTCTTCGACAACGGCGAGCGCGTTCTCAAGAAGCCGGGGCGCGTCTTCGCTGAGCGATTGCAGCGTCGACCGGCCGGCGTCGATTTCGGGAATGGGCTGCTCCGCCGTGGGTCTGAGGATCTCGGCCTCGGGTGTGCCGGGATCGATGCCAACGTAGGACACGCCGGTGACGCCCTGAGATTCGATGGTGGCGATGCTGTTTTCGCGAACCGGGGTGTCGGCGTTCACCTCGACCCGAACGAGGATGGTGCCGTCCCGGTTGGGCGACAGGCGCACATCCACCACCTGCCCCACCGGCAGACCGCTGAAGCGCACGTCGGAGGCATTGCTGAGCCCGGACACCGAGGGGAAATAGATATCGTAATACGAGAACTGGCGATCCAGCTCGACCTGGGCGAACCACAGGAAAAACCCCAGGATGCCGAGCATGCCGGCGATGGCAAAAGCGCCGATGAGTACGAAATTTGCCCGTGTCTCCAAACTATTCGCCTTTCCGTGCCGCGCTGCCCTGCGCATCCGCCGCTGCCGCGCGGGCGCGCGGGCCATGGAAATACTCGTGCACCCATGGATGGTCGACGTCCAGCATATCTGTCATGGTTCCGGTGACCAGCACCCTCTTTTCCGCGAGTACCGCAATCCGGTCACAGGTCGCGTGCAGGGTGTCAAGATCGTGGGTCACCAGAAACACCGTCAAACCGAGCGACCGGCTCAGACCGCGGATCAACTGATCGAAGTCTGCTGCACCGATCGGATCGAGCCCCGCTGTCGGCTCATCCAGGAACAACAGGTCCGGGTCCAGCGCCAACGCCCGTGCGAGGCCGGCGCGCTTGCGCATGCCTCCGGACAGTTCCGAAGGGTACTTGTCGCCCGCCAGATAGGGTAGCCCTACCAGCGAGACCTTGAGATCGGCAAGGGACCGGCGCACCTCGGGATCCAGCCCCTCGATCGCGCGCATCGGGACCTCGACGTTTTCGCGCACGGTGAGCGAGGAAAACAGTGCCCCGTCCTGAAACATCACACCCCAGCGGCGCTGGATGGCAGTGCGGGTGTCATGGTCGGCCGTTAGCACGTCGGTGCCCAGAACGGTGACGCTGCCCGCGGCCGGGGTCTGCAACCCTGCGATGGTGCGCAGAAGGACCGATTTACCGGTGCCCGATCCGCCGACAACGCCGAGAATCTCGCCTTTCCTCACGTCGAGATCGAGGTCGTCGTGCACGACCTGGCTGCCGAATTGGTTGCGGATGCCGCGCAGCCGGATGATGACGTCGTCGCTGCTCATATCCCCATCCGCGCGAAAAAGATCGAAAACACGGCATCGGCCATGATCACCGCAAAGATCGCCGTCACCACCGCGTTCGAGGTCATGCGACCCAGCGACTCGGCATTGCTTTTCACCTGCATACCGGCGTGGCAGCCAACGACACCGATGATCAGGGCGAAGACTGGTGCCTTCACGAGACCCACGAAAACATGGTCGATGTCAGTGCCCTCAACCAACCGGGTCCGGAACATCGCGGGCGATATGCCAAGATCGATCCAGGCCATCAGGGCGCCGCCGAACAGCCCCGAGATGTTGGCGATCAACCCCAGGATCGGCAGCATCAGCAACAGCGCGAGGATGCGTGGCACGAAGAGGTTCATCGCAGGGTCCAGTCCCAGCGTGCGCATGGCGTCGATTTCCTCGCGCATCTTCATCGAGCCGATGGCGGCGGTAAAGGCCGAGGCGGTGCGCCCGGCAACGATGATTGAGGTCAGCAGGATCCCCAATTCGCGTAAAATCGAGATGGCGATCAGGTCGACCACGAAAACCTCGGCCCCGAACTGGCGCAACTGCACCGATCCCTGAAAGGCCAATACGACGCCGATCAGGAATGACATGACCGCGACGATGGGGATCGCCTGCCAGCCGACCGCTTCGCAATGGTGGACGAGCGCCGTGAAGCGAAACTCAGTCGGATGTCGGACCGACCGGGCGAGCCGGTGCAGGAAGATGCCGAGATAGGCGGTCAGCGCGAGCACGAAGGTAACCCCTGCGGTGACGCGCCGCCCGGTTCCCTCCAGCACCCCGGCAAGGGTAAGACGCCGCGCCGGCGCCTCCTCAGGCATCGGCATGGCGCTTTCCACGGTGTCGAGCAGGCTTGCCGTGTGCTCGCCTGCACCTGTCAGCTCCAGTCCGTCAGACCGGACGAATGAGATCAGCACCCAAGCCCCGGCGGTATCCAGCCGCTCCAGCGGGGCGAGATCGACAACCTTCATCCCGTCGGCCATTCGCGCGGCCAGGGCCGCACGGGCGTCGGTCACCGTGTGGATGGTCAACCGACCCGAGAGGGCAACCCGACCAGAGGCATCGACAGGTTCGACCTTGATATCCAACGAATTCCCGGAGCCCCTGCTGATCGGCCTTTGCATGGCGACAAGACGCCGGACCGGTGATTGCCTCATTGCTCAGCCGTCACGGTAACGAGGATTTCTGCGCTGCAAAAGCCGATAGGAACAAAGCGGCGCGTCGGGGGGCCGAAGTGGGTCCGACCGGACACGCGGCCGAGCCTCGCCAAGACACTGATGAGCCTGTTGCGGGCCGGTAAAGCGTTTGGAAGACGCCGCTCAGGCCTCGAGTTCCGCATCCCAATAGAGGAAGTCCATCCAGCTTTCATGCAGGTGGTTCGGCGGGAACTTGCGGCCCATGTTGCGCAGTTCTTCCGCTCCGGGTTGGCGTGGCGGTTTGCGCAGCGACATATGGGCCTGTGCCAGCGACTTCGATCCCTTTTTCAGGTTGCAGGGCGCACAGGCCGCCACCACGTTCTGCCAGGATGTAACGCCACCGGCCGCGCGCGGCACCACGTGATCGAAAGTCAGTTCGCGCTTCGTGCCGCAGTACTGGCAGCGGAATTCATCCCTCAGAAAAAGATTAAAGCGCGTGAAGGCCACGCGCTTTTGAGGTTTTACATAGTCTTTCAGAACGACGACGCTTGGTATCCTGATGGTGGTCGATGGCGAATGCACCTCGGTGTCGTATTCGGCTACGATGTCCACCCTGTCGAGCCAGGCCGCCTTGATCGCATCCTGCCACGGCCAGAGCGACAACGGGTAATAGGACAAGGGCCTGTAATCCGCATTCAGCACCAGGGCCGGGAACTGCTTCAGCGCCGAAGGCTCGCGCACAAATTCCGTCCTGAAATCACCGTCCATGGCTCGTCACTTCCCCTTGCTTCCGCCTGCGGGTTCAAGGTCCGTTGGCAGCGGACCGCCTGTCGTTAAAGCCACTATATCTCGCGTTCGCCGTCAGGCAAGCCTCTAGAATTTGGCCAACGCTCTTAAGAGTAGTACAGGTTCTTAACGGTCACAGAACGGATAGCCCGGCAAGCGAACCCTTGGCCCCTTGGCTGAATGTAGCGCGTTTTGCTAGGCTGAGCACCATGTACACACCACCGACCGTCCAAGGCGTGCTCGAGGCTGCCCTATACGCCAGCGATCTGGATGCGGCGCAAGCCTTCTATGCGGGACTGATGGGCATGGAGATCGTTCTGCAGGCGCCGCCCCGTCACATCTTTTTTCGCGCCGGTCAGACGGTGCTGCTTGTCTTCAACCCTCAGGAAACGTCGAAAGCATCGGGCAATACCGCCATGCCGGTGCCTGCGCACGGCGCCACCGGTCCCGGCCACGTCTGTTTTTCGGCCAGCCGCGACGAAATCGCCCGCTGGCGCGACACCTTCACCGACGCCGGGCTCCCTATAGATGCGGAGTTCGACTGGCCGAACGGCGCCCATTCGCTGTATGTTCGCGATCCGGCCGGCAACTCGGTCGAGTTTGCCGAGCCGAAGCTCTGGTTCTGAATGACGGGCCGATCCCGCACCTGTCTTCGCCCTCGCGTTGTGCTTCACGGCCTGCCTGTGTCAGTGCCCCTCCAACCGCACCTTCGGTGACAGTGCCGCAGGATCCAGCTTGAGGTGCAGGATCGCGGGCAGACCGCTGTTGCGGGCCGCGGCGAACGCCGAAGCGAATTCCGAGGTCTCGCACACCGTCGCGCCGAACCCGCCATAGGCGCGCGCGAGGGCGGCGAAGTCGGGGTTTGACAGCTTGGTGCCCGACGGCCGTCCGGGGTACTGGCGTTGCTGATGCATCCTGATCGTGCCGTACATACCGTTGTCGGACACGATGACGACGATGTTTGCGCCGTGTTCACAGGCGACGCCAAATTCCTGCAAGACCATCTGGAAGCAGCCATCGCCGGCCATGCAGATCACTTCGCGTTCTGGGTGGTGCAGCTTGGCCGAGATGGCAGCAGGCAGCCCATAGCCCATCGACCCGGAGGTCGGAGCGAGCTGGGTCCGCCAGCTTCGGTAGCGATAGTAGCGGTGCAGCCAGGCCGCGTAGTTGCCTGCGCCGTTGGTCAGGATGGCGTCGTCAGGCAGGACCTCGTTCAGGTGGCCGATTACCTGCTCCATCTTCAGCGCGCCCGGCGTCTCCTGCGGCTGCTGCCACGCCTCATAGTCCGCGCGCGCCTGCGCCAACCAGTCGCCGCCGGTCCTATGCCGCGCAGCGCCGGCCAGTTGCGACACGACAGGACCCGGCTGGCCCACCACCGCGATGGCGGGGCGATAGACGCGCCCGATCTCGGATGGATCGGCGTGAACGTGGATGAGGTCCTGCGAAGGCACGGGCGGCGTCAGGAGTGTGTATCCCGAGGTGGTCATCTCGCCCAGCCGCGGCCCGAGCGCGAGGATGACGTCCGCGTCCCTCACACGTAGGGCCAGCGCCGGGTTGATCCCGATGCCCACGTCCCCGACATAGTTGGGATGCCGGTTGTCGAGGAAATCTTGGCATCGGAACGAGGCCCCGACCGGCAGGCCCATGGTCTGCGCGAAATGTCCGATGGCGCTGGCGGCCTCGGCACTCCAGCTTGCGCCGCCGACGATGACGAGCGGACGGTCCGCTGCCTCGAGCCGGTCGATGATCGCGCCTATATCGGCGTCAGAGGCCATGCCCGAGGGCAAGGACGCCGCGGGAACCGGCACACCCTCTGCCGGCCCCGAGAGCATATCTTCCGGTAGCGCCAGCACCACCGGTCCCGGCCGACCGCTCTGCGCGACGTGGAAGGCGTGGCTGATGTATTCGGGAATGCGGTCGGCGCGGTCGATCTCGGCCACCCACTTGGCCAGCGGGCCGAACATGGCGCGATAATCCACCTCCTGAAATGCCTCGCGGTCGCGCTGGTCGCTGGCGACCTGTCCGACAAACAGCACCATCGGCGTGCTGTCCTGAAAAGCCACGTGCACCCCGGAACTGGCATTCGTCGCGCCCGGCCCCCGGGTCACGAAGGCCACGCCGGGACGCCCGGTCAGCTTGCCCGCCGCCTCGGCCATCATCGCGGCGCCGCCCTCGTGCCGGGTGACGATGACGTCGATGTCGCGGTCGTGGAAGCCATCCAGCGCGGCGAGGAAGCTTTCGCCCGGGATGCAGAAGACCCGCTCGACCCCTTGAGCCGCCAGGCAATCGACCAGAAGCGCGCCACCGTGTGGCGATGCGGGTGCGTCGTTCATCGTATCGTGTCCTTTCTGGTCTGCGGTCATGGGCCGGTCAGAGTACCTTGCGGATACGGCCGATGGCCCTGACAATATTGTCCTCGGAGTTGGCGTACGAGAAGCGCACATAGCCCTCTCCCATGGCGCCGAAGGAGGTGCCCGCCACCGTTGCCACGCCAGCCTTGTCGAGGAACAGGTTCTGCGCCTCGGTGGCGTTCATGCCGGTCCCCTCGATATTGGGGAACGCGTAGAACGCGCCTCCCGGATCGGTGCAGCGGACGCCGGGCAGCGAATTGAGCTCGCGCACGATTACGTCGCGCCGAGCGTCGAATTGGGCAACCATGTCATGCACCGCGCCCTGCGGACCGGTCAGGGCCGCGAGACCGGCGTATTGCGCGCTTGCGTTGACGCAGGAGTGATCGTTGATGCAGAGCCGGGTGACGTGATCGACGGCAGCATCCGGCCAGACCGAGAAGCCCAGCCGCCAGCCGGTCATGGCGTAGGTCTTGGACCAGCCATCCAGCAGGATCAGACGGTCACGGATCTCGGGGTATTGCAGCAGGCTGACGTGTTCGCGCCCGCCATAGAGCATCTGGCTGTAGATCTCGTCGGACATGAGCGCGACATGCGGATGGTCCATCAGGCCGGCGACCAGCTTGTCGATCTCTTCGCGCGGGGTGACGCCGCCGGTGGGATTTGCTGGCGAGTTGATGATGATCAGGCGGGTCCTGTCGGTGATCTGGCCAAGCACCTCTTCGGCGGAGAAGGCGAAACCGTTCTTTTCGCTCAACCGTATCGGCACGGGCGTCGCGCCAGAGTAGTTGATGACCGACTCGTAGATCGGAAATCCAGGATTGGGATACATGATCTCGGTGCCCGGCTGACCGAGCATCATGACGGCGAAGAACATCGTTGGCTTGCCGCCGGGCATCACCACCACGTTGTCGGGGTTGACCGCCGCGCCGTGGCGCCTTTCGAGGTCGGCCGCCACCGCTTCGCGCAGCGCCGGAATGCCGTTGGCAGGCGTATAGCCGTGATGACCGTCGCGCAGCGCTTTGATGCCGGCCTCCACGATATGGCCGGGCGTCTGGAAGTCGGGCTGCCCGATGCCCAGGTTGATGATGTCCTTGCCCTCGGCGGCCAGTTTCTGGGCCCGCGCCAGCACCATGAAGGCGCTTTCGGTGCCAAGACGTGACAGGCTGTCGGCAAAGATCATCTGGGACATGAAATTCTCTCTGGTCAGGTGCGCCCTGCCCTGACCGGCGGTCCGGTCTTGCAGGGAGCTGGTGTTAAGTTCTGCTAAGCAGGCTTTCAGTTATTTGCTGGGGCCGGTCCGGCTGCGCGATGCTACACCTGCGGGATAGCTTGGCAAGCACGGGAGGAAAAGCAGATGGCCGACATGCGCCGCGCGGAACGGTCCAATGTCTCGCTGGCAATGCGCGCCTGGAACATCCGGCGCAAGGCGCTGCTGATGGGCGAAGTGCAGGGACAGGGCTATATTGGACAGGCTCTGGGCGTGGCGGACGTGCTGGCGACCTCGTATTTCCACGCGCTGGACTATTGCGCGGACGAACCCGAATGGGAGGGCCGCGATCGGTTCTACCTGTCGATCGGCCACTATGCGATAGCGCTTTATGCAGCGCTCATGGAGGCCGGTATCCTGCCCGAAGACGAATTGCAGACCTACGGCGCGGACGATAGCCGGATGCCCATGTCCGGGATGGCCTCTTATACGCCGGGAATGGAGATCACCGGTGGCTCGCTGGGTCAGGGTCTTGGAATCGCCGTGGGTGCCGCGCTCGGGTTGAAGCGGAAGGACAACCCGGCCTTTGTCTACAACCTCATGTCGGACGGAGAATTGGGCGAAGGCTCGACTTGGGAAGCGGTGATGTCCGCGGTGCAGTGGCGGCTCGACAACCTGATCTGCATCGTCGATTTCAACAACCAGCAGGCGGATGGACCGACGCGTGACACCTTGGCGCAGGTTCCCGAGGCGCCCAAATGGGAGGCCTTCGGCTGGCACGCGCAGGCGGTCGACGGAAACGATCTTGAGGCGCTGGTCACGGCCTTCGACAGCGCGCGCGCCCTACCGGATCCAAGGCCGCGGGTGATCATCTGCAACACTACGATGTGCAAGGGCGTCGATTTCCTCGAAACCCGCGAGATCACGCATTTCGTGCGGGTCGAGCCGGACGAATGGGCCAAAGCGCTGGACGCGCTGGAAAAAGGGAAACCGCAATGACGGTGGACTCGATAAAACGCAAGTACGAGCCGCGGAAGGTGCCCGACGGCCAAGCGACAACCTCGGCGATGATCGCCTCCCTCGCGGCCGAGGGTTACGACACCGTCGACGCCCCCTTCGGCGCGGCTCTGGTGAAGGCCGCCCGGGACGATGACCGCATCGTCGGGCTCACCGCCGACCTGTCGAAATACACCGACCTGCATGTCTTCGCCAAGGCGATGCCCGAGCGGTTCTATCAAATGGGCATGGCCGAACAGCTTCTGATGTCGGCGGCGGCCGGCATGGCGCGCGAAGGCTGCATCCCCTTCGCCACCACTTACGCGGTTTTCGCCTCGCGCCGGGCCTATGACTTCATCGCCATGGCCATCGCCGAGGAGAACCTGCCGGTCAAGATCGTCTGCGCCCTGCCCGGCCTCACCACCGGCTACGGCCCCAGCCATCAGGCAACCGAGGACCTGGCTATTTTCCGGGGGCTGCCCGGCATGGTGGTGATCGATCCCTGCGATGCGGACGACATTGCCGGCATGGTGCCTGCGATGATCGCCCACGACGGCCCGGTTTATGCGCGCCTCCTGCGCGGCAAGGTGCCCTCGGTGCTGACACGGAACAAGCCGGACTACCGGTTCCGGCTGGGCGACGCTCAGGTCATCAGAGAAGGCCGCGACGTGCTTGTGATTTCGTCCGGGATCATGACGATGCGGGCTCTGGACGCGGCCGAGGCGTTGGAGAAAGACGGTGTCGACGTGGGTGTGCTGCATGTACCGACGATCAAGCCTCTGGATGTCGAAACCATTGTTACGCAGGCAAGAACAGGCGGACGGCTGGTGGTCACGGCCGAGAACCACACAGTCAACGGCGGCTTGGGCGAGGCGGTGGCGAAAGAGCTGCTGCTGGCGGGGGTGACCCCGGAATTCCGCATGATCGGCTTGCCGGACGCGTTTCTCGAAGCGGGTGCATTGCCCACGCTGCATAATATGTACGGACTGTCGGTCGCGAAGGTCGCAGAGCAGATCAGGCGGTGGCTATGAACGGGAACGGGACAGGACTTCTGCAGGGCAAGGTGGCGATCATCACCGGCGCGGCCAGCCCACGTGGACTTGGCAAGGCGATGGCGATGCTGTTCGCCGAACACGGTGCCATCGTGGCGGTGCTCGACCTTGACGCGGGACAGGCGGCGGATGCGGCGCGGGATTTGCCCGGCAAGGGCCACCTCGGGCTGGCCTGCGACGTCACCGACCGGACCGCCTGTGCCGAAGCGGCCGAGATCGTACTGGGCACGCTGGACCGGATCGACGTGCTGGTGAACAACGCGGGCATCACCCAGCCGCTCAAGCTGCTGGAGATAGAGCCAGAGCATTACGAGGCGGTGACTGACGTATCGCTCCGCGGCACGCTTTATATGAGCCAGGCCGTCATTCCTGCAATGCGGGCGCAAAGCTCAGGCTCGATCGTCAACCTTTCATCGGTGTCCGCCCAGCGCGGCGGCGGCATTTTCGGGGGTCCGCATTATTCCGCCGCCAAGGCCGGCGTGCTGGGGCTGACAAAGGCGATGGCCCGCGAACTGGCCCCCGACAACGTTCGGGTAAACGCGATTTGCCCGGGCTTCATCGCCACCGACATCACCGCCGGCAAGCTGACGCCCGAGATGCGCGGGCAGGTGCTTGCCGGCATTCCCATGGGCCGCGCCGGCGAGGCAAGTGAAGTGGCGGGCTGCGGTCTGTTTCTGGCCTCCGAACTGTCCGCCTATTGCACCGGCACCGAGGTCGACGTGAACGGCGGATCGCTGATCCACTGAGCCGCCACCGGTTGTCCGCATCCCCGCGTCGAAACCATTTCTTAAACGCTGCCTCATAGCATCCGCCACGAGAGACCTGAGAATGGGATGCGGAGCGGCAGACATGTTGGAACCGGAAAGTGACGTGTGTGCCCCCGCGGTGAGGCTTGCCTCACAGCTGGATTATGCCGCCTGCGCCGAGCTTTACGATGCTATCGCCCGCCTGCGCGGAAGCGATGTGCTCGTGGATGCCTCCGAGGTCAGGCATCTCGGTGGAATGGCGCTCGATCTTCTATTGAGGCTTCAGGCGGAATGGCGCGATGACGGGCTGCGTTTCGCCATCTGCAACGCCTCGTCCGATATGAAGCACAGCCTTACGATCCTTGGCGTCGATCCAGACCTGCTTGGGATCCGCCCGGACGACGCGGAGGCCGCCGCATGAGCCATAGGATCCTCGCCATCGACGATTCCCGTACCATCCGCGCCATGCTTAAAACCGCACTGGTCGGCGCGGGATTTGCGGTGGATGTGGCCGAAGACGGCATTGACGGGCTGGAGATGCTGACGGCGGTGGCGCCGGACCTTGTGATCACCGACCTCAACATGCCGCGCCTTGATGGCTTCGGTTTCATCGAGACCGTTCGCACCCGCCCGGCCCATGCCGGCCTGCCCATTCTGGTTCTGACCACAGAGAACTTGGAGGAACTGAAGCACCGCGCCCGTGCCGCTGGGGCAACCGGATGGATCGTCAAACCGTTCGATGCGGACAAGCTGGTATCGGCGATCAACCGTTTGGTCATCTGAGGAGTTGCCATGAACGACCTGCGCGATCTCTTCTATCAGGAATGCGACGAGCTGCTGGAAAGCCTCTCGGCCGGGCTGGGCGCGCTGGAAAATGGTATACGGGACGAGGACACGACAAATGCGATGTTTCGCGCGGTACACTCAATCAAGGGTGGTGCCGGAGCTTTCGGACTGAAGCGTCTGGTTGCCTTCTCTCACGCCTTTGAAAACGTTCTGGCGGATGTCAGGGCAGGTACACTCAGGATCAGCGAATACAATCTGCCGCTGCTGTTCACCGCCTGCGACCACCTCAGTGACCTTGTCGAGGCTGAGCGGTTCGAAAGCGAGGTCGACGCCGATAATGCCAAATCCATTCTCAACGACCTGACACTGCTGAGCCAGTCGGTAGGCAGAGACGCAATGACCGAGGACGCACCAGAGCCGGAGTTCGAACCGCTGGCTCTGGCCTTCGACTTTGCGACCGACCTGCCGATATCGGACGGCAATGACGGGCCAACTTTCAGCATTCGGTTTGCGCCTGAGGCCGGTCTTTATGCGAATGGTCACGACCCCGTGCTGCTGTTCCGTGCGCTGGCTGCGCTGGGTGAGCTTGAGACCTGCGCCGACCTGACAACAATGAAACCGCTCGGTGGCGGCGACTGGCGCCAGCCTGCCCTGCGGTGGCACCTCACGCTAAATGCCGACCCCGGCGTTGATGAGGCCGCGGTCCGAGATGTCTTTGAATTCGTGGACGGGCTTGCATCACTGGAAATTACCCGAACAGGGCGCTCATCGGCCGCGGAGTTGGAGCCCGCGCAGAACGGTTCGGTTAACTTATCTGCGTCGCCAGTGTCCTCGACACAGGCGGACCCACTGCCCTGCCCGCCCCGGGACGGTCCCGCTCCCTGTTTGAACGAGCCTCCCGCCACAGGCTCCAGCACCATCCGCGTCGATCTGCAACGTGTCGACCGGCTGATCAACCTTGTCGGTGAACTTGTCATCAGCGAAGCAATGCTGCGCCAGTCGATGAGCGAGCTGCCGCGCTCGGCCTCGTCGAAGACGGTGGACGACGCCATGAGCCAGCTGAAGCAGCTTTCCGGCGTGATTCAGGAAAGTGTTATGGCGATCCGCGCCCAGCCAGTACGCAGCCTGTTCCAGCGCATGTCGCGCATCGTGCGTGAAACCGCCCGAGAAGCAGGCAAATCCGCACGACTGGTGACTGTGGGTGACGCCACCGAGGTGGACAAGACGGTGACAGAACGGCTGGTCGAGCCGTTGACCCACATGATACGCAACGCCGTCGATCACGGGTTGGAGGACGCGGCTGTCCGCCAGGCCTCCGGCAAGAACGACCGCGGCACCATCACGCTGGAGGCCGCCCACCGCTCCGGTCGGGTGGTCATCACCTTGAGCGATGACGGCGGCGGCATCGATCGCGCCCGCGTCCGGCAGATCGCCGAGGAAAAGGGACTGGTGCGCCCAGAAGACGACCTCACCGAAACCGATATCGACAACTTGCTGTTTCGCCCCGGTTTCTCGACCGCATCCGAGGTCTCGAACCTTTCGGGTCGCGGCGTCGGGATGGATGTGGTGCGCTCCGAGATCCAGGCATTGGGCGGACGCGTCGGCCTGCATTCCGAACCGGGGCGCGGCACGACGGTCACGATATCCCTGCCGCTGACGCTGGCCGTCCTCGAGGGCATGCTGGTGACGGTTGCAGGTGAGTCGCTTGTCGTTCCCACCCTGGCACTGCGCGAGACCCTGCAACCCGGCCAGGGACGGATTGAGGCTTTCTGTGACGGAGACCAGCTTCTGACGATCGGCAACGAACTGATCCCCATCGTGGAACTCGGGTTCGAGCTTGGCTATCGCGCAACGCCTGCCGACCTCGAGACCCTGTCGTTGCTGCTGATCGAGAGCGAGGATGGGCGCCGCACGGCGCTGGCCATAGACGGCATCGTCGACCAGCGCGAGGTTGTCATAAAGGGGCTCGAACAGAACTATCAGCGCATACCCGGTATCGCCGCTGCCACCATTCTGGGCGATGGCAAGATCGCGTTGATCGTAGACACCGACCAGATGATCGCACGTTCCCTTGGCGGGCATGCCTCAGCAGTACCGCCGCCGGAACCTTCGAGGCTTGTTCAACATGCCTGACACAGCGGCCCCAACGCCGGACATCATGCAGGAGATCGTGTCATTCGCCATCGGCGATCAGGCCTTCTGTTTCGACATCGCCCATGTGCTGGAAATCCGGGGTTGGACTCAGACCACCAGCCTCCCGCACTCGCCCGACTACGTGCTCGGCATGATGAACCTGCGCGGAACAGTGCTGCCTGTGCTCGACCTGTCCATGCGGCTGGGGCTGGGCAAGACCGAACCCGGGCCCCGGCATGTCATCATCATCGCGCAGGTCGCCACCCGAATCATGGGGTTCCTTGTCGATGCCGTTTCCGACATTGTGACGGTCAACCAAGGTGATCTTCTGGCGACGCCGGACGTCGCCTCTCCACGGACCCAGGCATATATCAGGGGTGTCTACACCCTTTCCGATCAGCTGGTTCGCGCACTCGACGTCCACCAGGTTCTACCCCAAGCCGATGCGGAAGTTACGTGATGGTGCGCCCGCAGACCCACGAGTCGCACAGTGGCGACCTGATATCGGAGGCCGAATATCGAAGGGTTGCGCGGATCCTACACGAATTGACTGGCATCCATTTGCCAATTGGTAAGCGGGCCATGGTGTCGGCGCGGCTGACGCAGCCGCTGCAACAGTCGCGCGTCCCTGACGTCGACACCTATTGCGACCTGCTGGCCAAGCCGGACACGACGACCATGCGTGAGGAGTTCATCTCCGCGCTCACCACCAACACCACCCAATTCAACCGTGAAGCGCATCATTTCGATCACCTTACAGCCAGTATCCTGCCTGATCTGATCCGGCGCGCAGTCGCGGGCGAACGGGTGAGGCTGTGGTCGGCTGGGTGTTCGTCGGGCGAAGAGGCATATGGGCTGGCCTTTCACGTCCTTGATGAGTGTCCCAACGCTTCGCGGCTGGATCTGCGCATTCTCGCAACCGATATCGACCGAAGCATCCTCGCGCAAGCCCGTGAGGGCGTCTATACCACCGCTGCCGCGCATCCTCTGTCCGCTACTCAGAGGCGGGTTCACTTCGATAGGGGACGACAGCCCGGGACGCTTTGCGTCAACCAAAGGGCGCGCGATCTCGTCACTTTCCGCGCCCTGAACCTCAAGGACGATTGGCCGTTCACCGGACGGTTCGACGTCATATTCTGTCGCAATGTGGTGATTTATTTCGACGACGCGACGCAGGTACGCCTGTGGCAGCGGATGTGCGAACGGATCGTGCCGGGCGGCGCGCTGTATATCGGACATTCCGAACACATTCCCGCGCACATCACCGGCGATTTCGCATTTGAAGGCAACGGCATATTCCATCGCCGCATCAGCCAAGATCAGTCTCGGGCCCACCGGTTCGAGCCAGGAGAACCCGCATGAGACTCAAGGATAAACTGCATGTGCTCGTGGTCGACGACATGTCCACCAGCCGCGGTCTGATTACCCAGTCGCTGGAGGAAATCGGTGTCCGCAATGTCCGCACCGAGGCCGATGGCGACACAGCCTGGCGCAGTCTCGCCAGCCGTCCGGTGCATCTGGTGATCTCCGATTTCAACATGCCGCGCATGAACGGGCTGCAACTGCTGGAGGCGATCCGCAATCACAAGCCGATCGCGCGCACGGGTTTCATCCTGATCACCGGGCGCGCCGAGAAGGAGATTATCGACCATGGCGTCAGGCTGGGGATGAACAATTACATCAAGAAGCCTTTCCAGCCGGGCCAGCTCAGGGCCTGCATCGAACGTGTGGTCGGTCCGCTGTGACGTCTGCATCCGGGTCACGAAGATGACGGCGCGCGCCATCGGCGAGGTGCTTGAAGTATTGGCTCTGGATGTTCAGAGGCTGGCAGGTTTCGCGCGGCGGCTGGAACTTGCCCTCTTCCAACGCCCGCCGGCCGAGGTGTCCGCGATCGACATGCACGAGTTGCAGAAGTTCGACGCGCTGATACAGCATCTCGACGACCTCGAAGCGATCCTGGCCAGCCTCACCGAGATGACCGGACCGGACCAGACGGTAAATCCAGAGATTTTGGCCCATGCCGCACGGATGGGTCACTACCGCCGCATATTCGGGCTTGTGCCGGCCGAGCTGCCGCCCGGCACCGCCGGTAACGTCGATCTGTTCTGAACCCTGACCTGCATCAGAAGAAGTACCGCGTCATGAGAAACCTTCCAATCGAAACAGCTGCCGCTGCTTCGACGGGGGAATCCCGGATACCCGCCGGAATTTTCCTGGCCACTGCCTCTGACCACGGCGGTGTGGTCCGCGGGGCCTCCCCGAAATTTTGCGACTTGACCGGCTTCGATGCAAACACCCTGATCGGCGCACGAAACGAGATCACCCGTCATCCGGACATGCCGAAGGCATTGATCCACCTTATCGCGCTTCGACTGGATCAGGGGCTGCCGACCTGCGGTTATATAAAATATCGCACAGCCTCTGGCGGCCACTACTGGGCCTTCAGCGTGGTGATCGCCACGGACGATCGCCACGTCTCGATCCGGGTCAGGCCCGGCTCCGCGCTGCTGGATCAGGTGCAGACGGTCTACGATCGCCTGATCCGCGCGGAACGTGATGGGCTCAGCGCGCGGAACAGCGCGCTCGCGCTTCAAGTCGCCCTGCGCGAGATCGGTTTCGCGGACTACGACAATTTCGCGAGGGCTGCGATGCACACTGAATTCGGTTACCTCGTCACGGATAACGGCGAGACATCGGTCATGCTGTCCAAACTTGACGACCTTAGCGATCTGCTTTCCGCAGCGCAGGACCTAGCAGACCGCATCGACCGCGATTTCGTTACCGTGCGGGGTGAACCGGTGAACATGCGCATCCTCGCCGGAAGGCTGGAAGGGGCCAGCGGGGCGCTCGGTACGATCTCGCAGAACTACGACATCATGGCCACCGAGATGCAGCAACTGGTAAATCGTCTGCGCTGCAGCGAGTCCGGTCTTTTGGGGCGGATGCGCGGAGCGCTGGATCAGGCGCGGTACATGATGCAGTTGCAGGCCTATCTCCGGCAGGCGGCAGAGCAACTCGATATTGGCGCGGCGTCAGGGCTGGCCGCGCAGGCCCGTCACCTGCAGCACGAGGAAGTGCGCGCACGCTCAGAGTTGGCCTCGGCCGCCCGCCTGATCCCGGATTCCTGCCGTCAGCTACGCCTCAGGATCAACGGTCTAAATGTCGTCAAGCTGCTCTGCCGTGTCGAAAGCGGCCGCATGCAGTCAAGCGATGACGGGCTGGAAGGGATCATCGCACGGCTTGAACGGTTTCATCACGACACGGAAACCCACCTCGCCGCGCTGTCCTCCAAATCCGACCAGATCAAAATGGCCAGTTCGGCGCTCTGAGCCGCCGGGTTTCAGCCCATCTTAAGTTTTTTGGGTGAAGGTCGCCGCATCGCTACCGGATCAGGAGGTTCTGATGGGTCCGCTTCCAGCCTGTCGCTCTGCGCAACGTGCGGCCACAAAGTGACTGTCACCACGGATCAACCTGCCATGACGCGGGCAAACGCTCCGGACCAGGTTGGGATCGCCAGACTGCGCGACGCATTCGCACGTCTGACGATCAGTACCAAGCTGGGGCTGGTGGTGGCCGTGGGCTTCGCGATCATTCTTGGCGTCTGTTTCATCCTGGTTGCCGGCACAACCCGGCAGGCGATCTTGCATCAACAGCTGGCTGTCGAAGCGCTCATGACCGACATGCTCGCAAGCCAGATGCGTGCCGCCCGTGAACACGGGACATCAGGCGTGCCGGACTATGCCGCGGTACTGGCACATGACCCCGGACTGGTGATGGTCAAGGCCGTGGCGGCCGATGGCTCGCCCCTGGCCAACCATCGGACAGGAACGGTGGACGCGCGTCACGCGGACCTGTCCGAGGCGGCCATCAATGCCGCTCGCCTCAGCCTTACGAAAGAGACCCTCGCCGCTGGGCCACGCTCGGTGACTGCGCAGCCGGTCCTGTCGGCGGACGGACAAACCTTGCTCGCGATCATCGCGCTCGGACGAGATCAAAGACTGTTCTCCACCGGTATTTATCAGATAGCCGGATTTGCGGCTGCAATTGGCCTTCTCATAGCGGTGGCGGGGTTGGCAACAGTCGCGGGGATCGTCGCCTATATGGTCAACCGTCCGATCTCGGCCATCGGCAAGACCATGACCGAGCTTGCGAATGGCAATTACGAGGTCTGGATACCCGGACGGCGCCGGAAAGACGAAATCGGCGCGATGGCCGCCAGTATGGCGCATCTGCGTGACACACTGGCAGCGCAGCAGATTGAACGCGACGCGCGTGATGCTGAAGCTTCGGAGCGCCAGAAGTTGTTCCGCAGACTGGCGGCGCATCTCAAGCAGCTTGCCGAGGGCGAGATCGACTGTCCGATCGACGTCGCGGACTTCAGCGGGCTCGACGACGATCACCTTGGGGTCAGTCGCAGTTTCAATGAGGTTCAGTCCAATCTGCGCGACGTGCTGACATCGGTCGTTTCGACCGCTCAGAACGTACGCAATTCCGCGCGCGAAATCTCGGAAGTTGCGGTCGACCAATCCCACAGGAGCGAGGCGCAGGCCGCCACGCTCGAGGAATCGGCGGCGGCGATAGAAGAACTCAACGCCAGCGTGCAGCAAACCGCGGAACACGCATCCGAGGCCGACAAGCGCATTGTATTGAACAAGAAACAGGCCCAAGCGGGTGGCGAAGTGGTCGGCCAGACCGTGGAAGCGATGAAATCGATAGAAGAATCCTCATTGCAGATCACCGCAATCATCGGTGTGATCGATGATATAGCCTTCCAGACAAACCTGCTCGCGCTGAACGCGGGGGTCGAGGCCGCCCGCGCCGGCGATGCCGGACGCGGCTTTGCGGTCGTGGCCTCCGAGGTGCGGGCACTGGCTCAGCGGGCTTCGGATTCCGCCAATGAGATCAAGGAACTGATTTTGCGGTCAAGCGAAGAGGTGACCCGCGGGAGCGATCTGGCGAACAAGGCCGGCGGAGCCCTGAACGAGATCATCGAAGGCGTCAATCACGTGTCCGACCTGGTTTCCCACATTGCCGCCGGGTCACGGGCACAGGCTAACAACCTTGCCGAAATCAAGGAGAGTGTCAGCAACCTGGATCGCGTGACCCAGCAAAACGCAGCGGTCATCGAGGAAAGCTCTGCCGCCAGCCGGTCGCTCAGCGACGAGGCCGAACGCATGACCGAGGTTCTGGCCAGTTTCCGTCTTGGCGACAGCCCGGCCGGGTCCCTGCCCGACACAACGCCCTTCGGCATGGACCAGGGATATGCCGGTTGGAGCGATGAAATAGACCGCAGCGAACATGATGCATTCCTTGCCGACGACATGTCACGCGTCGGTGAGCGTCGTCTTCGATCCGGGGAGGAAAGCTCCGGCTGGGATGAATTCTGAGCCACCAGCCCCGCCGCAACCCACACCTCGCCCCCTGCTCAATGCCTTGGCCAAATCAAAATTATCAGGACCCTTGAATGAACCGCCCGTGCGACCTTGCAGCCACAGAGCTTCGAAAAGAGCCTAACGCTTTCACGCGGGTGAACGTTCTGCAGGGCGACACGATGTTCTCGGACGATCCGGACGAGGTGCTGCTGGCCATTCTCGGCTCTTGCGTGGCCGCCGCGATGTGGGACCCCGAGGCCCGTGTCGGCGGACTCAGCCACTTTCTGCTGCCCGGAAACACTGCGCAGGCCACCGGCAATATGCGCTTCGGGGTCTATGCGATGGAGCTTCTCGTAAACGGGTTGATCAATCGCGGCGCCCGGCGCGAAAACCTTCAGGTCAAGCTATTCGGCGGCGCCAAGATGTACGCCGGCGGCAAGGAAATCGGGTTGGCCAATGCCCGCTTCGCGGAATGGTTCATGCAGACCGAGAAGTTTCCCGTTATCAGCCGGTGCCTCGGCGGTCAGCGCGGCCGCAAGATCCGTTTCTGGCCCTGCACCGGTCGGGCGCAGCGCCAATTTCTGGAAGAGACCCGGTCTCTGCCCGCATCGATGGGGCGGCAGAGGCAACCTCATGCGGTAATGCCCGAGACCGGAGAGATCGAACTGTTCTGACCGTCAGTTTACTCACCTTGTCGGGCGCACGCGCTTCAAGAAATGCGTTTCATCCGGGTGCGCCCCCTTGTCCCCGGCGCGGAAATATCCGTCATATCGCTGTGCCAAGCCTCGAATGCTTCAGACCGGGAATCGCTCATGCCAAGTCTTCTGTCCGATGTGACCGTGCTCGACCTAACCCAGGTGCTCGCGGGGCCGTTCTGCACCATGACGCTGGCCGATCTTGGCGCCACGGTCATCAAGGTCGAGCGGCCGCGCAGGGGCGATGACACACGCCATTTCCCCCCCTTCAAAGACGGCAAGAGCGCCTATTTCGCTGCAATCAACCACACGAAAAAGAGCATCGCGCTGGACCTGAAGTCCGAAGACGATCGCAAGGTTTTCGAAGCTCTGGTGTCGCGTGCGGATGTTCTGGTCGAGAATTTTCGCCCCGGTGTCATGGACCGGTTGGGCTATGGCTGGACCGAGATGCACGCCGCCTTTCCGCGGCTGATCTATGCCTCGGTGTCGGGTTTCGGCCAGACCGGTCCGGATGCGAAACGCCCGGCCTATGACATGGTGGTACAGGCGCGCGGCGGCGTCATGTCGATCACGGGCGAAAAGGGCCGCGACCCAGTGCGCGCCGGCGCATCCATCGGCGACATCGTTGCCGGGATGTACCTGACGCAGGGGATACTGGCCGCGCTCTACGACCGTGTCAGCATCGGGTTGGGACGGCAGATCGACGTCTCGATGCTGGACAGTCAGCTGGCTATTCTGGAACATGCGATCGCAATCACCACCACCGCCGGCACGCCACCCGAGCGCAGCGGCGCAAGGCATCCCTCAATTACCCCGTTCGAGACGTTTCACGCCTCGGACGGGTTGTTCGTGATCGCCGCCGGAAACGACGTGCTGTTCGAGAAACTCTGCATCTGCCTCGATCTGCCGCTGGCCGGCGATGCCCGCTTTGCCACCAATGCCGAGCGCTGCCGCAACGCGCGCCTGCTGAAACGGCTGATCGAGGCAGTGACGCTGGACAATACCTGTGTCTATTGGATCAATCGGCTGACAGCCGCAGGCATTCCGACCGGCCCGATCCAGAACGTGGCGCAGGTGCTGAAGGATCCGCAGATCCTCGCGCGTAACATGGTGGTGGACGTGCTCGACAGGAACGGGCGCTATGCTTTCAAGACGGCTGGCAATCCGATCAAGGTGTCGGGCACCGAGGACAAGACCACCCGGCCCGCCGCCCCCGACCTTGATGGCAACCGTGGCGAGATTCTGCGCTGGCTGGAGCAGGAGGACTGAGGCTGACCCGATGCCGCTTCCCCTGCCCGGCTTGCCGCAAGCAGGCCTTTCACCCGCACGTCACCGCCCTATGATCGCGGCAAACCCGCAGAAGTGAGTCCCATGTCCGAGCAGAACCCCCTTGTCGTCTTCACCCCGTCCGGCAAACGCGGTCGTTTCCCCGCCGGCACACCGATCCTGACCGCCGCGCGCCAGCTGGGCGTCGACCTCGACTCGGTTTGCGGCGGGCGGGGCATTTGCTCGAAGTGCCAGGTCTCGCCGGGTGTCGGAGAATTTCCCAAGCATGGTGTAACCGTGGCCAAGGATGCGCTGAGCGCGTGGAACAAGGTCGAGGAACGCTATGACCAGAAGCGCGGGTTGAAACCGGGCCGCCGGCTTGGCTGCCAGGCGACGGTGCAATCTGACGTGGTGATCGACGTGCCGGCAGAGAGCCAAGTGCACAAACAGGTCGTCCGCAAGGCCGCCACCGCACGCGCCATCTTAATGGACCCGGCAACGCGGCTCTACTACGTCGAGGTCGAAGAACCTGACATGCACGTCCCCACAGGCGATTTCGAGCGGCTCGAGCGGGCGCTGAAAGAGCAATGGGAGATCGAAGGCATCCGCGCCGATCTGAGCCTGTTGACCAAGTTGCAGAAGGTGCTGCGTAAGGCCGGATGGAAGATCACTGTGGCGCTGCACCGCGATCATAAGGCCAACCGCGCGACGGTGCTGGAGGTCTGGCCGGGCCTGCATGAGACCGGGCTCTACGGTTTGGCGATCGATCTCGGCTCCACCACCGTGGCGGCGCATCTGACCGATCTGGAGACCGGCGAGGTCAAGGCTTCGTCAGGCATCATGAACCCGCAGATCCGGTTTGGCGAAGACCTGATGAGCCGGGTGTCCTACGCGATGATGAACCCCGGCGGCGAGGTCGAGATGACCGCTGCCGTGCGGGAGGCGCTGAACACCCTGTCCGCCGAAATTGCCAAGGAGGCCGAAGTCGACCCCGCGCTGATCGTCGAGACAGTCTTCGTTTGCAACCCGGTGATGCACCACCTTCTGCTGGGCATCGACCCGGTCGAACTGGGACAGGCCCCGTTCGCGCTCGCCACCTCCGAGGCTCTGCGGCTGGATGCGAAGGATCTTGACCTCACCGCCATCAATCCACGCGCCAAGACCTACGTGCTGCCCTGCATTGCCGGTCATGTCGGCGCGGACGCGGCGGCGGTCGCGCTGTCGGAGGAGCCGGGCAAGTCGCCCGACCTCGCGCTGATGGTGGACGTGGGCACCAACGCCGAAATCCTGCTGGGCGACACCTCCCGCGTGCTGGCCTGCTCCTCGCCCACCGGACCGGCCTTCGAGGGCGCGCAGATCTCCTCCGGTCAGCGCGCGGCGCCGGGCGCGATCGAGGCGATCCGCATCGACCCCATGACCCGCGAACCACGCTTCCGCGTGATCGGCTGCGATCTCTGGTCCAACGAGGAGGGCTTTGCCGAGGCGACAGCCGCGACCGGCATCACCGGCATCTGCGGTTCGGGCATTATCGAAGCGGTGGCCGAGATGCGGCTTGCCGGGTTGGTCGATCCCTCGGGCCTGATCGGGTCGGCGGCACAGACCGGAACCGACCGCTGCATCGCCGAGGGCCGCACGCACGCTTACCTGATTCACGACGCCAGCGCCGACGGCGGGCCACGGATCACCGTCACACAAGGCGATATCCGCGCCATCCAGCTGGCCAAGTCGGCGCTCTACGCGGGTGCGCGGCTTCTGATGGACACCCGCGGCGTCGACAAGGTGGACCGCGTGGTGCTGGCCGGGGCCTTCGGGGCGCATATCTCGCCGCTTCATGCGCTTGTGCTTGGCATGATCCCCGACGTGCCGCTGGACAAGGTCACCTCGGCGGGCAACGCTGCCGGCACCGGCGCGAGGATCGCGCTTTGCAATATCGCCTCACGCGCCGAAATCGAAGCTACGGTGCGCAGGATCACCAAGGTCGAGACCGCCATCGAACCGCGTTTCCAGGAGCATTTCGTCAACGCAAACGCCATCCCCCATGCTACCGATCCGTTCCCGGAACTTCTGAAGGTGGTGACGCTGCCGCAGGTCAGCTTCAACACCGGCGGCGACGAAGGCGAAGGTGGACGCAGGCGGCGCAGGCGGCGCGGCTAAGGACCCGTTTCCCGAGCGACTTTGTCGTATATCACTGCGCATGCTGCCCACTTCGATTGAAAGATGACCGGGGCGCAGATGTCTGTTGCCGCAAGATAATCATCGCCGGAAGCAACACGGGACGGTGATTAATTGTGACGGTCGGCAGTGGCCCCCCGCGCTACCCTTCGGGTCTAACCCACCAAGGAGGATCCCGCCATGTTCAGACACTCACTCGCCTTAGCAGCCCTCGTCGCCGCCGGTGCCGTCTCTGCCCAGGATGCCGTTTTCGGCACTGAAGAAGACACCGCCTATGCCGCCGAGTTGTGGTCCGTCATGGAAGAGCTTCGCATGGTCGGTGATCAGATGATCCATGCCATCCCGTACGAAGGTGTTGAGCCGCACGGCCTAATGCTCGAGACCTTCTTCACCGATGCCACGGTGGACGGTCATACCGGCACACTGGTCGTCAAACGCAACTACGGCCCCGAGGGCGTTTCGGCCGAAGAGGTGCAAGCCGATCCCCAAGGTCACCTCGGCGCGATCACCATCATGTTCCGCCGCGAGGAGGGCTACGACCCCGATAACCAGGATTGGTTCTGGGGCAAGTACCTGCCTGACGGCACGCTCGACAAGAATCCTGCCGGGATGCAGCTTGCGGGGCGGGTTGCCAAGGGCGCAGAAGCGGGATGTATCGCCTGCCACTCAGGTTCCGAGAACTATCTTTTCACCAATCCGGCCATCACCCAGTAGGCCTCTTTGGTCATGTCCCGCGGCGTGATGCGGCGGACCACGCCGCATCACGTGTTCGTGACACCACAAAACCAATCTCCGATGTGCTCCGTACTTCCTGACATCCCGCGCCGATCATGGTGCGCAGATCACAGGGAGTTACCTCATGAACCGCATTCTTCTTTCCACCGCGCTGACCGCCAGCCTCGCGACAGGTGTTTTCGCTGAAAGCCATTCCGGCACCGACAATCCCATGGTCGGCGGCGCCGCCATGTTCCCCGACAAGACCATCGTCGAAAACGCCGTCAACTCGGCCGACCACACCACGCTGGTTGCCGCCGTCAAGGCCGCCGGACTGGTTGAGACGCTGTCGGGTGAAGGCCCGTTCACTGTATTTGCGCCCACCAACGACGCGTTCGCCGAACTGCCCGACGGCACGGTCGATACGCTGCTGAAACCCGAGATGAAGGCGGACCTGACCGAGGTGCTGACCTGCCACGTTGTGGCGGCCGACGCCATGGCGACGGCGATCAAGGGCATGATCGACGATGATGGCGGCACCCACCCGGTCGAGACCGTGGGCGGCTGTACGTTGCAGGCCACCTACGATGGCGACGAGATCATGCTGGAGGACGAACAGGGCCGTACCGCCACCGTGACCATCGCCGACGTGAAGCAATCCAACGGCGTGATTCATGTGATCGACACCGTTCTGCTTCCGGCCCCAGAGGAAGACGCGATGGATCAGGCCGACATGGAGGACAACGCAGCGACCGGTGCGGACATGGCTGATGCCGATGTTCCGATGGTGGGTGGTGCGAAGATGTTTCCGCAGAAAAACATCGTCGAAAACGCCGTGAACTCGGCGGATCACACCACGCTGGTTGCCGCCGTGAAGGCCGCCGGTCTGGTCGAGACGCTCTCCGGCAAAGGTCCGTTTACTGTATTCGCACCCACGAATGACGCATTCGCCGCGTTGCCGGAAGGCACTGTCGACACGCTTTTGAAGCCGGAGAACAAGGATCAACTGACCAAGGTGCTGACCGCACATGTGGTGGCCGGAAACTGGACGGCCGCAGACCTGGTCCGTGAGGCGCGCAAGAATTCCGACCGCTTCTATCATTTCGAAACGGTTTCGGGCGATGCGCTGTCGGCCAAGGCGACCGCGGGCGGCCGCGTCTTCATCTTCGACGAGCACGGCAGCGCCTATGAAGTCACGCAAGCCGACGTCATGCAGTCGAACGGCGTGATCCACGTGGTCGAGGGTGTGCTGCTGCCCCGGTAAGCGTTCTCACCGGATGTCACAGGCCGCTCCGCAGATCGCGGGGCGGCCTCTTGCGTTGCCCCTTGGAAGCGCCCCCTCTTGCGAAGCGCAACGCCCTGCGCTATCTCAGCGGTCCAGAGCGCGGGTATGGTGAAAAGGTATCACGCGAGCTTCCCAAGCTTAAGTTACGGGTTCAATTCCCGTTACCCGCTCCATCCCCAGTTACCGATGACATCCTTCGCCGCCTCGGCCAGCGTCAGGACCTCTGGCCGCAGTGGCCCTTCCCTGTGCGCGTCCACCAGCGTCTGTGTCAGGTAGTCCGGGACCGGGCCGCGCTGTCGCGACCAAGTCAGGGAGTGCAGGACATCCCGGGCCTTTGACTCCAGCCTATCTGGCAGGTCACGCCCGGACAGAATGCCCCAGACCCCGGTCCAGAGCCGCCCCACAGACCAAGGGTTGTAGCCGCCGCCACCCAAGACCAGCAGGCGCGGCGCCATGCCCAGCACCGCATGTACCAAGTCGAAATGGGCGTTGTTGGACAAAGCCAGGCGCGCTAGGGGATCCTCAAGGACCGCGTCTGCCCCGCATTGCAGCAAGATCACCTGCGGGCGCAGCGCCTCTATTGCGGGCAGGACAACGTTGTCCCTCAAGTGCCTGAATTCGCTGTCGTTCAGCCCCTTGGGCACCGGCAGGTTCAGCGCTGCACCGCCGGCCCGGTCGGTAAAAGCACCGGTGAAAGGCCAGCGCCGCGCCTCGTGTATCGAGATCATGCGCACATCGGGCGCGCCCTGAAACGCCGCCTCGACCCCGTCGCAATGGTGCGCGTCGATATCCAGATAGAGCAACCGCGTCAGCCCCTGCGCCCGAAACGCCAGCAGCGCCAGCACCGGATCGTTGAGATAGCAGAAGCCGCTGGCGCGGTCGGCCCTGCCGTGATGCGTCCCTCCGCCGGGGTTGAAGACCACCCCGCCCTCCTGCAGAAGCGACGCTGCCAGCAGTGAGCCTCCGGCGGCAGTGGCAGGACGACGGAACATCTCGGTGAAGATGGGGTTCGACAGGGTGCCGAGACCGTGGCGGTCGCGCGCGGCCGCATCGACCTGCTGATCCGCCTCGGCCTTCTGAAGGGCTGCGAGGTAGTCGGCCGAATGAAAGGCTTGCAATGCCGCGGGCTTGGCGCGTGGGGACGTGCGGTAGGACGCCTCGGGAATCCACCCCAGCGCGCGTGACAAGTCGATCGTGGTGGGCACCCGCGGGATGCTAAGCGGATGGCGGATGCCGTAGGACGAGCCGCGGTAGATGCGCGATCCGATGAACAGCGGTGCATCGCGCTCTTTCATCTCGCGCGCAGGCTCCGCCGGGCGCGAGGGGCCAGCCCCTTGCTCGGAGGCTTCCGCCGGGCGCGTCACCCAGCCTTGTCTTCCAGCGTCAGCCATTCCTCTTCGGCCGCGGCCAGCTTTTCCTGACGTGCGACAAGGGCTTCGGTGGCTTTCTTGAACTTCACCGGCTCACGGGTGAACAGGTCTGGATCAGCCAGCAGACCTTCGAGCTTGCCGATCTCGGCCTCCAGCGTCTCGATCACGCCGGGCAGCGCCTCGAGACGATGCTTCTCGGTAAAGCTGAGCCCGCCGGCGGGCGTCCTTTCCTGCGTCACTTTCGGCTTGGAAGCCTTTGGCTTCGCGGCCTTGTACTCTGATGGCACCGACTTGTGCTGGCTTCGATAGTCGCTCCAGCCGCCTGCATAGGCGGTCACACGACCGTCGCCTTCCATGGCAATCGTCGTCGCCGCCACCCGATCGAGGAAATCCCGGTCGTGACTGACCAGCAGCACCGTGCCGTCATAATCACCCAGCAGTTCCTGCAACAGGTCCAGCGTCTCAACATCGAGGTCGTTGGTCGGCTCGTCCAGCACCAGCAGGTTGCTTTCCCGTGCCATGATCTTGGCCAGCAGCAGCCGCGCCCGCTCGCCGCCAGACAGCGACTTGATCGGAGCGCGCGCCTGCGCCTCGTCGAACAGGAACTCTTTGAGATAGCCGACGACGTGTTTCGGCTGCCCGCGCACCATGATCTGGTCGGCCTTGCCCGAGACCCGCATGTCAGGATCGCCGGTCAGGTTGTCCCAGAGCGTCGCTTCCATGTCGAGCCGCGCCCGCGCCTGATCAAAGACCGCCGGCATCAGGTTGGTGCCATGGGTGACGCTGCCCGCATCCGGCTGGACCTCGCCCATCAGCATCTTGAGCAGCGTCGTCTTGCCCACGCCGTTGGGGCCGACGAAAGCCACCCGGTCGCCGCGCTGCACTTTGAGCGAGAAGTCGCGGCAGATGAGCTTGCCTTCATAAGCCTTCGTAATCGCGTCCGCTTCAATCACCTTGCGGCCCGATTTGGATGCACTTTCCAGCGCCATCGCCGCCGCGCCCTGCCGCTTGATCATCGCAGCCCGCTCGGCCCTGAGATCGCCGAGGGCACGCACCCGGCCCATATTACGCTTGCGGCGGGCGCTGATGCCTTCCACCGCCCATCGCGCCTCGGACTTGATCTTGCGGTCCAGTTTGTGGCGGGCGGTGTCCTCCTCATCCCAGACCTTGTCGCGCCAAGATTCGAAGTGCGCGAAGCCCTTCTCTTGCCGGCGCACCATTCCCCTGTCGATCCAGAGGGTTGCGCGGGTCAGTTCATTCAGGAAGGCGCGGTCGTGCGAGATCAGGACAAAGGCCGCACGGGTCGCTTTTAGCTCACCCTCCAGCCACTGAATCGCCTCGATATCGAGGTGGTTGGTGGGCTCGTCCAGCAGCATCAGTTCCGGCGCCTCGGCCATCAGCTTGGCCAGCGCCGCGCGCCTGCGTTCCCCGCCCGAGGCGGTCGCGACCGGGCGCGCGGGATCGAACTTCAGGCCCTCGCCCGCACGCTCCACCTTGTACAACTCGCCCGGCTCCAGCCCGCTCGCGGCGAAATCACCCAGCGTGGCAAAGCCCGACATGTCCGGCTCCTGCTCCATGTAGCCGACGCTGACACCCGGCGGAACGACCCGCGCGCCGCGGTCAGGCTCGACCAGCGCGGCCATGACCTTCATCAACGTCGATTTGCCCGAGCCGTTGCGACCGACCAGCGCGACCCTGTCGCGTTCGTGCACGACCAGATCGAGATTATCGAAAACCGGATCGCCGCCAAAGGTCAGCGCAATATCGGAGAGTTGCAGAAGCGGTATCTGTGCCATGGCCCGCAGCTATTCGCACCGCAGTGAATGGTCAAGTCAGGACAGCGCCCGAAGCAGGCGCTTGCGTGCCGGCGGGATCAGCCCGATCTCGACCCCGGTGAAGACGTGAAGCGTGTTCATACGTGGGTCGACAACCGCGTGATCGCTGACCCAGCCCCCCATCAGCAGATAGGTCTTCAGCAGCGGCGGCATACGGCGCATGGCGGTCTTCATGTCGGGCTTGCGCCGAAACCTTGCGGCAAAGCGAATGACGTCGGGCGCCTTGACCTGCGGAAGCCAGCGTTTCGGAGCGAGGTGGCGTTCCCCGAGTACCGCAAAGGCATCGTGATATTCGCGCGCCTCGGTGCCTTGGAAGGAGGCGCAGCCGAACAGCAGCTTGACGTCGTTGTCATCGACATAAGCGGTCATCGCGCCCCATGCCACGCGCAACACATCCGGATCGCAGACTTCGGGGTGGACGCAGAACCGGCCCATCTCGACCATGCGACCTTCGTATGCGGTCAAGGCGGAAAGTTCATAATACTGGGCAGAATAGGATCTTGCGATCTCACGTCCATCGGACAGCGGAAGTATGCGGAAACAGCAGACGAGCCTGTCGTCACGCGTATCCTCGATCAGCACATGAGTGCAGGCGGCGTCATAGGCATCCGCGTCGCGTCCGGCATGGCCGTGAAAGGCAAGATGGCGCAGGGTCTGCGCGGCCTCGATGTCCGTCTCGGTCTCGGCAATGCGCGACCGGTAGCGGCCCATGTTCGGAACTCTCATCTCACGCGCACCCCTTCGATCCGACATGCCATATGTGATGACATGTCTGCTGCCAGACAAGTATGACGGACGGATGAAGTGAAATGACGGCATGATCAGATGCCACGATCCCGAGGTCTATTGGCCGGTCAGCCCGCCTAGATCGAGCCCGCCGATATTGCCGAACAGCCGGCGGATAAAGCCGATGTTGCCATCGCCGACCTTGGTCACACGGCGGGTCAGGGTGATCACGCGCCCGTCTTCAAGCCCGTATCGGGTGATATTGCTCACCACGCCGGACGGATCGAATTCGACGGCGACGATCTGGCGCTCCACGGTCTGTGGCGCGAGCAGCCCGAAGTGGCGCACACGGCTTCCGATGTAATAGAAGTTGCCTCCGTTCAGCACACCGCTGGTGCCGGGGTTGCCTATGGTCTCGGCCACGCTGTCGCGGGTGTCGACGCCGACGATGACGTTTTGCAGGTCTTCGTCGGTTGGCAGATAGCCGTGGTTGCGGTACTGGGACACGCAGGCCGACAGCAACAGCACGGCACAGGTCAAAGCAACGAAAACGCGCCTCGCTCCGGTTCTGCCTGTCATTGCCACCCTCTTGTTTTGCACTTGCCCGACTTTTATCTCGCTTACAGAAGGTTGGCCCCCGGTTCAAGAAAGGATGCTCCAAGGCTCATGCCCCACAAAGATCAAAACTTTTGTCATGCTTTTCCGGTCACGGCCCTGCCGCAGAACAGCCCGCAACCGTTCGATATTGTTCCGGACGAAGGCGCGCGCGCGGCACTGGCGCAGGAACTGGGACTGAGCGGCCTGCGTAAGCTGCGTTTCACCGGCGAGATCCGCAGCAGCGGCAAACGTGACTGGGTTCTGAGCGGCCAGCTTGGAGCAACCGTGGTCCAGCCCTGCGTGCAGACGCTGGCGCCGGTGACGACCCGCATCGATGTCCCGGTCGAGCGGCGTTATCTTGCCGATTGGACCCCCTCGGAAGAGCCGGGCGCCGAGACCGAGATGCCCGAGGACGTCAGCGTCGAGCCGGTACCGGCCACCATCGACGTCTGGACCGTGATGGCCGAAGACCTCGCCATTGCGGTGCCCGACTATCCCCGCGCCGACGACGCGCCGCCACTGGGCGAGGTGGTGCTGACGGAACCTGGAAAGACACCTTTACGGGAAGAGGATACCAAGCCTTTCGCCGGGCTGGCGGCGCTGAAGGACAAGTTGGGCGGCAAGTCCGGAGACTGAAATACGTTGCCTCGTGGCCGGTACCGGACCGGCACGTGACGGACTGGCGCAAGTTCGCCGGACCGTGACGCCCGGACAGAAAGGAATCGCTTGCAACATGCGGCAAACTTCGTATTTTCGCGCCCTCTGAGAGATTTGGGGTTGTATACACCGCCTGAGTGCGCGTATCTGCCCGGAAACACCCGAAACCGCGGGCGCCGCACCATCTGCGCCCCAAGAACTTGAGATTGAGCCATGGCTGTTCAGCAGAATAAAGTGTCCAAATCGCGCCGCAACAACCGCCGTGCGCATGATTCCCTGGTCGCTGCCAACCCCAATGAATGCGACAACTGCGGTGAGCTGAAGCGCCCGCATCATGTCTGCCCGTCCTGCGGCCATTACGCGGAACGTGAAGTCATTGCCGTTGCCGACGATATCGAACTGGACGACGACGCAGCCTGAGCTTCCTCAACGCAAGGCCCCTCATGACCGCGCGCATTGATCACACTGCGGCTGGACCCGGGGCCGAGGACGGCACGGTCATCCTTTCCATCGACGCCATGGGCGGGGACCGCGGTCCCGGCCCTGTCGTTGCTGGCATCGACATGTCGGCGCGCATCAATCCGGAATTGCGCTTCATCCTGCATGGTCCCGAGGACCAGCTGCGTCCCTTGGTGGACAAGCGCAGGAACCTCCGCGACCGCTGCGAAATCCGCGATGCGCAGGGCGTTGTCTCGATGGAGGACAAGCCCAGCCAGGTGATGCGCAACGGCAAAGACACCTCGATGTGGTCGGCGATCGACGCGGTGCGCGCGGGCGATGCCTCGGTCGCGGTGTCCTGCGGCAATACCGGCGCGCTGATGGCGGTTTCGATGCTGCGCCTGCGCAAGCTGCCCGGTGTCAACCGCCCCGCCATCGGTGTGCTCTGGCCGTCGCGCAGCAAGCAGGGCTTCAACGTCATGCTCGATGTCGGCGCCGATGTCCGCGCCGATGCCCATGACCTGCTGCAATACGCGCTGATGGGTGCCTCATACGCCCGCAATGGCCTTCAGGTCGACCCGCCGCGCATCGGCCTGTTGAACGTCGGCACCGAAGAGCACAAGGGCAGTCAGGTTCTGAAGGAAGCGCATGACCTGATCCGCGATCACGCAGCGGACGCGCGGTTCGACTTTGTGGGCTTTGTCGAAGGCGGCGACATCCCCGGCGACCGCGCCGATGTGATCGTCACCGACGGCTTCACCGGAAATATCGCGCTGAAGACTGGCGAAGGAACCGCCAGCCTGATCGGCGAACTGCTGAAAGAGGCCTTCAAGTACACCCCTCTGTCGCGTCTGGCTGCACTGCTGGCCCTGCCCTCGCTGAAACGGTTGCAGAAGCGCATTGATCCCCGGCGCGTCAATGGCGGCGTGTTTCTAGGTTTGAACGGAACCGTGGTGAAATCCCATGGGTCGGCCGACGAAATGGCCGTGAGCGCCGCCGTGAAATTGGCCTTTCAACTGGCCCGCGCCGGCTTCAACGAAAAAGTGGCCGCCCGGATCGCCGCCGCCGCGAAAATCGCGGAAGAGGCGCGGCAAGAGGATGCCACGGGAGAGCAGAAATGACGCGACGCGCGGTTGTCATCGGCGTTGGACACTACCTGCCCGAACGGGTGGTCGAGAATCACGAATTCGAAAAGTCGCTGGAGACATCGGACGAATGGATTCGCTCGCGCTCGGGGATCGAGCGCCGCCATTTCGCTGCCGACGGCCAGACCACCTCTGACCTTGCGACCCTCGCGGCACAGGCGGCCCTCGACGATGCCGGCCTGACCGGCGACGACATCGACGCCATCGTTCTGGCCACGTCGACCGCCGATCTGACCTTTCCATCGGCTGCCAGCATGGTTCAGGCCAAGCTGGGTATGACCCGCGGCTTTGCCTTCGACCTACAGGCCGTCTGCGCCGGCTTCGCCTACGCGCTGACGAATGCAAATGCGCTGATCCTGTCGGGCCAGGCAAACCGAGTGATGGTTATCGGGGCCGAGACCTTTTCCCGGATCATGGACTGGACCGACCGCTCGACTTGCGTACTTTTCGGTGATGGCGCCGGCGCCGTGCTGCTGGAGGCGCAGGAGGCCGAGGGTACAGCGCAGGATCGTGGCATCCTCGCCACCGATCTGCATTCGGACGGGCGGCACAAGGATATCCTCTATGTTGATGGCGGCGTGTCCACGCAAGAGACCGGCCATCTGCGGATGCAGGGCAAAGAGGTCTTCCGCCATGCCATCGAAAAGCTCGCCGCAACCGCGCATACCGCGATGGAACGCGCCGGCGTGACCGCAGACGAGGTCGACTGGGTGGTGCCGCATCAGGCCAATATCCGTATTATTCAGGGCACCGCGAAGAAGATGGGCCTGTCGATGGACCGCGTCGTCGTTACCGTTCAAGATCACGGCAACACGTCGGCTGCCTCAATCCCGCTGGCGCTGTCGGTGGGCGTCCAGCGCGGCCAGATCAAGCGCGGTGACCTGATCGTGACCGAAGCAATCGGCGGCGGCCTGGCATGGGGCGCGGTGGTGCTGCGCTGGTAATTGCCGGTTTTCGCACCGCTTTAGGCCTCTTCTGTAAGTCCTTGATATTGACTCGGAATTGATCCCCTGCCTAAGCTACGGGAAATTCAGGGGGATCTACTCATGGGCGACAAAACACTGACACGCATGGACCTCAGCGAAGCGGTGTTCCGCGAGGTCGGGCTGTCCCGCAACGAATCCGCAGAGCTTGTAGAACGCGTTCTGACGCTGATGTCGGACGCGCTGGTCTCAGGTGACCAAGTCAAAATCTCGTCCTTCGGGACCTTCTCGGTGCGCGAAAAGGCGGCTCGCGTCGGCCGCAATCCCAAGACCGGCGAAGAGGTGCCGATCGAGCCGCGCCGCGTGCTCACCTTCCGGCCGTCGCACCTGATGAAGGACCGGGTTGCCGCGGGCAACCGGCGCTAAGGATCCGGAGGCGATGCCGAGCAAATCACCCGACGCCTTCCGCACCATCTCGGAAGTGGCCGATTGGCTGCAGACACCGGCGCATGTGCTGCGGTTTTGGGAAAGCAAGTTCAGTCAGGTGAAGCCGGTGAAGCGCGCTGGCGGGCGGCGTTATTATCGTCCGGTCGACATGGCGCTGATCGGCGGGATCAAGAAGCTGCTGCACGACGACGGCATGACCATCAAGGGCGTGCAGAAGGTGTTGCGCGAACAGGGCATCAAGTATGTCTCGGCATTGTCGCCGCCGCTGGACGAGGATCTGGAGGCCATGATCGCGCCGACAGGCCAAAGTGCCCCCGCCCCGGCGGTTGAAACCGGACAGGTGCTGGACTTCACGTCGCGACAGACCCCGGACCCCGGGGACGCCGCAGAGACGTCCGACGCCGGCACAGCGGCCCCAGCCGCGTCGCCCACGGCCGCGGCCGCCGGAGACCTTTTCGACGAAAGCGACGACGGGGCTGCCGACGACGTTGCCGTAACCGCTGCGCCCGACGGGACCTCGCTGAGCGGGACGTCTCCGGCTGCGCAGGACGACACCAAGGTATCGCCGTCGACAGAAGTCGAGCCCGTCATTTCAGAAAGCGCCGCGCCTGACCTGCCGGAGTTGCCGGAGTTGCCGGAGTTGCCGGAGCTTGCCGAGAGCCGACCGGAGGTGCCAGAGCCTGACATTGCCGCATCGATCCCGCAAGAGACAGCGCCGCAATCCATAACCGCTGACGATTCCGAACCCGCCCCCCGTACCTTGAATGACGACGTGTCGGATGCGGTGCATTCGGAGCCATCCGAGGTAGCAGCCAAATCCGCGGACCTTCAACCGCAAGAGGGTTCCGAGGACCTGCCCGACTTCTTGCAGAAGCCGATGTCCGAGCGTATGGCCGAGGGCGTTTCTCCGAAGCCGGAGGCCGCCGCGGCGGAACCTGACCTCTCCGAACCTGGCGAAACCGCAAGGGAAAGGGCATCCGACGCTTCCTCGGACTTGGCCGAAGAATCCGCGCAAACCGATGCGCTGCCGACCGAGGCTGGCCCAGGCCAAGGGTCCCTGCCCGAAGACCCCCAGGATCACGAGCTGGGCGACCTAACCGGTCCGCTGACCCTTCTGACTTCGACTGAAATGCGCGCGGCACGACACTCGGCAGAGCAGATTGAAACCCTCATCATCCGCGTCCGCAACCATCAGCGCGCCATGAGCCACGCGGCCCGGGGCTGACGCCGAACATGGCGGAAATTACCTCTTGCCCCCCGGGTGAAAACAGGTATGAAGGCACTCCAGTCGGGCTATGGCGCAGCCTGGTAGCGCGTCCGTCTGGGGGACGGAAGGTCGCAGGTTCGAGTCCTGCTAGCCCGACCATTACACTCCTCCCCCATCAGACACACCCGACTGCGGCCGGCCCAATGCAACCCGGAGCCAGCCGATGACAGGTGTCCTTGCCAGCCAGCAAATTCGCGGACTGATCGACAGCGGCGCCCTGACCGGCGATCCTGCGATCACCGACGAGCAGATCCAGCCGGCCAGCCTCGACCTTCGCCTTGGCACCGTGGCCTACCGCGTGCGGGCCTCGTTCCTCACGGGCAGGGACCGCACGGTCACCGACCGTTTGGCGGAATTTGAGATGCACCGCATCGACCTGACGCAGGGTGCCGTCCTCGAGAAGGGCGCCGTCTACGTGGTTCCGCTGATGGAGAGCCTCGCCCTGCCCCCGGGCATCCAGGCCGTCGCCAATGCCAAGAGCTCGACCGGACGGCTTGATCTGTTGACCCGCGCGATCACTGATCAAGGCACCGAGTTCGACCGCATTGCCGAAGGCTATACCGGCCCGCTCTACGCCGAGATCTGCCCGCGCAGTTTCTCGGTCCTTGTGCGCCCCGGGATGCGGCTCAACCAAATCCGCTTCCGCGAGGGCGCGGCAAAACTCGACGACGACGCCCTGCGCGCCGTACACGCCGATACACCGCTGGTCGACAGCGAGCCGGTGATCGACGATGGGCTGGGCTTCTCGGTCGATCTGAAGCCAGGCGAAGGCACCCTCGTCGGCTACCGCGCCAAGCCGCACACCGGGGTCATCGACCTCGACCGGATCGGCGGATACGATCCGCGCGACTTCTGGGAAGAATTGCACAGCGACAACGGCCACCTGATCCTCGATCCCGGTGCCTTCTACATCCTCGTCAGCCGCGAGGCAGTGCACATCCCACCCGAATACGCCGCCGAGATGGCACCCTATATCGCCATGGTGGGCGAGTTCCGGGTGCATTATGCCGGGTTCTTTGACCCCGGGTTCGGCCACGACGCCGCCGGCGGCAAGGGCGCGCGCGGGGTGCTAGAAGTGCGCTGCCACGAAGCGCCCTTCGTGCTGGAACACGGCCAGATTGTTGGCCGTCTGGTTTATGAACGGATGAGCCAGAAGCCCGAAATCCTCTATGGAGCCGGGCTCAAGTCGAACTACCAGGGTCAGGGCCTCAAACTGTCAAAGCACTTCCGCTAGGCTCACATCCGCCGCATCATCCGCGCCGCGCGCCGTGCCTGCCGTACCTGTGCCTTGCTCTGTTTCGCCGTCCTGTCGTCGCCGGCGAACCGGTCGATCCCGGCATCGATGCCACGGTTGATTGCCTTGCGCAGCACCAACCGCACGACCATGTTGATCAGCTGATTTGCATTCATTGCCTCACCCTCTGTCTGCCTTTCACTGGCATACCTGTGAAACATGCCGATTTCAGGGCAGACAGCTGAAACCACGCTGGACAAAGCAACGTGATCGGCTCGCGCGCGGAAGCGGACGTCCTGATCAGTCTTCGAACAGCTCGCTCTGGCCCTCGGTGGCTTCCGGCTCGTCCTCGCCATCGCCGAATTGGGGCGTCCCGGGCAGCGGTCGGTTTTCCAGCAGCCCCGCCTGACGCAACTCTTTCAGGCCAGGCAAATCGCGCGCGGATTCCAGACCGAAGTGATCTAGGAACCCCTCAGTCACCACGAAGGTCACCGGTCGTCCTGGCGTCATCTTGCGCCGGCCGAAACGGATCCACTCCATTTCAAGCAGCTGGTCCACGGTGCCACGCGACACCGACACCCCGCGGATTTCCTCGATCTCGGCCCGCGTCACCGGCTGATGATAGGCGATGATGGCGAGGGTCTCGATCGCCGCGCGGCTCAGCTTGCGGGTCTCCACCGTTTCCTTCTGCATCAGGAACGACAGGTCCGCGGCCGTGCGCATGGCATAGGAATCGCCCACCTTGACCACCTGCACCCCGCGCCCCTCGTAACGTTTGCGCAGATGCAACAGCGCCTCCGCCGCGTCACAGCCGTGTGGCATACGTGCTTCCAGATCCCGCACCGTCACCGGTTCGGCACTGGCGAAAAGCACGGCTTCCACCATCCGCTCCTGTTCGGCCACAGGGGGCGCGGCAAACAGGCTTCTCTCTTCGTCTTCGATTTGATGGGCGTCGTCGTTCATCTATTTATCCGTGATCCGCCGCAGCTGTATCGGCTGGAAGGTGCCCTCTTGCCGCAGTTCAGCCTTGCCTTCTTTCACCAGTTGCAGCGAAGCCGCGAAGGTCGCCGCCGTGGCCGAGCGCAGCCGCACCGGATCAGATTCCCACCCGTCAGGCAGGTAGACCGAGATCTCGGTCCAGGTTCCGGCAAAGCCGATCAGCCCACGCATCCGGTCCAGCGCCTGTTCCATGGTGTAGACCGCATCCCGGTCCATCACGAAAGGTCGGAATTCATCACGGGTGCGGATACGCGCGTAGCCCTGCATCAGGTCCAGCAGCGTCGCGGTATAGGTGACCTTCTTGACCCGCTCGACCGTCTCGGGCACACCCCGGGCAAAGACGTCGCGACCCAGACGGTCGCGCGCCATCAGCTTTGCCGCCGCGCTGCGCATGGCTTGCAGCCGTTCCAGTTGAAAGGCCAAGTGCGCCGCCAATTCCTCGCCCGACGGGCCCTCTTCCTCTGGATCGGGGGGCAGCAGCAGGCGCGATTTCAGGAACGCCAGCCAGGCCGCCATCACCAGGTAATCGGCGGCCAGTTCGATGCGCAGCTTCTTGGCCCGGTCGACAAAGCTCAGGTACTGCTTCGCGAGATCGAGCACAGAGATCTTGCGGAGGTCGACCTTCTGCGTCCGCGACAGCATCAGCAGCAGGTCCAGCGGCCCCTCGAAACCATCCACGTCGACGATCAGCGCCTCGGCGGCCAGCCGGTCGGCAACGCTTTCAGGCGCCTCGGGTGTCGCGTCGAAATCGTCTTGATCCATGTCCTAAGGCCCGGCCAGCAGCGCCTCAAACTGCTGTGCCAATGCGTCGGTGTCAACCTCGTCGCCGCGGTTCCTCATGGCCAGCGCCGCATCGGCACGAAGCTGTGCACCATCACTCAGCACGCCGGCCTTGTCCGCGACGTCCTCCATCTCATCGAGATGGCCGTTACAGTGCAAGACCACGTCGCAGCCAGCTGCTATCGCCGCCCCGGCGCGTTCACCGGCGCTGCCGCTCAGCGCCTCCATCGAAATGTCGTCGGTCATCAGCAGTCCGGAAAAGCCCAGCTCTTCACGGATCAGGTTTATCATGCGGCCCGACTGGGTGGCCGGGAAATAAGGGTCGACCGCTTCAAAGATCATGTGCGCCGTCATCCCCAGCGGCATGTCAGCCAAGGCCGAGAACGGTACGAAGTCCCTGGCCCGCAGCTCATCCACCGCGGCCTGTGTATGCGGTAGTTCCAGATGGCTGTCGACGCGGCCCCTTCCGTGCCCCGGCATGTGCTTCAGCACCGGAAGAACGCCCCCGTCGAGCAGCCCACGCGCCACCGCCCTGCCGACCTCGGTCACGGTGTCCGGCGTCTCGCCGTAGCAACGGTTGCGCAGGAAACGGTGGGTCCATTCGCCGGCGACGTCCAGCGTCGGAATGCAGTTGACGTCGATGCCGAAGCCTCTCAGTTCGTCGGCCATGATCCGCGCGCGCAGGTACATGCCCTGCGGGGCCATGACGCCCAGCTTGTGCACATCGTCGAGCGGCGGTTTCCAGCGTCTCGCCAAGGGTGGCTTGATGCGCTGCACCCGTCCGCCCTCCTGATCGATCAGGATCGGTGCATCACGGCCCACGGCCTCGCGCAATTCGGCACAGAGCCCGCGAATCTGATCAGCGCTGTCGATATTGCGGGCAAACAGGATGAATCCCCAAGGGTCTGCCTCGCGGAAGAACGCCTTCTCGCCGCCGGTCAGAGCTTCGCCCCGCGGGGCGAATATGGCGGCAGAGGCGGTCACTTGGTCACCACCGGAATGCAATCGGGGCCTTCCGCAACCAGCAGCGCACAGAAGCGGCGCGCGTCGGCCAGGTCCTCGAACCCATGGGCGCGCAGGCGATAGAAGGTGCGCCCGCCGCTCTGGGCCTTCTGGATGACCTGCGCCTTGCTGTCGAAGAAGCTGGCGAACCGGGTCGAGATGCGGCGCCATTCCTCTTCCGCGATGGCAGCGCTTTCATAGGCACCGAGTTGCACCAGCCGGGTGCCCGCCGGCAGGGTCGCGACATCCACCCGCGGCTTGACCGGTGCGGCCACGGGGGCCGCGGGCTGCGCAAGGGAGGCTTTCACCACATCCGCAGGCCGCTTGCGCGGGCGCAGCGACCGACGAACACCCGGCGCGTCGATGGCGGCAGCGGTGGGGCTGCGGGTCGGTGTGACCTTGGTCTTGACCGCGGGCGTCATGACCGACGCAGAGGCGGTTAAGGGTTTCACGTCGGCGGCAATCTGATCTGCCAGCGCCTGAATCGTGGTATCCGCGATCTCGCGTCGCGGCGTGCCGCTTTCCACGCGGTTTGTCATGATTGCAGAGGGGACGGTTTCGGAAGCCGGCTGGGCGCTGCGGGCGGGACTGCGCGCAGCAAGCGGCATGACCGGTGCGTTCACCGCGTCATGCGTCGAAAGGGCCGCAGGAACTTCGGATGCGGGTATGTCTTCGTCCGCGTCCAGCCCGACCGGGCGCGGCGCTAATGCCACCTGTGCCACCGGGCCCGAGGCGCTGCCCCGTCCGGCGACCTCGTTGACCGCGAGTCCTTGGTGATCGGCTGCAAGCCCGCCGGGTTCCTCAGGGGCCACGCGCCACGGGCCTTCGGCCGCACGCACCACCGGCACGCCCGACACGTCACGAACCAGAAGCTGATATCCCCAGATGCTGACCCCGACGAGAAGCGCCAGCGACACCATGGCGCCCGCTGCGTTGGCATAGGCTCCGAAGCCCGCGACGCGCGGACCCGCTTGTTGCGATGATGCACCCTGATCGCCGTATCCCGCATGGGACCCGGTCATGTGAATATCTGCCATATTCGCCTCTCCGCTCCCTGCGATACGTGCCGCAGGGTATGCTCTGTCCGACTGCTCCGTAGCCGGGCGAGAGGTGTCTTAGCGCATCTCTTCCACCGGCGTTACGCCCAAAATACCCAAGCCCGCCGAAATGACAACCGACACAGCCCGCGCCAGAGCGATTTTGGATTGGCTTGTTGCGGGGTTGCCCTCTTGCAGGAAACGCAGCTCGGGCAGGTCATGGCCGCGGTTCCACAGGGTGTGGAATTCACCAGCGAGTTCATAGAGATAGAAGGCGACACGATGCGGTTCATGGGTGCGCGCGGCGATCTCGATCAGGCGTGGCCATTCGGCCAGCTTTTTGGCCACCGCAAGCTCGGTCTCGTGGCTCAGCTGCTCCAGATCGGCACCGGTCAAAGCCTCGTCCGAGACCTCGACCCCCGCGTTCCGCGCCTTGCGCAGCACCGAATGCACGCGGGCGTGAGCGTACTGCACATAGAACACCGGGTTCTCGCGGCTTTGCTCCAGCACCTTGTCGAAGTCGAAATCCAGCGGCGCGTCGTTCTTGCGCGTCAGCATCACGAAGCGGGTCACGTCCGGGCCGACTTGGTCGACCACGTCGCGCAGGGTGACGAAGGTGCCCGCACGCTTCGACATCTTGAAGGGTTCACCGTTCTTGTAGAGCTTGACCAACTGGGTCAGCTTGATGTCGAGCGGCGTCTTGCCATCCGACAGCGCCGAAACCGCGGCCTTCATGCGTTTGACATAGCCGCCGTGATCCGCGCCGAATACATCAATTAGCCCGTCGAAGCCCCTGGAAACCTTGTCATAATGGTAGGCAATGTCAGGCGCGAAATAGGTCCAAGACCCGTCGGATTTCTTGACCGGGCGATCGACGTCGTCACCGTGTTCGGTGGACTTGAACAGCGTCTGTTCACGCGGTTCCCAGTCCTCGGGTTTCTTGCCCTTTGGCGGCTCCAGCACGCCTTCGTAGATCAGCCCCTTTTCATCCAGAGTCTGGATCGCCGCCTCGATCAGTCCGGTGCCATAAAGCGATTTCTCCGAAAAGAAGTGATCCATCTGCACGCCCAGCAGGCCCAGATCGGCGCGGATCAGTTCCATCATCGCCTCGGTGGCGTATTCGCGCACCTCCGCCAGCCAGACCGCTTCGGGCTGATCGACATAGGCATCACTCACCTTGTCCTTCAGCGCCTCGCCCACCGGGATCAGGTAGTCGCCGGGATAGGTGCCATCCTCGAAGGCAACCTCCTGTCCGTGCGCCTCGAGATACCGCAGGTAGACCGACCGCGCGAGCACATCGACCTGCGCGCCGCCGTCGTTGATATAGTATTCGCGGGTGACATCGTGGCCGGAATAATCCAGCAGGCTGGCCAGCGCATCGCCGAAGACAGCGCCGCGAGTGTGGCCCACGTGCAGCGGGCCGGTGGGGTTGGCCGAGACATATTCGACGTTAATCCGCTGCCCCTGCCCCATGGTCGAGCGGCCGTAGGCAGTGCCTTCTGCCAGCACCGCACCGACGATCTTCTGCCAGACGGATGGTGCCAGCCGCAGGTTCAGGAACCCCGGCCCTGCCACTTCGGCCGAGGTGATGCGGTCGTCGGCGCCCAGTTTCACGGCCAGCGCCTCGGCAATATCGCGCGGCTTTTGCCTTGCGGGCTTGGCCAGAACCATCGCGGCATTGGTCGCCATGTCGCCGTGCAGCGGGTCGCGCGGCGGCTCGACCGCGACGTTGGCGAAATCGAGGCCCTCGGGCAGCGCGCCCTCGGATTGCATCTGCTCCAGAGCGGCAATCACCGTGCCGCGCAGGTCGGAAAAGAGGTTCATCGGTTTGTCCCTTGTGCTTGCCGGCGGTTTATCACGCCCGGCGCAGCCGTCAATCAGGAGGCCTTGGTCCGTTGACGGAACTGCACCGATCCAGCCATGGATCAGGCGCCCGCCGTCTTCTTCTTTTTCTTCTCCGCCACCACCTTTTCGGCCAGATCGCGGGCGATGGCGAAGGCCCCTTTGATCTTGTCGGCGTCACTCTTCCAGTCGCGGCGAACGACGATCTTGTTGTCCTTCACCTTGGCCAGCCCGCGCTGGTCCTTAATGAATTCAACCAGCCCCTGCGGCGAGGCGAACTTGTCGTTGTGGAACTGGATCGTGGCCCCCTTCGGCCCACCGTCGAGCTTGGCGATGCCGGCACGCTTGCACATTGCCTTGATGCGAACAACAAGCAGCAACGTATTGACCTCCTTCGGTAATTTCCCGAAGCGGTCGATCAGTTCGGCGGCAAATCCCTCAAGCTCCACCTTAGTGGTCAGCGACGAGAGGCGGCGGTAGAGTCCCAGCCGCACATCGAGATCGGGCACGTAATCCTCGGGGATCAACACCGGCACGCCGAGGTTGATCTGCGGCGCCCACTGGTCGTCGGCCTCTGACAGGCCCTCCATCTCCCCGGCGCGGATCTTGGCGATCGCCTCCTCCAGCATCGACTGGTAAAGCTCGTAGCCCACATCCTTCATCTGGCCCGACTGTTCCTCGCCCAGCAGGTTGCCCGCCCCACGAATGTCGAGGTCCTGGCTGGCCAGCGTGAACCCTGCCCCCAGCGTATCGAGCGAGCCCAGCACCCGCAGACGCTTTTCGGCCGTCGCGGTCAGGCGCGCGCGCGGCTTGGTGGTCAGATAGGCATAGGCGCGGGTCTTCGAGCGCCCCACCCGGCCCCGGATCTGGTAAAGCTGCGCCAGCCCGAACATGTCGGCGCGGTGCACCACCATGGTGTTGGCGGTGGGGATATCCAGGCCCGACTCCACGATGGTCGTCGCCAGCAGCACGTCGTACTTGCCGTCATAAAAGGCGTTCATCTTGTCGTCGAGCTCACCCGCCGCCATCTGGCCATGCGCCACCACGTAGGACACCTCGGGCACCTGGGTCTTCAGGAAGTCCTCGATCTCGGGCAGATCGCTGAGGCGTGGCACAACATAGAAGCTTTGCCCGCCGCGGTAATGTTCGCGCAGCAGCGCCTCGCGGATCGTGACCGCGTCGAATTCGCTGACATAGGTGCGGATCGCCAGCCGGTCGACGGGGGGCGTGCCGATGATCGACAAGTCGCGGACGCCCGACAACGAGAGCTGCAGCGTGCGCGGAATTGGCGTCGCGGTCAGCGTCAGCACGTGGATGTCGGTGCGCAACTGCTTCAGCCGCTCCTTGTGCGACACTCCGAAATGCTGCTCTTCGTCGATGATGAGAAGGCCGAGGTTCTGAAACCGGATCGCCTTGGCCAACAGAGCATGGGTGCCGATCACGATATCCGCCGTGCCCTTCGAGATCCCCTCACGCGTCAGCGCTGCATCGCGCGCAGACACGAAGCGCGACAGCGGGCGGACGTTGACCGGGAAACCGCGGAACCGTTCGGCAAAGCTCTGGTAGTGCTGGCGCGCCAGCAGCGTCGTTGGTGCGATCACCGCCACCTGCATCCCCGACATGCCGGCCACGAACGCCGCCCGCATCGCTACCTCGGTCTTGCCGAAACCCACATCGCCGCAGATCAGCCGGTCCATCGGCTGACCCGAGTGCATGTCGTCCATCACGTCCGCAATGGCGCGAAGCTGGTCGTCAGTCTCCTCGTATGGAAACCGTGCGCTGAAATCCTCGTAGGCACCGTGCGGTGGGTCCATCACCGGCGCCTTGCGCAGCGCGCGTTCCGCTGCCACCCGGATCAGCCGTTCGGCCATCTCGCGGATGCGCTCCTTAAGCTTGGCCTTCTTGGCCTGCCACGCACCGCCGCCCAGCTTGTCGAGAAGCCCTTCCTCATGGCCGTATTTCGACAGCAGTTCGATATTCTCGACCGGCAGGTAAAGCTTTGCCGTCTCGGCATATTCCAGCGCCAGACATTCATGCGCCGCGCCCGCCGCGGTGATCACCTCAAGTCCCAGGTAGCGGCCGATGCCGTGGTCGACGTGCACGACAAGATCACCGGGACTGAGGCTTTGCGTCTCGGTCAGGAAGTTTTCCGCCCGGCGCTTCTTCTTCGGGCTCCGGATCAGTCGGTCGCCCAGCACGTCCTGCTCTGACACGACGGTAATCCGCGACTTGCCGCCGTCGCCCCATGGTCCCTCGAACCCGTGCTCAAGCGCCCAGACGGCGAGATGCAGCCCGCGCTTGCCGACGCCGCTTGCATCGCGCACATGCACAGTCTCGGCCAGTCCCTCGTCCTCGATCAGGCCCGACAGACGCTCGCGCGCACCCTCGGAATAGGAGGCGATGACCACCGGACCCGCGGCCATCTTCGCCTTAACATGATCCGCCAAGGCCCCAAAAAGACTGATGTTCTCCTGCTGACGCTCGGGCGCGAAATTGCGTCCGATGCGGCCGCTCGCATCCGTCACCCCCGGACCGGAGGCCTGCGGCAGCGGATGGAACTGCAACAGTCTGCGTCCGGCGACAGCGGCCTCCCATGCGGCATCGTCCAGGTAAAGCGTCGCCGGCGGCGCAGGCTTGTAGACGGTGTCCATGCGGCTCTTGTTGGCCATTGCCAGCCGCCGGGTTTCATACTGGTCCTCGATCATCTCCCATCGCGACAGCCGCGCCGGGGTGGCCTGATCGTCCTGTGTGATGGTGGCTTGCGGCAGATAGTCGAACAACGTCTCCAGTCGCTCGTGAAACAGGCCCAGCCAGTGTTCCGCGCCCTGGTGCTTGCGCCCGGCGCTGATCGCCTCGTACAGTGGGTCGTCGCTGCCTGCGGCGCCGAACTCGATGCGGTAATTCTGACGGAACCGGGTAATCGCCGCGTCGTCGAGGATCACCTCGCTGACAGGCGCCAGCTCAACCAGGTCGAGCTTCTCCGTGGTCCGCTGGCTGACCGGGTCGAAGCGCCGCGCCCCGTCCAGCGTGTCGCCGAACAGGTCCAGCCGTACCGGCCCGCCCTCGCCCGGAGGGTATATGTCGATGATGCCGCCGCGCACCGCGTAATCGCCCGGCTCCATCACCGTGGGCGCCTGCACGAAGCCCATCCGAACCAGGAAGTCGCGCAGCCCCTTCTCGTCGATCCGGTTGCCGACGCGGGCGGTGAAGGCGGCCTCACGCAGAACGTCGCGTGCGGGGATCTTCTGGGTAGCGGCGTTGAGCGTGGTCAGCAGCACGAAGCGTTCGGGCATGCCGTGCACCAGCCCGGCCAGCGTCGCCATGCGCGCCGCCGAGATGTCGGCATGCGGCGAAACCCGGTCGTAGGGCAGGCAGTCCCAGGCCGGGAAGGTCAGCACCGGCATGTCGGGGGCGAAGAAGGCCAAGGCCGCCTGCATCGCGGCCAGCCGCTTGTCGTCGCGGGCGATGTGCATAACCGGGCCGCCGCTTTTCGCGACTTCCTGAAGGATCAGGCGGGCGTCGAAACCTTCGGGCGCGCCGCCGACAATGCGGGTCTGAGGATCGGACATCCCGCTTAACTGTGCCAGCGGCGATGCAACGTCAACCGCCGAGCGCCCCGAGCGAGAAATTCTTGTACATGCCCCACATCGCGGTCACGAAGATCGAGAAGACGCCCAGCAATTGAACGTAGAAGCGGTGCCGCACCAGCCGTTTGCGCAGCGCCGCGCCATCCAGCTGCTCGTCGGCAATCCGGCGGGAGGTGCTGATGCTCAGCAGCCAGACGAGGCACATCGGAAAGGCCATCAGAAAAACCGCCTGCGCAAATTCCACGTCGTACCAGAAACCCAGGACCACCAGACCGCTCAGCACGAAACAGGCAAACCCCAGCAGCCAAAGCCCGGCCACACCCGCAATATACAGCAAGCGTCCGGTGTTGATGCGCACCAGTTCCTCGAGATCGTACTGCATCTGCCCGCCGCGGCGGTTTGCATTGGTGACCATGTCGAAAGGCACGCCCAGGACCCAATGGCTTGCGGTCGACCACATCACGGCAAGGCCGATCCAGTACCATAGGTTTGAAAACGACCGCATGTCGATATGCTCGAAGATGGCAAGTTGCAGGTCGTTCACCGCGGGCTCCTGAATAGTGCGTCCGGTTTCCTTAACCCAGCCTTGCGCGCTTGCCCAGAGGGGTCCTTGCAGCCCTTCCCGACGCGCGTCAGGTCTGGACTTGGGCGCGCGGGCTTGGCAGGTATCGCGGGCCGCTATCCGGAGAATGCAATGACTGTTGCCCCCTATCCTGCCGCCCGTTTCCGCCGCCTGCGCAAGTCCGCCGCTGTGCGCGATCTGGTGCGCGAAAACCACCTGAGCCCCGCCGATTTCATTTGGCCGGTCTTCGTTCGCGACGGCGAGGGCATCGAAGAGCCGATCCCATCGATGCCGGGTGTCACCCGGCGGTCGGTCGACAAGGTGGTCGCAGCGGCACAAGAGGCCCACGCGCTCGGCATTCCCGCGATCTGCCTGTTTCCCTATACCGATCCGTCGCTCAAGACCAAGGACTGCGCCGAGGCCTGGAATCCGGAGAACCTGTCGAACCGCGCCACCCGCGCCATAAAGCAGGCGGTGCCGGACATGGCGGTGATGACCGATGTGGCCCTGGACCCGTACAACATCGACGGACATGACGGTTTTGTAGTCGACGGCGAGGTGGTCAATGACGCCACCGTCGAGGCACTGGTGAAGCAGACGCTCAGCCAGGCCCTGGCCGGCGCCGACATCATCGGCCCGTCAGACATGATGGACGGCCGGATCGGCGCGATGCGGCAGGCGCTTGAGAGCGCCGGCCATCATAACGTCTCGCTGCTCAGCTATTCGGCGAAATACGCCAGCGCCTTCTATGGACCATTCCGCGATGCAGTGGGCGCGTCGGGTGCGCTCAAGGGCGACAAGAAGAGCTACCAGATGGACCCCTCCAATTCAAACGAAGCGCTGCGGCTGGTGGAACGTGACCTTTCGGAAGGCGCCGATATGGTGATGATCAAGCCCGGCCTGCCGTATCTGGATATCTGTCGCCGGGTAAAGGACACCTTCGGCGCACCGACCTTCGCCTACCAGGTCTCTGGCGAATATGCGATGATCCGGGGCGCGGCACTGAACGGCTGGGTCGACGGCGAGCGGGTGATGATGGAAAGCCTGATGGCCTTCAAACGCGCCGGCTGTGACGGCATTCTCACCTACTTCGCGCCAGAGGCATCCCGACTGCTGAATGGGTGAGCGGCAAGAAGCACGCGGGATTTTATCTGATGACGTCTCGTTAGGGTCTGTGCGCTAGAAGCCTATGGGAGTACGCCGAGTGTTCCCAGTTTCAGCCCTTCGGAGACCCCTATGATCAGCAGCACCCTGTCTGTCAGCACCGTCAGCCTCGCAAGGACCGCAGCCAGCACCCAGTCGGCTGCATCGTTCGAACCAGCGCCCGAGGGCGCCCCCGACAAGCGCGGGACATCGGTGGGCCATCAGGCGAAGGCCTTGGTTCAGGCTGCCCAAGAGCAGGGTGAGAGCCTGCCGAAGAACGCCCAGGGTCTGGCGGCTTCGGCCATTGCGCGGGGCACCGACCCCGCTGCGATTGCCGCCAGCCTCGTGGGCACCAGCGGCGCAGACCTGGACGATGTTGGAGTGATCGACGGCTTTGACGATGAAGGAGGCGAAAGTGACGACGCGGCCCAGCCCATTGTCGCAGGGTCCGTGCCACAGCCACCTGCCGAGATGTCTTTTGCCTACATGAGTGTTAGCCTCACGTCCGAGGTATCCCCCTCCGATGACCAAACATCCAGCGTGATCCAGCAGGCATCCCTGTCCTATGCCAGCCTGTCGGTCGCAACCAGCTATGGCAGCAACACCGCGGCTGAGAACGCGCTCGATCTGTTGACCTGAGCCGACGAGTCTCACCCACGCTCAGCGCCGTCCCGCCGCCCGATGTAGCGTCCGCTTTCGCGGCGTGACAGTGCGCACACATCTGCCTATACTGCGCGCGACCGGCGTCAAGACCGGCACCGAGGATTTTCGAGCAGAGGTATCAGATGACCCAACTTCCCCGTCGTTCCTTCGTCCTGTCCGGGCTGGCCGTGACCGCGCTGGCCGCCTGCGGTAACGGCGTCGGCTCTCGCGGGCCCGCCATGATCGACGCCCGCGTCGATTCCACCCTGGCGCAGCTTTACGCGGACTTTCCCGGCACCCGGCAGGTGGCGGAGAAATCTGTTGGCATGCTGGTGATGCCACTGGTGACCGAGGCAGGACTTGGCTTCGGCGGCGGCTACGGCCGTGGGGCGCTCCGGATCAACGGTGCAACGGTGGATTACTATGCGCTGACCAAGATCTCGACCGGTCTGCAGATCGGCGCGCAGCAATACGCTCACGTGCTGTTCTTCATGACCAACGAGGCGCTGGAAAACTTCCGGCGTTCGCCCGGTTTCGCGGCAGGTGCCGGCGTGACCTATGCCATTCCCGACAGCGGCGGCAACCTGAGCGCTGAAACGACCACATCGCTGGCACCGATCATTGCGGTGATCTTCGGTCAGGCCGGGCTGCGCGTCGGCGCGACGCTGGAAGGCGTGAAGTATACCCGGATCATTCCCTAACAGTGGCGCGGTTCGGGGCTCTGCGCCGGACAGCAGGGCCGTCGCAATTGAGCAAGGCGTCGGCGGCGTCGGACCGCGATCGCTTAGTGATAGGTAAACTCACCCACCACGTTCTGCCACTCGCCGGAGGCCAGCATCTTTCGGTGTGAAAAACGCACCGAGTGCAACGGCCCCTCGATCTCGTCCTGCCAGAACTCGATGAATTTGAACAACCGCGGATGATCGGGGGCGGTGTCGTAATCCTGCCAGATATAGGAGTTCAACACATGGGTGTAATCGGGCATGCGGTAGAAGAATTCTGCCGTGGTCAGCCCGTAGCCACGCAGCATCATTTCCGTCTCGGACATCTGCATCTTGCACCTCGTAGTTTCTTATGTTTTTCGAATCTTGCCATCAAATTGTGACTTTTCAAAGAAAACAGTGTGTTAGCAGATCGTGCGCTTGGCTGCCAAACCCCTCGAAAGCAGGCATTGCACCCCATATCCTGCTTCTGATAGAGTGTCCGACAACAATATATAGAAACCGACAAAAAGCGGTGAAGACGACGTGAGCGACGACCCCCAAGCCCCCGACAACGAAGAAGAAAAGCCGGATCGGCCCGAGCATCACGGCCCCACCGTCTCGATCACTGACGAGATGCGGTCGGCCTATCTCGACTATGCCATGTCGGTCATCGTCTCGCGCGCGATCCCGGATCTGCGTGACGGGCTGAAACCTGTGCACCGGCGCATCCTCTATGCGATGCACGAGACCGGCAACAGCCACGACAAACCGTATCGCAAATCGGCGCGTCCGGTGGGCGACGTCATGGGGAAATATCACCCGCACGGGGATTCAGCCATCTATGACGCGCTGGTGCGGATGGCGCAGGACTTCTCGATGTCGCTGCCGCTTCTGGATGGTCAGGGCAACTTCGGTTCGATGGACGGCGATAACCCCGCCGCGATGCGCTATACCGAAGTGCGGATGGACAAACCCGCCGCCTATATCCTTGCCGATATCGACAAGGAGACGGTGGATTTTCAGGATAACTACGACGGCAAGGATCGCGAGCCCACGGTTTTGCCGGCGCGTTTTCCCAACATGCTGGTCAATGGCGCGGGCGGCATCGCCGTCGGCATGGCCACCAACATCCCGCCGCACAACCTGGGCGAGGTCATCGACGCCTGTCTGGCACTGATCGAAGACCCGGACCTGACCTCGGAGCAGCTGATCCAGTACATCCCGGCGCCGGACTTTCCGACCGGCGGGCTGATCCTCGGCCGCTCCGGCGCGCGCAAGGCCTATCTGGAGGGGCGCGGCAGCGTCATCATCCGGGCGAAGACGCGCGTCGAAGAACTGCGCAAGGACCGCTACGCCATCGTCGTCGACGAGATCCCCTATCAGGTGAACAAAGCCGCGATGATCGAAAAGATCGCCGAGGCCGCCCGCGAGAAGCGCATCGAGGGCATCGCCCACGTGCAGGACGAAAGCGATCGCAACGGCGTGCGCGTGGTGGTCGAACTTAAGCGCGACGCGACGCCCGAGGTGGTGCTGAACCAGCTGTTCCGCTTCACGCCGATGCAGACATATTTCGGCTGCAACATGCTGGCCCTGAACGGCGGCAGACCCGAACAATTGACCCTGCGCGCCTTCCTGACATCGTTCCTCGACTTCCGCGAGGACGTCGTGGCCCGGCGCACCGCCTATCTGCTGCGCAAAGCGCGGGAACGCAGCCACATCCTTTGTGGTCTGGCAGTCGCGGTGACGAACGTCGACGAGGTTGTCGCCACCATCCGCGCCTCTGCCGATGCTGCTGAAGCCCGCGAAAAACTGATGACCCGGCGCTGGCCGGCCAAGGAAATCGCGCCCTATATCCGCCTGATCGACGACCCCACCCACCCGATCAACGAGGACGGCACCTACAACCTGTCGGAAGCGCAGGCCCGCGCCATCCTTGAACTGCGGTTGCAACGCCTGACCCAACTGGGCGTCAAGGAGGTCACCGACGAGCTGGAAGAACTGGCCGGCAAGATCAAGGATTACCTCGACATCCTGTCGTCGCGCGACCGCATCATGACGATCATCTCCGAAGAGCTGCGCGAGACCCGCGACCTGTTTGCCGTGCCGCGCCGCACCGAGATCACCGACTGGGCCGGTGACATGGAAGACGAGGACCTGATCGAGCGTGAGGACATGGTCGTTACGGTCACCCAGGGCGGCTATATCAAGCGCACGCCGCTGGCCGACTTCCGCTCGCAGAAGCGCGGCGGCAAGGGCGTTTCCGGCGGCGCGCTGAAGGACGACGACGTGGTCACCACGCTGTTCGTGGCCAACACCCATACGCAGCTTCTGTTCTTCACCACTGACGGCATGGCCTACAAGCTAAAGACCTGGCGGTTGCCGCTGGGCGGGCGCACGTCGAAGGGCAAGGCCATCGTCAACATCCTGCCGATCCCGACCGGCGTCTCGATCGCCGCCATCATGCCGGTGGATCGCGACGAGGACGAATGGGACGACCTTCAGATCGTCTTTGCCACCGACAAGGGTACCGTGCGGCGCAACCGGCTGTCGGATTTCACCAACGTGAAGTCCAATGGCAAAATCGCCATGAAGTTCGAGGACGAAAACGAAGGCATGTCGCTGATCAACGCCCGCATCTGTTCGGAAGACGACGACGTGATGCTGGTGACGAACTCCGGCCGCGCCATCCGCTTCCCGACCACCGATGTGCGGGTGTTCAATTCGCGCAACTCGGTCGGTGTGCGCGGCATCCGGCTCAACAACGGCGACCGGGTGGTCTCGATGTCGGTGATCCGGCACTTCGACGCCACTTCGGAAGAGCGCACCGCGTACCTCAAGATGCGCCGCGCCATGGCCGGCCTGTCAGACGATGAGGGCGCGGACGAGGAAGAGGCGCCCGCCGATCCGAACTTCTCGAACGAGCGCTATGTCGAGATGTCGGCTGCCGAGAACCTGATCCTGACGATCACCGCCAAGGGCTCGGGCAAGCTGTCGTCGAGCCATGACTATCCGGTTCGCGGGCGCGGCGGTCTTGGCGTGACGGCGATGGACAAGGCAATGCGCGGCGGCGAGATCGTGGCCTCCTTCCCCGTCGAGTTGGACGACCAGATCATGCTCGCAACCTCGCGCGGTCAATCCATTCGGGTGCCGGTCGACGGTATCTCGTTCCGGTCGCGCAGCGCAGGTGGCGTGCGGGTGTTCAACACCGGCAAGGGCGAGGAAGTCGTCAGCGTCGCGTGGATTGCCGAACAGGGCGACGAGGAGGACGGGGCAGAAGACTAGCCCCGTTTTCCCCCAAAGGTTGAGAAAACAGCGAGCCGATGCCATTATGGGCGCAATCAGCGCAACCGGGGGGCATCTGCATCCGAAACGTCTTACTGGCCTGACGACCGGGTTTCCCGGCGGTATGACGGCCTATCCAGGCAACCTGCCCGCACTGTCAGAGTGACGCCTCAGAGCGCGTAGAGGTCCGCAAACTTCGCCTCGAGATAGCCCAGCAGCGGCACTTCAGAGGGTTCGAACCCACATGCCCTTCGTACCAAATCACGCGGCTCGTAGAGCCCGCCGTGCCGTTGCAGGTTCTCGCGCAGCCAACCCGTCGCGGTGGACAGATCGCCGGCCGCAAGATGCGCGTCCAGATCCGGCACCGCGTCCAGCAGCGAACGATGCAGGCAGCCCGCATAGACGTTGCCAAGCGCGTAGGTCGGGAAATAGCCCAACAGCCCGGCAGCCCAGTGCACGTCCTGCAGGACCCCGTTGGACGGCTTGTCCACGGCATAGCCGAAGTCCTGTTCGAACCGTGCGTTCCATGCCTCTTCAAGGTCCGAGACCTCCAGCTTGCCATGTGCAAGGTCACGTTCGAGATCGAAGCGCAGCATGATGTGCAGGTTGTATTGCACCTCGTCCGCCTCGGTACGGATATAGCCGCGATGGACACGGTTCACAGCCGCATAGAACGCCTCTTCATCCTTCACACCCAGATCGCCGAAGGCATCGCGCATCTGCCCATAAAGCCAGTGACAGTAGGCACGCGACCGCCCCAACTGGTTTTCGTAGATGCGGCTCTGGCTTTCATGCACGCCCAGTGACACGCCCTGCCCCAGCGGGCTTAGCGCATAAGCGTCGTCGATCCCCTGTTCATAGCAGGCATGGCCGACCTCGTGGATCGTCGAGTAGATGCAGTTGAACGGATCATCCGCCGCCGTCCGCGTGGTGATCCGCACGTCCGAACCGGACCCCGACGAAAACGGATGCACCGCCTTGTCTATCCGCCCGCGGTCGAAGTCGTAACCGAAGACCTCGGCCACCTTGCGCGACAGTGTCATCTGCACACCGTGATCGAAGTTGCCTGAGACCTGCGGTGGCTCAGGCTGATCGAGCACCGCCTGCCGCAAGGACACGAGGCCGGGCCTGAGCGCGTCGAACATCGCCGCGACCTCGGCGCCGCTGGCCCCCGGCTCGTAGCCGTCAAGAAGCGCGTCATAGACATCGCCCCCCTCGGCCATGTGCGCCCCTTCCTCGCGCCGCAGCGCCACCACCTCGGCCAGCACCGGAGCGAAAGCGGCGAAATCCTCGTTGCCGCGCGCCTCGGCCCATTTGCCATAGGCCACCGATGTCACCCGCGCGATCCGCGCCGCCAGCTTGCCCGGCACCCGCACCGCGCGTTTGTAATCGTGCCGGATGTGACGCAGTTGCGCCTGCCCCACCGGGTCCAGCCCCGCGTCGTCGATCGCCGCCAGCCAAGCGCCGACTTCGGGCGCTGTACGCCGGGCGTGCAGCACCTCTTCCATGGCGCCGATCTCCTCGCCCCGTTGCTCGGCGGCGCCCTTGGGCATCATGGTTTCCTGATCCCAGCCCAGCCGCCCGGCGACCTGCGCCAACGCCTCGGTCTGGCGCTGCCAGGTCATCAACTCGTCATAGGCTGTCATGTCAGACGCTCCCGCGAATGGAATCGGATGTCGGGTAACCGGCGATGAACCGCGCGCGCAGGATCAGCACCCAGAGCACCACCGCGCCCAGCTGGTGCACGATGGCGATGTGCAGCGGTGCCGAATAGACCACGGTTACCACTCCAAGAACCATCTGCAACACCATCATCGCCAGCACGGCATTGAAGGCAAACCGGGTCTGCGAATTGGGTGACTTCCGCGCCCGCAGCCAGACCACGACCCCGAAAAGTATCAACAGATATCCCGCCATCCGGTGCATGAATTGCACCAGCCCATCGTTCTCGAAGAAATTGCGCCAGACCGGCTCAAGCTCGAACGGGAACGGCGGGAAGAAGCCACCCGCCATCAGCGGCCAGTCGGTGTAGTTGCGGCCCGCGTCGATGCCCGCCACTAGCGCCCCCAGCAGGATCTGCAGAAAGGCGAAATGCATCAATCCGGTGCCCATTTTGAAGAGCTTCATCTCGCGGTTTCGGCGGCACTGCATCAGTTCACGTTCTTCGCAGCCCAGCTGAAAGACATACCAGCCCAACACGCCGAGGATCACGAAGGCCAGCCCCAAATGCGTCGCCAACCGGTAACTTGCCACGTCCAGCATGGTCCCTGTCAGGCCAGAGGACACCATCCACCAGCCCACGGCGCCCTGCACGGCCCCCAGGGCACCCGGGATCAGCAACTTGCCGGTCCAGCCCGGAGGGATCTTCCGGGCCGCCAGGAAGCCGAAGAAGCCCAGCGCCCAGACCAGCCCCACGAAGCGGCCCAGCTGTCGGTGGCCCCATTCCCACCAGTAAATGACCTTGAACTCGGAAAGCGTCATGCCCCGGTTCTGCAACTCGTACTCGGGGATCGCCTGATACTTCTCGAATTCGGTGGCCCACTCGGTGGCCGACATCGGTGGCAGCGCCCCGGTGACAGGCCGCCACTCGGTGATCGAAAGGCCGGAGTCGGTCAGCCGTGTCAGTCCGCCGACCACGATCATCGCCACCACCAGCGCGAAAAGCGCCATCAGCCAGACCCGGATTGCCCGGCGCGCGCCACGGCGACCACGGTCGATCATCCCCGTCTCGCGCGGGGGGGCGTCCTGCCGGTCGCTGCCGACTTCCTCGAAGATACTGCGTTTTTTGGCCATGCGCCTCTCCAGTTTGCGGCGGACAGTATGACGGCAGCATCGGGGCTTCAAGCGTCCCCCGGCCTGCAAACAACGGGTAAGGAATACCTCCGTCCGGAATCCCGGACTTATGGCAAGTCGGCGGAAAAGGTACCTTCAATACATCGAAAGCAGCCACCAGACACCGTTTTCAGAAAGGTCCCAGCCATGAAAAAGTTCCTGATCGCAGCCGCCATCGCCGCCTCGACCCTCGCCAGCGCAGGCACCGCCTCGGCCACCACCTTCTGGGTCGAAAAAGGCATCACCCTTAACGCCCGCACCGGCCCCGGCACCTACTACGACGTGATCGGCCAGCTCGACCAGTGCCGCAAGGTGCATGTGATCGGCTACAAGAAGGGCTGGGCCAAGGTGTCCTGGCAGGGCCACTACTTCTGGGTCGCGGCCAAATACCTGAGCAACCACAAGTGCCACTTCGGCTACAAGAAGTACCACCATACCCACAAGAACTACCACGTGAAGAAGTACTACTTCGTCACCCCCAGCTACGGCTACACCTACAGCTACGGCTACTGAGACCCGACGTCCCGATCGTGCGCGGGCAGACCGTCCCAGGATCGCGTCTGCCCGAGCCGGTCATCCGTCACGCGCCGCACGCCGTGCCCAGCGGCGTCCACGTCCATCTACCTCAAGTTGCTTCCCAAATGAGGACAATTGCCGTAGGCTGGCTCAGCCGACGAAGGGTGATCCCCGGCTCCGGCTCTGTTTTCTGACCCAAGTTTTCGCACCCGCCCCGCCAAGGGCAACCAGTTCATTGAAAGGACTTATCATGAAACGTTTTCTGACCGTAGCCTGTCTTGCCGCTGCCACGACACTCGCCGCGACCGCCGGTTCGGCGGCCACCTGGTGGGTCGAACATGGCATCACCCTGAATGCCCGCTCCGGCCCCGGCACCCATTATGACGTGATCCACACCTTCCACGCCTGCGCTCCGGTTGATGTGGTCGGCCATCAGAGCGGCTGGTCCAAGCTGTCGTGGCAAGGCCATCACTACTGGGTCGCGTCCCGGTATCTGCAGCAGCACGAATGCCGCAGCACCTCCTACACGCCGCCGAAGAAAAAGAAGAGCAGCAGCGGCTACTGACGGACATGGCAGCGGTCCGATGAACCGCTGCCGAACGTCACGGGTCTGACCAGACCTGCCTCAAGCGGATTGACCGATCGGTCAGTCCGCCCTGTCCTTCCAACGCACCATCTGCCGCATTATCCCGTGCAGCATCTGCACATCGGCCCGTGTCAGCCGCATCCGCGACCAGAGATTGCGCAGGTTGATCTTCATCCCTTCGGCCTTGGTGGGCGGAAAGAAAAAGCCTGCGTCCTCGAGCCTGTCTTCGTAATGTTCGGCCAGCTTCTCGATCTCGATGGTGCTGGCCCAGTCGGTCTTGGCCATCTCCATCGTCTCATGAGTGACCGCCGCGCTGGCGCGGCGCCATTCATAGGCCGTCAGCAAGACGCATTGCGCGAGGTTGAGCGAGGCGAATTCCGGGTTCACCGGCACCGAGATGATCGCGTTCGCCACCGCGATATCGTCATTCTCGAGCCCCGCCCGCTCCGGTCCGAACAGCACTGCCACCTTTTCACCGGCGGCCATCTTCTCGGCGGCCATCTGCATCGCGCGTTCCGGGCTGACCACCGGTTTGGTCAGGCCGCGCTGGCGAGCGGTGGTGGCAAAAACATAGGTGCAATCGCCCACCGCCTCGGCCGTGGTCTGGAAATGCCCGGCCTCGTCCAGCAGCCGCCCCGCGCCGCTTGCCATGGCCACGGCCTTGGAATTGGGCCAGCCATCGCGCGGCGCGACGACCCGCATCCGGTCCAGCCCGAAGTTCCACATGGCGCGCGCCGCGCCACCGATGTTCTCGCCCATCTGCGGACGTACGAGGACCACGGTCGGTTGCGGGCGATGTGAAGCTGTCTCTGTCATGCCCGCCCCATAAGCCGCGCGACGGGAAAGAGCAATTCCCCTGCTTCATCTTGCCGGTTAAACTCCCGCCGGAGGCATCCGACAGCAGCGGAAGGCGCAGACACATGGCCTATGACCCCGGTTTCGAAACCCTCATGCGCGATGACCTGGCCGAAGCGCTCGGCCCCCGCAGTGATGAATTGAGCGAACGCAAGATGTTCGGCGGCCTGTGTTTCATGCTGGCCGGCAATATGCTGTGCGGCGTTCACAAACGCGGGCTGATGTATCGCGTGGGCAAGGACAACGAGGAACGGGCGCTGTCGCTGGAGGGCGCGCAGCCCATGGCCTTCACCGGTCGCAAGATGGGCGGCATGATCGAGCTTTACGAGGACGATATCGACCGCGATGCCAGCCGCGCCGGATTGCTGGCGTTGGCGCTGCAATTCGTTGATACGCTGCCGCCGAAGTAGCCTTTCCGAACAATCCCTTGTATAGCACGCGGACTCACCCGTCCGCGGAGTTTTCAGATGGCCGAAACCGAGCATCCCCAGATCTACTTGATCACCCCGCCTGCGTTCGAATTGTCGAGCTTCGGCAATAACCTGGAGGCCGTCCTTGATGCGGTTCCGGTGGCCTGCCTGCGCCTCGCCCTGGCCAGCCATGACGAAGACCGCATCGCCCGCGCCGCCGACCTCTGCCGAGAGATCACCCATGTGCGCGACATCGCCATGGTGATCGACCGCCATGTGCTTCTGGCGCAGCGCCACGGGCTCGACGGGGTGCACCTGAACGACGTCCACGGAGTTCGCGCCGCCCGCAAGACCCTGGGAGAGGACGCGATCGTTGGCCTGCACGCCGGCACCTCGCGCCATGACGGCATGTCGGGCGGCGAGGCCGGGGCGGATTACGTCTGCTTCGGACCGGTGGGTGAAACCGCGCTGGACGACGGTGCCTTGGCGGAACGCGAGCTGTTCGACTGGTGGACGAATATGATCGAGCTGCCGGTGGTCGCCGAAGGCGCCTTGGACGAAGCGTTGATCCGCGATCTGACCCCGGTCACCGATTTCTTTGCCATCGGCGAAGAGATCTGGACCGCCGACGATCCCGCCGCCCGCGCCCGCACCTTCTACGAGGCGATGACCCTCTGACCCGGTGGCCGCCCGCGTCCCGGACCTGATCCGGGACCTCATGGCTGCCGATAAGGCGGAGGTCCCGGGTAAGGCCCGGGACGCGGCAATGCGTTCCGAATACCTCAGCGCTGCAGCGCCGCTTCATGCGCCGAGCGCACCGCTTCTTCCGCTGCCCACGCCAGGCTCTTGCGATCCGCGTAATCGGCTACTTTCAAGGGCGTGTGAAACACCAGCTCGGCCCGGCCGTGCCGCTTTGCCACCAGCATCGCCAACAGGTGTTCGCCGAAATCGGTGTCTCCCCACCACCCATAGAACCGCGGCTCTTCGCCTTCTGGCGGATGATAGATCAGCGTCACCGGCTGCACGTACATCTCGTCCCGCAGGGCCTCGTCAAAGAAGGCGCCGAAAAGCGTGGTCTTGAAGGGCAGCACCCGCAGGCTGTCGGTCGAAGTACCCTCCGGAAAGAACAGCAGGTGATGCCGCCCGGTCAGCCGCGCACGGAACAACTCGGTCTGGGCCTTGGCCTGCCGCCGGTCGCGGGCGATGAACACCGTGCCGGTGGCGCGCGCCAGAAGCCCGATTCCTGGCCAGGTCGCAACCTCCGCCTTGGCCACGAAATAGACGTCGCGCGCGGCGTTCAGAACGAAAATATCCAGCCACGACGCGTGGTTGGCGACGAAGGCCCCATGTTCGCGCATCGGCTGGCCGCGCAGCTGGTACCGCAGTCCGAGAATGCGCAGGACGCCCCGGCAAACCCAGACCGTGATATAGGGCGACACCGGCCTGCGAAGACCGCAAACCGGCCACTCCACCAGCCGCACCAGCATCGACAGCGCCAGACCGACGCCCAGGATTAGCAGGAACGGCAGACTGCGCCGCGCCACCCGCGCCCAGTCGCGCAGGCCTTCCGGGCGTGCCAGGGGCGGCGGCGGCCGGTCCGATATCCAGGTCGGCGTCACGCGGGACTTCCCGTCGCGGCATAAAGCCGGCGCTGCTTCTGGTTCATCCGGTCCGTATCCATCACGAGGCAGACGTCAATGGTGTTGAATGCGTGGTCGATCCAAGCGCCCTCGCCGACGCAGCCCCCCAGCCGGAGGTAGGCCTTGATCAGCGCCGGCGTCTCCAGCATCGCCTGTTTTCTGTCAATCTTCTCCGGCGGCAACAGGTCCATGCATTGGTACTGCGCCTCGCGTGCCCGGACCCGGAGCGGTTCGGGCGCAAGATGGCGGGCATGCAGAAGCGACAGCGGCTGTGCCAACCGCGAGGCATCGGTGCCATGAAAGCTTGCCACGCCGAACAGGATCTCGATCCCATGCCGCTCAACATAGGCCGCGAGCGCCTGCCAAAGGTGAAACATGGCCGCCCCGCCGCGATAGTCGCGATGCAGGCAAGAACGGCCGAGTTCCATCAGCCTGCGGCCGGAGCGCCGTAAAGCCGATAGGTCGTATTCCTCCTCGGAGTAAAATGCCCCCGCCGCACTTGCCTGATCGTCGCGCATCACCCGGTAGACGCCGACCACCGGATCGGTCTTGCGCGCCATGTCATACAGCAATAAATGGTCGAAGAACGGATCCAGCCGGTCTTGCTCAAGCTTTGCCGCGTGGTCGACCATGTCGCCGCCGCCGCCAAGCTCTTCGACGAAAACCCGGTAGCGCAGCGCCTGAGCTGCACGGACCTCGTCTTCGGTCTCGGCGAGACGGACGGTGAACTCCGGTATGCACATGGCGGTCCTGGATCCAGACGTTTCGCTGCGGTTCATAAGCGTCCCGCAAGGCAATGACAACGCTTGCGCAAAGCGGCTGACGTCGGGACCTGTTAAACCCTCGTTAACCCTTCCCTGCCTAGCCTGTCACTCGAACACCGGGTCCAGCGCGACCCGTCCTCCATCAATGACAACCTTGCCCGCTTCCCGAAAGTTGACTGTGATCTTGCCGCCGATATTCGACTGAACCTGCCCTACTCCCCAGTCCGGACGGTCAGGATGCCGGACCAGGTTGCCCGGCTCCAGCAATGCGTTCATATCTTCCATTCCGCGACCCTCCCGGAGATCAGACCCGACATGACACCCTATACGGCAAAGCTTGCCTCGCTGATAGCTTCACGCATCTGCCACGACCTGATCAGCCCGGTGGGCGCAATCTCGAATGGGCTTGAGCTGATGGCCCTTGCCGGCGGCGGCGAAGGGCCGGAGTTGACGCTGGTCACCGAAAGCTGCGAACACGCCAGTGCTCGTATTCGTTTCTTCCGGATCGCGTTTGGCGCTGCCTCGGACAACGCCCTGGTGTCGCGAAAGGAGGTCGCTTCGGTGCTGAACACGCTGAACGTCACCGGCCGCGTGACCTATGACTGGACACCCGATGGCGACCTGCCGCGGCGCGAAGTGCAATTGGCGCTGCTTGCCTTGCAGTGTGTCGAGGCTGCCTTGCCCCGGGGCGGCGCGATCGGTCTGAAATACACTCCGGGCTGCTGGACCCTTACCGGCCGGGCAGGGCGAATCGCTCCGGACCCAAGCCATTGGGACCAGATGGAATTCATTGCCAATGCGGCCGACCCGGCAAGCGTCGAACCGGTGGTGCCTGCCAACTACGTGCAGTTTGTCCTGTTGCCTGTCCTCGCGCGCGAGTTGGGCCGCAAGACTGTGATGGAACACAACGGAGACCAGATCGTGCTGACCGTATAGGTCGCTCCGTCAGGCCAATAGCCCCGTCAGTCGCGGGTCGTCCCGTCGCCCTCGACCAGATACTTGAAGCTGGTCAGCTGCTCCGCCCCGACCGGCCCACGGGCGTGCATCTTGCCGGTCGCAATGCCGATCTCGGCGCCCATGCCGAATTCGCCGCCGTCGGCAAACTGGGTCGAGGCATTGCGCATCAGGATCGCGCTGTCGATGCGCTGGAAGAACCGCGCCGCGGCGGCGTCGTCCTCGGTGATGATGCATTCGGTGTGGCTGGAGCTGTAGTCGCGAATATGAGCGATGGCCGCGTCCAGATCGGGAACCACCCGCGCCGCGAGGATGGAATCCAGGTATTCGCGACCCCAATCGTCCTCCGCCGCTGCAACAGTGCCCTCGATCTTCTGCAAGCGCGCGTCGGCGCGCACCTCGACGCCGGCATCAAGCAGCGCGCGAACCACGCCCTGGCCGATGGTGTCGACGATGTCCTCATGGATCAGCAGGCATTCCGCCGCGCCGCAAATTCCGGTGCGCCTGGTCTTGGCGTTCAGAACGACGTCGAGCGCCTTGATCGGATCGGCGGCCTTGTCCAGATAGACGTGCACGATGCCCTCGAGATGGGCAAACACAGGCACCCGCGCCTCGCGCTGCACGAGGCCCACCAGCCCCTTGCCGCCGCGCGGCACGATCACGTCGATGAAATCGGTCATCGTCAGCATCCGGCTCACCGCAGCCCGGTCACGGGTGGGCACCAGTTGTATGGCATCCTCGGGCAGCCCGGCGGCGCGCAGCCCCTCGGCCATCGCCGCATGGATCGCCTGGCTGGAATGAAAGCTTTCAGAGCCGCCTCGCAGGATGACCGCGTTGCCGGCCTTCAGGCAGAGCGCGCCGGCATCCGCCGTCACGTTGGGCCGACTTTCGTAGATTACGCCGACCACGCCCAAGGGGGTGCGCACCCGACGGATGTGCAGACCGGTGGGCCGGTCCCACTCCGCCATCACCTCACCCACGGGATCGGGCTGGTCGGCCACCGCCCGCAGGCCCTTGCAGATGGCGCCGATACGGGTCTCGTCCAGCGTGAGCCGGTCCATCATCGCCGGGCTCAACCCCTTGTCACGGCCATAGTCGAGGTCTTTCGCATTAGCCTCGATGATCCTGTCGCGGGTATTCCAGACAGCATCGGCGGCTGCGGCCAGCGCGGCTTGCTTGTCCTCGGCACTGGCATAGGCCAGCTGCGCCGCGGCGGCCTTGGCGCGGGCACCGATGTCATCCATCAGGGCGGGAATGTCTGCGAAATCTTTCATCGGATCAGCCTTTGCTGGCAATGTGCCGGAGGTCTCGTCCGCCGGCGGGGATATTTATAGACACAAGAAGCCGCGGACTAAAGCGCCATGTCGTCCCGGTGGATCAGCACCGCGCGGCCCGGATAGCCCAGCAGCGCCTCGATCTCGTCCGAGCGGTGGCCGCGAATGGTGCGGGTTTCGGCGGCGGTGTAGCGGGCCAGCCCCTGCCCCAGCTTGTGACCGTCGGGGGCGAGAATGGCCACCGGGTCGCCGCGCCCGAAGGTGCCCGCCACGCCGGCAACCCCGGCGGGTAGCAGGCTCCGGCCCTGACGCATGGCCTGCACCGCGCCGTCGTCAAGGGTAAGTTCGCCTCGCGGTTTCATCGCCGCGATCCAGCGCTTGCGGGCCTGCTGCGGATCGATATGGGCAGTGAACCAAGTGGCGTTGGCGCCGTCCTTCAGGGCCCTAAGCGGCCGCAAGGTCTCGCCATGGGTGATCGCCATGGCACAGCCGGCGACGGTAGCGGTGCGCGCGGCCATCAGCTTGGTCTTCATGCCGCCCTTGGACAGGCCCGATCCGGCATCGCCCGCCATCGCTTCGATCTCTGGCGTGATCTCGTCGATCACGTCGTAGCGTCGGGCGTGGGGGTCGAATGTCGGGTTGGCGCTGTAAAAGCCGTCCACGTCCGACAGCAGCACGAGCACGTCAGCGCCGACCGTGGCGGCCACCTGTGCCGCCATCCGGTCGTTGTCGCCATAACGGATCTCGTCGGTGGCCACGGTGTCGTTCTCGTTGACGATCGGCACCGCGCCGAGCGAGACCAGCGTTTCCAGCGTCGCGCGGCTGTTGAGGTAGCGGCGCCGGTCAGTGGAATCCTCCAGCGTCACCAGCACCTGCGCGGTGATCAGCCCGTGCGGCGCCAGCGCCTCTTCATAGGCCCGTGCCAGTTGGATCTGGCCCACCGCCGCCGCCGCCTGCGACTGTTCGAGCGGCAGATCGCCCATGCCAAGGCCCAGAACGCCACGGCCCAGCGCGATGGATCCCGAGGACACGAGGATCACGTCGGCCGATTGTTTCAGCCAGGCCACGTCTTCGGCCAACGCTTTCAGCCAATCCGCGCGCAATGCGCCGGTCTTGCGGTCCACCAGCAGCGCCGAGCCGATCTTGACGACCACCCGGCGCGCATCCGTCAGGGTTGCCACGGCGCCTCGTCCTCGTCCTCAACCTTCATCCGCAGCCGATCGTCGGTGATCTCGGCCCTCAGCGCGCGCAGCACCTCGGTCACCCCGTCGCCCGCCACGCCCGACATCAGGTGCACAGGCCCGCCGACCTCGGCCTCCAGCGTGGCCTTCGCCTCGGCGCGTTCCTCGTCGTCAAGCGCGTCAATCTTGTTGAGCGCGGTGACCCGGGGCTTGTCGGCCAGGTGCCCCCCATAGGCTTCGAGCTCGGTGATGATGGTGCGGTAATCCTCGGCAATGGTCTCCGAGGTGCCGTCGATCAGGTGCAGCAGCACCGAGCAACGCTCGACGTGGCCGAGAAACCGATCGCCGATGCCCCTGCCCTCATGCGCGCCCTCGATCAGGCCGGGAATGTCGGCCACCACGAACTCGGCGCCGTCGACACCCACCACCCCGAGGTTGGGGTGCAGCGTGGTGAACGGGTAATCGGCGATCTTCGGCCGCGCGTTCGACGTGGCCGCGAGGAACGTCGACTTGCCGGCGTTGGGCAGGCCCAGAAGCCCGGCGTCAGCGATCAGTTTCAGGCGCAGCCAGATGGTGCGCTCCACCCCGGGCTGGCCGGGATTGGCGCGGCGCGGCGCCTGGTTGGTCGAGGTCTTGAAATGCAGGTTGCCGAAGCCGCCGTTGCCGCCCTTGGCCAGCACCACCTGCTCACCCACCTCCATCAGTTCGGCGATCAAGGTCTCCTCGTCCTCGTCCAGCACCTCGGTGCCCACTGGAACGCGCAGCACGATGTCGTCGCCATCCTTGCCGGTGCGCTGCTTGCCCATACCGGGCTGGCCGTTCTTGGCGAAGAAATGCTGCTGATAGCGGAAATCGATCAGGGTGTTCAGCCCCTCCACCGCCTCGACGATGACCGAGCCGCCCTTGCCGCCGTCACCGCCATCCGGGCCGCCAAACTCGATATATTTCTCGCGCCGGAACGACACCGCGCCGCCGCCGCCGGAGCCCGAGCGGATATGCACCTTGGCAAGATCGAGAAACTTCATGGCAGGACCCCTGACTGTGTCTGCATCGCGATAGAGAAAATGCGTCCGGGCCTCAAGGCTCAGACGCATCTGTCTTGTGTCTGCTCTTTTGAAACCGGCACGTCTTGATGGCCGGATCAGCCGCCGGAATTACCTCAGCTTGCGCAGGTAGGTCCAGGTCGGCACCTGCGCGGCACGCGCCACGGAATAGCTTTCGGCATCGCCGATATAGGCGAAGCCGCAATTGGTCAGCACACGCGCAGAGGCCGCGTTGTCCTGAAAGACGCTGGCAAACATCGTGTCGTTGTCCATCGGATTGGCCTCAACCAGCGCACGGACGGCGTCCGACGCAAGTCCGGTGTTCCAGAACGCCGGCGCGACCCAATAGCCCACTTCCGACTGGTTCCGGTCCATACGCTCCAGCGAGATCAGCCCCATCAGCTCGGGTCCGCCCATACGGGTCCCGTCCATCGCCCAGACGTCTTCGGTCCTGTCAGCCGCCATGGCCCGCGTCACGAAGGCTTCGGTCACGCCCGGCGCCAGCGGATGAGGAATCGACGTGGTCATCGTGGCGACACGCTTGTCGGAGGCGTGCATCTCGATCAAGCCCATGTCAGAGCGGCGAAGCGGGCGCAGATCAACGCGCTCGGTCTGGATAACCGGTTGGACAACAACGTATTCCTGGGCGGTCATGCAGTTCCTCCTCATAAACGGCAGTCGCGGTTTCGGACCAAAGGCCCGTTCGGCACCGAAATGGCAACCGATCCGCGGGATGCCACCCCCGCAAGCCAGACAAGGTATCCGCGAAGAATGGCAAAGAAATGGCAATGCGACGATCCGCTTGCAAGACGCCCTGCCCCTCCCGGCCATGACATCTGCGAGACCAAAGAACCGTCTGCCGTGTCGAACATCTGATATTTCTACCAGAAAATGATTAACCCGTGATACACCTTCTCGGCGCATCGACAGGATGTCGCGAACGATTTCGGGGACCGGCTTGCGCCGATCCCCGAATTTGCATTGGCAAATCGTCCGGTCGACTTATTCCGCGGCCTCGGTGGCTGGCAGCACGGAAATAAAGGTACGTCCCTTGAAGCCCTTGCGGAAGGTCACGTTGCCTTCGACGGTGGCGAAGATCGTGTGGTCCTTGCCCTCGCCCACGCCTTCACCCGGCCACCACTTGTTGCCGCGCTGGCGGACGATGATGTTGCCGGGGATCGCGTGCTGACCACCGTAGAGTTTCACGCCAAGACGGCGTCCGGCCGAGTCGCGACCGTTGCGGGAGGAACCGCCTGCTTTTTTGTGTGCCATGGGTCTCTCTCCTTACTTGCCGGCCAGATCTTTGGCCTGTTCGATCCACTCGGGCTTGACCTTGACGGCATCGAAGCTGCCGGCGTCAACCTCTGCGAGCTGCGCGAAGCTGGTGATACCCGCCTCGTTCAGTTTCTTGGCGGCCGCGGGACCCACACCGGTGATCTTGGTCAGGTCGTCGTTTGCCGCGTCAGCCTTGGGCGCCTCGGCTTTCGAAGCGGCCTTTTCGGCCTTCGGGGCCGGAGTGCCGGCAACAGAGCCGGCTCCGGTGGCCGCCTTCACGCCCGACTTGTCCGCGCCTTCGGCAAGGATGTCGGTCACGCGGATCAGGGTCAGCTGCTGACGGTGGCCCTTGGTGCGCTTGGACGAATGCTTCCGGCGGCGCTTGACGAAGTGGATGACCTTGTCACCCTTGATCTGGTCGATCACTTCAGCCTGCACGGCAGCACCTGCGACGAGCGGGCTGCCCAGGACGGTGTTGTCACCGCCCAGCATCAGCACGTCGTTGAATTGAACCTTTTCGCCGGCGTCGGCTGCCAGTTTCTCGACCCGGAGCGTATCGCCCGAGGAAACCTTGTATTGCTTGCCGCCGGTCTTGAGGACTGCGAACATCCTGTACTTCCTTCGTGTTTTCCGCGTTCTGTGGCCCCGGTGTCCCGAAGTTGCGGCCCGGGCCCCTGCCCCGACCTGCCTCGAACAGCGCGCCCCTCAGGGGAGCGTCATGAACTGAAAACCCGGCGAGAGACCCGCCGGGTTGCGCGCTGATAAATCCATCCGCCGGTCAAGTCAACCACTGTGCAGGCAAAAAGCCGCCTCGGTGCGTCACAATTCCTGTGCCGTCATCTGCTGTGCAAGCGCAAGCCCCAGCGCGTAGGAGATATCGACGTACATCTTGTCAAAGCCCGCAAACAGCGCCCGGTTCAGCGCCTGGCCCGACGCGCTGGCCGCGAGGTCCACGTAGTTGCGCAGCGCCTCGTCCTCCAGCGGCTGATAGGCCATCATCATGTAGGCATAAAGCCATTCGCGGGTGTCGGTCCGGTTGTCGGCCTCGCTCTCCCAGACGACGGCGAGGATCTCCTCTTCACTCATCTCGAAGGCGCCGCCGTCGACAAGGCCGGCATAGAAGGCATAGCTCGAGTTCATCGCGCCCACGACGTTGGCGTCGATCAGGTCGTTGGTCTCGATGAAACGGCGGATCGCAGTCAGCCGCGGGTCCTCGTCGTCCTGTCCCGAGCGGCGGCGATAGGCAGCCCGTGCGGCCTCTTCGACATCCGGATCGGTCATAGCATCGCGGGCGGTGATCTCCAGCCGGACCACCTCCTGCCCTGCGTTGGAGGCGAAAAAGTCCTCCACAACCTCACGTTTCGCCCGGGTCTCTTCGGCCCAGACTTCGGCAAAGCCGTCGCGAACGGTCTGTTCCATCCGCTCGGTGTCATAGATGCGTTCCACGGCCTCGGTCCAACTGTTTCCGCCGCCTCCGGGCAGCATTTCGGCTGCGAGTTCGTTGCCGTAGCTGAGCCCCTCCTTTCGCATCACTTCGACGGTTTCGGGCAACCCCAGCCTGTCCAGCAAGAGATCGGCCGACGGTGAGATCTGCGCCGGCGCGTGTGGCACGGTGGCGATCAGCACGGCAGTGGCCAGGGCGGCGCAACGATTGAACATGTGAGGCTCCGGAAATTCGCTTTGGTGGAAACTATCCTGTGCCGCCCGGTTTTCCAAGGCGCGGCACCCGGTGAGGCCGCAGTTCGGCCCAAATCCGGGGCGCTGGAAATTTGCGCCGAAAAGTGCCCTTTGCCGCTTGCACCCTGCGAAAAAGCCGATTAAACGCACCCACCAGACCCCCGCGGAGAGGTGCCGGAGTGGTCGAACGGGGCGGTCTCGAAAACCGTTGTGGGTGCAAGCCCACCCAGGGTTCGAATCCCTGTCTCTCCGCCACTATCCCCTGAAATCACTGCGACAGTCAGATATTCACGGGTATAGTGCGCGTGTTGGAAATCTGCGCGGATCGGGCCTTAACAGTCACGCCACACCCCCTTTTCGGCTCTACCGGCTCGCGAGTAAGCGTCGTTCAGTTGTGCCCACCTCCAACGATGCCGCGCTTCAGCCTGCGGGGTCGTTCGCGATGTCCGGTGCCAAAGGGCTGCCGTCAAGAAGTCTGAGCGCATCGGCCAGCGCGGCGGACCTGAGCGAATTTGCAGCCTCTCTCAGTTGCCGTACCTTCTGACGTTGACACGGATGCGCGAACCCGCTGCCGGTCTGTGCCTGGGACATCAAGCCGTCGGCCTCCTGTAACCTGCGGAGGATATCCTGGCCGGCGTCGCCAAGCGCCGCCAGCAGCTTGACGGGATCCGGACCCCCCGCCGATGTTGTGGTGTCCATGTTTCATTCCTTCAAGGATTGCCAATCACACCCGACTGCCCTCATGCGGTCGCATGCCGCCGGGTGAAAAAGTGTCTGCTCAATCTCCTACGAACAAATGACACCGCCAGAAAAGCGAATTAGACTTTCGGTTCATCGCAGAAAAACTCATGGATGGACCCGTTGGACATTGCGCTGATCCGGACCTTTCTCGAAGTCGCCGCCACCGGCTCGTTCGTCAATGCCAGCGAACGGCTGTTCGTGACGCAATCCGCCGTCAGCCTGCGGGTGGCGCGGCTGGAGGCCGAACTGGGCAAGGCCCTGTTCACTCGGTCCAAGGCAGGGGCGGAGCTGACCCCGGCGGGGCGGGAATTCGAACGTTACGCGCTGTCGCTGATCAAGATCTGGGAAGAAGCACGGCAACAGGTGGGCGTGCCCGAGGGCTATACAAAGTCGCTGAGCATCGGCGCGCAGTTTTCGCTCTGGCCGCGGCTCGGGTTCCGCTGGATCGACGGGATGCAGGCGCGGCTGCCGACGCTGAACATTCGGGCCGAGCTTGGCATGCCCGACCGGCTGACCCGGTTTCTGGTCGAGGGCACCATCCAGATCGGCCTGATGTATGCGCCTCAGCTACGCCCGGGGCTGGCGGCCTCGCGGGCGCTGGATGAGGAACTGGTGCTGGCGGCCTCGTGGCAGGCCAGTCTTGACGAGATCGCCGATCACTATGTCTTTGTCGATTGGGGGCCGGAATTCGTCCATGCGCACGCGTTGGAGCTGCCGGACCTGACCAACCCCGGCCTGACCCTGGCCCTTGGGGCGATGGCGGCGGAATACATCGTGTCGCGCCGGGCCGTGGCCTATTTGCCGGCGCGCTATATCAAGAAGTATCTCGACGCCGGGCAATTGTTCCTCGTGCCGGACGCGCCGGTGTTTCCCTACCCGGTCTGGACGATCTGGCGCGAAGACCTCGATGATGAAATTCGCGACACGGCCGAGGCCACGCTTGTGGCAATCCAGTCACAGATCGACGCAGAACAGAGCGCAGTCATCGCCGAGCTGGTCGATATCAGCGCCACGGAGGCCGTCGAAGTGCTTGGGAACCAAGGAGAACCCATTGATACGAGCAAATCTCAATCTATCCATGATTAAAAGCAATTTTTCTTGAGCATGAGGTCCGACTAAATCCAATCCCAGCAGGAATGCTTCCGCCTCTACGGGGCCGGATCACACCACTCTGGGAAAGGATAGACCCATGAAACACCGTATCGCACTCGCCGCTTCGGTTCTGGCGCTTCTGGCCGCATCGCCGGTCGTCGCCCAAGGCGCGCTTGTCGGCGTCGACGCGCTCGACGAGCGGATCGACGACATCCAGCAAGACGTCTCCGACGATCTGACTCAGGCCGATGTGCGCGACCGCACCAACAACCAGTATGCACAAGGCTGGGACGGCAGCGTCGCGCTGGGCTTCTCGGCGACTTCAGGCAACACCGACACCGCCGATCTCGATCTCGCCGGTCGCTTCCGCTATGGCAACGGCCCGTGGAACCACACCATCGGGTTCGCTGCCGAGTTCTCCGAGGACAATGGCGAACGTAACAAGGAAGAATACTACGCCACCTATGACGTGAACCGCTATTTCACCGAGAACGTGTACGTCTTCGGCCTGGCCTCGGCCCGCTACGACGAGTTCGACTCCAACAAGATCGACGGTTTCCTGGGCTTCGGACCCGGCGTGCGCGTCATCAACGAGCCGAACCAGACCTGGCGTGTGCAGGCCGGCCCGGGCGTGCGCTATGTCGAAGAGCAGGACGGCGACAACACGACCGAAGTCGCAGGCATCTTGTCGTCGCGCTACTTCTACGGGCTGACCGACACCGTGTCCGTGTCGATGGACACCGACGTGCTGTTCTCGGAGGCCGATGCGCTGGTGGCCAATGACCTTGGCGTGAACTTCAAGGTCAGCAACAACCTGTCGACCCGCGTGTCGTACCGCACCGAATGGGACAGCGATCCCGACGCGGGCTTCGAGCACGCCGACAACACGCTCGGCGTGTCGCTGGTCTACGGCTTCTGACGCCTTCCACGTCCCTCATGAAACCTTGGGGGCGGCCCTGCCGCCCCACTTTTTCCCGCAAAGCGAGGAGGATACCCCATGACACTTATCGTGCATGAGCCTCATGCCGACGCGAATTACGTAGAGGTGTTTACCACCGAGCGCGACGGTACGGTTTTTGGCTATCGCCTGGTCGGCGCAAGCGCCGGGCCCCAGATTGCCGTGCTCGGCGGCTGTGCCACGGCCGAAACGGTCTTCGACCGCCTGATGCGCATTCCCACCCTGCCGTGGATGCGCGGCAACCTCGTGCTGATCAGGCTCGACGCGCTGGATGACAGCTTCGGCGAGATTGACGCGCTCGAACCGCTGGGCGCCATCGACCGGACGATCGCGCTCCCGATGGCCGGCGGTGGCGTGCCGACCGAGGCGGAGGTGCGCCGGTATTACCACGCCGTTCTGCGGATCTGCGCCGAGCTTGGCATGATCGCCGGCCGCGGCGTCGCGCGGGCCGGGATGCCGCATGCCGCCGAGACGGCCGAGCGCCGCGCGGAGCGACGCAGCCTGGTCCAATCCCCCGCCACCCCCCATTTGCTGTGAGAGGAGAGAGACATGAAAATGACAGCTTCCAGAAAGACCGCCATCGCAACCTTTTTTGCCGCCGCATTCGCGCTGACGGCCTGCACGACCGACCAAGCGGTCGACAGCACGGTGGGCCTCGCCGCCGGAACCGCCAAGGTCGTCGCCAAAGGCGCGGTCGGCGCCGGCAAGCTCGCCTACAAGGGCGGCAAGAAACTCACCGGTTCCGAGGAGTAGACCGCGCCGCCGCCGCAACCGCCGGATCCCGCAAACCCACAAAGTGCCCGCCGACATCGGATCGGCGGGCAAATGCCTTTGCGCCGCCCTCATGGGCGCGACAGCAATGCCTACTGCCGTCGGCGCAAGGCCCGGCAAAAGAAGGCGACCGAACCCACAGCCCTATTTCTGTAAGATTGGGCGCCGCTTCCCACAAGGAGCGCACACAGATCATTGGGCTTCGTGGTTTTCCGCGTATTCGGTGATCTGTCCGATCATCAAAAAGCTCGCTCGACTTCACGCGAAAACGGCGGAAAACCATCTCTAGTCGCAGGTGCGGAAGCGTCAACGGTCTGACACGGAGGCGGGCACAAAGCCGTATTTGGTGCGAGACTTGCAAAGTATGGCGGCGACTGTATCGTCCGAGGAGTGAGACAGCCACGGACCTAAAAGCTGGCTCAGAACGCACGCAACGTCGTGCATGGGAGGAAAAATGAGAAAATCACTTGTCGGCGCGCTTCTGGCCGCCAGCACCATCCTGTCGCCTTTGGCGGCAAATGCGCAAACAGAGGTGCAGTTCTGGCATGCCTTCACCGGGCGTCTTGGCGAACTGGTCAAGGCCCAGGTCGAGCAATTTAACAGCAGCCAGAGCGATTATGTCGTCGTTGAAAGCCACAAGGGCAACTACTCCGAGACATTGAACGCCGGGATCGCGGCCTTCCGTGCCGGCGAGCAGCCCCACATCCTGATGGTGTTCGAAGTCGGCACCGCAACCATGATGTCGGCTAAAGGCGCAACCAAACCGGTCTATGAAGTCATGGCCGAAAGCGGCGCGACCTTTGATCCCGACGCCTATATCGGCTCGGTCAAGGGCTATTACACCACGACAGAGGGCGACATGCTGTCCCTGCCGTTCAACTCGTCCACGCCCGTACTTTGGGTGAACCGCGACGCATTCGAGGCCGCAGGCGTTGACCCGGACACCGACCTCTCCACCTGGCAAAAAGTCGACGAGGTGCTGGACGCCTTGAAGGCGGGCGGAGAAGACTGCCCACTGGTCACCGCTTGGCAGAGCTGGATCCATCTTGAAAACTTCTCGGCCTATCACGACGTACCCTTTGCCTCGAAGGACAACGGGTTTGCCGGTCTGGATACCGAACTGATGCTGAACGGCGAAGCGCAGGTCGCGCATCTGACCGCAATGGGTGAGTGGGCCCAGGAGGGCAAGTTCATCTATACCGGTCGTCGTAACGAAGGCGGGGCCAACTTCCGCTCCGGAGAATGCGCCCTCTTCACCGAAAGTTCGGCCGGCTACGCGGGCATAAAGGCCGAGGCCGAGTTCGATTTCGAGGTGCGTCCGCTGCCCTACTGGGAAGGCGTAGGCAACGCACCGCAGAACACGATTATCGGTGGTGCTTCGCTTTGGGTTCTCGAAGGGCATGAAGCTGAGGATTACAAGGGCGTCGGAGAGTTTCTCGCCTTCCTGTCCTCCTCCGATGTTCAGGCACAATGGCACCAAGACACCGGCTATCTTCCGATCACATCCGAGGCCGGAGAGGCCACGCGTGCCGCCGGGTTCTATGAGGAAAACCCAGGCACCGATATCGCCGTGACCCAGATGACCGCCAAGGAACCTACGGCCAATTCGAAGGGTCTGCGTCTTGGTTCGTTCGACCAGATCCGCGGCATTATCGACGAAGAACTGGAGGCAATCTGGGCCGGAGACAAGACCGCCCAAGAGGCCATGGACAGCGCCAAGGAACGGGGCGACGCCCTGCTGCGACGCTTCGAATCCGCCAACCGTTAAGTAAGCATCGGGCAGGCTGTCAAAGCCTGCCCCTTTCCTTGCGGGGGCAAGTTTATGGAAAAGCGCGTTACCTTCCGCGGCTGGCTGCTGCCGCTGCTCCTGATCGCGCCGCAGGTCCTCATCTCGGCGGTGTTCTTCTTCTACCCGGCCGGGCAGGCCATCTGGCAGTCTCTCTTCATTCCGGATCCTTTCGGGCTTTCGTCGCAGTTCGTCGGTCTCGGCAACTTCGAGTTTCTGCTGAGCGATCCCTTCTATCGCGCATCCTTTTTGACCACCGCGATTTTTTCGATCCTTGTCACGCTGTGCTCCATGATCCCGGCACTGTTTCTCGCGGTCGTCGCGGATCGCCTGATCAAGGGATCGGGCGTTTATCGCACCATGCTGATCTGGCCCTACGCGGTGGCCCCTGCCGTTGCCGGGGTACTGTGGCTGTTCATGTTCAACACGCGCGTCGGCATTATCTCGTGGTATCTGGGCACCATGGGGTACGACTGGAACCACGTCCTGAACGGCGGAGAGGCGATGGGGCTGGTCGTCGTTGCCTCTTCCTGGGGGCGGATAAGTTACAACTTCCTCTTCTTCTTTGCCGCGCTGCAGGCCGTACCCAGATCGGTCATCGAGGCGGCGGCCATCGACGGCGCCCATTTCTGGCGTCGTTTCTTCACCATCGTCCTGCCGCTGCTGTCGCCGACTACCTTCTTCCTTCTGGTCGTGAACGTGGTCTACGCCTTCTTTGAAACCTTCGGTGTCATCCACACGATCACCGCCGGCGGGCCGCAGCAATCCACCACCATCCTCGTCTACAAGGTCTTCTCGGACGGCTTCGTGGGCCAGGATCTCGGGTCGTCGTCGGCGCAATCGGTGATCCTGCTCGTCGTCGTCGGACTTCTGACGGTGATCCAGTTCAAGTTCATCGAGAAGCGGGTGCACTACTGATGGCCAATGCCGATCCGCTCGCCGCAGCCGTGCCGCCGAAACGCCGCAAGCGCCAGCCCGATGGCATGGTCGAAAGACGCGGCGCCGGGCTTTGGCTGACGCATGTCTTCATGGTGCTTGGCGTCTTTGTGATCTTCTTTCCGATCTGGCTGGCCTTCGTCGCCTCGACCGTGACGCAGGCCGATATCATTCGCCCGCCGATGCCCGTCTGGCCGGGCGACCAGTTCTTTATCAACTACAAGAACGCTCTGTTTTCCGGCGTGAACGTGCCCGTGGCGACGATGCTTTTCAACAGCCTGGTGATGGCGGTCGGAATTGCGGTGGGCAAGATCGCCATATCGCTGCTCTCTGCCTTCGCGATCGTCTATTTTAAATTCCCCGGGCGAAGCGTGTTCTTCTGGATGATCTTCCTGACGCTGATGCTGCCGGTGGAGGTTCGCATCGTACCGACCTTCGAAGTGGTCGCCGGGTTCGGGATGCTCAACAGCTACTCCGGCCTGATTTTACCTCTGATCGCCAGCGCCACCGCGACGTTCCTGTTTCGGCAGTTCTTTCTGACAATACCGGACGAACTGGCCGAGGCCGCCCGCGTCGATGGCGCGCGCCCGATGCGGTTCTTCTGGGATATCGTGGTGCCCATGAGCCGGACCAACGTGGCAGCGCTGTTCGTGATCCTCTTCATTTACGGTTGGAACCAGTACCTCTGGCCGCTTCTGATCACCACCGATCCGGAGATGAACACCATCGTCATGGGCATCAAGCAGATGTTCCCCTCGGGCGACGACTTTGCACATTGGCCGACGATTATGGCGACGTCCATCCTCGCGATGATCCCACCGGTCATCGTTGTGGTGGGGATGCAGCGTCTCTTCATCCGCGGCCTTGTAGACAGCGAGAAGTAAATATGGCGACAGTTACCCTTCAGGGCGTCACGAAATCATTCGGATCAACGGATGTCATCCACGGGATCGATGTCGAGATCGCGGATGGCGAATTTATCGTCATCGTGGGCCCCTCGGGGTGCGGGAAATCGACGTTGCTTCGCATGGTCGCGGGGTTGGAGACGGTCACCGACGGCGATGTACTGATCGGCGGGACGCGCGCCAACGACAAGGAACCGATGGACCGCGATATCGCCATGGTCTTCCAGAACTATGCGCTTTATCCGCACATGTCGGTACGACAGAACATGGGGTACGGGCTGAAGATCGCAGGCCTTCCCAAGGCTCAGATCAACGCCAAGGTGGAAGAGGCCGCGCGGCTCTTGCAGCTTGAAGCGCTCCTCGACCGCAAGCCCCGGCAGCTCTCGGGGGGGCAACGCCAGCGGGTCGCCATGGGACGTGCCATCGTCCGCGAGCCTGCGGTGTTTCTGTTCGATGAACCGCTCAGCAACCTAGATGCCAAGCTGCGCGTGCAAATGCGGCTGGAGATCAGGGAACTGCAGGCCAAGCTCGGGATCACATCGCTCTATGTCACCCACGACCAGGTCGAAGCCATGACCATGGCCGACCGGATGATCGTCATGAATGGCGGCGTGGCAGAGCAGATCGGAACGCCGCTGGAAGTCTACGAAACGCCGCGCACGCTCTTCGCTGCGCAGTTCATCGGCAGCCCGGCCATGAACATCATGGATGCGCACGTCGAAGCTGGCGCGGTCATGGTGGATGGGAAAGCCGTCGCTGAGGCCAGCGCGCCAGATGGTCTGGTCAAGTTCGGCGTCCGGCCCGAGCACCTGACGCCCGACGATAACGGCCCTCTGGTTGTGACCGTCCAGATGACAGAGCCCTTGGGAGCGAATACCTTGCTCCATTGCCGATTGTCAGGGCATCCCGACGGCTTCACAATCAGCCTTCCCGGTGTACACGTCATGACGCAAGGAACGACACCTTTGCGCTTCTCGGTTCAACAGGGCCAATCCCACATCTTTGATCCCGCGACCGGCTTGCGACTGTTCTAGCGCAGGATCCTTCTAAGTGATCGGCTCATTCACTAAGGAAGATTTTCGGAAAATTAACCTTCCTGCGCTGACGAGCCGGACATCATCGACGAAGTGTCATCTACTTCCGTGCTGCAGCATCTAATTTTTCTAACGGATGGCAGCTCGGGGTCCTCCGCGACGGACGGCCTGACCGTCCAGATTTCGGCTGACCTGCTCCCCGACAAGTCCTCGGTTCTCAAATATCCCTGCAACTTTCCCCGCGAAATTTGTTCTAGCGCAAAGTCCGCCGTCGGCATTCGGTGCAAGTTGACCGCATGAAGCACTTAGAGAAACTCAAGGCCCATGGCCTCTTCGACGCGCGCGTACCGCGCTATACCTCCTATCCGACGGCGGCTGTCTTCACGGCATCGGTCGGAGCAGACTATTACCGGACGGCGCTCGAAACCCTCGACCCAGCCGAGCCGGTTTCCGTTTATGTCCATATCCCGTTTTGTGAACGGCTGTGCTGGTTCTGCGCCTGCCACACACAGGGAACGCGCACCCTCGGACCCGTGGAAGCCTATATCGAGACGCTGGAGGCCGAACTGGACCTGCTTCGCAATACGGTTCCGACCGGCCTGCGCATGGGACGCCTGCACTGGGGCGGGGGCACGCCGACCATCCTGCCGCCGCCGTTGATCCATCGGTTGGCCACAGCAATCCGCGCCGTATTCCCTCCGGATGAGGATTTCGAGTTCTCGGTCGAGATCGACCCGACGATGATTGACCGCGCGAAGATCGACGCACTGGTGGCCGAGGGCATGACCCGGGCGTCGATCGGCATTCAGGACTTCGACCCCGAAGTGCAACAGGCCATTGGCCGGCCGCAACCCTTCGACATCACGCGCGCCTGCGTCGATGATCTGCGCGCGGCGGGGATTACATCCCTGAACGCTGATCTGGTCTATGGCCTGCCTCATCAGACCCGGACCCGGATCACCGACACCATCGACAAGGTTCTCAATCTAACCCCGGACCGGGCGGCGCTTTTCGGCTATGCCCATGTGCCCTGGGTGTCGAAGCGACAGAAGCTGATCAAGGAGGCCGCGCTTCCCGACGATGGCGAGCGCTACCATCTTTCTACCATCGCCGCTGGAAAACTGGTCGAAGCGGGCATGTCGCCAATCGGCATAGACCATTTCGCGCTGCCGGGTGACACGCTGGCAGCGGCGGCGCGCAGCGACCGCCTGCGACGTAATTTCCAGGGTTATACCGCCGATACCTGTCAATCTCTGATCGGCCTCGGGGCTTCGTCGATCTCACGGTTTACGGACGGATACGTCCAGAACGCCCCGGCGACGGCCGCCTACATCCAGCGCATCGCCTCGGGCGGGTTCGCAGCATCGAGGGGTTATGCGCTAAGCTCTGAAGACCGTCTTCGTGCCCGCGCGATCGAGGTCTTGATGTGCAACTTCCGTATTGAACTGACAGCGTTGCAGGGCGAGTTCGGTGTCGCGGCGAACACTCTCGCACCGGAGCTTCGACGACTCGCCGATCAATTTGGGGATCTGGTGCGCCTGCAAGATGGCTGCTTTGAAATCAAGCCGGAGGGCCGCGCCCTGACCCGGATCATCGCTGCCGGTCTCGATCAGCACGTGCCTGACAGGCAGACCTATTCACGTGCGTCCTGAGGCGCCCGGTCTCGTGATCTGTACGCAGCCTCGGATCAGCGCGCCAAAGGCTGTGGTGCCCTACCCGAAACCGGATTGCCCCAAGACAAGCGCATAGAACGACGACTTCTAGGGGCGCGCAGCCCCTTGATCATCCTACGCGATAGTTCGGAGATTCACGCGTGATCTGCACGTCGTGCACATGGCTTTCCCGCAACCCCGATCCGGTGATCTTGACGAAACGGCAGTTGCTGCGCATCTCGTCGATCGTGGCGCATCCGGTATAGCCCATGGCCGCGCGCAGCCCGCCCACCATCTGGTGAATGACGGCATTAGCAGAGCCCTTGTAAGCCACCTGTCCCTCGATCCCCTCGGGCACAAGCTTGTCGCTGGCGGCATCCTTCTGGAAATACCGGTCGGCCGACCCGCGCGCCATGGCGCCAAGGCTGCCCATGCCGCGATAGGCCTTGAACGAGCGGCCCTGATAGAGGATCACCTCGCCGGGCGATTCATCCGTGCCGGCGATCATGCTGCCAACCATGGCACAGGAGGCTCCCGCCGCAATCGCCTTGGCAAAGTCGCCCGAGAACTTGATGCCGCCGTCGGCAATCACCGGTACGTCGCCGGCAGCACCCGCGCTGTCCATGATCGCGGTCAGCTGCGGCACACCCACGCCGGCCACCATCCGTGTGGTGCAGATGCTGCCCGGTCCGATCCCCACCTTCACCGCATCGGCGCCGGCGTCGATCAGCGCCCGTGTCGCCTCGGCCGTGGCCACGTTGCCGGCGATCACCTGCAATTCGTTCGACAGTTGCTTGGCGCGGGTCACCGCCTCGAGCACGCCTTGCGAATGGCCATGCGCGGTGTCGATGACCACCACGTCCACGCCGGCCTGCACCAGTTCCTCGGTGCGCTCGAAGCCGCTGTCTCCGACGCTGGTCGCCGCCGCCACCCGCAGGCGGCCGAGGCTGTCCTTGCAGGCGGTGGGATTCAGCACCGCCTGTTCGGTGTCCTTCAGTGTCAGCAGGCCGGTCAGCTTGCCCTGCCCGTCATGCACCAGCAGCTTCTCGATCCGCCGCGCCTTCATCAGCGACTTGGCCTCTTCCAGGTCCGCCGGTTCGGCCAGCATCGCCAGGTTGTCCGAGGTCATCATCACCTTGACCGGGGTGTCGTCGCTGGACGCGAAGCGCATGTCGCGATTGGTGAGAATGCCGACCACGCGGCCGGCTTCGTCCACCACCGGGAAGCCGGTGAAATTGTAGCGCTCCACGAGCTCCTTGGCGTCCGCAAGGGTCTGGTCGACCTTCAGTGTCACCGGGTTATAGACGATACCGCTTTCGAACCGCTTGACCCGGCGCACCTCGCGCGACTGCGCCTCGATGTCGAGGTTCTTGTGGATCACGCCCATGCCGCCGGCCTGCGCCATGGTGATCGCCATCCGGCTTTCGGTGACGGTGTCCATGGCCGAACTGAGCAGCGGAATGTTCAGCCGGATCGACTTGGTCACACGGGTGGTGGTGTCGGCGGTGTTGGGCAGGACATTGGACGCGGCCGGTACCAGCAGCACATCGTCAAATGTCAGCGCCTCGCGAATCTCCATCGGCGGTCCTCATGAGCAGCAGCATTTGACGCCTCCCTATTTCACGGGTTCCGGCGAAAGGAAAGAGCCCAAGGACGGGAAAGCGCCCCTGTTTTGAACGCAACGCAAAATCCGTCGACGAATTTTTACCGATCCGTCGACGGATCGGTCTTCGCCCGACCGGGAACGCACTGGTGGACGGCGACATGTCCTGTGGATACGGCCTTTCCGCAACGGCCCTGCCGTAACATAGGCCAACAGTTTCAACTCCCTGACCCCCAGCATGCATGTGAACAGCTTTGTGGGGATTTCACCGTAACGGGCTCTGCCTGAAAAAGAAACGGGGCACCCGCAGGCACCCCAGTTTCACGAACCAAGCTCATCGTTGGTACCGCTCGTTTGATTTTTCGCCTGCGGCCCGATCCGTGCAAGGGGCGAGCGCACCCGCCCCTGATCTCATTCATGTCGCGCAAACCGAATTCCTTCGCAGGAATTCCGGCGCTCAGCTACACCCGCTGGTTCCGCCGCAGGTGTTGCACTTCATGCAGGTGCCGTTACGCACCAGCGTGTAGTTGCCGCAGTCGCCGCAGGGGTCGCCCTCATAGCCCTGCATCTTCGCCTTAGTCCGCGCGTCCATCGACACCGTTCCGGAAGACACAGCCGTCGTCGTCGTCACCGAGGCGGACACAGCACCGCCGCCCTGCGCCACGTCGGGCACAATAGTCTGGAGGGTCATGACCGGATCGTCCATCTGACCGCCCCGCAGGACGACAAGCTCCTGGGGGAGGCGCTTGCGCAGGTAGCCGGTCGAGCTGATCTGCTTCAGCACCTCCAGCGATTTCGAGGCCGCGCTTTCGCTCACCTCGGTGACGTTCGAGAGCCCCTCCTCGACACCCCGGCCCAGATCGTCAAAGCTGGCGCCCTCGGGTTTCACATGGGCTAGATCGGTGCGGTCCAGATAGGACACCGCCAGCTCACGGAAGATATAGTCGAGGATGGATGTGGCATTCTTGATCGAGTCGTTGCCCTGCACCATGCCCGCCGGTTCGAACTTGGTGAAAGTGAAGGCGTCGACGAATTCCTCAAGCGGGACGCCGTATTGCAGGCCCACGCTGACGGCGATGGCGAAGTTGTTCATCATCGCGCGGAAGCCCGCGCCTTCCTTGTGCATGTCGATGAAGATCTCGCCGAGGTTGCCGTCCTCGTACTCGCCGGTCCGCAGATAGACCTTGTGGCCGCCGACGATCGCCTTCTGAGTATAGCCCTTGCGACGCTCCGGCATCCGGGTCCGCTGCGACTTCACGATCTCCTTGACGATGATCTTCTCGACGATCTTTTCGGCCAGCACCGTGGCCTTCTCCTGTGCCGAGCCGGTTTCCAGCACCTCGGCCGCATCGTCGTCGTCCTCGACCAGCGCCGCCGCCAGCGGCTGCGACAGTTTCGATCCGTCGCGGTAGAGCGCGTTGGCCTTGACCCCCATCTGCCACGACCGCTCATAAGCCGCCTGACAATCCTCGATGGTGGCGTCGTTGGCCATGTTGATGGTCTTCGAAATCGCACCCGAAATGAAGCTTTGCGCCGCCGCCATCATGTCGATGTGGCTGTTGACCGACAGGAAGCGCTTGCCCTTCTTGCCGCAGGGGTTTGCGCAATCGAAGATCGCGTAGTGCGCGGTCTTCAGGTGCGGTGCGCCCTCCAGCGTCATGGTGCCGCAGACGTGGTCGTTGGCGGCGTCGATATCGGCCTTGGCATAGCCCAAGTGGCGCAGCAGGTCGAACGTCGGATCGTTCAGCCTCTCGCCCGGGATGCCCAGCACGTCCTTGCAGAAGTCCTCGCCCAGCGTCCACTGATTGAACACGAAGCGGATGTCGAAGGCCGAGCCAAGCGCCGCTTCCACCTTCTCGATCTCCTCAGAGCCGAAGCCGTGGCCAATCAACGAGGTGTGATTGATGCCGGGCGCGTTGCCCAGAGTGCCATGACCGACGGCGTAAGAGACGATCTCTTCAACTTGGGAGGAGGAATATCCGAGCTTCTCCAACGCCGCCGGCACCGAGCGGTTGATGATCTTGAAGTACCCGCCGCCCGCGAGTTTCTTGAACTTCACAAGCGCGAAGTCCGGTTCGATCCCTGTGGTATCGCAGTCCATCACCAGCCCGATGGTGCCGGTGGGCGCGATCACCGTCGATTGCGCGTTGCGATATCCGTGCTTCTCGCCCAGTTCCAGCGCCTCATCCCAGGCACTCTTGGCAAGCTCCACCAGACGCGCATCCGGGCAGTTCTCGTGATCGAGCGCCACCGGCTTGACCGAGAGACCCTCGTAGCCTTCGGTATGCCCGTGAGCGGCATTGCGGTGATTGCGGATGACCCGCAGCATGTGCTGTTCGTTACGCTTGTAGCCGGCAAAGGGCCCCAGTTCGCCCGCCACCTCGGCCGAGGTCGCATAGGCCACGCCGGTCATGACCGCGGTCAGCGCGCCGCAAAGCGCCCGGCCCTCTTTCGAATCGTAGCCGTAACCCATGTTCATCAGCAGGCCGCCGATGTTGGCATAGCCAAGGCCAAGGGTGCGGAAGTCATAGGAAAGCTGCGCGATCTCCTTCGACGGAAATTGCGCCATGGTGACGCTGATTTCCAGCGTCAGGGTCCAAAGCCGCGTCGCGTGCATGTATTCGTCGGCCTGGAACTCACCGTCACGGTAGAAGGTCAGCAGGTTCATCGAGGCCAGGTTGCATGCGGTATCGTCGAGGAACATGTATTCCGAACACGGGTTCGACCCGCGGATCGCGCCGTCTTCTGGGCAGGTATGCCACTGGTTGACGGTGTCGTGGTACTGAATGCCCGGATCGGCGCAGGCCCAGGCCGCGTGACCGATCTGTTCCCAAAGCTCCTTGGCATCGATTTCCTTGGCGACCTGCCCGTCGGTGCGGTTCAGCAGCGCCCATTTGTCGCCGTTCTTGACCGCTTCGAGGAAGGCATTGGTCACCCGGATCGAGTTGTTGGAGTTCTGCCCCGAGACGGACGCATAAGCTTCGCTGTCCCAATCGGTGTCATAGGTCGGGAATTCGATCGACGAATAGCCCTGCCGCGCGTAATCCAGCACCCGCTTGACATAGGTCTCGGGGATCATCGCCTTCTTGGCGGCGCGGATCGCGGTTTTCAGGCCGTCGTTCTTGGCCGGATCATAGGCGTCCTCGGCCAGACCGTCCCATGCGCCGATCGCTTCGAAAATGCCGTTCAGCATCTTCTCGTGCATCTTCGAGCCGGCGACGATCGAGGCGACCTTCTGCTCTTCCTTGACCTTCCAGTTGATGAATTCCTCGATGTCCGGGTGATCGGCATCGCAGATCACCATCTTGGCGGCCCGGCGCGTGGTGCCGCCCGACTTGATGGCGCCCGCCGCGCGGTCCCCGATCTTGAGAAAGCCCATCAGGCCGCTCGACTTGCCGCCGCCAGACAGCTTCTCGCCTTCGGCGCGCAGCGACGAAAAGTTCGTGCCGGTGCCGGAGCCATATTTGAACAGGCGCGCCTCACGCACCCACAAATCCATGATGCCTCCGTCACCGACCAGGTCATCCGCGACCGACTGGATGAAGCACGCGTGCGGCTGCGGATGTTCGTATGCCGATTTCGACCGGGTCAGCTTGCCGGTCTTGTAATCCACGTAGTAGTGTCCCTGCCCGGGACCGTCGATGCCATAGGCCCAGTGCAGCCCGGTGTTGAACCACTGCGGGCTGTTGGGCGCGGCGCGCTGGGTCGCCAGCATGAACCGCATCTCGTCGTAATAGGCCTGTGCGTCCTCTTCGGTGGTGAAATAGCCACCCTTCCAGCCCCAGTAGGTCCAGGCCCCGGCCAGACGGTCAAACACTTGCTTGGACGACATCTCGCCCACGCGTTCGCCATCGGCCGAGGCAGGGGCCGAGCGCCAGAGGAACTCGGGCACGTCCTTCTCGCGCACCTTCTTGAGCTCGACAGGCACCCCGGCCTTGCGGAAGTATTTCTGGGCGATCACATCGCTGGCCACCTGGCTCCACGACGCCGGCACCTCGACATTGTCGAGACGGAACACCACGGTGCCATCGGGATTGCGGATTTCGGACGCGGTGGTCACGAAATCGATCTCTGCGTAGGCATCCTGACCCGCTTTGGTGAACCGTCTTTCGATCTTCATTTTAACCTTGCCTCTTTGACCTTGAGCCCGGCCCTTCGGGCCAGTGCGGCTTTGCCGCGAGTTTTTGCAAAACATCACCTTCCGCCGAACCCGCAATCCCGGTGGCAGCAGACGCCCAGGCAATCGCCGGTCGGCGTCGATCGGGCCCTGTGACCCTATGTGAAGGCTGTTTATCGTCCCCTGTTTCGCTGGCACTACATATTGTGCGCCTTACGACAACACCCACAATCTGACGTATTAAAGCATAGACCGTCAACAACGATTTTTTCTAAAATCAGAACAGTTTTCTCTTGACCGACCCATCACTGAAACGCTCCTCGATTCAACCCCGGCGCGTCCACAAAATCCTCCACAGGGCATGGTTCGAAAAAGTGCTTTGAAAACCGTGACGTTTGGCGCCTCCATCCCGTAATTGTCCGGGGTTTATCCCCTGCGCGATGCTGCACTTGCCGCAGCGAAGCTGTGCGTGCGCAGAAAAATCCGGAAACGTGACGAATGTGCCAGAAAGACACAGGCAAGTGCCTGTCATGACCGCGAAATGCTCAGACGCTGCCGTCCACAAACACCAGATTTGGTGGTCGCAAGGTCCGGGGGATTCGCAGAGAACCTCGCTGATAATCCGTCTGGCAAAGTGAATGGACGCTGCTTGGAACAGGTGCGTCGGACATAACGCCGGTCGGCTCGCCCCGCGCTCATGCACACATGCGGACGGAAAACGACCGGTTGCCGATGTAGAGGAAGTGGTCGGGACGGCAAGATTCGAACTTGCGACCTACGGTACCCAAAACCGTCGCGCTACCAGGCTGCGCTACGCCCCGAAACCGGCGTCTTCTTAATCGCCTCTCGCTGCAAAGAAAAGCCGCAAAGCGACCCGCGCCCTGTCAATTCTTTTGCAGAGGTCGCAGACCTGTATCAGATCGGCGATGTCAGCACGGCCAGGCAGCGCCGTCCTGCGGCAGGTCCGCATGGCGCACCACGGTCCCCTCTTCGATGCCGATTCGTTCGGCCAACCCGCCGTTGATCTCGAGCACGCTCAACACCGGCGCGCCACTGGGAATGGCTGTCCGGTCATGCGGCACCGCGTTGGAATGCACCTTCTTCACCACGCCGCGCCGGTCGATGAAGATCATGTCCAGCGGGATCAGCGTGTTCTCCATCCAAAATGCCACCGGTTGCGGACGGTCATAGACGAACAGCATACCGGCATCCTCGGGCATCTGCTCGACGAACATCAGGCCCCTGGCTCGCGTCTCGTAGGTATCGACGACCTCGACTGCAAAGGCGGTCCGCCCGAAGTCGCCCGCCAACTCGATCTGGCCGGGGGTGCAGGCGGCCGCAACCGGCCCCGCCCCGACAATCGCCAGCAATGCCGCGATCATTCGGATTTCAGAGCACTTTCCCATGGACACACCTCAACCGCCATCCGGCCACGCTTGCCTTCGATGGCACGCAGACCCAGAGCCTCGCCAGACTGCACGTCCGCCAGGCCCGAGCGGCGCAGCACCTCGACATGCAGGAACACATCCTCGGGTCGACCAAAGACATTGGCGAAACCGAAGCCCTTGCCCTTGTCGAACCACTTCACCCGCGCAGGCTCAAGTTCGGCGGCAGCGATGAGATCGGGATCCACCGCTTCGAAATCCGCAAGCGGCGGCGTACCGTCATCCTCGGGCGGCTGGATCTCGATCACCGCGACGGCCTGGATGCCGCGCGGCGTTTCCTGAACATCGACAAGCACCCGCGCGCCATCGGCGACCGAGCTTTGACCGTAGTTGCGCAGAACGTTGGAGTGCAGAAGGATGTCGGGACCGCCGGCATCGGCTATCACGAAGCCGAACCCCTTCAGCGGGTCGAACCATTTTACCCTACCCTCAACACGCGCGGGCTGATGCTCTGAACGTTCCAAGTCGGACCCTGCTCTTTCTCTTCCCTGTTAACACTTGCCTGAAAAAATCGACATAATGCAAGCGCATTTGGCTGATTTTAGAGGCTCTTGCATTTCACGCACCGTGGGATTCAGGGACTCAGACGGGTTGTCGTCCAGCTTTCGGCGGGTGATGCCCGCCGCCAGACAAACCTGTCATGCAGTCGGAATGCTCCGTCTGCCCAGAACTCGATCTCCACAGGGGTGATACGCCAGCCGCCCCAGAACGGCGGTCGCTCCGGGGCCGTGCCCTTTTGCGCGGTAATTTTCGCCACATCGGCCATCAGCGCCCCGCGCGAGGCCAGCGGCTGCGATTGCCGCGAAGCCCATGCCCCGATCCGGCTTTTCAGCGAGCGCGAGGAAAAATAGTCATCCGCCTGCGGACCGTCCTCGCGGGTCACCAGTCCGCGCACCCGGACCTGCCGGCGCAGGCTTTTCCAGTGCATCACGAAGGCCGCGGTGCCCGTGGCCTCGATCTCGTGGCTCTTGGCGCTTTCATAATTTGTGTAAAAGACGAAGGCCCCGTCCTCGATATCCTTCAGCAGGACCATTCGGGCATTGGGCAGACCTTCGGAATCCACGGTCGCAAGCGCGATCGCATTTGGATCGTTGATCTCGACCTTCTCGGCCTCGTCCAGCCACCGGCGGGCAATGACGAAGGGATCTTCTCCGGCAAAAATGCCGTCTCTGTCACTCATAAAACGCGTCCTTTCACACGTTAACTTCACCTTTCCACATAACTGCGGCAACCCATCCACACGGATAGGCTTTCGCTTGATGCGCCCCAGCGGATACCCTAAAGCCTTAACGACGTGAATATGAGCGGAGAATGCCCGATGTCGAACACGCTGATGGCCGGAAAACGCGGCCTTGTCATGGGTCTGGCAAACGACAAGTCGATTGCCTGGGGCATCGCGCGGGCGCTGGGTGAAGCCGGGGCCGAACTTGCCTTTTCCTACCAGGGCGACGCGCTGCGCAAACGGGTCGAGCCGCTGGCAGCACAGCTTGGCAGCGACATCGTCCTGCCCTGTGACGTCGGCGACGAGGCGTCGATCGATGCGTTGTTCTCGGACCTGAAGGAACGCTGGGGCAACCTCGATTTCCTCGTCCACTGCATCGGTTTCTCCGACAAATCCGAATTGCGCGGCCGCTACGTCGACACCTCACGCGGTAACTTCGCCATGTCGATGGACATTTCGGTCTACAGCTTCACCGCGGTGATGCAGCGTGCCGAAAAGATGATGCAGCCCGGCAGCTCCGCCGTCACGCTCACCTATTACGGCGCCGAACGCGTGATGCCCCACTATAATGTCATGGGCGTCGCCAAGGCCGCGCTGGAGGCTTCTGTGCGCTACCTCGCCGAGGATCTGGGCAAGGACGGCATCCGGGTCAACGCCATCAGCGCGGGGCCGATCAAGACGCTGGCGGCCTCGGGGATCGGCGATTTCCGCTACATCATGAAGTGGAACGAATACAACTCGCCGCTGCGCCGCAACGTGACCATCGACGATGTCGGTCGTTCGGCGCTCTACCTGCTGTCAGACCTGGGCTCCGGTGTTACCGGCGAGAACCTGCACGTCGACGCAGGCTATCACGTGGTCGGCATGAAAGCGGTGGACGCGCCCGACATGTCCAAGGGCTGAGCCCTTGGGCTGGGAGCATATCCTCGCCTTCAACCTGACCCTGCTGGCGGCGCTGGCCTCGCCCGGCCCGGCGCTGATGATGGCGCTGCGCACCTCGCTGGTCTCCGGACCCCGTGCCGGTATCGCCTGCGGGCTGGGGCTGGGCACCATGGCGGCCCTTTGGACCCTGCTGGCGCTTATCGGCCTCGACGCCGTTTTCGCGCTGGTGCCCTGGGCTTATCTTACCCTCAAGATCGTCGGCGCCGCCTATCTGCTCTGGATTGCCCGCGCCATGTGGCGCGACGCGCGCCGGCCTCTTGCCGCCGACAAAACAGTGCCCCGACGCCGCGCCTTCCGCACCGGCCTGCTGGTCAACCTCGCGAACCCCAAGTCGGTGCTGTTTGCCTCCGCCGTGCTTCTGGTGATCTTTCCGCAGGGTATGAGCCCCGCCGACAAGGCTCTCATCGTGGTCAACCACCTGGTTGTGGAAGCCGCCGCCTACACCGGTTTCGCGCTGCTCCTTGGCACCCGCCCGGCGCGCGACGGCTATCTCCGCCTGAAGCACATCCTCGATCGCACCGCCGCCATCGTCCTCAGCCTGCTGGGGCTTCGCCTGATCCTCAGCCGCTGACCTTGCCGTTCTCCGGTTCGGCAAACACCCGGGTGAGCCGCGGGCGGGGCCCCGCCCCCTTCCGGGCCTCCCCCTGCGTGACACTTCCTTTTGCCGGCAAGCTGCGCTAGGAGCCATGCAAAACGGAGGATCCCCCAGATGAGCGACCGTCTCCCCCACGAAAAAGGTTTCCACGTCAGCTGGGACCAGCTGCACCGCGATGCCCGGGCCCTGGCTTGGCGGCTTGACGGCCATGGCCCGGACGACGGCGGTTGGCGCGCCGTGGTGGCGATCACCCGTGGCGGCATGGCGCCGGCGATGATCGTCGCGCGCGAACTTGATATCCGCATGGTCGATACCATCAGCGTGAAAAGCTACAATCACCAGCAGCAGAGCGAACCGGTGGTGATCAAGTCCCCCGACATGGACGTCATCGGCGACGGCACCGGTGTCCTTGTGGTGGATGATCTTGTCGATACCGGCCGGACCATCGAAACCGTGCGGGCGCATATGCCCAAGGCGCATATCGCCACCGTCTACGCCAAGCCCAGCGGCCGGCCGCAGGTGCACACCTTCATCACCGAGGTCAGCCAGGACACCTGGATCTTCTTCCCATGGGACATGGCGCTGCAATACGTCGAACCCTACCGCGGCAAGGACTGATCCCGGCACGGCGCAAGGGACCAGCCGCCCCTTGCCCCTGCGCCGGCCTCCGCGTAGACAGTCGGCCAGATAAAACCGTAGGCAACAGGGGCGGTCATGGCCAAGGGCAATAGCATTTCGAAGACGCTGGTCTGGATCCTCATGGGTCTTCTCTTCGTCGGCCTCGCGGGCTTCGGCGCGACCAACCTTTCCGGCACCATCCGTACCGTCGGCGCGGTGGGCGACCAGCCGATCACCGTCGATGATTATGCACGCGGTCTCCAACAGGAAATGCGGGCCGTTCAGGCCGAAACCGGACAGGCCCTGAGCTTCCAGCAAGCCCAGTCGATGGGCCTGCCCGAGCGTGTGCTGTCGCGCCTCATCGCCACCTCCGCGATCGACAACGAGGCGCAGCGCCTCGGCATCTCGGTGGGAGATCAGGCGGTGGCCGAGGAACTGATGCAAATCTCGGCCTTTCAGGGCCCCGGCGGCGGCTTCGACCGCGACACCTATCGCTTCGCGCTGGAAACTGCCGGCATTGAAGAGGGCGAATTCGAGGAGGACCTGCGTCAGGAAACCGCCCGCGCCCTGCTTCAGGCCGCCATCGTCTCGGGCAACCGCATGCCCGACACCTATACCGACGCGCTCATGACCTTCATCGGCGAAACCCGCGATTTCACCTGGGCCGCCCTTGACGAGGACCTGCTGTCCGAGCCGATCCCCGACCCCACCGACGAACAGCTCGCCGCATTCTACGAAGAGAACATCGCCCGTTACACCCGCCCCGAGACGCGCGCCATCACCTACGCCTGGATCACCCCCGACATGCTCATCGACACGGTCGAGGTCGACGAAGACGCGATGCAACGCGCATATGACGAACAGAGCGCCCGCTTCAACCAGCCCGAGCGCCGCCTCGTCGAACGCCTCGTGATGCCCGACCAGGACGCCGCCGAGGCCGCCATCGCCCGGATCGAGGCCGAAGAAACCACCTTCGAGGACGAGGTTACCGCCCGCGGTCTGGCGCTGCCCGATGTCGACATGGGCGATGTCACCCGCCGCGACCTTGGCGCCGCCGCCGACGACATCTTCGCCGCCGAGGCCGACACCGTGGTGGGCCCGCTGGCCAGTGATCTCGGTCCCGCGATCTACCGGGTCAACGGCATCCTGCCCGCACAGGAAACCAGCTTCGAGGACGCCCAGCCGGTCCTGCGCGAACAACTGGCCCAGGACCGCGCGCGCCGCGTCATCGAGGCCCAGATCACCGACATCGACGACCTGCTGGCAGGCGGCGCCACGCTCGAGGAACTGGCCGACGAGACCGAAATGAAACTCGGTCAGATCGACTGGACCCCGCAAAGCGACAGCGACATCGCCGGCTACGACGCCTTTCGCGAGGTGGCCGCCGAGGCCGCCGAAGGCGATTACCCCGAGGTGGCGGAGCTGGGTGACGGCGGAATCTTCGCGATGCGCCTCGACGCCATCAATCCGCCCGAGCCGCAACCGCTCGACGAGGTCCGGGATCTTGTCGCCGAGGATTGGCGCCGCGCCGAGGCCGAGACCCGCCTGCTTGGGCGCGCCGAGGCACTGGCCGCCGAACTGGGCGAAGGCAAGACCTTCGAGGCCCTCGATCTCACCGCCCGGGAACAGACCGGTCAGACCCGCACCGGCACCCTTCCGGGGCTGCCTGCCGAAACGCTCGAACGGCTCTTCGCGCTCGACACCACCGGCACGCTCGCCCTGCCCCACGATGGCGGCGCAGTCGTCCTGCGGCTTGACGCGATCAACGCCCCCAACACCGAAGACCAGCAGAACCAGGTCATCCGCGGTGCATTGGTAAGCCAGGTCAACACCGGCCTGTCGAACGATCTGTTCCAGGCGCTGGCACAGGAAATCCAGTCGCGCGAAGGCATCACGATCGACCAGCAGGCGCTGAACGCCGTGCACGCCAACTTCCAGTAAGGCAGCTCAATGGCCCTGACGCCCGATTACGAGACCTTCGCCGAAGGCTACGCCGCCGGCCGCAACCAGGTGGTCTATACCCGCCTCGCCGCTGACCTCGACACCCCGGTATCGCTGATGCTGAAGCTGACCGGCGCCGCCCGCGACGCCTTCATGCTCGAGTCGGTGACCGGCGGCGAGGTGCGCGGCCGCTATTCGATCATCGGCATGAAGCCCGACCTGATCTGGCAATGCCACGGACAGCAGGCGCGGCTCAACCGGCAGGCCCGTTTCGACGGCGACGCCTTTGCCGACGAAGCGGACGATCCCCTGACATCACTGCGCGCGCTGATCGAGGAAAGCCACATCGACCTGCCCGCCGACCTGCCACAGGCCTCGGCCGGGCTGTTCGGTTATCTCGGCTACGACATGATCCGGCTGGTCGAGAACCTGCCCGACGTCAATCCCGACCCGCTGGGCCTGCCCGACGCGGTGCTGATGCGCCCCTCGGTCATCGCCGTGCTCGACGGGGTCAAGGGCGAGGTCACCGTCGTCTCGCCGGTCTGGCACACCGACGCGCAATCCGCCAAGGCGGCCTTTGCCCAGGCCGCCGAGCGCGTCATGGACGCCGTGCGCGACCTCGAACGCGCAATGCCGTCGGAAAGCCGCGACCTTGGCGAGGCGGCCGAGATCGGCGAACCGGTGTCGAATTTTGCCAAGGCCGATTACCTCGCGGCGGTCGAGAAGGCCAAGGATTACATCCGCGCCGGCGACATCTTCCAGGTGGTCCCGGCGCAGCGCTGGACGCAGGACTTCCCGCTGCCGCCCTTCGCGCTCTACCGCTCGCTGCGGCGCACCAATCCGTCGCCCTTCATGTTCTACTTCAACTTCGGCAGCTTTCAGGTGGTCGGCGCCAGCCCCGAAATCCTCGTCCGCGTCTTCGGGCGCGAGGTCACGATCCGCCCGATCGCCGGCACCCGTCCGCGCGGGCAGACCCCCGAGGAAGACAAGACGCTGGAACAGGACCTGTTGTCGGATCAGAAGGAACTGGCCGAACACTTGATGCTGCTTGACCTCGGCCGCAACGACACCGGGCGCGTGTCCAAGATCGGCACCGTGCACCCGACCGAGGAATTCATCATCGAACGCTACTCCCACGTCATGCATATCGTGTCGAACGTGGTCGGCGAGCTCTCCGAAGATCACGACGCCCTGTCCGCCCTGCTGGCCGGTCTTCCCGCCGGCACCGTTTCGGGCGCGCCCAAGGTCCGCGCAATGGAGATCATCGACGAGCTTGAGCCTGAAAAGCGCGGCGTCTACGGCGGCGGCGTCGGTTATTTCAGCGCCGGTGGCGACATGGACATGTGCATCGCGCTGCGCACGGCAGTGGTGAAGGACGAAAAACTCTACATCCAGGCTGGCGGCGGCGTGGTCTACGACAGCGATCCCGAGGCCGAGTTCCAGGAAACCGTCAACAAGTCCAAGGCGATCCGCAAGGCCGCCGAGGAGGCCGGCCGCTTCACCACCGCCGGAAATCGCTAGACGGCGCGCCGCCACTTGAGACCGCCGAGTCCCCTGCTTCTTCGGTTCAAAAATATCCTCGGGGGAGTTTGAGGGGGCAGACAGCCCCCTCAAGGCCTGCGTGGCCCGAACGCAATCCAACCTGCGTGCGTCAGCACACCGCCGGATCAGACCGCCTCAGTCCTCGCCCTGCGCCTCGGCGCGGCTCTTGCCCGACACGTCCATCGCCAGCGTCGCCGCCATGAAGCCGTCCAGATCGCCGTCCAGTACGCCCTTGGTGTCGGAGGTCTCGTGCCCGGTGCGCAGGTCCTTCACCATCTGGTAGGGCTGCAGCACGTAAGACCGGATCTGGTTGCCCCAGCCGGCATCGCCCTTGGCCTCGTGCGCGGCGTTGATGTCGGCGTTGCGCCGGTCCAGCTCCAATTGATAGAGCCGCGATTTCAACGCCTTCATGGCGATGTCGCGGTTCTGGTGCTGCGATTTCTCGGAGCTTGTCACCACGATCCCGGTCGGATGGTGGGTGATCCGCACGGCCGAGTCAGTGGTGTTCACGTGCTGGCCGCCCGCGCCCGAAGACCGATAGGTGTCGATGCGGATATCCGCCGGGTTCACCTCGATCTCGATATTGTCGTCAACCACCGGATACACCCAGACCGAACTGAACGAGGTATGGCGCTTGGCGGCGCTGTCATAGGGCGAGATCCGCACCAAACGGTGCACGCCCGACTCCGACTTCAGCCAGCCATAGGCATTATGGCCCGAGATCTTGTAGGCTGCGGACTTGATGCCCGCCTCTTCGCCCGGGCTCTCGGCCTGAAGCTCGACCTTGTAGCCATGCGCCTCGGCCCAGCGCACGTACATCCGCGCCAGCATGTTGGCCCAATCGCAGCTCTCGGTGCCGCCGGCCCCGGCGTTGATCTCCAGAAAAGTGTCGTTGGCGTCCGCCTCGCCGTCGAGCAGCGCCTCCAGCTCCTTCTGCGCGGCGCGCGTCACCAGCGAAGAGATCGCGGCTTCGGCCTCCTGAACGATCTCGGCATCGTCCTCCATCTCGCCCATCTCGATCAGCTCTAGATTGTCCGACAACTCCTGCTTCATGGTCTCGTAGGTCTGGACCTTGTCCATCAGCACCTGGCGGTCGCGCATCAGCTTCTGTGCCTTCTCGGGATCGTTCCACAGGTCCGGATCCTCGGTCATGGCATTGAATTCTTCCAGCCGGTGCGGCGCGGTCTCGTAATCCATGCGCTGCGCCAGAAGCTTCAGCGATTTCTGGATGTCCGCCACCTTGTTCTGGATTTCCGCGCGCATGTCATTCCCTGCCCTGGCTTTTCAGACCTGCCTGATACCAAGCCGCCGGACCAGGGACAAGCCACCCGATCCATCAATGGATCGGTCCTGATCCCTCAACGGATCAGCGCGGCCGGCGGTCCGTCATGCCGGCCGTCCGTACCGTTTTCGCGGCGCCGGCCGGATGCCGACGCACCGCCCCGGAGCCTGACCGATCCATTGATGGATCGGCACTGATCCGTTGACGGATCAGCCCCGCATCAATAAAGCCCGCCGGACGACAGCGTCCCAAAGCTCGCCTTCGGACCAACCACCGCCTTCTTCCCGGTGGAGGTGGTCACCTGCTTCGACGCCTCGCCACTCGGTGCGATCACCTCGAAGTTCGACCCCATGGCAAACCCGCCGTCGAACATCACGCCGAACAGCGGCTCCTCGCCCTCGCGGAAACATTCGTTGACCACGTTGCCGCCCGAAGATCCATTGGCCAGCCGCGCGCCCGAGAAACGGTCGATGGGAATGAATTCGCAGGCGTCCGGCACCTTGAAGTCACCGCCGCCGTATTTGCCGATCGCCTCCGACATGAAGCGTTGGAACACCGGCCCGCAGAAACCGCCGCCCGAGGCGCTGCGTCCCAGCGACCGTGGCTGGTCGAAGCCGATGTAGCAGCCCGCCACCACGTTCGAGGTGAAGCCCACGAACCACACATCCTTGGCGTCGTTGGTGGTGCCGGTCTTGCCCGCCGTCGGAACCGGCAACTTGACGCTGCCAGATGCGGTGCCGCGTTCCACCACGCCGCGCATCATCGAGGTCAGCTGATAGGCGGTCACCGCGTCCATCACCCGGCTGCGGTCCGACACGATGCGCGGCCCGCGCGTTGGCGCGATGGCGGGATCGTCGCAGTCGGTACATTCGCGGGCGTCGTGGCGATAGACCGTCTTGCCATACCGGTCCTGCACCCGGTCCACCAGCGTTGGCTCGACCCGCTCACCGCCATTGGCGAACATCGCGTAGGCCGCCACCATGTTGAACAGCGTCGTCTCCTCCGACCCCAGGGCGTTTGCAAGATAGGGGCTCATCCGGTCATAGACCCCGAAGCGTTCGGCATAGGCGGCCACGGTTTCCATGCCCACCTCCTGCGCCAGCCGCACGGTCATCAGGTTTCGCGACCGTTCGATCCCGGTGCGCAGTGGCGTCGGACCGTAGAACTGGTTCGACGCGTTCTTGGGCCGCCAGACGCCCTCGGGCGTATCGATCTCGATCGGGGCGTCGACAACGATGGTGGCGGGCGTATAGCCGCTGTCCAGAGCCGCCGCGTAGACGAACGGCTTGAACGACGACCCCGGTTGCCGCAAGGCCTGCGTGGCGCGGTTGAACACCGAATGCTGGTACGAAAAGCCGCCCTGCATCGCGATCACCCGGCCGGTGTTGACGTCCATCGCCATGAAGCCGCCCTGCACGTCTGGCACTTGCCGCAGCGTCCAGCGGATGAAGGCGCCCTGACCGTTGTCGCCCTCGGTCATGCGGCGCACGTGCACCACGTCGCCAACCTTGAAGTTGTCGCGGAAGTTGCCCTTGATCCAGTCGATGTCCTTGCGCGGCACCACGTGCGGCGCGTCGGCGCCCGGATCGACACCTTCTATGCCCAGCCGCAGTTGCTGGTCCTCGACCGCCAGCACCACCGCGGGGAACCACTGGCTTTCCAGCGTCACGTCGCGGGCCACCTTCACATCGGCCAGCGCCTCCTGCCAGTTGTCCAACTGGCCCGCGTCGATGCTCTTGCCCGTGCCGCGCCACGTTCCCAGTCCACGGTCATATTGCTCCAATTGCTTTTGCAGCGCGTGGGCTGCGACCACCTGCATTTCTGGATCGATCGTGGCCCGCACCGTCAGACCGCCCGAGAAGAATTCGCCCTCGCCGAAATCCTCAGACAGCTGCCGCCGGATCTCGTCGGTGAAGTAATCGCGCGGCGGCAGCGCCGTCTTGAAGCTCTCGAAATCGCCGTTCTGGACCGACCGCAGGGGCATCGCCACCTCCTGCTCATAGACCGCTTGCGAAATAAAGCCGTTCTCTTTCATCTCGCGCAGCACGAAATCGCGACGCTCTTTCAGCCGTTCCTTGCGGCGCACCGGATGATAGTCCGACGGCGCCTTGGGCAGCGACGCCAGAAAGGCCGCTTCATGCGGTGCCAGTTCACCCAACGTCTTGTTGAAATAGGTCTGCGCAGCGGCCGCCACGCCATAAGAGTTCTGACCGAGGAAAATCTCGTTCATGTAAAGCTCGAGAATCCGGTCCTTGGGCAGGCTCTCCTCCAACCGCGTGGCGAGGATGATCTCCTTGATCTTGCGTTCGATCCGCCGGTCGCCGGACAGCAGGAAGTTCTTCATCACCTGCTGGGTGATGGTCGACGCCCCGCGCACGTTGCGCCCGCGCGATTGCACCGCTTCCACGGCCGCCGCCACGATACCGCGCGCGTCATAGCCCGAATGCTCGTAGAAGTTCTTGTCCTCGGCCGAAATGAAGGCGTTCTTCACCAGATCGGGGATCTCGTCGGCCGGCACGAAAAGCCGGCGCTCCTTGGCGAATTCGTCGATCATGCGGCCCTCGGCCGAATAAATCCGGCTGATCGTCGGCGGTTTGTACTGCGACAGCGATTCGTGGCTCGGCAGATCCCGGCCATAGACCCAGAAGATCGCCCCGATCGACAGCGCCACCGCAGCGGCCCCCATGGTCACCACCGTGAAAATGCTTCCAAAGAAGGAAAGGATGAACCTCAGCACCACGCGCTCCTGTCAGTTAGGGGGTCTATATATGCCCCTCATGGCGACCCGTCAAAACACATCATCCGTTATTCTCATCGCGTGCGGAAATCAGCGCGTCACCGACGCCGGGGGCGCGCTGCCTGCCCTGCCATCGTAACGCAACGGGCAGCATCCAGACACGCCATGCATTGCATTCGCCGGAATTATCCCATTGTTTCAGGCTGCCGCATCCAGATATTGAAGAGGTCCCGCGTGACGACATCCTCCGGCGATACGCCCTATGCCTCGATCATACTGCCGATCATCGACAGGGCGGACACGCTGAAGGTCGCGATCCCGCAAGCCTGCCGGCAGAACCGACAGGATATAGAGTTGATCATCGCCTGCTCCGGCGCCACGGGCGAGGTCCTGCGGATCGCCCGGCAGGCCGCCGACCTCGACGCGCGGGTCAGGGTGCTCGATCTGCCGCCCTCCCGCGTCAGCACCGCACAGGCCCGAGCCGTCGCCCTGCGCGAAGCGCGCTCGGACCGTATCCTGATCCTGCAAGACGATGATATCTGGCTGCCGGATCAGGTCGACGTGCTGGGCGGTATGCTTGACGACGCCGACGTCGCGATCGGGCCGAGCGTGGCGCTCGACCTTTCCGGCCGGAGCATCGCCTGGTTGTGCAACTTCGCCTCGCCGTCCTACAGGGCGCTGTTTTGCGCAGGCGCGCCGAAGATGGTGTTCGAGGCGCATTACGCCTTTCGGAAGTCCGCATACCTGCGCGCGGGCATCGATTGGGCGGGTCTCGGCGCCGGCGGTTGCTCTCGCCACCTGCTTGCCGGCATGGCCGCGGCGGGTGACGCGGTCCGCTGGGCGGTGACACCCGTGGCATCTGCGGTGTCGCTGAACTCACCGGTGCGCATGCACATGTCGCAGGCAGAGCGCGCGGCCGAAATCACGGCTCATCTTGGCAGGCTCGATGCGCCGGGCGCACAGGCGACACTGTTGCAACAGGCCTCGTTCCTGCCGGTCCTTGATATCCACCTGCGCGCGGTCCCCCCCGCCCCATCTGACGATCTCGCCAGCTATCTGTCCAGACTGGGTCTGTCTCTGCCGTGTGATACGCTGGCTGGTGAGGGCCTTGCAGCGCTTCCCGTCACGCCGGATCAGGCCACTGACCTGCACCGGCTGTTCGACCTGTTTAAGGGCCGCAAGGTGGCACGCGAGGCACTGGTGCCGATGATCGCCGATCTGATGGTGCCCTTCGCCGGGCGCGAGCCGAGGCTGGCCCTGATACAGGGCGTCCTGCCAGACATCTACGGCGCCGAAGAGCGTCTGGTCCTGATCGACGCGGCAGCCGAGCGCGAGACGGACGCCTATCGCGGGGCGCTTCTGGCCATTGCACGCGCCAGTGCCTGCCTTGACATGGGACAGCCCGGCCAGGCCATCGCTGCATGGCGCAGGGCCGAAGACACGAACCGCGCCGCCGCAGGCTCCGCCACGCTTCTGGGCGCGCGCATCGCCGTGGCCGAAGGCGACCCCGATCGCGCAGCCGAAGACCTCGCTGCAACCATCGCACGGGGGCAAGGCCATGCCGGCCACAGCAAACTTCTCAGCCGATTGCGGGCCTCGGCTCAGTCAAAGCTGTAAGGTATGCCGGGATGGTCGGGCGGCAAACGCAACTTGTCGGGCGACTGCGGATCGTAGATCCTGGTCGGCAAGTTGGTGAAGCCGGCCGGTTCGGTCCCGACGTTCTTGAGCCCGTGCACCACCAGCGGCGGCACGGTCACAACGCAGCGCTGCGCCTCGCCGACGTTCAGAACGTTCAGCAACCCGTAGGTGGGGCTCTCGGGTCTAATATCGTAGAGAACAAGCCGCAGCTCGCCTTCCGTGTAAGCCAGCCGGTCGTACTGAAGCTTGTGATAGATCCAGGCCCGGACCGACCCCGGGGCAGCCGTCACCCGATAGACATGAACGATGGGAGCTTCACCCTCCTCGCGCAGGCTCAACAGTTCAACCAGATCGCCACGATCATCGCTGAAGCATACCAAGGGCCGGATCTTGACGCCGTCGATCAACCGGTCCGGCAAGGACAGCTCAGTCTGCACGGGAATGCTTCCCAGCTTCTCGTCCTTGCGGAATTCATCAAGAGACACGTTCTTCGTCATGATGGCGCCTGATCTCCCACCTATTTGGATACTGTCCTAGCCCCATACCTATCCCAGCGCACGACCGAATGGAATGACCCGCCTGCAACCCCGGAACCGGTGTCGCCTGCCAGAAGCTCCCGTGATGTCCCGGCTACTTCCGGCGAAGCGGCGCCACCGAGGCATCCGCCATCGCCCAGGCCAGCACCCCGTCGCGAATGCCCCGTGCCATGGTCGCCCGCCACTCCGGGTCCTGCAGGTCCTCAAGATCGCGGTCCGTGGATAGGAACCCCACCTCGATCAGCACGCTGGGGATATCCGCCGCCTTCAGCACCGAAAAACCGGCTTCGCGCAGGGGCCGCTTGTGTATCTGGCCCACCTCGGTCTCGATCCCCTTTGCCATCGCCTTTGCCAGCATGATCGAGCGCGGCCCGTTGTCATGTCGGGCCAGATCCATCAGCACCTGCGCCACGACGTCGTCGGAGCCCGTCAGATCCACACCCGCCAGCAGGTCGCCCCGGTCATGGCGTTCGGCAAGCGCGGCCGAGGCTTCATCCGTCGCCGTCTCCGACAGGGTGTAGATGCTGGCCCCGTGCGCCACGCCCTCGTCCAGCGCGTCCGCGTGAAGCGAGATGAAAAGGTCTGCCCCGGCCTTGCGCGCAAGCGCAACGCGGCCCTCCAGCGACACGAAGACATCCTCTTCGCGGGTCATCACCACGTCCATGCCGCCGGCCCGCACCAGCGCTTCCTTAACGTCCCGCGCCAGTTGCAGGACAAGATCGGCCTCCCTGTAACCGGCCCGCAGCGCCCCGGGATCTATGCCGCCGTGGCCGGGATCGAGCACCACCACAAGCCGCCTGTCGTCATCTGCCGCCTCGACCCGCAGCACCGGTTCGGGCAAGATCCAGCGCGCATCCGGCGCGGCACCGGCGGACGCGTCAAAGGCCTCGCGCCCGGTGTCGCGCAGCCCGATCTGCAAGACCGCCGCCGCGGTGTCGCGGTCCACCTCAAGTGCTGCGGCGTCCAGCGCCATAGGCTCCGCCAGTTCCGCCACGAAGCGCGACCAGCCCGGCTGCAAGGCCCCGAAGCGCACCGCCCGAAAGGCCCCGGTGTCGAACGCCTCGACCGGCAGTCCGCTCCAGTCCACTTCTTGGAAGTCCAGCACCAGCCGGTCCGGCTGGGCCAGCGTATAGGCCCGCCACGGCACCCCCTGGCTCAGCGCGATCTCCAGCGCGACCCCGCCGCGCGTCTCCGACACCCCGGACGCCTGCGCGTCGACCCGCGCTCTTGCCCCGAAGTCCTGCGCCGCCGCCGGCAGCACCGAAAGCCCCAGCGCCAGCGACAGCGACAGCGACAGCCCCACGCCGCGCGCGCAGGCCCTGAAAGAGAAAATGCTCATGCCTCGTGACCCTTGTGCAATGGTCTTGCCGCGAAATTACCAGCCCTGCCGCCGCCACGCAATCGGCGCTGACGCGGATGAGAGGTCTGGCCGGAAATGTACCCTGCACTCAAAGGCAGGGCAGTCCCCGACCCGGACCGATCATCCGCGCCCGCGCCCAGGGCGCGGTCATTGCCGCTTCGTAACGAGATCCGTAGACGCAGTTCAGCCCTGCCGGGCCGCCATGAACCGCGCCAGCCGGGCCAATCCCTCGCGGATATCCTCCGTCGATCGGGCGTAGGAGAACCGCAAGGTGCCGCCGCCCCGCACCGGGTCGAAATCCAGCCCCGGCGTCACTGCGACGCCGGCACCTTCCAATATCTCGCGCGCAAAGACGCCGCTGTCCTCGGTCAGATGCGACACGTCGGCATAGACATAGAACGCCCCGTCCGGCGGCGCGATCCGGTCGAACCCGGCCTTGGGCAGCCCCTCGAGCATCAGACGCCGGTTCTCGGCATAGACCGCGAGGTTGGCCTGCAATTCCGCGTCACAGCCCATCGCCGCCAGCGCGGCCACCTGGCTGACATGCGGCGCGCAGATAAACATGTTCTGCGCCAGCCGCTCGATCTTGCGCACATGGCTTTCGGGAACCACCATCCAGCCCACCCGCCAACCGGTCATCGAGAAATACTTCGAAAACGAGTTGATCACGTAAGCCTCGTCGGTGATCTCGAGCGCCGTCACCGCCTGCGCCTCGTATTCGATACCGTGATAGATCTCGTCCGAGATGAACGCCGCCCCCTTGGCCTGACAGGCGCCGACCAAGGCTTCCATGGCTTCCCGGTCCAGCATCGTCCCGGTCGGATTGGCGGGCGAGGCCACCATCAGCCCCTGCACATCCAGATCGGCGAAATCCGCCGGCACCGGTTGCAAGCGGTTCTCTGCCTTCGTCTCCAGATCCACCGCCTCAAGCGACAGTGCCTTCAGGATCTGCCGGTAACTCGGATACCCCGGCGCGCCCACCGCCACACGGTCGCCCGCATCGAACAGCGCCGTGAAGGCCAGCAGGAAGGCGCCCGAAGACCCCGGCGTGACGATCACCCGCCCCGGATCCAGCGTCACACCGTACCAATCGGCATAAAGCCGCGCGATCCGCTCGCGCAGCGCCGGCAGGCCGAGCGCCACGGTATAGCCCATGGCATCGCCCTGCATCGCGCCGGTCACAGCGTCCAAAGCCCCTTGCGGCGCAGGGGTTCCGGGCTGGCCGACCTCCATGTGGATGATGTGGCGTCCGGCCGCCTCGGCCCTCCGCGCGGCCTCCATCACGTCCATCACAATAAAGGGATCGACCTCACCGCGCCTTGAGTCTCGCATCCATACCTCCCACACTCCGCCGGAATTTCGACGGGTTGTCCGGGATCAGAGGCGAAGGGTCAATGCAGATACTCCGAAACTTCGCGGCAGGCGTGGTGATCTGGGGGCTGACGGCGTTGCAAGCCACGGCCGCCGGACTGATCCGCGATGCGGATATCGAATACGCGCTGAACCAGTTGGCACGGCCGGTGCTGCAAGCCTCGGGCCTGCCGAACTCGACACGCATCCTTGTCATCAACGACAGTTCGCTCAACGCCTTCGTCGCCGATACCCAGCACATCTTCCTGCACTCCGGGCTGATCATGAAGCTCGAAACCGCCCGCGCGCTGCAATACGTCATTGCCCACGAAGCGGCACATATCGCCAACGGCCACCTGACCCGACGCGCCGGCAACATGCGCGCCGCGCGAACCGCGGCGGGCCTCGGCCTGGTGCTGGCCGCCGCAGCCGCGGCCTCGGGCAGTCCTAATCTCGGCGCCGGGCTGGCCCTCGGCACCTCCAGCGCCGCGCAGCGCAACTTTCTCAGCCATTCCCGCGCCGAGGAAAGCTCGGCCGACCTGACCGCCCTGCGCGTCATGACGCGCGCCGGTATCGACACCGAAGGCGCGCTCGAAGTGCACCGGATCTTCAGCGGGCAAGAGGCGCTGTCGCTCGGCCGTCAGGATCCCTACATGCTGTCGCATCCGCTCACCCGCGACCGGCAACGCGCAGCGCAGGCCTTCATTGCCGGCAATCCCGCCGCGTCCGGCAGCGACCGCACCGCCGAGTACTGGTTCGACCGCGCCCGTGGCAAACTGTCGGGGTTTCTGCGCGCTCCCGGCTGGACACTCAGGCGGGCCGGAGCCAGCGTATCGCAGGATATTGCGCTGATGCGGCAGGCCATCGCCCACCACCGTGGATCGAACCTGAAGAAAGCCTTGCAAGCCATTGACGGCGCACTTGCTTTACGTCCGAAAGATGCGCTCTACATGGAACTCAAGGGACAGATCCTGCTGGAAAGCCGGCAGTTCGGTCCCGCCGTGCAGGTCTATGCCCAGGCCGCCCGCCTCGCCCCGAACGAGCCGCTGATCCTCGGTGGGCTCGGCCGCGCGCAATTGGCCGCAGGTGACGCGAAGGGCGCGCTGCAAACCCTTGAAAAGGCGCGCAGCCGCGATTTCCGCGATCCGCGTATCCTGCGCGACCTCGCGGTGGCCAATGCCAAAACCGGCAACAACGGCATGGCTTCGCTGCTCACCGCCGAACGCTACGCGCTGCAGGGCCGGCTCAAGGACGCGACGCTGCATGCCACTCGGGCCGAGGCGCTGCTGCCGCGCGGCTCCGGCCCATGGCGCCGGGCACAGGATGTGCTTTCGGCCGCCAAATCCATACGCTAGACAACAGGAAACACAGGGAAACCCATGACACGTATTCTGACCTCCACAAGCCTTGCCGCGGCGCTGGCCTTTGCCAGCCCTGCCCTCGCCACCGACCTGACCGCCATGACCGACGCCGAGCGCGACAGTTTCCGCGCCGAGGTCCGCGCCTACCTGATGGAAAATCCCGAGGTGATCCTCGAGGCCGTCAATGAGCTTGAGCGTCAGCAGGCCGCGGCACAGGAAGGTCAGGACGCAAGCCTGATCTCCGCCAATGCCGAGGCCATCTTCGACGACGGCGTCTCGGTGGTCAGCGGCAACCCCGACGGCGACATCACCATGGTCGAGTTCCTCGATTATCGCTGCGGATATTGCCGCAAGGCGCATGACGAGGTGCATGAGCTGATCAAGTCCGACGGCAACATCCGCTTCATCACCAAGGAATTCCCGATCCTCGGCCCCGACAGCGTCGAAAGCTCGAAATTCGTGATCGCCGTCGGCCGCGTGGCTGGTGATGAAGCCTATCTTGAGGCCAGCAACACGATGATCAAGTTCAATGGCAAGGTCGACGAAACCGCAGTGCGCAGCATCTCCGAAACGCTCGAGGTCGATGCCGACGCGGTTCTGGCCGAGATGGAAAGCGACGCGGTCGCCCAGCAGATCGCCGACACCCGTGCACTGGCGCTCAAGCTCAAGATCAACGGCACCCCGAGCTTCGTGCTGCCCAAGACGATGCTGCGGGGATACGTGCCGCTCGACGGCATGCGTCAACTGGTCGAAACGGCCCGCGCCGACAGCTGAATGCAGTAGGATGGGTGCTCAGCACCCATCCTACATCTCACTCTGCCGCCTGCGCCGCAGCCGCGTCCAGTTCCGCCGCCTTTTTCTCGACCTCTTCGACGATGTGCTCGATCATCTGGTCGTTGGACATCTTGTGGCTGGCCTTGCCCGCCAGATAGACCATTCCCGACCCGGCACCGCCGCCGGTGAACCCCACATCGGTCATCAGCGCCTCGCCCGGCCCGTTGACCACGCAACCGATGATGGACAGCGACATTGGCGTCTTGATGTGCTCCAGCCGCTGCTCGAGGGTCTCGACCGTTTTGATCACGTCGAACCCCTGCCGCGCGCAGCTCGGGCAGGAGATGATGTTCACCCCCCGGTGCCGCAGTCCCAGCGATTTCAGGATCTCGAAGCCGACCTTGACCTCTTCCACCGGATCGGCGGACAGCGACACCCGGATCGTATCGCCGATCCCCATCCACAGCAGGTTGCCCAGCCCGATGGCGGACTTGATCGTGCCCGACATCAGCCCCCCCGCCTCGGTGATGCCAAGGTGTATAGGCGCATCCGTGGCCTCGGCCAGCGCCTGATAGGCCGCCGCCGCCATGAAGACGTCCGAAGCCTTGCACGAGATCTTGAACTCGTGAAAATCGTTGTCCTGCAACACCTTGATGTGATCGAGCCCCGACTCGACCATCGCCTCCGGCGTCGGCTCGCCGTATTTCTCAAGCAGGTGCTTTTCCAGCGACCCCGCGTTCACACCGATCCGCATCGAACAGCCGTGATCGCGGGCCGCCTTGATGACTTCGCCCACCCGTTCGGGACTGCCGATGTTGCCCGGGTTGATCCGCAGGCAGGCCGCGCCGGCCTCGGCGGCCTCGATCCCGCGCTTGTAGTGGAAATGGATGTCGGCCACGATCGGCACCGGGCTCTCCCGGCAGATCTCCTTCATCGCCCGCGCCGACGCCTCGTCCGGCACCGAGACCCGCACGATATCCGCCCCGGCCTCCGCCGAGCGGATGATCTGGTCCAGCGTGCCCTTCACGTCCGTGGTGATCGTGTTGGTCATGGTCTGCACCGAAATCGGCGCATCGCCCCCCACGGCCACGTTGCCCACCATGATCTGGCGGCTCTTGCGGCGATAGATATTGCGCCACGGACGCACGTGATTGAGGCTCATGAGACAGGTTCCCGAAGCTGACGGCTTTGACCCGCAACCTAATCAGGATTGCGGGCAATGCAACGCAAGGTGACAGGTTATTCGCTGGCGGGGGCCGCGGCGGCGGGCGCAGGACCGACCCGCAGGTTCAACTCAGCCACCATCCGCTCCAGATCGGCGTCGCCGGTCGGATCGGCGGGAGCGTAGCGCTCGGTCAGGCTGGCCGCCGCCAATGCCACGTTCGAGGTCACCGCGCCGCGCGGCCCGGCCGGACCGTAGGTCTGGCCATTCACCGCGAAATAGACCGCGCCCGAAGCCCCCACGCGCAGGGTCGCGGCCTCGTCGGTCTGCGGAACGTCATAAGTATCGCCGGCGTTCATCACACCCTCGAACAGGACCGAACCGCCGGGCCCGCGTACCCGCACCCACGCCGGGCGCACCGCCACCAGCTGGACGCCAGGCTTGGCCGGTTCCAGCACCTGCGGCAGGATGTTCTCGATGGCCTCCTGCACCGGCATGTTGCCGGATGCCTCGGCGCTGACGGTGCTGATCAGGGGCGTCCGGTCGCCGCGGAAGCCCGCGAAGTTGCCCACCCGCGCCGGGTCCAGCGTCGAGATCGGCGCATCGCGCGCAATCAACACCGGCACATCCAGCGCCTGAGGGCGATACAGCCGGTCCATCGGCTCTTCCGCGGGCGGCGCAAAGACGCCAGCGGCGCGCACCTCGTCCGGATCGGCGGCCAGTTCCTCGGGCGAAAGCCGCCCGGCCCCCTCCAGCGGGTCCAACTCGGCCAACGCGATCGGCGTCTGGTCCACCGGGGTCAGCTGCACGCGTTGGATTTCCTGCAATACCGACCAGCTGCCGTATCCGATCCCCGCGATCAGCGTCAGCAGCACAATCATCGAACCGACGGCACCGGGCTCGATGCTGGAAAACACGCTTTCGCCCGCGGGCGTAAAGGGCATGTTGGGGTTCTTGAAGAGGTCGCGCTCGCTGTTGCCCTTGGCCGGGATCACGGTCCGGGGCTTGGGCCCGCCGGATGCCTCGGCAGACATGCCGTGCGCGGTGGTAAAGCCGCTTTCAGTACAGAATTTCCGGAAGGTCTCGTCCGGGTTCATGTTCAGGTAGCGCGCGTAGGACCGCACATAACCTGCAATGAAACCGGGGGTGTCAAAGGCTTCGGGATCGCAATTCTCGATGGCAGCGATGTAAGAGGCCTTGATCCGCAATTCGCGCTGCACGTCCAGCAGCGATTTGCCCATGGTGGCGCGTTCGCCCCGCATCACGTCGCCAAGTCGCAGATCGAAGTCGTCGAAGCTTTTCGGCCCGACGTCCAGATCTTCCGTGCTCGTGTCGCGCCTCAGCTTGCGCCTAATCATTCCGAACTGCCCCGTTCATCCGCTAACCTGCCCTTCCCCATCCCCATGGGGCGCAGTGCGATTCGTGCCGCCCTGCTTGTTAAGGTAACGCTAGCACAGAACAAGTCCAATTGCAGGGCAAACCGCCTCAGGCAGTCAGGTCGGCGCGATTCAGCGCACAATGCGACCAGAGGTCGTCCATCGCCTTGACCAGAGCATCCATTTCCTTCGGCCCGTGCACCGGCGACGGGGTGAACCGCAGACGCTCGGTGCCGCGCGGCACGGTGGGATAATTGATCGGCTGCACGTAGATGCCGTAGTTCTCCAGCAGCATGTCGCTGAGCTTCTTGGTGTGCACCGGATCGCCGACGATCACCGGCACGATATGGCTGCCATGGTCGATGATCGGCAACCCAAGCCCCTTCAGCCGCAGCTTGAGGATCTTGGCCTGGGTCTGATGCCGTTCGCGCAGGGTCTGATCGGTCTTCAGGTGATGCACGCTTGCCGCCGCACCTGCCGCCACAGCCGGCGGCAGCGATGTCGTGAAGATGAAGCCCGGCGCGTAAGACCTGATGGCGTCACACATCTTTGCGCTGGCCGCGATATAGCCGCCCATCACGCCATAGGCTTTGGCAAGGGTGCCGTTGATGATGTCGAGCCGGTGCATCAGCCGGTCACGCTCGGCCACGCCGCCACCGCGGGGGCCATACATGCCGACCGCATGGACCTCGTCGATATAGGTCAGCGCGCCGAATTCGTCGGCCAGATCGCAGATCGCCTCGATCGGGCCGAAGTCGCCGTCCATCGAATAGATCGATTCAAAGGCGATCAGCTTCGGCGCCGCCGGATCGTCGGCCTCCAGCAGTTCGCGCAGGTGGTCGATGTCGTTGTGCCGGAAAATCCGCTTCGCCCCGCCATTGCGACGGACGCCCTCGATCATCGACGCGTGGTTCAGCGCGTCCGAATAGATGATCAGCCCCGGAAACAGCTTCGGCAGCGTGCTCAGCGTCGCATCGTTGGCGATATAGGCGCTGGTGAACAGAAGCGCCGATTCCTTGCCGTGCAGATCAGCCATCTCGGCCTCGAGCCGCTTGTGATAGACCGTGGTGCCAGAGATGTTCCGCGTCCCGCCCGAGCCCGCGCCGGTGGCCTCGATCGCCTCGTGCATGGCCTCGCGCACCACCGGGTGCTGCCCCATGCCAAGATAATCGTTGCCACACCACACCGTGATCGGCTGCTCCGCGCCGTCGGGCTTGCGCCAGGTCGCATGCGGGAACTGGCCCTGCTTGCGCTCGATATCGATGAAGGTCCGGTAACGGCCTTCCTCGTGCAACCGGTTCAAAGCGACGTCAAGCTTCGCGGTATAATCCACAGTGTTGGCCACTGGGGCACCTCCGTTTTGCGTGGGGCTCCTGCCCTGCGTTTCGAACCGACCGCGACCCGGCGATCAAATTCACGTTCATGAATGCTTACAGGGCAAGGCCCCGTCTGGCAACACTCCTAAAGTCGACCCGTCACCCCGGCCTTGATCTGCATCAAGGCCACTGGACACGCCGTTTCGCTCCGTTACCCTCTGACGCGGAAAGGATACCCGCGCATGGATATCATACCCGTTCTGGACCGAATCGACCATGATCTCAATGCGGCATCCGGCCGCTTGAAGGACCTTCTTCGAATCCCGTCCATTTCCACCGACCCCGCCTATGCCGACCAGTGCAGGCAAGCCGCGGACTGGCTGGTCGCGGACCTCAGGTCCATGGGCGCCGAAGCCAGCCGACGCGACACCCCCGGCCATCCCATGGTCGTCGGCCACATCGGCGAGGGCGCGCCCCACCTGCTGTTCTACGGCCACTACGACGTGCAACCGGTCGATCCGCTGGAACTATGGCACAGCGATCCCTTCGATCCGCAAATGGAAGACACCCCTCAAGGCAAAGTGATCCGCGCGCGCGGCGCCAGTGACGACAAGGGCCAGCTCATGACCTTCGTCGAGGCCTGCCGCGCCTGGATCGCCACCCATGGCGAACTGCCCTGCAAGATCACCTTTTTTTTCGAGGGCGAGGAGGAATCCGGCTCCCCCTCCCTCATCCCTTTCATGAAGGCCAACGCCGAGGAACTCAAAGCCGACATCGCCCTGATCTGCGACACCGGCATGTTCGACGCCAAGACCCCCTCCATCGTCACCATGCTGCGCGGCCTTCTGGGCGAGGAACTCACCATCACCGGCCCCGACCGCGACCTGCATTCCGGCATGTTCGGCGGCATCGCGATGAACCCGATCCGCGTGCTGACCCGCATCCTTGCCGGTCTCCACGACGACACCGGCCGCGTCACCCTGCCCGGCTTCTACGACGGCGTGCCCGAGCTGCCCTCGGAGGTCCGCGACCAGTGGACCGCCCTCGGCGACCCCGCCGAAATGGCCCGCGACATGCTCGAAGCCGTCGGCCTCAGCCAGCCCGCGGGCGAAAACACCCGCACGGGGCTTGAGATGATCTGGTCCCGCCCCACCTGCGACGTCAACGGCATCTGGGGCGGCTACACCGGCGCCGGCTTCAAGACCGTCCTGCCCAGCCAGGCCTCCGCCAAGGTCAGCTTCCGCCTCGTCGGCCAACAGGACCCCCACGCCATCCGCGAGGCCTTCCGCGCCTACGTCCGCGACTGCCTGCCCCCCGACTGCACGGTCGACTTCCACGCCCACGGAGCCTCCCCCGCCGCCGCCATGGACACCGCCTCGCCCCTGTTCGAGGCCGCCCGCCAGGCGCTCTCCGACGAATGGCCGAACCCGGCGGTGTTCGCCGGCTGCGGAGGCTCCATCCCCATCGCGGGCTATTTCAAGGACGTGCTCGACATGCCCGCCATGCTGATCGGCTTTGCCCTGGACGACGACGCGATCCACTCGCCCAACGAGAAATACGGGCTAGAAAGTTTTCACAAGGGGATGCGGTCTTGGGTGCGGGTGTTGGGGGCTTTGACCTAGAGGACCATTGACGTCATGTTAGAATCTTTCTCAGTTCCAACTCTCTTGGAAGAAGATGTCCTAAAGATAATCAAGATGAGTGGCGGCGACTTGGCACACCCAGATGCCGATACGCGGAGAAAATTTGGTGCGGATTTTGTCCTTGGTTCTGCGGCTATCGAGTTAAAAATTCTTGACGAAGAGGGGTTATCGAAACCCAGTAGAAATAAGAGAATCTCAGATATATTTCTAGCGGATGGGAAAAATACCCCCGTAGTCGTTTTAGATCGGAGTTCTCTTTCAGAAAAAGCGAAGCGCGCCTATGATCGCGAAATCGAACGGCCTATTCAGAACGGGATAAAAAAAGCGGCAAAGCAACTAAAGCAAACCCGCCTCGAAAAACCCGAGACCGAATTATCGATCTTGATGATCATCAACAACGGCTATACCTCTATCGACCATGAGGATCTGATTAGGCTGGCACTGCATAGAGCACGTCATGACACTTCGGCAATTGACGGAATAATTGTTGGCGGATGTTATTATCACAGCGACGGATTCGACAGTTGTTTTTTGTGGCCTCTAGAATATGAGGTCATTAAACTAAAGAGTTTTCCTGAGTTTGAGGCACTTCGTTCAACTTGGAATGACTTTTCTGAACAGTATATGACGAAAATATTATTCATTGAGCAGAGTGATCCAAAGGGAAAGTTTCCTGTAAAAGACATTCAATTTGAAGTCGATGGAAGAACTTTCATCAAACCCTCCCCGCCTATGGGCGTGGAATCTCAATTCTTTCAGAGAGGGCGCCCAAGAAAGAACAGCACTGGCCTCACTACTTGCCCACCGGTTGCACTCACGTTTCCGGGACTTTCACAAGAAGAATGGAAGAAATTCGATCTTCAGCTATCGAAAAAACCGAAATGGCGCGATAGTTATACAGATTGGGTTGAAATGGAGAATGAAGCCCGGAACGAAGGGGCGATACTGCAGCCCTTCATAAGAATAAGGATTAAATTCGATGCGTGGAGACTTTGGTTGCAAGAATCATGTCGCGTACCGACGACCGACTCAGTTTTTGAGTTTGCCAACATGTTGTTCCAAGACGCAATCCAAGAACGAATTAATCTTTCCCGCGAAAAAAGGGAGCAAAGCATCTTACCAAAAAAATACGTCCTTTGCGTTACCGACGAAATTGGCCGAGATAAAGCTAATGATATTTCTCGATTGGCAATTGTTACAGAGTATTTTAATGGGAAAACGAATATTTCTCCAATAGCCGAAGACCTTCGTATCTTTCACGAGCACGCCGTCGCACTTGCGAGTGCTTACGCTGTCGCGAACGACATTGATTCTGTAATGTGGATCAAAAAATCCAAGTATGCTTGGAAGTGAAATATTTCGATCTATCCCATCAAACCGCGCGCCATTAACCCCCTGTTAACAAACCAAAAATGTTTCGCGCGCGAAACATTTGGGGGTCTCACAGGAGTCCGGAAAATCGCTCCGGCAGCACCATGATCCGGTCGTCCTCCACCCGGTCGAACTGCCAGTATCCGGTCTCCCCCCGCGCCTTCCAGCTCCGGTGCATCCCCCGCCGCACCCCGGTCAGGTCGAACGCCTCCGCCGCCCGCGCCCCGAACGCCTCGAACACCGCCCGGTCCTCCCCCCGCGCCTCCGCGAACCAGTGCCGCCCGATCGACGCCTCCTTGACTCCGGCCCCCACGGCCTCCGTCACCGCGTTGCGCCGGTTCATCGTCTCGACGTAATGCCCGAAGTCGCAGAACTTCAGATGAAACAGCAGCAGCCCCTCCGGCGTGTGCAATTTATCGGCCTGCGTAAAATGCCCCCCCCGCGCGATCTTCGCCCCCTTCGAGATAACACAAGGCTTAGAATAGTGCGGCGCCACCCGCACATGCATCCGCGGCCCCAGCACCGTCTCCCCGATCTCCTCGGTCTCGCTATCGATCCGGTGCAGCACCTCCAGCCCCACCGGCGTCAGCACCCGCCGCAAGGGCTGCTCCGCCAGCCAGTCCACCAGCGACCCGCCCTGCGCCGGGTCCAGCGCCACCAGCTCGTCCACGTCGCCGACGATCACATGATCGTAATAGCACCTCAGTCCCTGCACGATGTTGTTCAGCATCCGCCAGCGCTTCATGTCGAAGTTGGGATGCGGATCGCCCGGAATGCCGATCACGTTGCAGCCCTCGGCCAGCTGCGAAACATCCTCGCCGCGGCCGTGGTTCACCACGTAACAGTTCTCGCGCCCCAGATGCCCGCCGTAGTGGCGCAGCCACTTTTCTAGGAAGAACGCGTCGTCCCGCACCATGGTCAGCGCGGCGGCGGTATTCTGCATGTCACTTGTCCTGCTCTTGCACGGGGTTGCGTGCCCGTTTACCACTTTTCGTCAGACTAACCGGTAAATGCGCACAGGCCAAACGGCAAAGGGGCGGAATGAGCGTCACGATCCTGCATGACATGGCGGAACACGGCTGGGCGATCCGCCACAAGGGCATCGTGCCGAAGCGCTTCCAGGTCATGGGCGAGCGCTCCTCCGGCACCAATTTCGTCAAGCGCCTGATCGACGGCAACACGCCGCTGGCCAATTCCGAGGCGCTGGGCTGGAAACACGGGGTGCCGGCGATGCTGGCAATCCCGACCGACCTGACGGTGATCTGCGTGTTTCGCGCCGCCGACCGCTGGGCGCTGTCAATGCACGCCAAGCCCTGGCATACCCGGCCGCCAATGCAGGCGTTGGGCTTTTCCGATTTCATCCGCGCCCCCTGGGACACCCGCGTCGACCGGCCGAGGTATTTCCCCTGGGCCGAGGGTCCGGAATACCGCGGCCAGCCTCTGCAGGCCGACCGTCATCCGGTGACCGGGGCCAGGTTCAGCGATCTGTTCCAGCTGCGCGCGGTGAAGATGGCGACGCTGCTCAGCTTTGCCATCCGCCACCACAGCACGGTGTTCGTGCGGATGGAGGCCGTGCAGGCGGCGCCGGAGGCGTTTCTGGAAGACCTGCGCGGCGGGCTCGGGCTGCATGTCTCGGGCTATGCCTACAAGCCCGTCACTAAGCGTCTGGGGGCGAAGTTCAAACCGGCGGTGATGACCCGCCCGGCCACGCCCGACCAGATGCCAAAGGCGGACCGCGACTGGATGCGCGGACGGCTCGACCTGCGGGTAGAAGAGGCGATGGGCTACAACTACTGAGCCCGTAGCGACGAGTGAAAACACCCATCATTCCAATGACTTAAGAGGAAAGTGGCGCGGTTGACGGGGCTCGAACCCGCGACCCCCGGCGTGACAGGCCGGTACTCTAACCAACTGAGCTACAACCGCGCGTGAGGGGGTGATTAGGGGATGGTGCAGAGGGCGTCAACGGAAAAGTTTCGGTCTTGTGTGTGACGTGGGTGCGCGTCAGGTTGGGGCTGTGTGGTGAGGGTAGAGATGAGCGCGTCAGACGAGGCATATGAGGCGGCACGGGCAGAGATTGCCCGGGTAAAGGCTGCGGGTGGGACCTCGTTAGGCTTCTACGATGAGCAGTTCCGCGCGCTCGACCGGCTGCCGCCGGAGATCGGGAAGGTGGAGGGGCTGGAAATTCTCAACCTTGACCAGACGCAGGTCTCCGACATCGCGCCACTGCAGGGGCTGAGCGGGTTGCAGGTGCTCACCCTCACCAAAACGCAGGTCTCCGACATTACACCGTTGAATGGGCTGAGCGGGTTACAAGTGCTCTGGCTCAGCCAAACGCAGGTCTCCGACATTACACCGTTGAATGGGCTGAGCGGGTTACAAGTGCTCTGGCTCAGCCAAACGCAGGTTTCCGACATCGCGCCGCTGCAGGGGCTGAGAAACCTGACTTTTTTGAATATCGAGAATACGGAGGTCGAGGATCTGAGACCCCTACTGTCCGTCTCCCCTCTAAAAACCGAGGCCATAATTGCGCCGGCGAGGTCTGGGCTTCTCTATCGCAACTGTGCTGCAACGAAGAGCGACTCAAAGCTGCGTGACTTCTCAGAAATCATGGACCAACAAGAACGCTTGGCCGCGACGCTGGACTACCTGAGGACCTTGCCGGAATGGCCGGCGCCGCTTTCAAAAAATGACTTGTATCTCATTGAGCAAACTCCGCGCGTCGAGCCGACACGACCTGTCCCATCCGACCGCCCCGCGCTTGATCTGCCGGAAGCTCCGCTCGCACCGCTCATGGTCGAAATGTCGGCGCAGGGGGCGCTTGTCGCGGTGGCTCCTCCCGAAGACCTGACCGAAGCGCAGGCCGACCTTGCGAGGGACGGCTGGAGCGCGCTGAAGGAGTATCTCAATCAGATCACGCCGCTGCTGGACAAGCTCGACAACCAGATGCCGATGCTTGGGCATGCGCTACGCGCCTTGGGGCGGGCATTGGGCGATAACTTTGACGCAGCCAACCAGGTCGCGGTTGGTATGCAGGCGCATCTTATCTGTAGATTGGCCGAGGGCACAGGCGAATACCTCGATACGCAGGACGCCATTGTCATTCGGGCCTTCGCCGCGCAGACGCAGATTTACCTGACCCGGTTTTCGACCTGGCAGAGCTTCCAGTCGTTTGATGTGCCGGAGGCAGAGGTTGTTCGTCACGTGCGCGAGGACGCGCAGGTTTTTCGAAGTTTGGCCGAAGGACTGCTTGCGTCGGGTCTGGCCGGTTCGGACGTGGTGGACCCGCTGCAGGATATCGTGGCAAGCGCGACTGCCACCGAGGCGACCGCGATGGAATCGCTCGGGTTGTTGACCTCGTTTCAGAACGTGAATGTCACGATTGTGCAGGGCATGGTGAAGTCCGCCAATGCGTCGGATCCATCAGAGAAAGAGCTTTGGGAGCGGGTGCACGAAACATCCTGGGCCAAGGTTCAGGACAAGGTACTCGACTACTTGCCCGTCGCGGTGGGAACTGCCGCTGTCGCCTATTTGTTCAAACAGTCCAGCGAGCTCAATCGCATCGCCGCGCGATACCCGTCATGGTTCGGATTTCTACAGACAGCGTTGCAAACGTTCCTGGGGTAACAGCTTTGTCCGGCACCCAGCGCAGTAACAGCGGCGAAGCCGCCGCGCATTGCCGGGCCGCCCTTCCGGCACGGCGATACCGCTGATGGACGCCTGTCGCTTCGAGGGTCTGCGCCAATTGCAGGATCAAGTGGCATCCACGCTTGAAGGATCGCCGCACCTCGGCCCGGCGATGCGCGGCTTGCGCTTCATTTCGAAGGGGGGAAAGTGGCGCGGTTGACGGGGCTCGAACCCGCGACCCCCGGCGTGACAGGCCGGTACTCTAACCAACTGAGCTACAACCGCGCGTGAGGGGCGGGATAAGTTATGGTGCGGGCGGCGTCAAGCGGGTCGACAAGAAAAATGCCGGTTTTTGTGACAGCCCCTGCCCCCGGGCCTCAGCCGAACTTGGCGCGCAGGTTGTCGTGCACGGCGGGGGTGACGAACTTGCTGACGTCGCCGCCAAGGCGGGCGATCTCCTTGACCAGTTTCGAGGCGATCGCCTGGTGCTTGGCCTCGGCCATCAGGAACACCGTCTCGATGCTGTCGTCGAGCACGCGGTTCATGCCGACCATCTGGTATTCGTACTCGAAATCGGCGACTGCGCGCAGGCCGCGGATGATGACCCCCGCGCCGACGTCGCGGGCGCAGTCGATCAGCAGGTTCTCAAACGGATGGGCAACGATCTCGGTGCCCGTCTGCGCATTAAGCTTGGCGCATTCGGTCTCGATCATAGCGACCCGCTCTTCGAGCGTGAACAGCGGGCCCTTGTCGCGGTTGATCGCCACGCCGATGACCAGGCGGTCGACCAGGGCGCAGGCGCGGCGGATAATGTCGATGTGGCCTTCGGTGATCGGATCGAAGGTGCCGGGATAGAGGCCGATGCGCATAGGAACCTGCCGAATGTTCGTGTGTGGGTGCAGGGTGGGACGGGCCTAGTGGCCCATGATCATGCCTTCCAGCGCGTCCTTTTCCATCGCCAGTTCGGCGAGGCGGGCCTTGACCACATCGCCGACCGAGATCAGGCCGACCAACTCGCCACCCTCGGTCACCGGCATGTGACGGAAGCGGCCCTGCGTCATGCGGGTCAGCACGCTGTCGGCCTGTTCATCGCGCGAAGCGGTCTGCAGCTCGGTGGTCATGAACTTCGACACCGGCTCGTCGAGGCAGGTGGCACCGGAGCGGGCCAGTTCCTGCACGATGTCGCGTTCCGAGAGGATGCCGGCGGCGGTCTTGCCATCGTCGTTCGAGACCACGACGGTGCCGACCTTCTTGGCCGCAAGGATCGCCACGGCCTCGGATACCGAAATGCCCGGCGCCACGGTGAAAACGGAATCGTCCGCCTTCGATCTCAGGATTTGTTGGACCAGCATCGCCGTGCTCCTTGACTTGGGCCTTTGCTTGCAGCTTTCCCGCAAGTCCTTCTGCTGTCAAGCAATCGGCGGCGCTTATTGCGCCATGGCCTCCAATCGTGCCACTTCGGCCCGCAGCCCGTGCACCAGAGCCGCAGCGAAACGGTTCATCCGCTCCAGCCGGCGGTCGTCGGCGTGACGAACAAGGTGGAAGGCGCGGATCAGCGACACCTCGTCGGTCAGCACCTTGCGCAGGCCGTGGGCATAGGGCAGCGCGAAGTCGTGGACGATGCCGACGCCGCCGCCCTGGCTGAGCCAGTTGAGCTGGACCGAGACCGAGTTCGAGGCAAGGTCGACGCGGTCGGTCTGCATTTCGGATAGGTAATCCAGTTCGCGGTCGAAGATCATGTCGGCGATATAGCCGACGATGCGGTGGCGGCGCAGGTCGGCGACGGTGGCAAGTGGCGGCGCGCCCGCGAGATAGGCGTCGGAGGCGGCAACATGCAGGCGGTAGTCGGTGATCTTTTGCACCGAGAGGCGTCCGGCGGTGGGCGGACTTACCGAGATGGCCATGTCGGCCTCGCGTTTCGACAGGTTCACGACGCGGGGCTGGCTGAGGATCTGGATCTCGAGGTCCGGGTTCTCCTCGGCGATGGTGGCGCAGACGCGGGGCAGCAGGAAATTGGCGCAGCCGTCGGGCGCACCGATGCGGATTTGCCCGGTGAGCCGCCCTGCCCCGCCGGTCAGCGCTTCGGCGGCGCCTTGGGTGGCCTGTTCGGCGCGTTCGGCATGCGGCATGAGCCGCTGGCCGGCATCGGTAAGGGCGTAGCCTTGCGGCGACTTGGCAAAGAGCGGCTGGCCGAGCTGCTGCTCGAACCGGGCGATGCGGCGGCCGACGGTGGCCGGGTCGATGCGCAGGATGCGACCGGCGGCAGACAGGCTTTCATGCCGCGCCACCGCGAGGAAAACACGGAAATCGTCCCAGGAGTCCATCTGTAGCCCCTTGCAAAAATGCAAAACCTGTTTGGCACATTGCCGCTTCCTCGGGGGAAATTGCAAGACTAGGATCACGCTCAAACGGACACCCGAGGAGGACACCATGGACACCATCAAGAACTTCATCGACGGCCAGATGGTCGAAAGCGCCTCATCGCGCACCGCCGACGTGATGAACCCCGCCACCGGCGAGGTGCAGGCACAGGTGAAACTGTCCAGCAAGGCCGAACTGGACGACGCAGTGGCCCGCGCCGCCGAGGCGCAGAAGGCATGGGGCGCCACCAATCCGCAGCGCCGCGCGCGGGTGATGATGAAATTTGGTGCGCTGATCAACGAAAACATGGACAAGCTGGCCGAGGCCGTCAGCCGCGAACACGGCAAGACCCTGCCCGACGCCCGCGGCGATGTGCAGCGCGGCCTGGAAGTGGTCGAGGTTTGCATGGGCGCACCGAACATGCTGAAGGGCGAGTTCATGGACGATGGCGGCCCCGGCATCGACCTGTATTCCATGCGCCAGCCGCTGGGCGTGGTCGCGGGCATCACGCCCTTCAACTTTCCGGCCATGATCCCGATGTGGAAAATGGCGCCGGCGCTCGTTTCGGGCAACGCGATGATCCTGAAACCGTCTGAGCGCGTGCCGACGACCTCGCTGATGCTGGCCGAGTTGCTGCAGGAAGCCGGGCTGCCCGATGGCGTGCTGCAGGTGGTCAACGGCGACAAGGAGGTCGTGGACGCGATCCTCGACAACGACACCATCCAGGCGGTGGGCTTCGTCGGCTCGACCCCGATCGCGCACTATATCTATCACCGCGCGGCCGAGAACGGCAAACGGGCGCAGTGCTTCGGCGGTGCAAAGAACCACATGATCATCATGCCCGATGCCGACATGGACAAGGCCGCCGACGCGCTGGTCGGGGCCGGTTTCGGCGCGGCGGGTGAACGCTGCATGGCGATTTCGGTCGCGGTGCCGGTGGGCGACGAGGCCGCCGACGCGCTGATCGAAAAGCTTGTGCCGCGCATCGAGAAGCTGAAAGTCGGCCCCTACACCTCGGGCGAGGACGTGGATTACGGCCCGGTTATCACCGCCCAGGCGAAAGACCGTATCCTCGGGTTGATCAACTCGGGCGTCGACCAGGGCGCAAAGCTGGTCTGCGACGGTCGCGACCTTTCGATCCAGGGCTACGAGAACGGCTATTTCATCGGGCCGTCGCTTTTCGACAACGTCACGCCGGACATGGACATCTATAAAGAGGAAATCTTCGGCCCCGTCCTCAGCCAGGTTCGCGCCGGCAGCTATGAGGAAGCGCTGAAGCTGACCATGGACAATCCCTACGGCAACGGCACCGCGATCTATACCGGCGACGGCGACACCGCGCGCGACTTTGCCCACCGGGTGAACGTCGGCATGGTTGGCATCAACTTCCCGATCCCGGTGCCGCTGAGCTACTTCAGCTTCGGCGGGTGGAAGAAATCCGCATTCGGAGACCTGAACCAGTACGGCCCGGACGCCTTCAAGTTCTATACCAAGACCAAAACCGTGACCGCACGCTGGTTTTCGGGCATCAAGGAAGGTGGAGAGTTCAATTTCAAGGCGATGGATTAACCCGCTTACTTAATCTGTGAAATGAATTCCAAAAGAAGGGCGTGACATTTGTCACGCCCTTCGGCTTTTATACAACCATCGGTGTCTTTAACCTCCTACGGAACAGCGGCATGAACGCGATGGACTCTGGGAAATTCGTAATAAACGCGGAAGAACGTCTTGTTATTCTGCGATATTCCGGCAGGGTGACGCGGGATTTAAGCGCAAGCGCGTTTCTGGCCTATTGGCAGTTTGCGCAGACCATCGGCGATCACGATCTTCTGATTGATTACTCAAGGGCGAGTACGATAGACATCAGTTTCCCACAGATGGTCAGCATGGCAGCCCGCCGCCTGCCTTTCTATCGCAAGCTGAACCATCGCCGCGTGGCGATCTGGGCCCCGAGCGATCCGGTTTTTGGCAGCGCACGCATGTATGCCTCGCTGGCGACCAAGATCGAGACCATGGAAATCGGGGTGTTCCGCGACAAAGACGAGGCCCTGGCCTTCCTTGAGCAGGCACCGAAGCGCGAAGCCGAGTCGCAGCAATCGACGCGTGACGAGTAACTGCCCCAACGGAAACTCTTGTATTGGTTGATCTTGCTTTCAGTTTGGCCGTAAACTCCCCTTGATAGAATTAGGCGACGCTCGCGGCGATAATTCGGAGGCGATTGAAGGCTTCCGGCGGCCCGGCCCATCGGCACGGAAACCGTTTCACCACCGCTGTCAATTTACCCATTACCAGCATTCAGCGGGAGCCTTGGTGAGTTTCAGGTATCATATCGACGTTGCCGATCGGCTGTTGCTATTGCGGTTTGAAGGCCGGGTCGATAGCGCATTCATGCTGGAATATATTGACGCCATGCAATCCGATCCCGACCGATCCGCCGATCAGCATTGCCTGTGCGACCTGTCCCGGGTCACTGAAATAGATCTCGACTTTTCGCAGGTGATGGGCATGTCGTCGTCCCGCGCGGACTTCTACCAGCAATCCGAGGATATTCGGATCGGCGTCTGGGCACCATCCGACTTGGTTTTCGGGATGGCGCGGATGTATCTCACGATGTTGCAGAACTACAAAGGCATCTCGGCCGACGTTTTCCGCGGTCTGGACGAGGCGGCGGCTTTCGTCGGCTGCGATGCGACGGCTCTGGACCGGCTTTGACGAAACCGGCCACTGTCCGCGGATGTCATTGAGATTGCGCGGAACTCGCGGCTCGTGTCAGGGTTGGACCGGGACTCAGTGGCGGCAAGAGGGCAGGACGATGCAGAAACCGGATTTCACCATCGGCATCGAAGAGGAATACCTGCTGGTCGACCGCGACACCTGCGCGCTGATCGAGGTGCCCGAAGCGATGATGGCGGAATGTGAAGAGGCGCTCGCCGACAAGGTCAGCCCCGAGTACATGCAATGCCAGATCGAGATCGGCACCGGCGTCTGCGCCACGGTGGCCGAGGCCCGTGCGGATCTGCGCCACCTGCGCCAGACCATCGCCGACTGCGCCGCCAAGCACAACGCCGCGCCGATCGCCGCTTCTTGCCATCCCTTCGCGGACTGGAAGAAACAGCATCACACCGACAAGGAACGATACAACCAGATCCGGCAGGATCTGGGCGGCGTGATGCGGCGGATGCTGATCTGCGGGATGCATGTGCATGTGGGCCTCGACGATGACGCGTTGCGCGCCGACCTGCTCAGCCAGCTCAGCTATTTCCTGCCGCACCTGTTGGCGCTGTCGACTTCGTCACCGTTCTGGCAGGGCGAGGATACCGGGCTTGCCTCGTACCGGTTGTCGGTGTTCGACACCCTGCCCCGCACCGGGTTGCCACCGACGCTGAGTTCATGGGACGAATACCGCCGCTCGGTCGAGGCGCTGGTGGACCTTGGACTTATCGAAGACAGCACCAAGATCTGGTGGGACCTGCGCCCCAGCCACCGGTTTCCGACGCTCGAAACCCGGATCTGCGATGTCTGCCCCCGGATGGAAGACACGCTGACGTTGGCCACGGTGATCCAGTGCATCACCCGCATGCTCTGGCGGCTGCGCACCGCCAACCAGCGCTGGCGGGTCTACGACCGCTTCCTCATCTCTGAAAACCGCTGGCGCGCGCAGCGTTACGGCATCGAGGACGGGCTGATCGACTTTGGCCGAGGCGAGATCGTGCCGATGGCGGAACTCACCGAGGAGCTGATCGACCTACTGGCCGAGGATGCCGAGGCGCTGGAATGCACCGAAGAGCTGCACAACATGCGGCGCATCCTTGACCGGGGCACATCGTCCATGCGCCAGCGCGCGGTGCGCCAGTCGGCCGAGGCCGCGGGTGCCGACCACGACACCCAGATGCGGGCGGTGGTCACGCATCTGATCGAGGATTTCCGGGCCGACCTGTGAAGGAAACCGACCTCTATCCGCATGTGAAGGCCCTGCTGGAATCGCAGGGCTATACCGTCAAGGCCGAGATCGGCGCCGCCGACGTGGTGGCCTTGCGCGGCGGCGAAGAGCCGGTGATCGTGGAGTTGAAGACCGGCTTCGCGCTGACGCTGTTTCATCAGGCCGTGGCGCGGCAGTCGGTCTCCGATTGCGTGTACATCGCCGTGCCCCGGTTGGCCGGCAAACGTTTCCTGCGCGCGCTGAAGGAAAACAAGGCGTTGTGCCGTCGCCTCGGTCTCGGCCTCATTACCGTGCGACTTGCTGATGGCCACACCGAGATCCACCTTGATCCCGCGCCCTATCGCCCGCGTCAGGTCAAGTCCCGCAAACAGCGCTTGCTGCGCGAATTCGCACGCCGCGAGGGCGACCCCAACCTCGGCGGCGCGGCGCGGTCGGGGCCGCTGGTGACGGCCTACCGGCAGGACGCGCTGCGGATCGCGGCCTTTCTGCGCGCGGCCGGTCCGGCCAAATGCGCCGAGATCCGCGCCGGCACCGGCGTGACGACTGCAACACGGATCATGGCGGACGATCACTACGGCTGGTTCGAGCGGGTGTCGCGCGGGGTCTATCAGTTGACCCCCTGCGGCGCGGCGGCGCTCGGGTAGCATGATGAGATCCCGGAGCAGGTCCGGGAAATGGTGGTTTCGGCCCCTCGTCCCGGCCCCGCGCCGGGGCCTCCACCTTGACGGGCATACCGGCAGGACTGCCTGCTCCGCCCCGATTCACCCTTGCAACAGAACGCCCGATCCGCGATAATTGAACAACCATTCATTTCCATGGCAGAGGGGGAGCCGCAGTATGGATTTTGCACTCACCGAGGAACAGACCGCCATCTTCGACATGGCCCATGCCTTCGGGCAGGAACATATCGCGCCGCATGCCCGCCAGTGGGAGGCCGAGGGCAGCATCCCGAAGGCGCTTTGGCCACAGATCGGCGAACTTGGCTTCGGCGGTCTCTACGTCTCGGAAGACAGCGGCGGCTCCGGCCTCAGCCGTCTCGATGCGACACTTGTGTTCGAGGCGCTGTCCATGGCCTGCCCCTCGGTCGCGGCCTTCCTGTCGATCCACAACATGTGCGCCAAGATGATCGACACCTTCGGCTCCGACGATCTCAAGGCCCGCTACCTGCCGAAAGTCACCGGCCTCGAGTGCTTCCTCGCCTATTGCCTGACCGAGCCCGGCTCCGGCTCGGACGCCGCGGCGCTGAAGACCAAGGCGGTCAAGACCAACGAGGGCTACCGGCTGACCGGCACCAAGGCCTTCATCTCGGGCGGCGGCTATGCGGACGCCTATATCACCATGTGCCGCACCGGTGAGGACGGCCCGAAGGGTGTTTCCACCGTGATCGTCGACGACGGCGCCGACGGTCTCAGCTTCGGTGGTCTGGAAGAGAAGATGGGCTGGCGCAGCCAACCGACGCGGCAGGTGCAGTTCGACGATTGCGCGGTGCCGGCGGACAACCTCGTCGGTCAAGAGGGTCACGGCTTCAAGTACGCCATGGCGGGGCTTGACGGCGGCCGGCTGAATATCTCGGCCTGCTCGCTGGGCGCGGCGCAGACCGCACTGACCCAGACGCTGGAATACATGGGCGAACGCAAGGCCTTCGGCCAGTCGATCGACCAGTTCCAGGCGTTGCAGTTCCGCCTCGCCGAGATGGAGATCGAGCTGCAGGCCGCGCGGGTCTTCCTGCGTCAGGCCGCATGGAAGCTGGACACCAAGGCTCCCGACGCCACCATGTTCTGTGCCATGGCCAAGAAGTTCGTCACCGAAACCGGCAGCAAGGTCGTCGACCAGTGCCTGCAACTGCACGGCGGCTATGGCTATCTGGCCGACTATGGCATCGAGAAGCTTGTGCGCGACCTGCGCGTGCACCAGATCCTGGAAGGCACCAACGAAATCATGCGCCTGATCGTGGCGCGCGACCTGCTGAAGAACCGATGACCGACATTTCCATCCGCAAGACCGGCCGCACTGGCCGTATCACCCTGACCCGGCCCAAGGCGCTGAACGCGCTGACCTACGAGATGTGCCTTGCCATCGACGCCGCGCTGAAGGACTGGGCCACGGACGACGACATCGCCATGCTGGTGATCGACGCCGAGGGCGACAAGGCCTTCTGCTCGGGCGGCGACATCGCCGAGATGTATGCCAGCGGCACGAAGGGTGACTATGACTACGGCCGCCGCTTCTGGCGCGACGAATACCACATGAACGCGCGCATGGCCGAGTTTCCCAAACCGGTCGCGGTCTTCATTCAGGGCTACTGCATGGGCGGCGGCGTCGGTGTCGCAGGTCACGGCTCGCACCGGGTGGTGGACGACAGCGCCCGGATCGCCATGCCGGAGTGTTCCATCGGGCTGGTGCCCGACGTCGGCGGCTCGCTGCTGCTGGCGCAGGCACCGGGGCGGTTGGGCGAATACCTCGGGCTGACCGGCACGCGGATGGGCCCGGGCGATGCCATCCATGCCGGGTTCGCCGATTATTACATCCCCCGCGAGGGCTGGCCCGACCTGATCAAGACGCTGGAGCGCACCGGCGATTGGGCATTGGTCGACAAGGCCGCGCTTTCGCCGCCCGACAGTCACCTTGCGGCGCAGCAGGCGCAAATCGACGACCTGTTCGGTGGCGAGACCCTGCGCGACGTGCTGAACGCGCTGGAGCATTCCGAGACCGAGTTCGCCGCCGAGGCGCTCAAGCTTCTGAAGCGCAACTCGCCGCTCGCCATGGGCTGCGCGCTGGAAATGATACACCGCCTCCGTGGCCCCGGCGCCACCATCCGCCGCGCGCTGGAGACCGAGTTCCGGTTCACATGGCGTGCGATGGAGCATGGCGATTTCATCGAAGGCATCCGCGCCGCGATCATCGACCGCGACCGCAACCCGCAGTGGAAAGACGACCTGCATGATCTCAAGGGCCTGCGTGTCTCGCAGATGCTGATGCCCCTGGGCGACGACAAGCTGACATTCACAGAGGAATGACACCATGAAAATCGGATTTATCGGGTTGGGCAACATGGGCGGACCGATGGCCGCCAACCTTGCCAAGGCCGGCCACGAGGTCACCGGCTTCGACACCGCTGGCGTCGAGATCGAAGGCGTCGCGCAGGCAAGCTCTGCCGCCGAGGCCGCGAGGGGCCGCGAGGTGGTGATCACCATGCTGCCCAATGGCGACATCCTGCGGTCCGTCGCGGCCGAGGTCATCCCGGCGATGGACAAGGGCGCGGTGTTCCTCGACTGCTCGACCGTCGACGTGGAGAGCGCCCGCGCAGTGGCGGAAGACGCCCGCGGGGCCGGGCTGGAGCCGCTGGATGCACCGGTGTCCGGCGGCATTACCGGCGCCGCGGCAGGCACGCTGACCTTCATGGTGGGCGGCACCGACATGGGCTTTGCCGCGGTCAAGGACCTGTTCGACGTGATGGGCCAGAAGGCCGTGCTCTGCGGTCCCTCGGGCAACGGTCAGGCCGCCAAGATTTGCAACAACATGATCCTCGGCGTCACCATGATCGCCACCTGCGAAGCCTTCGCGCTGGCCGACAAGCTGGGGCTGGACCGGCAGGCGATGTTCGACGTGGTCTCGACCTCTTCGGGTTACAGCTGGTCGATGAACGCCTATTGCCCCGCCCCCGGCATCGGCCCGCAAAGCCCGGCAGACAACGATTACAAGCCGGGGTTTGCCGCCGACCTGATGCTCAAGGACCTGCGCCTTGCCCAGCAGGCGGCCGAAGCGGTGGACGCCGACACGCCGATGGGACAGGCCGCGCGCGACCTCTATGCGCAGTTCGTCGAGGCCGAGGACGGCTTGGGCCGCGACTTTTCGGCCATGTTGCCGCGCTTTGAAAGCCGGGGGCGCGGTTAAGGAACAGGGCGTGGTGGTCGGGCGTTGATTGGCAAATGACGCAGAGGACCACCATGACCCGTTTCATCTCTCCCCTCGCCCTCGCCGCGATGCTGAGCCTGCCCGCCGCGGCCCATGCCGCCCCCGTGATGCTGCCCGAGGCGGATGCGCTTTCGGTCGCGGTCGAGGGACTTCACCTTGCCAAGAACGAGGGCAAGGGGAAGGACAAGGCCAAGAAGAAGGCGAAGAAAAAGGCCAAAGCCAAGAAGGCCAAAAAGGCGAAGAAGGACAAGCAGCAGAAGGCCAAGATCAAGGTCAAGCGCAAGGACGCTAACGCCAAGGTCGAGATCAAGGACGGCAAGAACAAGGCCAAGATCGAGACTAAGGACGGATCGGCCAAGGTCGAAATCGACGGCGACGCCGAATTCACCCGTCAGGCGCTGTCGCGCCTTTCCGGTCTGGGCGTGCCGCTGGCGGTACTGGGCACGGCCGGACTGGCCGACATCCTGATCGACTGCCCCCCGGGTCTTGCCGACAAGACCATCCCCTGCGTTCCGCCGGGACAGGCCAAGAAGGGCGTGACCGCCGAGGAATGGGCCACCCGCAACGATGACGAACTGCGCGCCGCCCTGATCGAGCGCCAGCGCGATCTGGATGTCGAGATCGAGCGGGAGTACGAATTCGAACTCGAAGAGATCGAGGACGAGGACGACCGCGACCCCTTCGTCAATGACTTCGCCCTGAGCCAGGATCGCATCATCGAGATCTTCGACCTCGACCCTGCCCCGGAAGATCACGCCTATGTCGTCGTCGACGGCCGACCGGTGCTGCTGGATGATGAAAACTATCAGCGCATCCGCCTGCTGCGCGGGCTGGACGAGATCGAGGTCTACGAGGTCGACGATCTCGACATCATGTCGGTCATGGGTCACGACGGCTTGGGCGCGGCATATGACCTGCCCGAACCGCCCGCCGATCATTACTACGCGGCCGTTGACGGCGAGGTCTGGCTGATGCCGTCAAAGGCCTACGAAATGATGCAACTGCTGCGCATTGCCGCCATTGCCCCCGCCCCGCTGGTGGAAAAAGGCTGAAGCCGTAAGGCTTGGCGCATATGACAGGCTGCATTAAGATGGGCGACGTGCCGATCACGACCCTGATACCCCACTTGGCAAGACTGCGGCGTGCCGCGGTCTTCGCCATGCTGGTGTCATTGCCCGTGTCCGCCCAGGCCTGCATGGTCACCGCGACCAAATGCGTGACGCCCGGCGACAACTACATCAGCCGCGACAGCATCGTGTTCAAGAAAGCTCCGCGTCGCGCGCCGCCGGTCGAGATCGGGGACATTCTGCCCGACGAATACACCATGCTGATGAACCGCAGCCGCTACGGCCTTCCGCCGGTCGGTGACGGGTGGCACTATTATCGCGTCGAGAACCGGGTGTACCGGGTGGAATACGGCACGCGCAAGGTGCTGGAGGACGTGACGCATCTGACCAACCGGGCGTTCTTCTGACGCCCCGTTATCGCTTGTGCAACGTCCCTATCCGAACCAGATATCCTTTATCCGCTGCGACCCCTTTTTGGTCACAATATTCACCCGATCAGGTCTGAATATCTTTCTTAATGGCCGCACCATATTCATAACAACGACTATCGCGTCCAATAAGTTCACGCACCAATACGGGATTCGAATAAGCGCCTGTCGAGCGGGCGAATTGCGCCACAAGCGGCCAAGGGATCTCGCCGCCGAACATCGTAGCTTGGTCAGAACTGTCTTCGTCGCAGGTCCAAGGTCTGAAACCGTTCGGACCGACAAAGCCTTTCTGCACCTTCTCCCAATCGGATTGAGAGATCTCATACGCATTGACCTGCCCGGTCGGCGCGCCGCATACGCGTGGATAAACAACACAATCTTGTCGTTTCTCGGCGGCGAGAACCTTGGCACCAAGTTTTTTGAGCTCCTTTTGCATCTCGGCAAGAGGTACGCCCTCAAAAGTCTCGTCGCACTGTTTTGTTTCGTCGTCTTTAATGATCCAAATAGTACCCATCACATCCTTCAGAAAGTCTGTTCAGACTTCTATTGGACGGGAGCACCAACTTCCAAACAACCCACTCGGAATGTTTTAACGAAGAATTAACTACTCCGCCGCCACCTTCTGCGGTTTCAGCATCGGTTTCAGGTAATGCCCGGTGTGACTCTCGGCCATCTCGGCCACCTTTTCCGGCGTGCCTTCGGCCACGATCCGGCCACCGCCGTCGCCGCCTTCGGGCCCGATGTCGATGATCCAGTCGGCGGTCTTTACCACATCGAGGTTGTGTTCGATCACCACTACCGTGTTGCCTTGGTCCACCAACTCGTGCAGCACCTCCAGCAGCTTGCGCACATCCTCGAAGTGCAGGCCCGTCGTCGGCTCGTCGAGGATATAGAGCGTCCGCCCGGTCGAACGTTTCGCAAGCTCCTTCGACAGTTTCACACGCTGCGCCTCGCCGCCCGAAAGCGTCGTCGCCTGCTGGCCGACCTTGATATAGCCGAGACCCACGCGCATCAGCGCATCCATTTTGTCGCGGATCGACGGCACGGCCTTGAAGAACTCCTGCGCCTCTTCCACCGTCATGTCGAGCACGTCGGCGATGCTCCTGCCCTTGAACTTGATCTCCAGAGTCTCGCGGTTGTAGCGCGCGCCCTTGCAGGTTTCGCATTCGACATAGACGTCCGGCAGGAAGTGCATCTCGATCTTGATGACACCGTCGCCCTGACACGCCTCGCAGCGGCCGCCCTTGACGTTGAAGCTGAAGCGGCCCGGCTTGTAGCCGCGCGCCTTGGCCTCGGGCAGACCGGCAAACCAGTCGCGGATCGGTGTGAATGCCCCGGTATAGGTAGCCGGGTTCGAACGTGGCGTGCGCCCAATAGGCCGCTGGTCGATGTCGATCACCTTGTCGAGGTGTTCCAGCCCCTTGATCGTCTCGCAAGGCGCCGGCGTCTGGCGCGCGCCGTTCAGCCGCATCGAGGCGGTCTTGAACAGCGTCTCAATGGTCAGCGTCGACTTGCCGCCGCCCGACACGCCGGTGACGCAGACGAACTTGCCCAGCGGGAACTTGGCGGTGACGTCTTGCAGGTTGTTGCCGGTGGCCTTGACCACGGTGACCGCCTTCTTGTTGCCCTTGCGCCGGACGCTCGGCACCGCAATCTCGCGCTGGCCGCTGAGGTACTGCCCGGTCAGCGACGCGGGGTCGCGGCAGACATGATCCGGCGTCCCGTGGCTGACCACCTGTCCGCCGTGCACCCCGGCCCCGGGACCGATGTCGAAGACGTAATCCGCCTCACGGATCGCCTCTTCATCATGTTCGACCACGATCACCGTGTTGCCCTGATCGCGCAGGTTCTTCAGGGTGCCAAGCAAGCGGTCGTTGTCGCGCTGGTGCAGCCCGATGGAAGGTTCGTCCAGCACATAAAGCACACCAGTCAGGCCCGAGCCGATCTGTGACGCCAGCCGAATCCTCTGGCTTTCGCCGCCCGACAAGGTGCCGGCATTGCGGCTCAGCGTCAGGTATTCCAGCCCGACGTTGTTCAGGAAGCCCAGCCGCTCGCGGATTTCCTTGAGGATGGCGCGGGCGATCTCGGTCTTCTGCGGGCTCAGGTGGTTGGGCACCTCCTTGCACCAGTCAAAGGCCTCGCGGATCGACATCTGCACCACCTGGCCGACGTGCAGCAGCTTCTCAGGGTCGTCGGACGGCCCGATCTTGACCGCCAGCGCCTCGTCCCGCAGGCGATAGCCGCCGCAGGTGTGGCAGGCGCGGTTGTTCTGATAGCGTTCGAATTCCTCGCGAATCCAGTTCGAATCCGTTTCGCGGTAGCGGCGTTCCATGTTGGGGATGACGCCTTCGAAGACACGGCTGATCTGGTAGACCCGCCCGCCCTCGTCATAGCGGAACTCGATCTCCTCGTCGCCGGAACCGTAAAGGAAGACCTGCTGCACATAGGCCGGCAGATCCTTCCAGCGGGTGTTCTTGTCGAATTCGTAGTGTTTCGCCAGCGCCTCGATGGTTTGCAGGAAATACGGGCTCTTCCCCTTACGCCAAGGGGCCAGCGCACCGTCATAGATCTTCAGCGTGGCATCCGGCACCACGAGGCGTTCGTCGAAGAACAACTCCATGCCGAGGCCATCGCACTCGGGGCAGGCCCCGAAGGGCGCGTTGAAGGAAAACAGCCGCGGCTCGATCTCGGGGATGGTGAAGCCCGACACCGGGCAGGCAAAGTTCTCGGAGAACGTGATGCGCTCCGGGTCCTCGTCGTCGCGCGGCGCGGTCTCGAGGATGGCGATGCCGTCAGCGAGGTCCAGCGCGGTGCGGAAGCTGTCGGCCAGGCGCGTCTCCAGCCCCTCGCGCACCACGATCCGGTCCACCACCACGTCGATATCGTGACGGTACTTCTTGTCCAGCGTCGGCGGCTCGTCCAGCTCGTAGAAGGCGCCGTCGACCTTGACCCGCTGAAACCCCTGCTTACGCAACTCGAGGAACTCCTTGCGGTACTCGCCCTTGCGGTCGCGGATGATCGGCGCCAGCAGATAGCCACGCGTGCCCTCCTCCAGCGTCATGACCCGGTCGACCATGTCCTGCACCTGCTGCGCCTCGATCGGCTTGCCGGTGGCAGGTGAGTAAGGCGTACCGGCGCGGGCGAACAGAAGCCGAAGGTAGTCGTAGATCTCGGTGACGGTGCCGACGGTCGACCGCGGGTTCTTGGACGTGGTCTTCTGCTCGATCGAGATCGCCGGGCTGAGGCCGGATATGTGATCGACGTCGGGCTTCTCCATCATGTCGAGGAATTGCCGCGCATAGGCCGACAGCGACTCGACATAGCGGCGCTGGCCCTCGGCATAGATCGTATCGAAGGCGAGCGAGGATTTCCCCGACCCCGACAGCCCGGTAATCACCACGAGCTGATCGCGCGGGATATCGACATCGATCCCCTTGAGATTATGCTCGCGCGCACCGCGCACCTCGATATGCTTCAACTCGGCCATGAAACCCCCAACGCTGTCCCCGGGACAGTTAGTCATGCGGGCGCGAAAAACAATCGGCCGCGCCCGGCCATTGCCAGAACATTACCGGAACATTAACGCATCGTCACGGCATTTGTGGCAATTACCTGTGGATAAGCGGCACCGTGCCGCAGGGCCGGCCTCGGAGGGCGGTTTGTAAACGTGGTGGTCGGCAGGCTCTTTTGTTTCGGCCCGAATCCCCTATGATCGATTCATGCCTTCCGGGAAGACGACATGACCAGCAGCATCGACTATGGCAATCTCATGCACCGCGCCATGCGGGGGCTTATTCGTGAAGTGCTGGAAGGTGTTGCACGGGACGGCCTGCCGGGCGAGCATCACTTCTTCATCACCTTCGATACCACCCACCCCGAGGTCGAAATGGCCCAGTGGCTGGCCGAGCGTTACCCGCAGGACATGACGGTGGTGATGCAGCACTGGTACGAGAACCTCGATGTGGCCAGCGAAGGCTTTTCGGTCACGCTGAATTTCGGCGATGCGCCCGAGCCGCTGTACATCCCCTACGACGCGATCAAGACCTTCGTGGACCCGTCCGTCGAATTCGGCCTGCGCTTCGAGACCCAGGACGACGAAGACCCGCCGCTGGCCGCCCTGCCGGACGAGGACACGCCCGAGGCCGGGACCGACAAGGACGCCCCGCATGACGCCGAGGTCGTGAGCCTCGACAGCTTCCGCAAGTAACGGCTGCCTTGCCCGCACCGCAGTCCCGGACTTGATCCGGGACCTCCGCGGCCAACGTGATTGCGAGGCCCCGGATCAGGTCCGGGACGCTTGAGGACACCCCCGCCTCTTGTTACCGCCAACAGCGCGGTATTCCATGGTATACACCGTTGATCTCCGCCTCATTTGCGGTATTGAAGGCGCAAACCCGCATAGGAGCGCCCCGATGAGCGAGACCCGCACCGAAACCGACAGCTTTGGCCCGCTTGAGGTCCCCGCAGACAAGTACTGGGGCGCGCAGACGCAGCGCTCGATCCTGAACTTTCCGATTGGATGGGAAAAACAGCCCATCGCCATCGTCCGCGCGCTGGGTGTCATCAAGAAGGCCTGCGCCATCGCCAACCGCGATCTCGGCAAGCTCGACGACCGGCTGGCCGAGGCGATCATCCAGGCCGCGGGCGAGGTGTATGAGGGCAAGTTCGACGACAACTTCCCGCTGGTGGTCTGGCAGACCGGCTCGGGCACCCAGTCCAACATGAATTCGAACGAGGTGATCTCGAACCGCGCCATCGAGATCCTCGGCGGCGAAAAGGGATCGAAGGACCCCGTCCACCCCAACGATCACTGCAACATGGGGCAGTCCTCCAACGACACCTTCCCCACCGCCATGCATATCGCCACCGCGATGACCGCGCATGACGTGCTGATCCCGGGGCTCGAGAAGCTGCACGCCGCGATGCAGAAGAAGGTCGAGGAGTTCGACGGCATCATCAAGATCGGCCGCACCCACACCCAGGACGCCACGCCGTTGACGCTGAGCCAGGAATTCGGCGGCTACACCCACCAGATCGCCATGGGCATCCAGCGGGTCAAGGACGCGCTGGGCCGGATCTACGAACTGGCGCAGGGCGGCACCGCCGTCGGCACCGGGCTGAACACGCCCGAGGGCTGGGGCGAGACCGTGGCGAAACACATGGCCGAGATCACCGGCCTGCCCTTCGTCACCGCCCCCAACAAGTTCGAGGCGCTGGCCGCCCATGACGCCATGGTCGAAATGTCCGGCGCGCTCAAGGTGGTCGCAGCCTCGCTGTTCAAGATCGCCAACGACATCCGCCTGCTGGGCTCCGGCCCGCGCTGCGGCCTGGGCGAGCTGATCCTGCCCGAGAACGAACCGGGCAGCTCGATCATGCCCGGCAAGGTCAATCCGACCCAGTGCGAGGCGCTCACCCAGGTCTGCGCGCATGTCTTCGGCAATGACGCGGCCGTCGGTTTCGCGGGCTCGCAGGGTCATTTCGAACTGAACGTGTACAAGCCGATGATGGCCTACAACGTGCTGCAGAGCATGCAGCTTCTGGGCGATGCGGCCTCGGCCTTCACCGACAACCTCGTGGTGGGGCTCGAGGCCGACCGCGACCGGATCGAAAAGCTGATGCGCGAAAGCCTGATGCTGGTGACGGCGCTGGCGCCCGAGATCGGTTACGACAACGCCACCAAGGTCGCCAAGACCGCGCACAAGAACAAGACGACCCTGAAGGAAGAAGCCATCGCGCTGGGCTTCGTCGATGAGGAAACCTTCGATCGGGTGGTCCGCCCCGAGGACATGGTCGGCCCCAGGTAGTATCGCGATCCCCGGCACGACGTCTTCGTGTCGGGGATTGATTTGACGATGCCCGCCGAGATGCTAGGATTTTGGTCAATTGGAGGCATCACCCGTGTCGGCAAAGATCATCAATCTCAACCAGGTCCGCAAGCAGCGGGCGCGCAAGGCATCGAGGGCACAGGCGGATGAAAACGCGGTCCGGTTCGGCCGCAACGCGGCGCGCAAAAAGGCCGACGAAGCCGAGAACCGGCAACGCGACGCGACCCTTGATGGAAGCCGGATCGAGATGCCACCGGAAGATACCGATCCCGACGCCGGATCGCCTTAAAGTTATTTCAAGAGTAATGGGCTTGATTGACATTCAATGCCGGACCCGATGAGGCCTTCGCCGACCCGCTCTGATCCTCGGGCGGTTCGGAAGGGTCGCCATGCCGTGCGGACCGGTCAGGAAAATTGGAAGATGGGCTCATGATGAACGGAAGGCCGAAAAAACGATCGCTGACCTTGCGCGGGCACCGGACCTCGGTATCGCTCGAGGATGACTTCTGGCGTGCGTTCCGCGAGATCGCCCTGCAAAAGGGCCGCCCGGTCAATGCCTTGGCCGCCCAGATCGACGAGGACCGCGGCACCGACTGCGGCCTCGCATCGGCCATCCGGCTGTACGTGCTCCGCCATTACCGCAACGCGGCCTGACGCTCAGAACCCTTCCTTCTGCGCCAGCGCCCAGGCGCAGATCGGGAACGCGTCGTCATTTTCCAGATCGTCTGTCGCGCGGTCGTATACGGGTGGCCACTTGCCCACGATGTTGCGCAGCCCCGCCGCCCGGTTTCCCCATTGCTCTGACACGACATTGTCCTTGGCAAACCCGGCCTCGATCAACAGGTTCGCGAGCCCCCGCGCCGACCAGCGTGAGCAATCCACCGGCGCGCCGTGGTAGGGCACGAAAAACGGAACCGCGATCCAGAAATATCCGCCCGGGCGCAACATCTCGCGTACGTGACCGATGGCCTTGTAGGGCCGGTCGAGATGTTCCCAGACCTGGTTGGCCAGCACGATATCGCATTGGATCACCTGCCCGGCGTCGTCGTGCAGCGGACCCGTGCAGATGTCGTGCTTGGGAAAATACAGTGACTTGTAGCTCTTGAAACCGAGGTTCTTGCCCCAGACACCCGAGATTTCGACCGCGTCCAGCGCCTCGGGCCGAAGTGTCCGGATCAGGATCCGGCTTTGCTTCTGCATGAAAATTCGATTCAGGCTCGCCACGTTCAGACCTCGGATCGTTTTTCCGCAACCCTAATTCGCGTCTGTTAACCTCTTCAAGCGGCGCAAATGTGTCAGGACGATGCGCATATGCGTCACCGTCCCACCCACAAGAGCCCGACTTTGGCTTCAGGTCCTGCCCTCTTCCTTCAGCTTTGCATGTGCCTGAAGCGCGAACCGGTCGGTCATTCCGGCGATGTAATCCGAAACCGCGCGCGCCCGCAGCGTTTCGTCGCCCGGCAAGGGATGCAGCGCATCCTGCCAGGCCGCGGGCAACTGGCCCGGATCCTGCATGTAGCTGGCGAAGAGGTCCTCGACCGCCTGCCCCACGCTGCGCCGCACCTCCATAACCGAAGGCGCGCGGTACATCCGGTCGAACAGGAATCTGCGGATCTGCTGGATGTCCGCCCAGAGCCCGGCCGAGAACCTTACCACCGGCGCGTCGAGCGCACGGATGTCCTCGACCGTCTCGGCCCCCGAGGCGTCCAGCAGCGCCGCCGAGGTGTCGATCACGTCCGCCACCATCACGCCGAAAACCCGCCGCAGGCCTTCGTGGCGCCGGCGCTTGGCCTCCAGCCCCGGGTATATGCGATCCACCTCGGCGAAGCAGCCGCCGATGACCGGCAGGTCGCAGATATCGTCTTCGTTAAACAGCCCGGCGCGCAGCCCGTCGTGTAGGTCATGATTGTTATAGGCCACGTCGTCGGCAATCGCCGCCACCTGTGCCTCGGCCCCGGCATGGGTGTGCAGCTCAAGATCGTGGCGGGCGTTGTACTCAGCCAGCGCCCAGGGCAAATCGCCGGCCACCGGACCATCGCCGGGAAGGGGCGTCACCGGGCCATTGTGTTTCGCAATGCCTTCAAGGGTTTCCCAGGTCAGGTTCAGCCCGTCGAACTCGGCATAATGCTGCTCCAGCGTGGTGACGATGCGCAGCGCCTGCGCGTTGTGATCGAAGCCGCCGTAGGGCTTCATCACCGCGTCCAGCACATCTTCGCCGGTGTGGCCAAAGGGCGTGTGGCCCAGATCGTGCGCCAGCGCGATCGCCTCGGTCAGTTCCTGGGTCAATCCAAGGGCGCCCGCGATCGTCCGCGCCACTTGCGCCACCTCGATCGAATGGGTCAGCCGGGTGCGATAGTAATCGCCCTCATGCTCGACAAAAACCTGGGTCTTGTGCTTGAGCCGCCTGAAGGCGCTGGAATGAATGATACGGTCGCGGTCGCGCTGGAAGCACGAGCGGAAGTGGCTTTCCTGCTCGGGGATCTGCCGCCCGCGTGACCGTTCCGGCCGGGACGCATATAGCCTGTGCATGGATGCCTCCTTGTTCCGGGCCTGCGGGAAATCTATATTGCAGCGCGAGACACGTGAAAACCGCCGCAAGGCGGGAATACACGGAAATATGGAGAAATGTCATGCAGTTGCCGCCGAAAGTCACCGACAGGGCCTTCGCACGCCTGGCCGAGATCGGTGCCGCTGACGAGGGCAAGGCCCTGCGGGTCGCGGTCGAGGGTGGTGGATGCTCGGGGTTTCAGTACGATATCCGCCTCGACGAGCCTGCAGATGACGACCTCGTGATGGAGGGCCACGGCGAAAAGGTTGTGGTCGACAAGGTCTCGCTGCCGTTTCTGACCGAGGCCGTGATCGACTTCAGCGAAGAACTGATCGGCGCGCGCTTCGTGATCGAAAACCCCAATGCCAGCAGCTCCTGCGGCTGCGGCACGTCGTTCTCGATCTAGTTGGTGACGCGGCTCAGCGCGGGTTTGCGAAACATGGGCGTGGCCGCGGATACCGGCCCGCCGCGCTGCTGATGGTGCTGATGGTGCTGTTCAAGCACCAAGTAGATGCCCGAGACCATGACGATCATCGCGCCGATGAAGGTGCTGGCCGCCGGGACCTCGTTGAAGAACACCAGCCCGATCAGCACCATCCAGACGAACTGAAGGTTCATCAGCGGTGTCACCGCATAGGCAGTCAGATGTCTGAGCGCGATCACCAGCAGCAGCCGTGCCGAGAACAGTACCACCGCGCAGAGCGTCACCATCGTCAGGTCGAACAGCGGCATAGGCTGCCAGCCCATCGGCGCCAGCATCACCATCGACAGAAACACCGCCGCCTGCGGATAGAACACCTGCGCCAGCGAATTCTGCTCGTGCCGGCCGATGTAGCGCGCCAGCACGATTGACGCGGTGCCCGCGACCGATCCTATGAAGGCGCAGACATGGCCATAGGTAAGCGCCGACAGGTCGACCTCGACCATGCAGAGCACCCCGACGAAGCCGCAGGCCAGCGCGATCCACGCCGACACCGGAACCCGTTCGCCCAGAATAGGCCCCGACATCAGCGCCGAGAAAAGCGGCACCAGCGCGATGAACAGGAAGACCTGCGCGAAGACAAGCGTCGCAAGGGCGTGAAAGAACATCAGTGTCGCCAGCACGGTCAGCGCCGCGCGGATCGCCATGGTGCCCGGGCAAGAGGTGCGCAGGCTGCCCTTGGCCTGGTCGCGGGCCATCCGGCCCGAGCCCAGCGACATCAGCGCGATCAGAAGCGCCACGATGCTGAGCAACTGTGGTGCGTCGTAGGATTGCGCAAGGTATTTGGTCAGCGCGTCGGAAAAGGTGATGAGAACGGTATAGACTGCCATCAGGCAGATGCCGAGCACCGGCAGCGTCATGCGTCTCGGCGCCACCATCAGGCGCTGACCTTCTGTGCGCGGGAGAAGTCTTCGAAGAATGCGTCGAATTGGCCGGTCGAGGCTTCCGCCTGCTCAAGGCGATGACGCGCCGGTCCGGACAGGGCGGCCTCGATCCGGTCGCGCATGGCGGCCCAGATCTCGCAGCGCTCGCTGCCCATGTGGAACAGTTTGCGCGAAATCTCACCCAGGGCGCCGCGCGCCGCGGTCTGGCGATGAAAGCTCAATCGTCCTTTTGATGCCACGGCGGGAACGCCGGCGAACATCCCATCGCCTTTGGTGCCGGCCAGCCAATTCGCGGTCAGGAACTCATGATAGAGGTCCTGAACCGGGCGCTGCCCGGCAATCTCCTCGGTTTGTGAAACCTGAACGTCCGTCATCTTCTGCGCGACCCAATCTTCCCAAATCACCGATGGGTTGTATCCTGCATAGCGCATTGCCACGCAGATCTCAGCAAGAAGATCCAAGTTCCCGTCCAGAAAAGCCAAAATGCCTGCATTTTCGAGCGATCGCAGTGCATTCGGCCCAAGCTCCGGGTTCTTCCTGCCATATTCTGACAGGTAGAATACGATGTGGGTCAGTTCGAAGGCAGCCTTTTTATTGGGCAATGCGAAGCGTTCCGGACGCGCTATGAAGTCACGCAGACGCGCTTCAGCGTCGCCGCGATTGCCCAGCGGATCGTACCCGCGACGGCGCATAAGCCGTTGCGCCTCAAGCCGCTGGATATCTGACGTCTCTCCGCCTGCAAGATCCTGACGCATCGCCCAGGCGCACATCGCCTCGGCCGAATCGCCGCCGATCCCGAGTGCTTCGAGATCGAGCGTGAGCGACAGAATGAACCGGTAGTATTGCGGAAAGAAGGCCAGCTTCTCGCGCGCGGTGTCGTAGAAGGCGGCGTAAGGCTCCAGCAGCGTTGCCGGAACCTCTTGCCCCGTACATTCGAGAATATTCACCAGCTCGGCATTTTCCTTGAGCCAGAACACATCCTCGGGGCCGCGCCGATGCGCGGCAAAGCTGCGGATGAGCGCGCCTGCGCGCGCTGCCCGCCGTTCTTTGGGGCCGGCCACATTCAAATAGACAACGTTCGACATAGTCAGGTCCTCCGATGACTGGGAATGCGCCCGGCCCGGGCGTGTCAGTGACGCGCGGCTCTTACGAGCAGCACATCATCGCCTGAACCTGGTCACCGTCGAACATGTCGGTGCCGTCTTCGACCGAGCAGCACATCATGGTGTCGACGTGATCACCGGTCGAGATTTCGGTGGTTTCGATGACCAGTTCTTCGGTTTCGTTAATGGTTTCTTGAACAAGTGCCAGCATGGTTATCTCCTGAGCTGAGGTGTTTTACACGAGCTCAGAATTCTCCCCCTTACCGGGCATGGCAAATATTTTTTCAACCATAGCTTGTGGATAAGTCTGTTATCCACACAAATAACGGTATACATTTACCTGCAATTTTTACACAAAATCCGGTCCGCACAAATATTAATCGCACGGTCTGTTTCTTCTTAAATCGCGGGTTGTGCCGGGATCTGCCTGCGAATCGCGCGGGTGCTTCCAATTCGCCCGTCTTGTTTTCCGCCCATTGCAAAGGATAGTGTGCCGGTATGTGCAGGAGGGCGAATTGAAGATCGCGACTTTCAACATCAATGGAATCAAGGCGCGTATCAACGCGCTGACCGACTGGCTGACCGAGGCCGCGCCCGACGTCGCGCTGTTGCAGGAGATCAAGTCGGTCGATGAGAACTTCCCGCGCGAGCATTTCGAAGACATGGGTTACAACGTTGAAACCCATGGGCAAAAGGGCTTCAACGGGGTGGCCATCCTGTCGCGGCTGCCGCTCGAGGATGTCACCCGCGGCCTGCCCGGAGACGACAGCGACGAACAGGCCCGCTGGATCGAGGCGACGGTAATGGGCGACCATACCGCGGTGCGGATCTGCGGGCTCTACCTGCCGAATGGCAATCCGGTGCCCGGCCCGAAATACGATTACAAGCTGGCCTGGATGGAACGGCTGAAATCGCGGTCCGAAACGCTATTGGCAGAAGAGGCTCACGCAATTATAGCGGGAGATTTCAATATAATTCCTCAATCAGAAGATGCAGAGACGCCGAAGCAATGGGAGGGCGACGCCCTATTCCTGCCTGCGAGCCGCGCGGCATTCCGGCGAATCATCCATCCCGGCTATACCGACGCCTTTCGCGTCCGCACCCCCGGCCCGGGCCACTACACCTTCTGGGATTATCAGGCCGGGGCTTGGCAAAGAAACAACGGCATCCGCATCGACCACCTTCTGCTGACGCCTGAATGTGCCGATCTGCTTGTCGATTGCCAGATCGACAGCGCCGTGCGTGGCCGTGACAAGCCCTCAGACCATGTGCCTGTCTGGGTCGAGATCGCGGCGTGAGCCGTAGGATGGGTGCTAGGCACCCATCCCGCCGTCAGATCACCCGTTCCACGAACCAATAGGCCCCCACCAGCGCGATCACCACCGAGGCCGGCACCGCGATGAAAGGCCGGTAGAAGCTTTTGCGGCCGAACCACAGCCCCACCGCGAGGAAGGCCAGCGCGATCACCGTGAGCTGCCCCAGTTCGACACCCACGTTGAACCCCAGGAGCGCTGGCACGAATTGCCCGGCCGGCAGCCCGAATTCGCCCAGCACGCTGGCAAAGCCCAGCCCGTGCAGCAGCCCGAAGCAGAACACCACCACCGGCCGCCAGGCATGCATCCGGGGCGAGAAAATGTTCTCCACCGCGACATAGACGATCGAGGCCGCGATGATCGGCTCCACGATCGACCCCGGCACATTGACGATCCCCAGCGCTCCCAGCGCCAGTGTCACTGTGTGCGCGGCGGTGAAGGCCGTGACCTGCCACAGCAGCGGCCCCAGCCGCGTCGACAGGAAGAACAGCCCCAGCACAAACAGGATATGGTCCAGCCCCTTGGGCAGGATATGATCGAAGCCCACTGGCACGTAGTCGACAAAGGTCTGCCAGCCCGAAGCCGTACCGCCCTGCCCCGGCACGATCTCGTCGCTTGCCTCGCCGCCCTCGATGATCCCGGTATAGCCGTCCTCGACGCCCATCTGCCGCAGCACCAGCGTGCCGTAGCCATCCGGCCAGCGCAGCACCAGCGGTGCGGTGCTGCTGGCAAGCTGCCCGCGCAATGACAGGGTACTCTCACGCACGAACTCCGGATTGCCCAGCGCGCCGATCTCGACACCCGTCACCTCGAGCGGCACCGCTTCGCCGCCGCTCTCCAGCACGATCCGGTTCGCCATCTCCTCGGCCACGGGGGCAAAGCGGTCGCGCATCTCGTCCGCCGGCAGGGCGCGCAGCGTATCGTAATCGTCCGAGCGGTCGGTCGCGTCGGTGTCTTCCAGCCCGTCGAGATCAATGCCCACCGCGAAGGCCTCGGCATTGATCCGCAATCGCATTTCGACCGCGCCGTCCGCCACCGCCAGGTCGGCAATCGTCGGCATCACCTCGTGGCTTGAGGCCACCCCGGCCCCCAGCGCCGCCCAAAGCACCGCCACGGCGGCCAGAAAATTACGCATCCACACACTCCCTGCTCGAATTGCCCGCAGAATGCCGCGCATCCCGACAGGTACAACCCAAACCTACGGCTTGCGGCAGAAAAAGTTTCGCGTCACAAGCTCACGCATGACTGACGTACTCTGCATCGGCTCCGTACTCTGGGATGTGATCGGCCGCTCGGCTTCGGTCATGCGACAGGGCAGCGACGTGCCCGGCCGCATCACCCAGATCCCCGGTGGCGTGGCGCTCAACATCGCGATGACACTGCGCCGCTTCGGGTTGCGCCCGGCGCTGCTCAGCGCGGTGGGCCGCGATGTGCTGGGCGACGTGCTGGTCGGCGAATGCGAGGATATGGGGCTGGACTGCCGATACCTCTATCGCTCCGACGACCTGCCGACCGATCGCTACATGGCGGTCGAGGGCGCCAACGGGCTGATCGCCGCCATCGCCGACGCCCATTCGCTGGAAGCCGCCGACGACAAGATCCTCCGCCCCCTTACCGACGGCCGTCTCGGCAGCGCCGACGCACCCTACACCGGCCTCATCGCGCTGGATGGCAACCTGACCGAACATCTGCTGGGCAAGATCGCCCGCGACCCCGCCTTCGCCCAAGCCGACCTGCGCGTCGCGCCGGCCTCGCCCGGCAAGGCCGAGCGCCTGATGCCCTTCGTGCGACGTCCCGGCGCGGTGCTTTACGTCAACCGCGAAGAGGCGGGGATCCTCTGTCAACAGGAGTTTCCCAACGCCGAAGCCGCCGCCGCGGAACTCGTCCGGCGCGGCGCCAAACGCGCGTTGGTCACCGACGGAGGCAATCCTTCCGCTGACGCCGACCCGACAGACACGGTCACCGAATCGCCGCCGCAGGTGCTGGTCACCCGCGTCACCGGCGCCGGCGACACCTTCATGGCCGCCCACATGGCCGCCGAGGCCGCAGGACAGGACCGCGCCGCCGCGCTGCACCGCGCGCTGACCGCCGCCGCCCGCTACGTATCAGGAGAGACCCCGCATGATTGACATCCGCTATTCCGCCGAGGTCGCCAAGGCGCGTGACGAGAATCGCCCGCTGGTCGCCCTGGAAAGCACGATCATCACCCACGGCATGCCCTATCCGCAAAACCTGGAGATGGCGCGCGGCGTCGAACAGGTGATCCGCGACAACGGCGCCACCCCGGCCACGATCGCCGTGATAGAAGGCCAGCTTTGTATCGGCCTCGACGATACGCAACTCGAAGCCCTCGCCCAGACCCGTGGCGCCGCGAAGCTGTCGCGCGCCGACATGGCCGCCTGCCTCGCTACGGGCGGCACCGGCGCCACCACCGTCGCCGCCACCATGATCGGCGCGGCAAAGGCGGGGATCGAGGTCTTTTCCACGGGCGGCATCGGCGGCGTCCACCGCGGCGCCGAGCGGAGCTTCGACATCTCCGCCGACCTTCAGGAACTCAGCCGCACTGGCGTCACCGTCGTCGCTGCCGGCGCCAAGGCCATTCTCGACCTGTCGAAGACGCTGGAAGTGCTCGAAACCCTTGGCGTCCCGGTCATCGCCTACGGCCAGAAGGCCTTTCCCGCCTTTTGGTCCGCCACCTCGGCCTTCTCCGCGCCGCTGCGCATGGATGACGCGGCCACAATCGCCCGCGCCCACCGGATGCGCCGCGCCCTTGGCCTCTCGGGCGGCCAGCTGATCGCCAACCCGATCCCCGCCGAGGCCGAGATTCCCCGTACCGAGATCGATCCGGTCATTGCCCGCGCCCTCGCGGATGCCGAGACCCACGCCATCGCCGGCAAGGACGTCACGCCGTATCTGCTGCAACGCATCTACGAGTTGACCGAAGGCCGCTCGCTGACCGCAAACATTGCACTGGTCCGCAACAACGCCCGCCTCGGGGCCGAGATCGCTTGTGCATTGAACAAATTCGACGGATAACCGATCCCCGGGCCGCCCGGCCCATTGAGATTGACCCGCCGCGCACCTAGCTTTCCTGCGGGGACGACCAGGGGAACGACGGCCGCATGACCACACCATTCGACGAAGACATCCCGCCCCGGCATCGGCCGAGCTGGGTTTCGCGTTTCCGCGCGTCGTTCCTGACCGGGCTGGTGGTGATTGCGCCGGTCGGCCTGACCATGTGGCTGATCTGGTCGGTGATCGGCTGGGTCGACGGCTTCGTCCTGCCCTTCGTGCCCGATGCCTACCATCCCGAGCCGCTGCTGAACCGCTTCCTCGGGATGCGCGACCCCAACGACCCCGACTGGATACCGGTCAACGTGCGCGGCGTCGGCGTCATCGTCTTTTTGTTGTTCACCCTGTTCGTCGGCTGGATCGCCAAGGGCATCATCGGCCGCTCGCTGGTGCGCTACGCCGAGAGCCTCGTCGACCGTGTGCCGGTGGTGCGTTCGATCTACTCGGGCGTGAAGCAGATTGCCGAGACCGTCTTCAACCAGGAAGACCGCAGCTTCGAGAAGGCCTGCCTGATCGAATACCCGCGCCGTGGCATCTGGGCGATTGGCTTCATCTCGACCCAGGCCAAGGGCGAGATCGCCAAGCGCGCCGAGACCAGCAGCGGCCTGATGTCGGTGTTTCTGCCGACAACGCCCAACCCGACCTCGGGCTTTCTGCTGTTCGTCCCCGTAGAGGACGTGATCGAACTTGACATGAGCGTCGAACAGGCCGCCAAGCTGGTGATCTCGGCAGGGCTTGTCTATCCCAACGGCCAGGACCCCACCAAGCCGCAAAAGGGCTGAGTGCCCGGGTCCTTCTTCTGGCCGAAAGTATACCGTGGGAGCCGACGGCGGGGGCAGAGCCCCCGGTATCCCGTCCGCCTTAGAACCCGCATTTGTCCCGCAGAAATGCCAGCGCCACGCCCAGGCCGTCCGGCGCGATGCCGTGCGCCGTGCCTTTCATGACATGCGCAAAGACTTCCTTGAACCCGGCCTTCTGCAACGCCTCCGCCGCTTCCGGCAGGGATTGCGGCGGCACCACGTCGTCCTGATCGCCATGCACCAGCAGGATCGGCGGAAAGCTCACCGCCTCGTCCTCCAGCGCTTCGGGTGACAGCAGCCGCCCCGAGAAGCCAACGACCCCGGCCATTTCATCCTCGCGGCGCGGCGCCACGTGCAGCGACATCATCGTGCCTTGCGAGAAACCGAACAAGGCGACCTGCTCGGGCAGCACGTCCTCATCCACCATTACCGAATCGAGATAGGCGTTCAGATCCTCGACCGCGCGCGCCATGCCCGCCTCGGCCTCTTCCTGCGACGACCCGTCGATCCACGGGATCGGGAACCACTGAAATCCCATCGGCGCCCCGGCGCAGGCCTCGGGCGCGTCGGGCGACAGGAACAGCGTGTCCGGCAGGTGCTCGCCCAGCGGATCGGCCAGCCCCAACAGATCGGCCCCGTTGGCGCCGTAACCATGCAGGAAGATCACCACCGAGCGGGTGGTGCCGGATACCGGTTCCTTGCGGCCGGATGTCAAAACGCGGGTCATCGAATTCCTTCCCTGTCCTTTGCCTGCATGTAGTAGGCCCAGAGCGCCCGGGCCGCAACCGACCGCCATGGCGACCACGCTTCCGCCATCTGACGAAACGCCCGCTCCTTCGGCCGCTCGGGCAAGTTCAGCAGCACCCGCGCCGCCTCCTGCATCGCCAGATCCCCCGGTGCGAAGACATCCGCGCGGCCGAGCGAAAACATCGCGTAGACCTCTGCCGTCCAGACGCCGATGCCCTTGACCGCCACCAGCCTGCGGATCACCTCGTCGTCCGGCAGGTCGCGCAAGGCCGCATAGTCGATCCCCGCCTCTGCCAGCGCCCGCGCATAGATCGCCTTCTGCCGGCTCAGCCCCAGCGCGCGCAGGTCCCCGTCCGTAGCCGCCAGCACCGCCTCCGGCGTCACCACGCCCGCCGCCGACATCTTGCGCCAGACCGCCTCGGCCGAGGCGACCGAGACCTGCTGACTGACAATCGCGTTCAGCAGCTGGGCGAACCCGTCCGCCCGGCGCCGCAACGGCAATGGCCCGATGTCCAGCGCCGGCGCAAGGCGCGGATCGTTGCGCCGCAACCAGTCCACGCCTTCGGCCACGCAGTCGTCCGTCTCGATGATCCGCCCTACAGCCATGCCTCGATCCTCCGAACCGCTTCGCTCACGCTTCGCACCACCGGTGCCTCCGGCAATTTAGGGCGATCCAGCATGCCGACCCGCAACCCCATTTGCCGCGCCGCCTCAAGCTTCGGCCAGCCGCCCCGCCCGCCGGCATTGCGCAGGATCAGCCAGTCGATCCCAAGCCGCTGCATCATCGCCTTTTCGCCGGCCACCGAAAACGGCGCCTCGCCCGTCAGGAACCGCCCGCGCGGCAAGGGGAACACGTCGTCATGCGCGGTGATCTGACGCGCATAGACATAAACCCCGCGCAGGCAGGCAAACCGGCGCAGCGTCTCGCGCCCCGTTGCCAGCAACACCCGTTCGCCCGGCACCACGTGACGCGCGGCATCCGCCTCGCGTCTCAGCCGCACCCAGCGATCCCGACGCCCCGGCCGCCACGGAGGCCGCTCCAGCCGCAGCAGGGCCGCCCCGTCCCGGACCCCGCTCCGGGACCTCTCGGCCAGCCCTTTCGCCATGCGCGAGGAATGCGCGTCGTTGGGATGCGAGGCATCGACCACCAGCCGCACCTGCACCCAGTCGATCGCCGCGATCTTCACCACCGGCACCGCCCAGTACTGCGCCATCCGCTCTGCCACGGGCAGCACCACCACCGCGCGTCCCGCCAGCCGCGCTGCCAACGCACGCGCCTCCGCCGAGCCGCCAATGATCACGATATCCGCATCCACCATGTCGAGAGGCATAGCGTGAGCCGACGCTCCTCCGCCACCCCTTGCCGCCCCCGCGATTGCCCTATACCGCTGAGCCATGACCGAGACAGCCGCCCCCACCGACATGACCGATCACCGCCGCGCGAAACGCAATGTCGTCGTGCTGGTGCTGGCGCAGGCGATCCTCGGCGCGCAGATGCCGATGATCTTCACCATTGGCGGTCTGGCCGGGCAGTCGCTGGCCGCGAACCCCTGTTTCGCCACTCTGCCGATCTCGCTGATCGTGATCGGCTCGATGCTGACCGCCACCCCAATCTCCAATTTCATGCAGCGCCATGGCCGCCGCGCAGGGTTCTACGTCGGCGCGCTCGGCGGCGCTGCCGGCGGGCTGATCGGTGCCTACGCGCTCTACCTGCAAAGCTTCCCGCTGTTCCTCGCAGGCTCCTTCCTGACCGGTATCTACATGTCGGCGCAGGGTTTCTACCGCTTCGCCGCCGCCGACACCGCGCCCGATGACTTCCGCCCCAAGGCGATCTCTTACGTGATGGCGGGCGGGCTGGCCTCGGCCGTGATCGGTCCGCAGGTGGTGAAGCTGACGGCGGATGCCTACGTCATTCCCTTCCTCGGCACCTATGCCGCGGTGATCGCCTTCAACCTGATTGGCGCTTTGCTGTTCCTCTTTCTCGACATTCCCAAGCCCCCGGCGCCCTCGCACGATTCGCCCATTGGCCGCACGAGGTGGCAGCTCATCACCACGCCGCGCATCGCCGTCGCCGTGATCTGCGCCATGGTGAGCTACGCGCTGATGAACCTGGTGATGACCTCGACGCCGCTGGCCGTGGTGGGCTGCGGCTTCGACAAGGGCGACGCGGCCGACGTGGTCACCGCCCATGTGCTGGCGATGTTCGCGCCCTCGTTCTTCACCGGCCACCTGATCGCCCGCTTCGGGGTCGAACGCATCATGGCGCTGGGCCTGATGATTCTCGCCGCCGCCGGGGCCGTTGCGCTGGCAGGTGTCGAACTCGGCAACTTCTTCATTGCGCTGGCACTGCTGGGCTTCGGCTGGAACTTCGGCTTCATCGGTGCCACCACCATGCTGGCCTCGGCCCATTCCCCGGAAGAGCGCGGACGGATGCAGGGCATGAACGACCTTATCGTCTTTGGCGGGGTTTCCGTGGCCTCACTCGCCTCCGGAGGCCTGATGAACTGCTCCGGCAGCACCGCGCAAGCCGGCTGGACGGCGGTCAACCTCGCCATGGCGCCGTTTCTGGTGCTGGCGGGCGGCGCACTGATCTGGCTGATGCTCCGGCCCCGAAGCGCCCCCGCCTGATCCGGACGGGCCAAAATCCGTCAACGGATTTTTCAAAATTCGTCGACGAATTTTCGCCGCTCAGACCGCGCCCAGCATCGACCGCCGCAGCAGCCCCGCCTTGCGGCGGAACTCCGACAGGCCCAGCGATCCCTCGGCCACGCGGCCCGGCGCCGCGACAACCTGCCGGAGCACCGCCTCTGCCTGCCACCCGGCCCAGAGCGCCGGCCGCGCCCGTTTCACCACGTGCTTGCCCTGCCGCATCCGCAGCAGGGCTTCCTCGGCCAGCCCGCGCACCGCCTCGGGGCGGCCATCGACCAAGGGGATGCGCCCCCGCGCCTCTAGCTCCGGCACTGCCTGAAAATAGGCCGCAACCCCGGCGCCCCATGCAAAATCCCGCACCGCGGCCTCGTCCCTGGCCCCCAGACACGCCGCCGCGACCCACATCAGGTGGCCGGCCGTCCGGTCGATGTAGCTGTCAAAGGCATCGCGATCCTCAAACGCCTCGCGCCCGATATCCCAGCGTCGCGCCGCCACCAGACCGTCCAGCAGGTGCGCCTGATCGCGGCTGACCACCTGCGCCAGCGGCGTCACCACCTCGTGCCTCCGCACCACCCTGCCCGCGGCAATCTCATCCAGAGCGTCGCGCCACCACTGCAGCCGCATCTCGGCGATCATCGGCTCCTGCGTCACCCAGGGCGCGCGCGCCACCTCGAGGTTGAAGGCATAGAGCGGGAACAGCTTTTCCCGCGCCGCGACCGGGGCCGCCATGGCGCTGGCAAACCGGTCGGAATCGCCTGTCTCGACGATGGCCGCGCAGGCCTGCCAGCCGTCGATCATCCGGCCGCCGTGTCGCGGATCAGCTTCCAGCGGATCGCATCCAGCAGCGCCTCCATCGAGGCATCGACGATGTTCGGGCTGACCCCCACCGTCGACCACCGCCGCCCCTCGCCATCCTCGCTGTCGATGATGACGCGGGTGACGGCCTCGGTCCCGCCCTGGGTGATGCGCACCTTGAAATCCACCAGGTGCATGTCGTCGATCGAAGCCTGGTACTTGCCCAGGTCCCGCTTCAACGCCTGGCTCAGCGCGTTGACCGGCCCCCGGTCATTGCCCTCGTCGTCATGGCTTTCGCTGACCGAAAGGATCTGCTCGCCGTCGATCGTCACCGCCACCACGGCCTCGGACGCGCTGACGATCCGCCCCAGCGCATTGCGCCGCCGCTCCACCGTCACCCGATAGCGATCCAGTTCGAAGAACCGCTGCATCTGCCCCAACTCGTCCCGCGCCAGCAATTCGAAGGACGCCTGTGCCCCGTCATAGGAATAGCCGTCGGTTTCCCGCGCCTTGACCCGTTCAAGGATGCGCCCCAGCGCCGGATCGCCCTTTTCGACAGACAGCCCGGCATCCGACAGCCGCTGCCGCAGGTTCGATTGCCCGGCCTGGTTCGACATCGGAATGATCCGCGCATTGCCGACCTCGGCCGGGTCGACATGCTCATAGGTTGCCGGGTTCTTCAGGATGGCGCTGGCATGCAGCCCGGCCTTGTGCGCAAAGGCGCTGGCGCCGACATAGGCGGCCTGCCGCTGCGGCACGCGGTTGAGGATCTCGTCCAGCATCCGGCTGATACGGAGCAGGCCTTTCAGCGCATCGCGCCGGACCCCGATCTCGAAACCGCTGGCGAAGGGCTCCTTGAGCAGCAAGGTCGGGATCAGCGTCGTCAGGTTGGCGTTGCCGCAGCGTTCACCCAGCCCGTTCAGCGTGCCCTGCACCTGCCGCGCCCCGGCCTCGACGGCAGCAAGGGAACCCGCGACCGCGTTCTCGGTGTCGTTGTGGGTGTGAATGCCCAGCTTGTCGCCGGGAATGCCTGCCGCGATTACCTCGGTGACGATCCGGCCGATCTCTCCCGGAAGGGTGCCGCCGTTGGTGTCACACAGCACGACCCAACGCGCCCCGGCATCCAGCGCGGTCCGCAGGGTCTCCAGCGCATACTCCGGATCGGCCTTGTAGCCATCGAAGAAATGCTCCGCATCGAACAGGGCCTCGCGCCCCTGGCTTGCGATATGCGCCACCGAGCGCGCCACGTTGTCGGTGTTCTCGGCCGTGGTGATCCCCAGCGCCGCCTCGACGTGCCAGCTGTGCGCCTTGCCGACAAGACAGACCGATCCCGTCCCGGCGTTCATCACCGCCGCCAGCACATCGTCGTTCTCGGCGCTCATGCCGGCGCGCTTGGTCATGCCGAAGGCCGTCATCTTTGCGCGGGTCTTCGGCGCCGCCTCGAAAAACGCCGAGTCGGTCGGGTTCGCCCCCGGCCATCCGCCCTCGATGTAATCGAGCCCCAGCCCATCCAGAGCCTCGGCGATCCGCACCTTCTCGGCGGTCGAGAACTGCACGCCCTGCGTTTGCTGACCATCGCGCAATGTGGTGTCGTAGAGGTAAAGACGCTCCGCCATCAGAGTCCCTCCAGCTTGCCGGCATCGAAGCCCGGACCCGGCACTAGCTCGACCCCCGCCTTGCTCATCCGCACTTCCACCCCGGCGGCGATCAGCGCCTGCTTCATCGCGTCGACTTCGGAAAAATCCTTGGTTTCCATGGCCTTTTCCCGCGACATTGAAAGCTTTCCAGCCAGCGGGGTCAGATCGACGTCGATGCTATCCCATCCGCCGAGCGCTTCGCCCAGCAACCCGAGCAACGCCGCCCCGGCCTTCAGAGCCGGGGTGTCACCGGCGGCGGCAAGTCTGTGCAATTCCGCGATGGCTCCCGCCGTGTTCAGATCGTCCGCCACGACCGTCAGCACCGCCTCGGGCACATCGCCGGCATCTACATTCACCGTAAGCGCGCGCCACTTCCGAAGTACCGCCTCGGCTTCGTCGCGCTTCTTCGCGGTCCAGTCCATCGGCTTGCCGTAGTGGGTGCTGAGGAACACGAAACGGATCACCTCACCCGGGACACCTTCGTCCAGCAAGTCCCTGACGGTAAAGAAATTACCCAGAGACTTCGACATTTTGCGCCCTTCCACCTGCAGCATCTCGTTGTGCAGCCAGACACGGGCGAAATCGCCCTCGGGATGGGCGCAGCAGCTTTGCGCGACCTCGTTTTCGTGGTGCGGGAACATCAGGTCGTTGCCGCCGCCATGGATGTCGAAGGACGCGCCCAGCAGGGCGTGCGACATGGCCGAGCACTCGATATGCCAGCCGGGACGGCCGCGCCCCCATGGGCTGTCCCACCCGGGCAGGTCGTCTGCCGAGGGCTTCCACAGCACGAAGTCCATCGGGTTGCGCTTGTAGGGCGCCACCTCAACCCGCGCGCCGGCGATCATGTCGTCGATGCTGCGACCGGACAGTTTCCCATACTTGTCAAAGCTTTCCACGGCGAAGAGAACGTGGCCGTCGGCGGCATAGGCATGGCCGCGCGCGATCAGGGTCTCGATCATCTCGATCATCTGCGGAATGTACTCGGTCGCCCTTGGCATCTCGGTCGGCTCAAGCGTGCCGAGGGCGGCCATGTCGTCCAGATACCACTGCGTCGTCTCGGCCGTGATCTCGCCGATCGAGCGTCCGGTCTCTGCCGCGCGCGCGTTGATCTTGTCGTCGACGTCGGTGAAGTTGCGCACATAGGTCACATGCTCTGCCCCATAGACATGCCGCAACAGCCGGAACAGCACGTCGAACATGATCACGTTGCGCGCATTCCCAAGGTGCGCGCGGTCGTAAACCGTTGGACCACAAAGGTAAATCCGCACGTCCGCCGGATCGATCGGAGTGAAGACCTCCTTGCGACGGGTCTTCGTGTTGTGCAGTCTGATCTCGGTCATGGCCTCTCCTCGGCGCGCACGGATGCTCGCGGCGGGCTTAGCAAGATCGGTTCACAAAGGAAACAAGAGCAGGCCCGCCGACGATGTCAGCGGGTAATGCAGCGAATAATGATCGTGCGCTTGCTCATACCGGTCATGTAGCACAGGGTTTGCCGTCGGCCAAGCGCGGTTTTCCGGGTGCGCGCTGATCGCGCAGGGTGAAGACGATGCCAAGGGCAATCAGGCCGGCGCCAAGCCATGTCAGCGGACCGTAACGCTCGCCCAGAAGCAGGACGGCCGCAGCCATGCCGGTCGCGGCGGCGACATACCCGATCTGGCTGAGCATCACCGGACCGCCAAGCCGTTGCAGGCGGAAGAAGGCCGGAAAGGTTGCACCGGCGACCAGCATCTGAGCGAGGGTTTCGGTTGGTATTTCCATCAATGTTATCAAATTATTGCCGGCAGAAGTGAATGCAATGAGGCCAGCAAAGACCACGGCCGCGGTCAGGTGGCTCCAGAAGGCCAGTGCCATCGGCTCCACCCCCTGCGGCCAGTCGAGCGTGCGGTAGACATTGCCGATGGCGAGGATGACGGGGATGCCCACGGCGGCCATGGCCCAACCGGCGGATCCGCCCAGGTCGCCGCGTCCAAGCGCGACGAGCATGGCTCCGGCAAGGCCTAGCGCGATCCCGACAAGACCCGTCAGCTTGGGTGCGCGCAGGCCGAACAGCAGCGAAAGGCCCAGGGTGAAGACCGGCGAGAGGGCGAACATCATCCCGACCTGACCGGCCCCGACGTGCGGAATTGCTGCGAAAACCAACAGGTTGGCCCCAACGAAGGTGATCAGGCCAGCGAGCACCACATAACGCAGCGCGGCACCGCGCGGCAGGGCCAGCGTGCCACGGGCCAAGAGGATCGGCAGCAGGGCCAGCGAAGCTCCGACCGAGATGACGAGCGCCCACAGCGCCGGCGGCACCTGCGCATTCCCGGCCAGTTTGCCCAGCGGGAAGTTGAGGCCGGTCATGAAGCCAACGTAAAGTAGAAGAAACGTCAGAGGGTTGTTCACTGTTGCTCACCTGAAATTGGAGGGTTGTCTGCGGGGTCCGCGACGACGGTCAATCGTAGCTGACGACTTCGTATTCGACACCATCGGGACCTTCGAAATAAAACCTGCGGCCGGGTTCGTAGTCCGCGTGATTGCCCGGAACGAAGCCTGCGGACTTTACCATTGCCTCGGTTTTATCAATATCTTTCACGACGACGCCAATGTGATTCAGCGCGCCGAGGTAGGCGTATCTACGGCGCCGATCCTCGGTCCGGCCCTGCGGCGCATAAAGCGCAACGTAGCTGTCCTGCGTCCCGACATGCACCGAATGGCCGCCCATGCTCTCACCTTGCCAGCGGATGTGCCAGCCGAACAGGTCGCAGAGGATCGTTGCGGTCTTGTCGGGGTCGTCGACGGTGATGTTGACGTGTTCTAGATGTGCCATTGCAGGGCCCTTCCGAATTGTGATGGCGCCAGTGTAGGGCCTCAAGTATACTTTAGCTCAACAAGAAAGTTGTCATGACTGACAGAGGTTAGACAAATGGCGTCACGTGGTTTGACGATCGGATTCGTCGCCGGGCGCACCGGGCTCGCGGTGTCGGCGGTGCGGTATTACGAGGATCAGGGACTGGTGCATCCGACGCGCAATGCCGGGGGCCAGAGGAGTTTTGAACGGTCGGATATCCGCCGGCTCAGCTTCGTCAGGATCGCGCAGGGGCTGGGATTCTCGATCGCGGAGATCCGCGACGCCCTGGCCACGCTGCCCGACAATCGCACCCCGACCAAGGCTGATTGGACGCTTATTTCCAATGACTTCGGGCGCATACTTGATGCGCGCATCGCGCAGATGCAAAGCCTGCGGGAGAAGCTGGATGGCTGTATTGGCTGCGGCTGCCTGTCGCTGGACCGGTGCAAACTGTACAACCCCGACGACCGGGCGGCGCAGCTTGGGCGGGGGCCGCGCTATTTGCTGGGGGACACACCGGAGGATGCGGGGTGAGTTTTGTACAAATTGTACAAAACCACCCCCTGTTTTGTACAAAAGCCCCCCCGGTATCATCAGATTGCTTGTCGATGCCCCCGGAAGCGGCCACCTTGCGGCCATGTCACGAGAACGGGTCAACACGATTTGCAGGGCGCTGCCGGGGGCCGAGGTCTCGGATCCCTGGGGCGGTGGTCATGACGCCTGGAAAGTGGGTGGCAAGATGTTTGCCAATGTCGGCAGCATGGGTGTCGGGGTGAGCGTAAAGACCGAGGACGTTGATGCGGCCGCGATGCTGATCGCGTTGGGGCGCGCGGTGAAGGCACCTTATCTTCACCGGTCCTGGGTGCAGATCCCGTTCGACCGGATCGGCGACGGGCCGGACGACATCGGTGCGGACGAGCTGCGCGACCGGCTGCTGGCCTCCTACCGGATCGTGCGGGCCAAGCTGCCGAAGACGGTGCAGGCCGCGCTGGAGCCGGGACCGGCGTGAAGGTTTCGGATCGGCTGACCGGGGTGGCCGCCGGGGATGACGGCTGGGAGGTGTTCTATCGCGCCCGGCAGATGCTGGCCGAGGGCATCGCGGTGACCGAGCTGACCATCGGCGAGCATGACGTGGGCACGCATCCGAGGGTGCTTGACGAGCTTCACCGGGCGGCGCGCGGCGGACACACCGGCTATGCGATGGTGCCGGGTGTGGACGGGCTGCGCGACAAGGTGGCGGCGCGGCTGACAGAGCGGACCGGGGTGCGGACCGGGCGCGACAACGTGCTGATCACGCCGGGCGGACAGGCGGCGCTGTTCGCGGCGCTGATGGCGGCCTGTGAACCGGGGGACCGGGCGATGTTCGTCGATCCGTTCTATGCCACCTATCCGGGGACGATCCGGGCGGCCGGCGCGGTGCCGGTGGCGGTGCCTGCGCGGGCACAGGCCGGGTTTCGACCGGCGGCGGAGGATATTGAGTCAGCGGCGGCAGGCGCATCGGCGCTGCTGATCAACACGCCGAACAATCCGACGGGGGCGGTCTATGGGCGCGAGACGCTGGAAGCGATTGCGGGGGTGTGCCGGCGGCGGGACCTGTGGCTGATCTCGGACGAGGTCTATGACACGATGGTCTGGGAGGGCGCGCACCTGAGCCCACGCGCCCTGCCCCACATGGCCGAGCGGACGCTGGTGGTGGGGTCGATGTCGAAGAGCCACGCGATGACCGGCAGCCGGGTCGGCTGGCTGGCGGGTCCGGAGGACGCGGTTTCGGCGCTGATCGACCTGGCGACGCATACAACATACGGCGTACCGGGGTATATTCAGGATGCGGCGCTGTTTGCGCTGGACGAAGGTGCCTGGCTGGAGGACGAGGTTGCCGCACCGTTCCGGCGGCGGCGCGAGCTGGCGCTAGAGGTCTTCGGGGCACAGGATGTGCTGCGCGTGGTGGCGCCGGAGGGGGCGATGTATCTGATGCTGGATGTGCGGAACACCGGGATGAGCGGCACGGCCTTCGCGCGGCGGCTGCTGGAGGAGCGGCATATCGCGGTGATGCCGGGCGAGAGCTTCGGCCGGGCGGCGGCGGGGCATGTGCGGATTGCGCTGACCTTGCCGGACGAGGGTCTGGTGCGGGCACTGCACGGCGTGGTGGCCTTTGCGGCAGGGGTGCGGGCATGAACACGCCGGTATCATCGATCCGCAACCTTGGCCCGGCGATGGAGGCGGCCTGCGCGCGTGCCGGGATCGGATCGGCGGAAGAGTTGCGGGCACTGGGGGCGGACGCGGCCTATGCGCGGCTGCTGGCAACCGGGACGCAGCCTCATTTCATCGGCTATTACGTGCTGGTAATGGCATTGCAGGGCCGGCCCTGGAACGACTGCAAGGGAGAGGAGAAGGCGGCGCTGCGCAAGCGGTTCGACGCGCTGAAGGCGGAGGCGGCGCCAAGGTCGGAGTTGGAGCGGATGCTGGACGAGATCGGGGTGCGGGCGCGGCGGTGACGTGCGGCGCGGGCTTGATCGGGGATTTTTCCGGAGGTTTGGAGAGAGGCCCCGGATCAAGTCCGGGGCTGCGTTCCTGGGTGGCTGCGGGCGGCGGTGCGACCTGGCGGGGCGCTCAGAGCTTCATGCGGGCGAAAGCCCAGGCAGCGGCCATGTGGGTGATAGCGAAACGCGGGGTGCCGAGGGCGGCGTCAAGCTCGGCGGGGGTGGCGAAGCTGACCTCCATTTCCTCGAGATCGCCGGGATCGGCCTCGGCGACCTTTTCGCAATCGAGCGCGAGAAAATAGCTGCCGGCGCAGCCGCGCTGGTTGCCGTTGTCGACATAGGAGCCCAGCGGGATGAAGCGCCCGGCGGTATAGCCGGTTTCCTCCATCAACTCGCGGCGGCCGGCCTCTTCGGGGGCTTCGCCGGCGTCGACGAACCCGCCCGGAAAGGTGATCGAGACGCAGCGCGGTCCGTGCTTGTATTGCTCGAGGATCAGCACCCGGCCGTCGGGTGTCATCGGCACCACCGAGACAAAGGGGCGCAGGTGAACCTGGTAGAAGTCGTCGACCACCGTGCCGTCGGGCAATTCGACCGCTTCACGGGCGACGCGCAGGAAGGGCGGCGCTTCGTAGACGGTGTCGTGCTTGAGGGTTTTCCAGGTCTTGGCGGTCATCGGGCGGCCTCGGATTGCGGAGACGAAAATGCCGCCCCCGCGAGGGCGGCATTCAGGGCATGTAGCTAGGGCTCAGCCCACCAGTTCAAGGCCGGAGAAGAAGTAGGCGATCTCGACCTCGGCGGTTTCCGGTGCGTCGGAGCCGTGGACCGAGTTCTCGCCCACGGATTCGGCGAATTCGGCGCGGATGGTGCCGGGGGCCGCGTCGGAGGGGTTGGTGGCGCCCATGACGTCACGGTTCTTCTGGATGGCGTCGTCGCCTTCGAGAACCTGCACCACCACCGGCTCGGAGGCCATGAATTCGCACAGTTCGTCGTAGAACGGACGCTCGGCGTGGACTTCGTAGAACTTGCCGGCCTGTGCCTTGGTCAGCTGGATGCGTTTCTGCGCGACGATGCGCAGGCCGGCGTCTTCGAACTTGGCGTTGATCTTGCCGGTCAGGTTGCGGCGGGTGGCGTCGGGCTTGATGATCGAGAGGGTGCGTTGGGTGGCCATCGGGGCGTTCTCCTGTTGAAAGGCCGGGGAATGCCCCCGGCCCGCATGAAATTCCGCGGTCGCGATAGCATGGGGTGTCAGGCATGGGAAGGGGGCGTGATTTCAAGGAGCGCCTGCGGCGCGCAGGTTTTGTTGGTTGGGGGCCAGCCGCCAGGGCCCCCGGGATGTTTCCGGCCAGAAGAAGCCCCTCTGGCGCGGGGCCCGGGGCTCTGCTAGAGCGCAGCCCATGTTGACATTGAACGATATCACTTACGCGGTCGAGGGCCGGCCCCTGTTCGAAGAGGCCGGCGCGCGCATTCCGGCGGGGCACAAGGTCGGGCTGGTGGGGCGGAACGGCGCGGGCAAGACCACGTTGTTCCGGTTGATCCGGGGCGAGCTGCCGCTGGAGTCGGGCGAGATCAGCCTGCCGTCGCGGGCGCGGATTGGTGGCGTGGCGCAGGAGGTGCCGTCGTCGGAGGTGTCGCTGCTGGACACGGTGCTGGCGGCCGATACGGAGCGCGCGGCGCTGATGGCCGAGGCCGAGGTAGCGCAGGATGCCACGCGAATCGCCGAGGTGCAGACCCGGCTGGCGGACATCGACGCCTGGTCGGCAGAGGCAAGGGCCTCGTCGATCCTGAAGGGACTGGGGTTCGACGATGCCGAACAGGCGATGCCGTGCTCGGCCTTTTCGGGCGGCTGGCGGATGCGGGTGGCGCTGGCCGGCGTGCTGTTTGCGCAGCCCGACCTGCTGCTGCTGGACGAGCCGACCAACTATCTCGACCTTGAAGGCGCGTTGTGGCTGGAGAGCTATCTGGCGCGCTATCCGCATACGGTGATCATCATCTCGCACGACCGGGGGCTGCTGAACCGCGCGGTGGGGGCGATCCTGCACCTGGAGGACCGCAAGCTGACGCTGTACCAGGGCCCCTACGATCAGTTCGCGCGGACCCGGGCCGAGCAACGGGCGGTGCAATCGGCGATGGCCAAGAAGCAGCAGGCACGGGTGGCGCATCTGCAGAGCTTCGTCGACCGCTTCCGGGCCAAGGCGTCGAAGGCCAAGCAGGCGCAGGCGCGGCTGAAGATGATCGAGAAGATCGACCTGGTGGCGGCGCCCGAGGATGCGGCGCGCAAGGTCTTCACCTTCCCGCAGCCTGAACAGCTTTCGCCGCCGATCATCGCCATCGAGGGTGGCGAGACCGGTTATGACGGCAGGCCGGTGCTGCGCAAGCTGGACCTCAGGATCGACCATGACGACCGGATCGCCCTGCTGGGCAAGAACGGCCAGGGCAAGTCGACGCTGGCCAAGCTGCTGTCGGACCGGCTGCCGCTGATGTCGGGCAAGATGGTGCGGTCGAACAAGCTGCGCATCGGCTTCTTCGCGCAGCACCAGGTGGACGAGTTGCACGTCGACGAGACGCCCTTGCAGCACTTGCAACGGGCGCGGCCGGAGGTGCTGCCCACCAAGCTGCGGGCGCAGCTGGCGGGCTTCGGGCTGGGCGCGGACCAGGCCGGGACCGAGGTGGGCCGGCTGTCGGGCGGGCAGAAGGCGCGGCTTTCGCTGCTGCTGGCGACGCTGCATGCGCCGCACCTGCTGATCCTCGACGAGCCGACCAACCACCTTGATATCGAGAGCCGCGAGGCGCTGGTCGAGGCGCTGACGCTTTACAATGGCGCGGTGATCCTGGTGAGCCACGACATGCACCTTCTGAGCATGGTGGCGGACCGGCTGTGGCTGGTGTCGGACGGGACGGTGAAGCCCTACGACGACGACCTGGAATCCTATCGCCGGTTGCTGCTGTCTTCGGACAAGCCGGCGAAACCCGAGAAGCCGAAGGTGGAGAAACCCAAGCGGGCGTCGCGGGACCGGGTGCTGGCGCTGAAGGCCGAGGTGCGCAAGTGCGAGGAACGGGTCGCGAAGATCAGCGACATGCGGGACAAGCTGTCGCGCAAGCTGGCCGATCCGAAAATATACGACGCGGCCAAGACCGCCGAGCTGGCGCAGTGGAACAAGAAGTTCGCCGAGGTCGAGGACGGGCTGGCGCGGGCGGAAGCCCTGTGGATGGCGGCGCTGGAAAAGCTGGAGGCGGTGGAGGTCTGAGCGATCTGTTGACAGATGGTGAAGGCCGTGGAGGGTGAGATGATGGACAGTGCCTTTCTGATATCCGCGTTTGTCACGCTGTTCGTGGTGGTAGACCCGATCGGGCTGACGCCGCTTTTCGTGGCGATGACCTCGGGGATGTCGGCAAAGGCGCGGCGGGCGATCGCCTATCGGGCCTGCGCGGTCGGCGTGGTGATCCTGGCGCTGTTCGGGGCGCTTGGAGAATCGGTGCTGGAGTTCATCGGGATCTCGATGCCGGCGTTCCGGATCGCCGGCGGGCTGCTGCTGTTTCTGACCGCTCTGGACATGCTGTTCGAGCGCCGCACCAAGCGGCGCGAGGACAGGGCGGAGGAAGACGATGACCGGCCCGACCCCTCGGTGTTTCCGCTGGCGATCCCGCTGATTGCCGGACCCGGGGCCATCGCTTCGATGATCCTTCTGACCGGCGAGAAACCGGGGATCGAGGGCTATTTCTGGGTGCTTGGCGTGATGATGGCGGTGGTGGCGCTGGTGCTGGTGCTGTTTCTGGCCGCCGGGCTGCTGGAACGGGCGCTGGGGCGCACCGGGATCGTGGTGGTGACCCGTCTTCTGGGGATGCTGCTGGCCGCCCTGGCGGTGCAGTTCGTGCTGGACGGGCTGCGCGCTTTCGGACTTGCTTCGGGGTTGGCCTCGTAATCCGCCCTGCCCCGCCCTATCTTTGGGCGGAAGGAGTGTGCGCGTGGACAGTCTGGACGTTGGACAACTGATATATCTGGCACTGCTGCTGGGCGCGGTGCTGTTCTGGTTTATCGTCGCCAACCGCAGTGCGATGGGCAAGATGATGCAGTTCGCCCTGCTCTGGGGGTTGATCTTTCTGGGCACGGTGTCGGCCGTCGGCCTGTGGGATGACATTCGCGACACGGTGGTGCTGCGACAGGCGGTCTTTGCGGACGCCGGCCAGATCGAGGTGCCGCGCAGCCCCGACGGGCATTATTACCTGACGCTGGACGTCAACGGCGAGCCGATACGGTTCGTGGTGGATACCGGGGCATCATCGATCGTTCTGCTGGAAGAGGATGCGCGGCGGGCCGGGATCGATCCAGAGCGGCTGCGCTATACCGGCGTGGCGATGACCGCCAACGGTGCGGTGCGCACCGCGCGTGTCGTGCTGGACGAGATTGGCCTGCCGGGGATGACGGACCACGGCGTGACGGCTTTCGTCAACGAGGGGGAGATGGCCGAATCGCTGTTGGGGATGTCTTATCTGCAGCGTTTCGGGCGGCTGGAGATCTCGGGCGGGCGCCTGCTGCTGGAGCGTTGACCCGGTTGGCGGGGGCCGGTGAACGGCCCGGCTGCTTCGGGTGAATGGCGCGGCGGGCGCACGAAAAAGGCCGAGGCTGTGACGCCCCGGCCAGTTTGAGGGAAAGTGTATCGGCCTAACCGGCGGCGCGGTCGTCGGGACGGTAGCCGATGGTTTCGGAGGCAGTGAACCGGCCACCCTGCACCTTCTCGATCTTGCCGTCACGCAGGAGCTGGCCGAAGCTGCGCAGGCGGTCTTCGCGGCTCGAGTCGCCGCGTTCGACCTGGCGCACCTTGGTCATCAACTGCGGGCGCGAAAATTCGTCGCGGCCTTCGACGAAGGACATGTAGGCGGCGGCGGCTTCCAGCAGGTCCGGCAGGCTGGATGCGCCGGCCTCTTCGGCGAAGCTGGCGAAACCGCCGGCGTCTTCGTCTTCGTCCCGCTCGAGCGGAATCGACACGCGGCGCGGACGCACCGAGGCGGCAGCGGTTGCCGGGGTCTCGTCCTGCGGCAGGTCGACGCGCTGTTCGGCCACCAGCTTGAGCGGCGCGACGCGCGGGCGTTCGGTGGTGGGTTCGCCGGTGGTCGAGCGGCGCGGGCGCACCGCCTGGGCGAGATCGCTTTTGTAGGCGTCGCTGGGATCGGTGCCGCGGGCAGGTTTGTCATCGCTGCCGCGGTCGGCGCGGGTGGCGGCGACGGCGGCGCGCAGGTGCGCGATGGCGTTGCGGCGCGAGCGGCCTTCGGGTTCCTGAAGCTGTTCGTCGGTCGCGGCCAGCAGGCGCGAAACGTCACCCTCATCCTCGGCAAAGCTGTCGCGACGGTCGCGGCGGGCCATGACGCGGACCGCGCGGGTGGTTTCCTCGACCGCGTCGGAAATGGCGCTGCCGGTGTCCTGCTCGGTCTGGGTGTCGTCGCCGAATTCGGCTTCGACCTCGGCCAGTTCGCGCGCCAGGTCTTCTTCGTCCTCGGGGGTGAGGCTGGTTTCGACCGGGGCCGGATCGGCGGCGGGGCGGCGCTTGACCTTGACCACGCGGACCGGGCGGCGCGGCGCGACGCGCGTCGGCGCGGCTTCGGCGGCTTCGGCTTCAGGGGTGTCTTCGGCTTCAGGGGTGTCTTCGGCTTCGGCTTCGGGGGTGTCTTCTGCGTCGGCGTCGGCAGTTGCGGCGGTGTCGATGTCCGCCTGCGGCTGGTCATCCGCGCGCTCGGGGTCACGATCCTCCAGCCGGGCGTGGGCCTCTTCGGCGGCGGCTTCGGCGGCAGCGCGGGCGGCTTCGGCGGCGGCTTCGGCCGCGGCGCGGGCGGATTGCCCGGCAGCTTCGGCAGCGGCGCGGGCCTCTGCGGCGATGGCTTCGGCGGCAGCGCGGGCTTCTTCTTCGGCGCGGGCTTCCTCGGCGGCGGCTTCGGCAGCGCGGGCCTCTTCTTCGGCGCGGGCTTCCTCGGCGGCGGCTTCGGCGGCGGCGCGGGCCTCTTCCTCGGCACGGGCCTCTTCGGCAGCGGCTTCGGCGGCGCGCGCTTCTTCTTCGGCGCGGGCTTCCTCGGCTGCGGCTTCGGCGGCGCGGGCCTCTTCCTCGGCGCGGGCTTCCTCGGCGGCGGCTTCGGCAGCGGCGCGGGCTTCTTCCTCGGCGCGAGCTTCCTCGGCGGCGGCTTCGGCAGCGGCGCGGGCTTCTTCCTCGGCGCGGGCTTCCTCGGCGGCGGCTTCGGCAGCGGCGCGGGCTTCTTCCTCGGCTGCGGCTTCGGCGGCAGCGCGGGCTTCTTCCTCGGCGCGGGCCTCCTCGGCGGCGGCCTCTTCTTCGTCGTCCGAGGTGGGGCGGACGTCGTAGAGTTCGGCCTCGGCGGCGAGGTCGAAGCTTTCGGAGGGCGCGTCGTCGGCGTCGTCGGTCACGGCGTATTCGTCGCCGAGCGACAGCGGCGCTTCGGCGGGTTCGGCCAAGGCGTCGCCACCGTCACCGGACGCGAGGGTGGACATGACGTTGCCGACGGTGGTGTCGTCTTCCTGGCTTTCGTCGCTGTCGCGGGCGTCGGTTTCGGCGGTCTCGGCGGCGGTGTCGCTGCGGCCGACACTGGCGGCGGCCGAGGCAACAACGGCGCGGATGCGGGCGAGCTTCTCGGCGATGGATTCGGGCACGCTCGTGGTTGCCGGCTTGGCCGGTGCGACCTCAACCTCGGTGGTCTCGGCTTCGGCCTCGGAGGTGGCTTCGTCGGCGGTGTCGGCTTCGGTGACGTCTTCCGCGCTGTCGGCCTGCGGGGTGTCGTCCTCGGCGGAGACATCCTCGGCGGCGACGGGGGTGTTGTCCCCGGCTTCTTCCCCGGCCTCTTCCGGCGCGGCGTCTTGGGCTTCGGCCATGGGGGCGTCTGCCTCGTCCGCCTCGTCTGCCTCGACCGGGAGCGCGTCATCGGTCGGCGTCTCGTCGGCGGCTTGAGGTTGGACGTCCTCATCGGACCCGTCGGCGGCGGCCTCCGGGGCCTGTGCAACCGGTTCGGGCGCGGTTTCCGCCGCCGTGGCGGCGGCCAGCGACGGACGCAGCACGATGCCGTCATTCTCGAACCGGGCTTCGACCCGGCGGGAGATTTCCTTTTCGGCGATCCGGGCCAGCATCTCGGCATCCGGGGTCGGCGGCTCGGCGCCGAAGTACCTGTCGTCGGCCGCGAGATCGCGGAAATACTCGGCTATCGCCTTCATCGTCTCGAAGGATTCGTCGAAACCCTCCAGAGTGCACGAGAACGTGCCGTAAGAGACGGTCAGGATCTTGTTCGTCTGTACCATCGGTGCTCGCCTTCCAAATACCTGCGAAACCATGTTTATCATGATGGTCCCGGCCAAAGCGGCTCGAATCTGTGCCGGTCAGCGTATCATTTCGTGACCTGAATGTGACCTTTCCACTAAAATGAGGCTAATACGCCATGAATCACCCCTTTGTCCGCGCTTCCGAGCCAATATTGTTGGCAGGCGGTGGAGAGTTCCGGCATGCGGACCTGATTGTTGCGCAGAAATGGGCCAAGCGGGCGGTGGCGGCGGACAGCGGCGCGGCGGTGCTGCTGCGCCACGGGGTGACGCCGGAAGCGGTGATCGGCGATTTCGATTCGCTCGATGCGCGGACCTTCGCGGCCTTGCCGACCGAGAGCCTGTTTCACATCGCCGAACAGGACAGCACCGACTTCGACAAGTGTTTGCGCAACATCGACGCGCCGCTGATCCTCGGGCTCGGGTTTCTGGGGATGCGGCTGGATCACCAGTTGTCGGTGCTGAGCCGGGTGGCGGCGCGGCCGGACCGACCCTGCCTGCTGATCGGCGGCGACGACGTGGTGTTCCAGGCGCCGCGAGAGCTGCGCCTGGCCTTGCCGGTGGGCAGCCGGTTCTCGCTGTTTCCGATGCGCCCGGTGCGCGGGCAAAGCGAGGGGTTGCGCTGGCCGATCGACGGGCTGGAGTTTGCGCCGGGTGAGCGGGTGGGCACCTCGAACGAGGTGGTGGCCGAAGAGGTGGTGGTGCGGATGGGCGGTCCGGGGATGCTGGTGATTGTTCCGCGCGATGCGCTGGACGTGGCGGTCAGGGCTGTTCTAGCGGCGGGGTCCGCGCCATGGAGCGCTCGCGGATGACGATGTAGAGCCCGGCGGCGATGGTGATGCAGATGCCGACAGCGGCGAGGCCGTTAGGCAGGTCCGAGAAGATCAGCCAGCCGTAGAGCGTGGCCACCGGGATCTCGAGGTATTGCATCGGTGCGAGCGTGGCCGAGGGGGCATGGCGCAGCGACCATGTCACCAGGAGGTGCGCCACGGTGCCGGTGACGCCGATGGCGGCCAGCAGCCAGAGGTCCTGCGTGCTGGGGGTGACGTAATGGCTGACGTGCAGCTGGTGGCAGATCAGCGAGGCCGGGACCAGCACGACCGAGGCCATGACGCCGTTGACGGCTTGCAGCGACACCGGGTCGGTTTCGCGCGCGATCTGGCGGGTGACCAGCATGAAGAGCGCGAAGATCACCGCCACCAGCAGCGGGATCAGCGCCGGCCAGCCGACATCGGCGAAGGTGGGTTGCACCACCATCAGCGTACCCGCGAAGCCCACGACGCAGGCCCAGGCCCGGCGGGCGCCGATTTCCTCGTGCAGGACGTAGTGGCCGAGCAGCAGCATCAGGAAGGGCATGACATAGGCGATGGCGATGGCCTCGGCCAGCGGCAGGTAGCGCAGCGAGACGAAGACCGCGGCGATTCCGGCGATGTGCAAGAGCGCGCGGAGGCAGGCCAGCCAGAAGACCCGGCGCGACATCTGCCATGCGCGACCCGTTGCCTGAACGATGGCAGAGAGCACGACGGCCTGAATGAGGAAGCGGATGGTGAGGATTTCAAACAGGGGCACGGTTTCGCCCAGCAGCTTGACGATGGCGTCGCCCAGCGGGGCCAGCACACAGAATCCCAGCATCAGCAGGATGCCGAGAAAGGGATTGTCCGCAGCATGTTGTCCGGGAATCGCGACCATATGCGACGCTAGACCGGGACGGCGGCGCCGGGCAATCCCCATATGGGCGACACTCTGCCGAGCGTCACACGCGTGACGTGCGGCCAGACCGCGGGTCGGCGGGGGCTATTCGCCCTCGTCGCTGTCGGGGTCGGCCTGCCCCACCCCGCGGAAGACGAAACGGAAGGGCAGCGCCCAGAGGATGCCGAGGCTCACGTAGATCAGCAGTTCGGCCAGAAGCGACGGCCGTTCGAGCATGTTCACAAGGCTGACCGCCGCCACGATGTAGACCGGCAATCCGATGAGCAGGATCACCAGCGACCAGCGGCGGCGGGCCTTGTAGCTGAGGCCTTTGCGGTCCGCCATCGCGCTCAGTCCGCGAAAGGATCGGTGACGAGGATGGTGTCGTCGCGCTCGGGCGAGGTCGAGAGCAGCGCCACCGGGCATTCGATCAGCTCTTCGATACGGCGCACGTATTTGACCGCGTTGCCGGGCAGGTCGTTCCAGCTGCGCGCGCCTTCGGTCGACTCGGACCAGCCCGGCATCTCTTCGTAGATCGGCTTGCAGCGGGCCTGTTGGTCGGCTGCGGTGGGCAGGTAGTCGAGCGTCTTGCCGTCGAGGTCGTAGCCGGTGCAGATCTTCAGCGTGTCGAACCCATCCAGCACGTCGAGCTTGGTCAGGGAGATGCCCTTGACGCCGGAGACGGCGCAGGTCTGACGCACCAGCGCGGCGTCGAACCAGCCGCAGCGGCGCTTGCGGCCCGTGGTGGTGCCGAATTCGTGGCCGCGCTCGCCCAGCCTTTGGCCATCGTCGTCGTCCAGTTCGGTCGGGAACGGGCCTTCGCCGACGCGGGTGGTATAGGCCTTCACGATGCCCAGCACGTAGTCGATGGCGCCCGGCCCGATGCCGACGCCGGTCGCGGCCTGCCCCGAGATCACGTTCGACGAGGTGACGAAGGGATAGGTGCCGAAGTCGATGTCCAAAAGCGCGCCCTGCGCGCCTTCGAACAGGATGCGTTTGCCGGCCTTGCGCTTCTCGTTCATCACCTTCCAGACCGGCGCGGCATAGGGCAGGATTTGCGGCGCGACCTCTTTCAGCTTTTCGATCAGCGCGTCGCGGTCGATGGCCTCGACGCCCAAGCCCTTGCGCAGCGGGTCGTGGTGCTGGAGCGCGCGGTCGACGCGGGCCTCAAGCGTGGCGGGATCGGCCAGATCGGCAACGCGGATGGCGCGGCGGCCGACCTTGTCCTCGTAGCAGGGGCCGATACCGCGGCCGGTGGTGCCGATCTTGGTGCCCTTGGAGGCGGCTTCTTCGCGGGCGCGGTCAAGCTCGCCGTGGTAGGGCAGGATCAGCGGCGTGTTCTCGGCGATCATCAGGGTTTCGGGCGAGATCTCGACACCCTGGGCGCGGATGGTCTCGATCTCCTTGAGCAGGTTCCACGGGTCGAGCACGACGCCGTTGCCGATTACCGAGAGCTTGCCGCCGCGCACCACGCCCGAGGGCAGCGCGTGCAGCTTGAAGACCTCGCCGTCGATGACGAGAGTGTGGCCGGCATTGTGGCCGCCCTGGAACCGCGCAATCACGTCGGCCCGCTCAGAGAGCCAGTCCACGATCTTGCCTTTCCCCTCGTCGCCCCATTGTGCGCCGACCACGACAACATTGGCCATGCCACTTCCTTCTCTGTGATGCCAAACCCGCGCCGATATAGCGGCTGCGGCGAAGGGGTGAAACCGTGAATTTGTTTGTGCCGGGGGATACGGCCGGATCCTTGGTCGCAGTCCGGGCCGCGGGACGCTTGATCGGCCGTGCCTTGGCGCGCAAGATGAGACATGTCGAAATATGCCGACCACGATGCCTATATCGCCGCCGCACCAGAGCAATTCCGCCCCCTGCTGGCCGAATTACGCCGCTTACTGTCAGAGGCCCTGCCCGATGCGGAGGAACTGATTGCCTATGACATGCCGGGTTTCGGCTTCGGGTCGTCGATCATCGCCGGCTATGCCGCTTTCAGCAAGCAATGCGGTCTTTACGTCTCGGCCGGTGCCATTGCCGCCTGTGCCGATGACATTACAGCCGCCGGGTTGAAGGCCAGCAAGACCGGCGTCACCTTCTCGTCACGCAAGCCGATGCCGGAAGCGCTTGCCAAGGACCTCGCGCTGGCGTCGCGGCGGGAGCTTGGCCTCTGAACCGTCGCGACATGCCGCGGGCGGGTTCGGCACCCGGCCGGACCCTTGGTGGCGCAACGGGCCGGCGGTGACAGGTGGCCGCCGCCCTGCCCCGGGTTGGCGTCCCCACGGCACGCGGTGACGGGTTGCGCCTCATGGGCTTTGCGCCTACATAGCCCGGCAACACCGCAGTCCCCGCGCGAGGCCCCATGGAAAACGTCGTCCTGATCATTCACCTGCTGCTGGCTTTGTCGCTGATCGGCGTCGTGCTGATGCAACGCTCCGAGGGTGGCGGGCTCGGGATCGGCGGCGGCGGCGGCGGGGCGGTTTCGGGCCGTTCGGCGGCGACCGCGCTGGGCAAGATCACATGGGTTCTGGCCGCGGCCTTCATCGTGACCTCGATCACGCTGACCATCATGGCGGCGCAGAACGCATCGGGCTCTTCGGTCATCGACCGGCTGGCACCGCCCTCGGCAGAGGAACTGGACGCGCCGGCCACCACGCCGGCCCTGCCCGGCGACGACCTGCTGCCGCCCGGCGCGGACGACAACGCACCGCTGGTGCCGCGCGCCGACTGAGGCGCCCCTGCGCCGGGGCCATCCCGGCGCATCCACAATCCATTGTCGCAACGTTAATCACCGCAACAGCATGTTGCGGTCGGCTTGCTAAATCCACGCGAATCCCCTACGTATGGAGTCCCGTGGCACATCGGTTTTTGGGGCTTCCCAAACCGTGTGGGCAAACAGGTTATCACGGGAGTTTCCAGAGCATATGGCGCGCTTCATCTTCATCACCGGCGGTGTCGTCTCTTCGCTTGGCAAGGGGCTGGCCTCGGCCGCGCTGGGCGCCCTGTTGCAGGCGCGCGGGTTCTCTGTCCGGCTGAGGAAGCTCGATCCCTATCTCAACGTCGATCCGGGCACCATGTCGCCCTTTGAGCATGGCGAGGTCTTCGTGACCGACGACGGCGCCGAGACCGACCTCGACCTTGGCCACTACGAGCGGTTCACCGGGGTGGCGGCGCGCAAGACCGACTCGGTCTCCTCGGGGCGGATCTATTCCAATGTGCTGGAGAAGGAGCGGCGTGGCGATTACCTCGGCAAGACCATCCAGGTAATCCCGCATGTCACCAACGAGATCAAGGACTTCATCTCGATCGGCGAGGACGAGGTCGATTTCATGCTGTGCGAGATCGGCGGCACCGTGGGCGACATCGAGGGCCTGCCCTTCTTCGAGGCGATCCGCCAGTTTTCGCAGGACAAGCCGCGCGGGCAGTGCATCTTCATGCACCTGACGCTGCTGCCGTGGATGAAGGCGGCGGGCGAGTTGAAGACCAAGCCGACGCAACACTCGGTCAAGGAGTTGCGGTCCATCGGCATCGCGCCGGACATCCTGGTGTGCCGCTCGGAAGGGCCGATCCCGGCCAAGGAGCGCGAGAAGCTGGCGCTGTTCTGCAACGTGCGGCCCGATGCGGTGATCGCGGCGCAGGACATGGCGACGATCTATGACGCGCCGCTGGCCTATCACCGCGAGGGGCTGGACCAGGCGGTGCTGGATGCCTTCCAGATCTCGCCCGCCCCGCGGCCCGACCTGTCGAAGTGGGAGGACGTGAGCGACCGCATCCACAACGCCGAGGGCGAGGTGCGGGTGGCCATTGTCGGCAAGTACACGCAGCTGGAAGACGCCTACAAGTCCATCGCCGAGGCGCTGACCCATGGCGGCATCGCCAACCGGGTGCGCGTCAAGGTCGAGTGGGTCGACGCGGAGCTGTTCGACCGCGAGGATGCGGCGCCGCACCTTGAGGGATTCCATGCGATCCTCGTGCCCGGCGGTTTCGGCGAGCGCGGCACCGAGGGCAAGATCAAGGCGGCGCAATATGCGCGCGAGCACAAGGTGCCCTATCTCGGGATTTGCCTCGGGATGCAGATGGCGGTGATCGAGGCGGCGCGCAACGTCGCGGGCGTGCGCGGCGCGGGGTCGGAGGAATTCGACCACGAGGCCGGCAAGAAACGGTTCGAGCCGGTGGTCTATCACCTGAAGGAATGGGTGCAGGGCAACGAGAAGGTGTCCCGGTCCGCCGCGGACGACAAGGGCGGCACGATGCGGCTGGGCGCCTATGACGCGACGCTGAAAGAGGGCTCTCGCGTGGCGCAGGTCTATGGCGCGCTGGCAATCGACGAGCGGCACCGGCACCGCTACGAAGTGGACACCAAATACCGCGAGCAGCTGGAAGAACACGGGCTGGTGTTCTCGGGCATGTCACCGGACGGCAAGCTGCCGGAGATCGTGGAATGGAAGGACCATCCGTGGTTCATCGGGGTACAGTTTCACCCGGAGCTGAAGTCGAAGCCGTTCGAGCCGCATCCGTTGTTCAAGGATTTCGTGCGGGCGGCGAAGGATGTGTCGCGGTTGGTTTGACACCGCCGTTTCATGGGCCACTTCCGCCGCACCACCCCCTTTAACGTCTGTCCCAAGGCGCAACCCTAACGATTTCCACAGGAAATATCAGGAAGCCTTTTGCGTTTCTTGCCATTTTCATTGTCAGCCCAGCTTTCTTGAGAAACCTAACGAGGGCCTCTTCCTGACCTTTCGAAAGGCCTTCGGTTTTCCCATTTCGACAACACTTTGCGCAGATGGCGATGCCAGGAGGGTTCCGGCCAAACCATGGGGACTCTGTCCTGACTGGTTGACTGCAAAGATCGCATTTGATCCACCTTTTTCCCCCGGCAAACGCCGCGCAATGATGGTATCTGCGTAAACCATGCGGACACATGCACGTGGCTCGCGAACGGTGTCCAATGGCTTGGTCCGTTAGCGGGGCCCGGAATCAAGCCGAAAGCGCCGGGCCAGCGGCGGCCCGCCCCGTCGCACCAAAGGTGCGCCGTTTATAGTTCGCACGCCCATGGCGTGACGGGCTGCCGCTGGACCGGCTTGCGTTGCATTTGGGTGAGGGTGCGAGGTGGGTTGGAAACCCACCCTACAGGGTTTGCATAGAAGATTAGTGGTGCGGGTGAAGGGACTCGAACCCCCACGCCAAAGGCGCCAGAACCTAAATCTGGTGCGTCTACCAATTCCGCCACACCCGCATTGCGCTGCACAAGGCCCGCGCCCGCAGGTCTCTAGCAAAGCTTGAACCGGGATGCGAGAGGATTTCGCTGCTGCAGGTCCCAGAAAATTCACGACATTTACCGGATGTTGGTCTATCCTGTGGAAAAAACGAAGGCAGTGAATACAGGTACGCCCATGAAACCGAAAACGGTCGGGCGCGCAGAGTGGACAGATCCGCATCCCGGCCCCGCCGGGACAGGCGCGCTATCAACATATCAGAACAACGGACTTCTGGCCGGCACACGGCTGTGGACGCTCGATGGCGAAATGCCGGTCGAGTTCCTGACGCCGGGCGACAGGATCATCACCCGTGACGTCGGCACGGCAGTGCTGCGCGGCCTGCGGGTGATCGACGCCGAGGGCGAGACGGTGCGCATCAAGGCCGGATCGCTGGGCCATTGCCGTCCCGACGAAGACATGATCCTGCCGGCCACACAGCGCATCCTTGTGCGCGACTGGCGGGCGCGGGCCCTGTTCGGCCGCGACCAGATGCTGGTGCCGGTGGCGCGGCTGGTGGATGGCAAGTTCGTCACCAGGGGCCCGAGAGAGCCGCTGCGGCTGGTGCAACTGGTGTTCGATGCACCGCGTATCCTTTATGCCGACGGGGTCGAGGTGGAGAGCGCGGCGGCAGCCGCCCCCCAGACCGCCTAGAGGCTCAGTGCCCGGAACACGCCGGGCAATTGCTCGGGCAAGTCTTCGGCGGTCAGGCCGGGGCCGAAGCTGCGGGCGCATTCCACGTGCAGCCAGGCCGCGCATTCGGCGGCCGGCATCGGATCGAACCCGCGCGACAGCAGCCCGGCGATGAACCCCGCCAGCACGTCGCCGGCCCCGGCGGTGGCCAGCCAGGGCGCTTCGCGTCCATCTGCGGCGGCGTTGACCGCGCAACGGCCTGTGGGATCGGCGATCACCGTGTCCGGCCCCTTGTGCAGCACGACGCAGCCCGCCCGCTTGGCGGCGGCGCGCGTGGCGTCGACCTTGGACAGGGCCGCCGCGTCCCCGGGTGCCTTGCCCAACCGCTCGGCGAGGTCGGGAAACAGACGGGCGAACTCACCGCCGTGCGGGGTGAGCACGCAGCGGCCATGCAACATGTCGAAGAGCGTGTTGGGATCGGTCTCATAGGCGCTGAGCGCATCGGCGTCGAGCACCACGGACCCTTGGCGGGACGGGGGCTGAGCATCCATCCTGCCCAGCACCGCAGGCAGGAGATCGCGGGCTCTGTCCTTGCCCAGCCCCGGGCCGAGGCAGAGGGCATTGATGCGGCCGTCCTCCAGCAGCGTGAGCAATCCCGCCGCATCCTCGACCCGCGCGAGCATCAGCGCCGTGATTTGGCAGGCCACCTCCATCTGCGCCGATCCCGGCGCGCCCAGCGTCACCAGCCCCGCACCGATGCGCAGCGCGCCCCGCGCCGCCAGCCGCGCGGCGCCGGTCTTGCCGAAACCGCCGGTGAGGATCAGCGCATGGCCATGCGCGTATTTGTGGGATGCGGCGGACTTCGACAGACGCGCCAGCATCTTCGGACCGATGGTGATCCTCTCCGGGGCTGCGCTCACAATCCGATATCCTTGACCACCACTTTGCCGCACCGCGCTGGTCCATCGCCCTTTTCGTGACCGATCTTGCGCGCGTGGAAGGTGACCGTCAGCGACGCTGTCAGGTGAAACGGCTGGACGGACTGGCCGGTGTCGGCATTGATGCCGGACGGCAGGTCAATGGCGACGATCGGTGCCGTGCACCAGTTCTGCTCGTAATAGACCCGGTGCATCATTCGGGTTGCGAGGTCGGGCAGCGGGCGGTTCAAACCGGTGCCGAACATGGCGTCGATCCAGAGGTCGGGATGCGGATCGCACAGTACCGGATCGCGGTGCGTGTCATCGGTGAAGGGCCGGACGGTCCCGCAGGCCGTCCAGGCATCATGCGCGGCGAGCGCATCCGGCGGCAGGGCTTCGGGATCGCCAAGCAGGTAGACCTCGACCTGCCAGCCGTGCTGCTCCAGAAGCCGCGCCACGACGAACCCGTCGCCGCCGTTGTTTCCCGGCCCGCAGAGCACCACCGCGCGGTGCGCCCCTTGGGCCAGGTCGGGCCATGACTCGAAGACCGCCTCGACCACCCCTGCCCCGGCGCGGTCCATCAGTTCACGCCCGGTGACCTTGCCGCTGCCGATCGCCGCCTGTTCGATGGCGCGCATTTGGGCGGCGGTAAGCAATTCCGTCATGTAATTTCCCTCGGATTCAATTCTGCCTGATTTCTGTGCAAAACGCCCGTTCTTTGGGCGCCCACAGATCTCGTGCATGGAAAACATGCGATGGACCGACCCTGCCGATTGTCCCCCCCCATCAGAAGTGGTCTGAGCGGCACGAGCAAGGGTGCGAGGAGGTTTTTACATGAAAAAGATCGAGGCAATCATCAAGCCGTTCAAGCTCGATGAAGTGAAAGAGGCGCTGCAGGACGTCGGCGTCCAGGGTCTCAGCGTGGTCGAGGTCAAGGGCTTTGGCCGTCAGAAAGGCCATACCGAACTGTACCGCGGCGCGGAATACGTCGTCGACTTCCTGCCCAAGGTGAAGATCGAGGTGGTGCTGGACGACGAACAGGTCGACCAGGCGATCGAGGCCATCGTCGATGCCGCCAAGACCGACAAGATCGGCGATGGCAAGATCTTCGTCTCCACCGTCGAACAGGCAATTCGCATCCGGACCGGCGAAACCGGCTCCGACGCGCTTTAGGGGCGGGCCGCAGCCCCGGACCTGATCCGGGGCCTCCCGTCAGCCCCCCGCATCCATGAGATCCCGGACCCGGTCCGGGACACGAACACCAAGTTGAACCAAGCGAGGAACATAGACATGAGCGCAAAGGACCTGCTCAAGCTGATTAAGGATGAGGACGTGGCCTACGTCGACATCCGTTTCACCGACCCGCGCGGCAAGCTGCAGCACGTGACCGTCATCGAAAGCGAAGTCGACGAGGATTTCCTCGAAGAAGGCTTCATGTTCGACGGCTCGTCCATCGCCGGCTGGAAGTCGATCGAAGCCTCGGACATGAAACTGATGCCCGACTGCGACAGCGCCTACATCGACCCCTTCTATGCCGAGAAGACCGTCTGCGTGCATTGCTCGGTCGTCGAGCCCGACACCAACGAGCCCTACAACCGCGACCCGCGCGGCACCGCCGAGAAGGCCGAGGCCTACCTGAAGTCCTCGGGCATCGGTGACATCTCCTATTGGGGTCCGGAAGCCGAATTCTTCCTGTTCGACGATGTCCGCTTCTCGAACTCGATCAACAAGGTCTCCTACGAGGTCGACGCGCTTGACGCGTCGTGGAACACCGACACCGAATACGAGATGGGCAACACCGGCCACCGTCCGGGCCTCAAAGGCGGTTATTTCCCGGTCAACCCGACCGACGATGGCCAAGACATCCGTTCGGAAATGCTCTCGACCATGAAGCGCCTCGGCATGAAGGTCGACAAGCACCACCACGAAGTGGCGTCGTGCCAGCACGAACTGGGCCTGATCTTCGGTTCGCTGACCAAACAGGCCGACGAGCTGCAGAAGTACAAGTACGTCATCCACAACGTGGCGCAGGCCTACGGCAAGTCGGCGACCTTCATGCCGAAGCCGATCTATGGCGACAACGGCACCGGCATGCACTGCAACATGTCGATCTGGAAAGACGGCAAGCCGCTCTTTGCCGGTGACAAGTATGCCGACCTTTCGCAAGAGGCCCTGTACTTCATTGGCGGCATCCTGAAGCACGCCAAAGCGCTCAACGCTTTCACCAACCCGTCGACCAACAGCTACAAGCGTCTGATCCCGGGCTTCGAGGCACCGGTGCTGCGCGCCTATTCGGCCCGCAACCGGTCGGGCTGCGTGCGGATCCCGTGGACCGAGAACCCCAAGGCGAAACGTGTCGAAGCGCGCTTCCCCGATCCCTCGGCCAACCCCTACCTGTGCTTCGCGGCGCTGCTGATGGCCGGTCTCGACGGCATCATCAACAAGATCGATCCCGGCGAGGCGATGGACAAGAACCTCTACGACCTGCCGGCTGAAGAGCTGGAAGGCATCCCCACCGTCTGCGGTTCGCTCCGCGAGGCGATGGAAGAGCTTCAGAAGGACATGGACTTCCTGCTGGCCGGTGACGTCTTCACCAAGGACCAGATCGAAGGCTACATCGAGCTGAAGATGGAAGAGATCGAGCTTTACGAACACACGCCGCACCCGGTCGAGTTCGGCATGTACTACAGCTGCTGAGGTGGTGCCGGGCTGAAGCCCGGCCTACGCAGTCGATCAAAGGGCGTCCTCTGGGGCGCCCTTTTTGTGTTAGGCTGACGGAAAACGGAGGGACGGATGATCTTGCTGAAGATGCTGCATTACCTTGCGATGGCCGTCGGCGTGGGCTTCGGGCTTGCCGGGCTGGTGATGATGAAGGTCGCGGCCGGCCGGGGCGCGGAGGCGATGGCCACGGTCATGCCGATCCGGGTGCGGCTGGGACAGGTGTCGGCGGGTGCCTTGCTGGTGCTCTGGATCACCGGCCTGTGGATGTGGCTGTCGCTGCATGACGGCGCGCTGGGGGTCTGGTTCATCCTCAAGGTGCTGCTGGTGGTGGGGCTGACGGCGGTGGCGGTGATGCTCAACCTCGCGGCGTTCCGTGCCGGCCGCGGCGGACCGGCCCCGGATCCGGCACGGATGAAGCGGCTGGCGCAGATCGCATCGGCGCTGGCCGTGGCGATCGTGGTGATCGCCGTGCTGGCTTTTGCCTGACGCGGGGGAAATTTTCTGGACGGAACCGGTTTCGCCGCTACTCTGAACAGGGAACGATAATTGGTTAAGGGATCTCGCCATGCGCAGGTTTACCATCGCAGTATCCATCATTTTCGGCCTCTCGGCCCCGGCGCTTCAGGCCGCGCAATGCATCACCTCCAAGGGTGGCTTCAACTCCTACAAGGCCCAGCTGGCGCAAGAGGCGCAGCGCAGCGGCGTTGGCCAGCGCGGGCTGAACGCGTTGCAGTCGGCCAGCCTGTCGGGCATCACATGGCGCTTCGAATCCAACCCTTCGAGCCAGAGCGGCACCCTGCAGGGCGATCCGGCGCGGTTCCTTGCCAAGCGCTCGGGCAGTTCGGCGGATGCATTCATCCAGCGCACCAAGGCCAAGATGCGCGCCAACCCCAACACCTTCGCCTCTATCGAGCGCCGTTTCGGGGTGCCGGGGTCCGTGCTTGCAACGATCTGGGGGCTGGAGACAAGCTGGGGTGGATACCTTGGTAACACGCCGATCGTCGGCGGAGCAGTGACGCTGGCGTCTTACTGCCGGCGCCACCCCCGGTTCGAGCCGCACGCCATCGCAGCGCTGTCGCTGGTGGACCGCGGCGTGATCTCGGCCAACAAGCAAGGCGGCCCGTCGGGTGAGCTGGGCCATATGCAGTTCCTCGCCGGCAACTGGCTGAAGTACGGTGTCGACGGAAACGGGGATGGCCGCGCCGATCCCTACAACGCTACCGACGCGCTGGCCTCGGCCGCGAACATGCTGGCACGCAACGGCTGGCGGGCCGGGGCGCCCTTCGGTCAGGGCACCGCGAACTTCCGGGTCCTGTCGGCCTGGAATGACAGCGGCAACTACCAACGCGCCATCGCCTATGCCGCGGAGCGGGCGCAGTAACCGCCCTGCGCAGAAGCACATGACATCAGAGGAAGCCCGGGGCGCCTGCGTGCGGTCCGGGCTTTTTCATGCCGGCCTGCGCGACAACGGGTTCAGAACTTGCGCAGCGCCAGCACCGCGTTGAGCCCGCCGAAGGCAAAAGCGTTGGACAGCGCCACCTCGACATGCGCTTCGCGGGCCTCGTTGGGCACCACGTCGAGCGCGCATTCCGGGTCCGGCTCCTCGTAGCCGATGGTGGGGGCGATCACCCCGTCGCGGACCGCCATGATGCAGGCCAGAAGTTCCACCGCGCCGGTGCCGCCGATCAGATGGCCGTGCATCGACTTGGTCGACGAGATCATCAGCTTGTCTGCATGGGCGCCGAAGACATCGGCCACCGCCGCGCTTTCGGTCTTGTCATTGGCCGCGGTGCCGGTGCCATGGGCATTGATATAGCCCACGTCCGAGGGCGACAGCCGCGCGTCCTTGAGCGCGCCGCGGATCGCCCGCGCCGCACCGCTTTTCGAGGGCATGACGATGTCGGCGGCGTCCGAGGACATGGCGAAGCCGACCACCTCGGCAAGGATCTCGGCCCCGCGGGCGCGGGCGTGTTCCAATTCCTCGAAGACGAAGACGCCCGCGCCCTCGCCCTGAACCATGCCGTTGCGGTTGGCGCTGAACGGGCGGCAGGCGTCCTTGGACATCACCCGCAGGCCCTCCCAGGCCTTGACGCCCCCAAAGCAAAGCATCGATTCCGATCCGCCGGTCAGCATCACCGGGGCCATGCCGCCGTGCACCATTTGGAACGCCTGGCTCATCGCGTGGTTGGACGAGGCGCAGGCGGTCGAGACCGTGAAGGACGGGCCTTGCAGGTTGAATTGCATGGAAACGTGGCTTGCCGCGGCGTTGTTCATCAACTTGGGCACCACGAAGGGATGCACGCGGTTCTTGCCGTCTTCGTAGACCGAACGGTAGTTTTCATCGAGGGTGGTCATCCCGCCCCCGGAATTGCCGAGGACGACACCGGAGCGGGTGGCCAGTTCGCCCGAGAATTCGAGCCCGGATTGCGCCAGCGCCTCGCGCGCGGCGATCAGGGTGAACTGGGTGAACCGGTCGTAGAGCGCCAATTCCTGCCGGTTGAACCGGGTCTCGGGGTCGTAATCGCGCACCTGCCCGCCGATCCGGATGGCAAGGCGTTCGATGTCGGGGATGTCCAGCGGGCCGATGCCGCACTTGCCGTCGCGCATCGCGGCCAGCGTGTCGGGGACGTTGTGGGCGAGCGCGTTGATCGTACCGGCCCCGGTGATGACAACCCGCTTCATGTCGCTTTCGTCCCTCGAAGTCTTTTGCGCAGTCAGGCGGTCGCCTTCTGCTCCTTGATCAGCCGCTCGACCCCGACAACGATGGAGGCCACCGTCGAGATGTCGAAGTCGCTTTCCATGGGGGCGTTGGCGTTGAATGGGACCGAGATGTCGAAGGCCTCTTCGATGGCGAAGATGCTTTCGACCAGGCCAAGGCTGTCGATGCCCAGTTCTTCCAGCGTCGAGTCCATGGTCACGTCTTCGGGTTCCAGCACCGCCTGTTCCGCGATGATTTCGATCACCTTTTGCTTCACATCCATCGGTCTACCCCCCGCCTGACATGCCTGAGGTGGATTTAGTCACTCTGATCCGCCTTTGAAACCGCTTTTTTCAACGCCGAGAACTCGCGCATCATGCGCGGCAGGCGGCGCAGCGCCTTCACCATTTCCATCTGGCTGTCCATCTTGGTGGCCGGATAGCCCAGCAGGACGCGGTTGCCCGGGGCGTTCGACATGATGTTGGTGCCGCCGCCGGCGATTACGTTATCGCCAATGAAGATGTTGTCGCTGATGCCGACCTTGCCGCCCATCACGCAATTGTTGCCCATCTTCACCGATCCGGCGACGCCGGTCATGCCACAGAGCAGGCAGTTGTCGCCGATCTCGCAGTTGTGGCCGACGTGCACGAGGTTGTCGAGCTTGGTGCCGTTGCCGATGGTGGTGTCGCGAATGGTGCCGCGGTCGATGCAGGAATTGGCGCCGATTTCGACATCGTCGCCGATGGTCACCGATCCCAGCGAGTGGATGCGCGCCCAGGCCTGAGCCGACGTCTCGCCCTGATCGCCCAGCGTGCTGCGCGCCCGTTCGACGCCGCTTTCCTCGGGTGTGACGAAGGAGAAACCGTCGCTGCCGACGCGGGCACCAGGCTGGGCGATGAAACGCGCACCGATGCGGGCGCCATGGCAGATCGTGACCTGTTCGCGGATCAGGGCGTTGTCGCCGATGCGGGCGTCGGCGCCGATGAAACTTTGCGGGCCGATAACAGATCCGGCGCCGATCACTGCGCGGGGTCCGATGACGGTCATCGGGCCGACCTGGACGCCGGCACCGAGTTCCGCGGACGGGTCGATCACGGCGGTGGGGTGGATGCCCGCGCCGTATTGCGGCCCGGGATCCATCAGCGCCGAAAGATCGCTCATGGCATAGCGGGGACGGCTGGCGAAGATCGCAGCGTCCAGTCCCATCGCCTGCCAGTCGGCGCCGGCCCAGAGGATCGCCGCGCGCGCCGATCCCCGGGTCATCGCCTCGGCGTATTCGGGCTTCATCGCCACGGCCAGATGCGCGGGCCCGGCGTCGCCCGGCTCGCGCAACCCGTCGATCAAAATGTCGGTGGCGCCCGCTGCCTCGCAGCCGAGCGCCACCGCTATGTCGTGAACACTGTGGGTCATGAGGGGCCTCGCATATGGTGCGAGGCCGGGTTTATCCGTCTACCGAGGTCAGCGCCACCCCTGCGTTGCGCAGCGCGTCGAACACCAGCGCGTCCCGGCCGTAGACGTCGTCGCGATACATCACGCGGCCCTTGGCGTCAGTATAGGCGGTCCGGTAGATGATGTGGACCTGCACCGGCTGCTCGAGCGGAACCTGGATATTCTGACCCGACTGCAGGCGCGACTGAAAGTAATTCACCGGATCATCCGTCTGCCTGGACAGCAGTTCATAGGCAAATTCGAACGGATCGTTCAGCCGGATACAACCGTGCGAATAGGCGCGACGGTCGTGTGAGAACAGGCTCTTGGCCGGCGTATCGTGCAAATAGATGTTGTGCGCGTTGGGGAACATGAACTTCACCAAACCCAGCGCATTCTTGTTCGACGGCGGCTGGCGCAGGTTAAAGGGGAACGTCCGGATCGAATATTGGGCGAAGTTCACCTGCGAACGCGGCACCACCCGGCCACGTGCGTCGGTCACTTCCATATGGCTGGCGGCATAGCGGTTAGCGCGCAGCGACGGCAGGTATTCCTCGGCAATGATGGACCGGGGGACATACCAGTACGGATTGATCTCCATGTACTCCATAACGTCCGAGAATTCGGGCGTCTCGCGGTCACGGGTATCTTTGCCGACAACCGAGCGGGTCTCGAAGGTGACCTTGTCGTTGTCGATGATGCGCGCCTTGAAGTCGGGGATGTTCACCAGCACGTGGCGATCGCCGCGCGGGCGGTTCAACCACCGCTCACGCTCCATCGCGACGATCACCGACTTAAGGCGTTCAGTGATCGGCACGTTGAGTTCCCGCAGGGTGCTGCCACCGGCAACGCCATCGGCCTTCAATCCGTGGTCGAGCTGGAACTGATGCACGGCCTGTTCCATCGTTGCGTCGTAGCGGCCGGTCGAGGACGGCTGGAGATAGCCCATCGCGACGAGGCGGTTGCGCAATTCGATGACGGCAGGGCCCGATTGACCGGGTTCGATCGATCCGGCCCGTACGGTCGCGCCCCAGCCGCCGCTGGCCAGCTTGCGCTCAAGCTCCAGTTTGGCGCGCACGAGGCGGGTGTATTCCGGTGCGGTCGGGATGATGCTGCGGAAGAAGGCATCGGGATTGGCGGCGGCGAAGTCGCGCAGGTTGGCGAGGGGATCGCGCACAGGGACCTCGCGCTTGAAGCCCTTCGAGAGCTTGCGGGGGTCCAGCACACCGGTCTGCATGTGACGGGTGAACTGCAGGAAGATGCGGCTCAGTTCGACGTCGAGAACGCCGCGCTCGGCCCCGGTCGATACCGAGGCCATCTTGCGGCGCAACATGTCGGGATCGTAGTTCGCGGCGGGAAGGCCATAGAGACCGGCGGTCGATACCGCGGTCAGCAGCGCCGAACGACGTGCCTTGTGCAGATCGGTGTCGCCCGTCCACAGTGGCGCGAACTTGTTCTCACGATAAAAGGCGGCGATTTCCCGGTCGGTCGAAGCCGACTCGGCCACTGCCTGGGTGAAGGCCGTTACATCGGCCATTGCCGGTGTCGGATTCGCGATGAAGACTGTCGCTGCGAGTGCAAAACCTGTAAACAACCCGCGCACCGGGCTGCTCTTGCGTAAATGCGTCATTCCGTCCCTCCGGGAACCCTGAAATTACCTCTGCTCATGGTAACTGGGGCTACCCCTTTGTCTACTCACAATTTCTTAAGCTCACTGCCCTAACCTAAGGGGGTCGGGCAAGGTTCCTTGCCCGGGTCTAAAAAGATCATGGATGTGCGCAATCTTGCCATGCATCCCCCGATTTGAGCGGGTTTTTGCCCAAGAAGGACAGGTTCCCGGGAACCCGGGAATCCAGTGTTGGAGATAAAAACCGCATGTGGCATACAGATCACGCATCTGGGGAAGAGATGGCAGGTTTCGCGTAACATCGCGAACTGAACTTTTAGAGAGCGACGGACAGGCGCAATACGACATGACAAACACTCGACGCAGCGACATCTCGCGGCGTGGCCTTTTGGGCGCGTTTGCGGCAACTTTGGTAACAGCAGCACCGACTTACACCAATGCAGCAGGCTTCCTGCGCGGCGGTGGCGACATTCGGCGCATCAAGATGTACTCGGCCAGAACCGGTGAACGGCTCGACATGATCTACTGGGTCGAGGGCGAATACATCAAGGATGCGGTCGAAGAAGTGCACAAATTCATGCGCGATTGGCGCACGAATGACGTCAAATATATCGACCTGCGGACCATCGACATTCTGGCAGCTTCGCACAATCTGCTCGACGTGTCGGAACCTTACATGCTGCTTTCGGGTTATCGAAGCCCGAAAACCAATGCCATGCTCCGTTCGCGGTCCAGCGGTGTTGCGAAGAACTCCCTGCACCTCAAGGGTCAGGCCGCCGATGTCAGCCTCAAGGGCCGGACGGTTCCGCAGATCGCCAAGGCAGGTGCCGCATGCCGCGCCGGGGGCGTTGGACGCTACTCGAGCTCGAACTTCGTACACATGGATTGCGGTGCGGTCCGCAGCTGGGGCCGCTGAGCCCCACCGAATACCCTTACAGATGATGTGTTGCGCCGTCCCTTCCGGGCGGCGTTGTTGTTTGTGATCCCCCGAAGCAGTCGTGCAGGGGGTATCGCGGGCCACGGCCTTGACATGGCACCCCGGTTCCGACGTGTTAGACCTACAGCGCTCCGATCCCGTCAGGCGCGCGTATTCGAGCATGTATTTTCAAAGGAACCGCGTTGTGTCACCGACCTTCCGCCAATCGAAATTCGAGGCATTGCGCCTTTTGGGTCTGGGTGCCCTTGCCCTGATACTGGTGTCCGAGACGGTGGTCGCGCAGGATGCCGCCAAGGATGTGCCTGCGGACGCCGCCTTTGCCGAGCCGCGCGAAGACGCCAGAGCCGCCTATGAAGCCGGGGATTTCGTCACCGCACGCCGCAGGTTCACCACCTTGGCCGAGGCCGGGCACGCGCCATCGCAGGTCGATCTTGCGCTGATGCTGCTGCGCGGCTCTGGCGGGCCGGTCGACCGCGCGGCCGGCGAAGGCTGGCTGGACCGGGCCGCCGAACAGGACCACCCGGTCGCCCTTCGCATTCTTGGGCAGATCGAACGGGCGACGGCGGTCCCGCAGGCAGAGAGCACAACCGACCGGGTGCGCGATCTGTGGACGCGCGCGGCCGGGCTTGGGGACGTGCAGGCCGCCTATCTGCTGGGTGATTACCTCTTGCAGAACAGCCCCGAAGAGGACGCTGCCGAGGCGATCGAATTGCTCACCCGGGCCGCCGAGGCGGGCGATGTCAGGGCGCAGTACCGGATGTCCGAGGTGCTCAGCCAGGGCCGTCATGTCGATGCCGATCCGAAAGCCGCCATCGGCTGGCTGGCCAAGGCCGCAGAGGCGGGCGATCCCCGGGCCCAGTTCGAGCTTGCCCGCAACTTCGAGACCGGGGCCATACATACGGCGGACGGCGAGGCATCGGCAAATGTCTTCGACTGGTATCGCCGTGCCGCCGAGAACGGCCATCCGCTTGCCCAGCGGTGGATTGGCGTGGCCTATCTGCGCGGTGAAGGGGCCGAGCGCAATATCGACGAAGCCATGCGCTGGTTCGAGGCGGCGGCAGCACAGGACGAGGCCGGCTCGCAATTGAACCTTGGACTGATCCTGCTGTCCGGCGAAGTGGTCGAGCGCGACCCCGCCCGCGCGCTGAAGCATTTCGCAGCGGCCTCGGAAAACGGGCTTCCGCAGGCGAGTTTCCAGGCCGCGCGTATCCTTGAGGACGGCGATGGCGTGCCCCGCGATATCGACGCCTCGTTCCAGTTCTACCTGCGCGCGGAAAGCCAGGGGTCGGACCGGGCGCGGCGCAAGCTTGGGCAGTTGGCCGCAGCGAATTACCTCGGCGGCCGGGTCGCGCCGGGCGACACCGTGCCGTGGGTGCTGTTTTCCGCCAATGCGGGCGACACGGAGTCGCTGGACTGGTTGCTGCAGAAGGCCGGGGGCGGCATGCGCGAGGCGATGCACGGGGTCGGGCTTTACTATGCCGCGACCGAGGACGGCGCCGATGCCCCGCGCGATGCCGAGACCGCCGTAGGCTGGCTGACCAAGGCCGCCGAGGCGGATTTCCCGAAGGCTCAGCTGGAGCTTGGCCGGATGATATCGCAGGGCAGCGGCACCGAGGCTAACATGGTCGCGGCGCACAAATGGTTCAACATCGCGGCCGCGCGGGGGCTTTCGGAGGCCGCGCCGCTGCGTGATGCGCTGACCGATCTGATGACCGGGGAAGAGGTCGCGCAGGCACAGGCTGAGGCCACCGCCTTTTTCGAGCGCATCCGAAACGCGCCGGTCCCGATTGAGCGCGACAGCCAATGATGCGCCGGAAGATCGCCCTGCCCGCCGTTGTTGTCGCGGGACTGCTCGGCTGCGGATCCGCCGCGGTGGCGCAGGTGGTCCAGCCGACGTTGGAGAACCTCTACGCCTATGCCGAAGAGGGTCATCCCGAAGCCCTAGTGCGGCTGGGCCGTAAGCTGGCCGAGGGCGACGGCGTGCTGCTAAACCATGCCGAAGCCGCCCGGCTTTTCCGACAGGCCGCGGAACTGGGCATTGCCGAGGCCCAGAACCGGTACGGCCAGCATCTTTATGCCGGGCTTGGCGTCGAGCAGGACACCGAGGCGGCGCTGGAGTGGCTGCGCAAGGCTGCCGATCAGGGCGACCCGCAGCATATCCTCGACCTCGGAACGGCGCTTGAGGCCGTCAACCGCGGGCCGGAAGACCTTGCCGCTGCGGTCGGGTTTTATCGCGCTGCATCGGACAAGGGGCTTGTCGCCGCGACCACGTCACTGGCCACCCTCCACATGGCGGGCACCGGGGTCGAGCAGGACTATGCCGAGGCCAGGCGCCTGTTCGAAATCGCGGCGGACGGGGGCGACGCGCGGGCGCTCAACAACCTTGGCCTGCTGTACGTGCGTGGGCACGGTGTCGCGCAGGATTACGACCGCGCCTTCGCATTGTTCCAGCAGGCGGCCGAGATGGGCCTGACCTCGGCCATGGGCAATCTGGCCGGCATGTACGAAAACGGTTTCGGGGTCGAGCAGAGCGACGAGATGCATCGGATGTGGCTGGCGCGGGCGCAGGCCGGCCAGTCTGCCGGCGAAGTTCCGGGCGGCCTGGGCCCCGATCCTGCCATTGCGCCGCTGGATGTTGCGTCCGACGCCGTGACCGATGTGCTGGCGGCTGCGACGGGCGGCGATCCGGTCGCGCAATTCCGGCTGGCCTGGGCCTACCTGAGCCTTGATGCTCCCACCCAGACAGATCTTGAGCGGGCCCATCACTGGTTCGATCTGGCCGCGCGGCGCGGGCACGGGCCGTCGATGGCCAATCTCGGGCAGATGTATGCCCGGGGGGTCGCGGTGCCGCAGGATTTCATGCATGCCTATGCCTGGACCTCCGCCGCGGTGGCGGCCGGACAGAAGCAGCATCGCGTCACCCTGGACTGGCTGATGGCGCGGATGCCGGAAGCGCAACTGTCCACGGCGCAGGATCATGCCGCCACGCTCTGGCAACCGGCACCGGCGTTCCGTGATGCCCGCCGCTGATACGGAGGCAGCGGCGCATTCGGCCATCGCCTGTCGCGGGGCGTATTGCGCCGAGGCGGCTGATGTTCCACGCTGGCGTCATTCGGCCCGTCTATTTGCAGCGTGCCGCTGCCGCACGCCCGGAGGCTTCGATGTTCAGTGACGCAGTTGAGAACAGGACCCGCTTCTGCCTTGCAGCGCTGATCGTGCTGGTGCTGGCCTACCTGTTCTGGACCGGCTCGCGCTATCCGGCGCTGGACGAAAAGGCCATGATGAGCGGTGCGATCCAGTTGGAGGATCCGATCGGTTTCGAGGCCCGCGTGCAGTTGACCGAGGGCATGGGGCTGATCGAACGGGTCGCTGTTTCGACCATCAACTGGCTGAACACCAACAAGAAAGGCATGTTCTTCGGGCTTTTGTTCGCGGCGGCGCTGATGACGCTCTTTGCCTCGCTCAGGCGGCGATCGTTCCGGTCGCCCTGGGCCAATTCGGTGCTGGGATTGTTCATCGGCACGCCGCTGGGGGTCTGCGTCAACTGCGCCGCCCCGATCGCGCGGGGGCTGAAGGCGTCGGGGATGCGGGCCGAGACCACGTTGTCGGCGATGATCGCCTCGCCCACGCTCAACATCGTGGTGCTGACGATGGCCTTTTCGTTGCTGCCCGCCTATATCGCCGGGCTGAAGATCGCGCTGAGCCTCGTGGTGATCCTGATCGTGGTGCCGCTGGTGGTGCGCTGGGGCCTGCCCGCGCCCGACATCGCGCCGATCAAGGTGCCGGACCCCGAATTCTTTCAGGCGCCGGCCGCCGACGCGTCCGAGACCTTGCCGGCGGCGGTCCGTGCGGTGGCGCAGAGCTATGCCGCGAACCTGTGGTTCATCGTCCGGCTGACCGTGCCGCTGATGTTTCTGGCCGGGTTCCTTGGCGCGCTTGCCGGGACGTTGCTGCCGCAGGATGTGCTGGGTTCGCTGGAATTCAACCTCGTCCTGCTGGTGGTGATCGCCGCCATCGGGTTGTTCCTGCCGGTTCCGATTGCCTTTGACGTGGTCGTCACCGGCGCGCTTCTGTCGGCGGGCGCAAGCCACGGCTACGTCATGGCTCTGCTGTTCACGCTGGGGTCATTCTCGATCTACAGCCACTTCATCGTGGCGCAGGCGTTTTCCTTCCGCATTGCCAATGCCATGGCCGCGAGCGTACTGGTGCTGGGCGTGCTTGGCGGCGTCGCGGTCGAGAAATACCATGATTGGCAGTCGCAACGCGCGCTCGACATCCTGCTGGGCGCCCTGCCCCGGATCATCGCCCCGGCCGAGGCGCAATCGCCGACAGTCACCCTGACCGAACGTCCCTTCGCACCGCGTTCGGCCGCCGGCGACGCACCCTTCACCCGGTTGGAGGCCTTGGAACTGGGCATCGACAAGCCCATCGAGTTTTCCTTCAAGGACATGTGGCCGCCCTTTTGGGAAGGCCGCAGCCTTGCCGCCGCCGATTTCGACCGCGACGGTGACACCGACCTTGCCATCGCGTCGACCGCAGAGGCGCTGTACCTCTACGAAAATACCGGCGGCACCTTCCGGCGCGTGGACGTGGACACCGGAGCGCTGGAAGGGCGCTATGTCTTTAACGCCGCCTTTGCCGACATGGACGACGACGGCTGGCCCGATCTGGTGTTGGCCACTTATCTGGACGGCAACCTTGTCATCCGCAACGATCAGGGCAGCTTCGATCCCGCCACTGCCCGGCCGATCCCCAACCAGCCCGAGGCGCGGCTGACCATGGCGCTGGCCTTTGACGACGTGGACGCCGATGGCGACCTCGACATCGCCTTTGGCAACTGGGCTGCCGGCTGGTATCGGCAGGTCCCGGGCGAGGAAAGCCGCAACCGGATCGTGCTGAACGAGGGTCTCGACACGCTGGGCGAGACATTCCGCCCCCTGCCCGGCATCCCCGGCGAGACCCTGTCGATCCTGTTTTCCGACGTCGACGGCAACGGCACGGCCGATCTGTTGGTGGGCAATGATTTCGCGGTCCCGGATTACGTGTACCACGGCGACGGCACCGGCGGGTTCACCGCCGTTCGCAAGCAGTCCGGACTGATCCCGCACACCACGCAGACCACCATGGCGGTGAAGACGGCGGACCTGTTCAACACCGGCGCGACGCAGATGTATTTCGCGCAGATCGCCGGGCGGTCCTCGGGCGTGTCGGAAACGCTGAAGATGCAGCCGCTGGCGCAATATTGCGATGGTATCGTGGCCCCCGAGGCGAAGGCCACCTGCGTCCGCAACATGCAGATCAAGGCCTGGTACAAGTCCGGCAACCGCTTCGATCCCTCCTATGCCGACCGCTGCGCGGACCTCGATGAACCGGACCGAAGCGAATGCAAGGGCATGTTGGTCAAGGACATCGCCATCCAGCGGCGCGACCCCAAGCTGTGCGACCTGATCCCGGTGAGCCAGGACATCGCGCGGGCCTATTGCGAGGTGCATTTCCTGCCCGAGCGCGGCGTCACGCAGGACGAGATCGACAGCGCCCTGCCCCAGATCAAGCGCAGCAACGTCCTGCTGGCACCGGGCGCGGCCGGCTATGCCGATATCGCCGGGCAGGCCGGGCTGGACATCGGCGGCTGGTCCTGGGACACCAAGATCGCGGATTTCGACAACGACGGCTGGCAGGATGTCTATATCGTCAACGGCACATGGGTGCCGAACGAGGTCAGCCCCTCGAACCTCTTTTTCCGCAACAACGGCGACGCCACCTTTACCGAGGCGTCCGGGCCGATGGGGTTGGAAGATTACCTGATGACTGCCGCCGCCGTCGTCTTCGACCCCGATCACGACGGCGATCTGGACGTGATCACGCATCCGGTCAACGGTCCGGTAACCTTCTTCCGCAACGATACCCAGACCGGCAACGCCATCCGCTTCGTGCTGGAGGATCACGCCGGCAACCGTGACGGCATCGGCGCACGGCTGACGCTTGTCCACGGCGGCAAGACGCAAAGCCGCGAAATCCAGCTGGGTGGCGGCTTCATGTCCTTCGACGCGCCCAAAGCGCATTTCGGCCTTGCGGACGCCGAGAGCGCCGACAGCCTGACGATCCGCTGGCGCGACGGGTCGGAGACCGAGGTGCCAGGGCCGCTGAAGGCCGGGCGCGAATACGTGATACGCCGCGATGCCCGGTAATGCATGCCGGGAGCTGACGAAAACCCGGCCTCGTGATGTGTGCTGTGCGGCGATCTGCGCTAGGTAATCGCGTGACCATTGACCGGAGTTGCCTGCCCATGACCTTTCGAAAACATGCCTGCGCGCTGGCCCTTGCTGTCCTTGCCCTGCCCGGCTTTGCGCAGGACCGGCAGAGCGTGGAGCTTCAGTTCCGCAGCTGGCTGCAGGAAGACGTCTGGCCGCGTGCCGAGGCGAAGGGTGTTTCTCGCAGCACTTTCGAGGCTGCCTTCGACGGTGTGACGCTCAACTGGGACCTACCCGACCTTGTGGTGCCGGGGACCGAACCCGAGACACCGAAGACGCAGCGACAGGCCGAGTTCGGCTCACCCGGGCGATATTTCAACCGCAGTTCCGTGGACAGCGCCACAAGGATCGGCAAGCAGATGGCGCGGCGCTATGCGGACACCCTGAGGAAGGTCGAAGACCAGACCGGGGTGCCGGGGCGGATCGCGCTGGCGATCTGGGGCCGCGAAAGCGGCTATGGCCAGGTGCCGATCCGTTACAACACCTTCCGCGTGCTGGGCACCAAGGGGTTCATGAGCACCCGCGCCGAATACTTCTCGCGCGAGCTGATCGCCGCGTTGCAGATTGCCGAGGCCGGCCATGCGCCGGAAAGCGCCATCAAGAGCAGCTGGGCCGGGGCGCTGGGCCAGCCGCAGTTCATGCCGTCCAGTTTCCTTGAATACGCCGCCGATGGCGACGGCGACGGCAAGGCGGATATCTGGCGATCCGAGGTCGATACGCTGGCCTCGATCGGCAATTACCTCAAGCTGCACGACTGGGTGCCGGGGCGCGACTGGGGGTTCGAGGTCAATGTGCCCGACGCCGTGTCCTGCGCGCTGGAAGGCCCAGACAATCGCAAGCCGATCCGCGACTGGGCCGACATGGGCATCACCCGCGTGTCGGGCCGGCCCTTCCCCGATCACGAGTTGGACGGCCCGGCCTCGCTGCTGATGCCCGCTGGGCGGCACGGGCCGGCCTTTCTGGTGACGCCCAATTTCTACGTGCTGAAAAGCTACAACAACTCGGACCTCTACGCGCTGTTCGTCGGGCATGTCGGCGACCGCATCCAGTACGGTGTGGGTGACTTTCAGGGCCGTTGGGGCGATGTCGGCAAGCTTTACCGGTCGGACATCGCCCGGATGCAGCGTGCGCTGGAGGCGCTGGGCAAGGATGTGGGCGGGGCCGATGGGCTGCCCGGCTTCAAGACCCGCCGGTCGATTGGCGAATGGCAGGAGGCCAATGGCCGCGACGCCACCTGTTTCCCCGACGACGACCTTGTCGCCGCCATCACCCGATGAATCGCAGGCGCAAGGTCAGGGTGCTGCGGGCACGCCGTCACGCGGCGCGCAGCTTCTGGATCGGGGTGGGCGGGTTTTCCTTCATCCTCGGCATGATCGGCGTGCTGCTGCCGGTGATGCCGACGACCCCCTTCATCCTGCTCGCCGCCTTTGCCTTTTCGCGCGGTTCGCCGACCTTGCAAGCGGCGCTTGAGGGACACCGAAAGTTCGGCCCGATCATTCGCGATTGGCAGGAGAACGGCGCCATCGCCCGTCGCCACAAGATCCTCGCGGTGTCGATGATGGCGGCCTCGCTGGCGTTCAGCACCTGGCTGGGGCTGGATGCGCCGGTGCTGGCGATCCAGGCGGTCTGCATGGGCGGGGCGGCGCTATTCGTGCTGACGCGGCCTGACGGGCATGCGTGACTGTGCCGGGGCGCGGTGCGGCCTATATGCTGTGCCATGACAGACGTTCTGACCTTCACCGATGACGGCATCTATTGCCCCGCAGGCGATTTTCATATCGATCCGTGGCGCCCGGTGCCCCGCGCGCTGATCACCCACGGCCATGCCGATCACGCGCGGTGGGGGATGGGCAGCTACCTTGCCACCCGTGCGGCCGCGCCGGTGATGCAGTACCGGCTGGGCGAGGAGGCGAAGATCGAGACCATCGAATATGGCGAGCGCCGGCAGATCGGCGGCGCCACGGTGTCCTTCCACCCCGCCGGCCATGTTCCCGGATCGGCGCAGATAAGGGTGGAGGTGAAGGGCGCGGTCTGGGTGGCCTCGGGCGATTACAAGGTGGTCGACGACGGGCTGTCCGAGGCCTTTGAGCCGGTGACATGCCACGCCTTCATCTCGGAAAGCACCTTCGGGCTGCCGATCTTCAAGTGGACCCCGCAGGACGAGCTGGCCCGGCAGGTCAACAATTGGTGGGCCACGAATGCCGCCGAGGGCCGCGCGTCGATCATCGGGGCCTACGCATTGGGCAAGGCGCAGCGGCTGATGCGGACGGTGGATGCCGCGCAGGGCCCGATCCTGACCGCCACCGCCGTCGAGAACGTCACCGAGGTGCTGCGGGCGCAGGGCATCGACCTGCCGCCCACGGTGCGCATTACCGAGGAGGTCTCGGCCAAGACCCATCCCGGCGCGCTGATCATCGCGACACCATCAAGTACCTCGCACGGCTGGGTGCGGCGGTTTTCGGGTGCCGCCACGGCCTTTGCCTCGGGCTGGATGGCCATGCGGGGCGTGCGGCGCAGGCGCGGCACCGACCGGGGCTTTGTGGTGTCGGATCATGCCGACTGGGAGGGGCTGAACACCGCGATCAAGGCGACCGGGGCCGAGAAGATATTCGTCACCCATGGCTATACCGGTCCGTTCCGGCGTTATCTGTCGGAACAGGGGTATGACGCGCATGTGGTGGCCACGGAATACACCGGCGACGATGCGGACGATGCCGCATGAAACATTTCGCCACGCTGTTTTCCAAGGTCGACGAAACCACCAAGACCAGCGTCAAGGTTGAGGCGCTGGCCGAATACCTGGGCACCGCCCCGCCGGAGGACCGGCTCTGGGCCATCGCGTTGTTCACCGGACGGCGGCCGAAACGGGCGATCACCTCGACCCGGCTGCGGGAATGGGCGGCGGAAATCGCCGGCCTGCCGGACTGGCTGTTCGAGGAAAGCTATTCGGTGGTGGGCGATCTGGCCGAGACCATCAGCCTTGTCCTGCCCGAGCCCGCCAGCACCCGCGACGAAAGCCTCAGCCACTGGATCGCCTTCGTCAAGGGCCTTGCGGCCAAGGAAGACGAGGACCGCAAGGCCGCCATCCTCGATGCCTGGAACAACCTCGAGACCCGCGAGCGCTTTTTGTTCAACAAGCTGCTCACCGGCGGCTTTCGGATCGGCGTCAGCGCCAAGCTGATGACCCGCGCTCTGGCGATTTCGACCGGGCAGGACGAGGCGGTGCTAACCCACAAGCTGATGGGCACATGGACGCCGGAAACCACCACCTGGGACGCGCTGATCGAAAGCGATGATCCCGGTGCCGACCTGTCGCGGCCCTATCCGTTCTACCTTGCCCATCCGGTGGATGAGCCCGAGGATCTGGGCGACCCGGCCCTGTGGCATGCCGAGCGCAAGTGGGACGGCATCCGGGGCCAGTTCATCCTGCGCGAGGGCACGCATCATGTCTGGTCGCGCGGTGAGGAGCTGATGACCGACCGCTTTCCGGAACTGGCGCAACTGGCCGATTTCCTGCCCGACGGCACCGTGCTCGACGGTGAGTTGCTGGCCTTTGCCGACGAGGCGCCGCTGGGCTTCAACGCGCTGCAAAAGCGCATCGGGCTGAAAAAGGTGCCCGCCAAGGTGCTGCGCGAGGCGCCGGTGGTCTTCATGGCCTACGACGTGATGGAAGCGGATGGCGCCGACATCCGCCAGACCCCGTTCGCCGAGCGTCGCCAAAGGCTGCTCGACATGCTGGCCGACATCCCTGCCGACATCCCCATCCGCGTATCGCGCGAGGTCGTCTTCGACAGCTGGGACCATCTTGCCGAGGTGCGCGAGGAGTCGCGCAGGCACAGCGTCGAAGGGCTGATGCTGAAGCGCCGCGAAAGCCCCTATCTGGCCGGGCGCAAGCGCGGCGACTGGTGGAAATGGAAGGTGGAACCGCTGACCATCGACGCGGTGATGATCTATGCGCAGTCGGGCAGCGGTCGGCGGGCCAACCTGTTCACCGACTATACCTTCGCGGTCTGGAATGGTGACGAGTTGACCCCCTTCACCAAGGCCTATTCCGGCCTGACCGACGCCGAGTTCCGCCAGATCACCGCCTGGGTCCGCAAGAATACCCTGCAGAAGTTCGGGCCTGTGCGGCAGGTCAAGCCGCACCACGTGTTCGAAATCGGCTTCGAGGGCATCCAGCCGTCGACCCGCCACAAATCCGGCGTCGCGCTGCGGTTTCCGCGGATGCTGCGCTGGCGCAAGGACAAGCCGGTGGGCGAGGCCAACACGCTGGACGATCTGAACGAGATGCTGCGGCTCTACGGCTGACGCGCCTGCGGGCCTGCCGCAGGCGCAGGCCGGTCAGGTTGCGAAGGTGTCCTTGTACTGCGCGCGCAGGATGTTCTTTTGCACCTTGCCCATGGTGTTGCGCGGAAGTTCGTCGAGCATGACCAGCTTGCGGGGATGCTTGAACCGCGCGGTGGACTGGCGCACGGCCTCCATCAACCGGTCGGGATCCAGGGCGGCGCCGGCCTCGGGCACGATCACGGCCAGCACGGTTTCGCCGAAATCGGGATGCGGCACGCCGATCACTGCGCTTTCCAGCACGCCGGGTTGATCGTCGAGGACCAGCTCGAGTTCCTTGGGGTAGATGTTGTAGCCGCCGGAGATGATCAGGTCCTTGTTGCGGCCGACGATCTGCAGGTAGCCGTCTTCGTCGATACGACCGAGATCGCCGGTGATGAAGAACCCGTCGTCGCGCAGTTCCGCCGCCGTCTTTTCAGGCATCTGCCAGTATCCCTTGAAGACGTTCGGCCCGCGCACCTCGATCTGGCCGACGTCGCCGTCAGGCAGGGTGTCGCCGGTCTCGGGATCGGTGATCTTGAGTTCGACCCCGGGCAGCGGAAAGCCCACCGTGCCCGCCCGGCGTTCGCCGTCATAGGGGTTCGAGGTGTTCATGTTGGTTTCGGTCATGCCGTAGCGTTCCAGAATACGGTGGCGGGTGCGCTTTTCGAACTGGACATGCGTCTCGGCCAGCAGCGGCGCGGAGCCGGAGATGAACAGCCGCATATGCCGGGCGAGGTCGCCGGTGAAGCGGTCGTCGCCCAGCAGCCGCGTGTAGAAGGTGGGCACGCCCATCATGGTGGTCGCCTCGGGCATCCGGGCGATCATCTGGTCGAGGTCGAACTTCGGCAGAAAGATCATGCTGCTGCCCGCGGCAAGCGTCACGTTCGTCGCCACGAACAGCCCGTGGGTGTGAAAGATCGGCAGGGCGTGCAGCAGGACGTCATCCGCCGTGAAGCGCCATTCGTCGACTAACGTACGCGCGTTGGACAGCAGGTTGTCCTGCGTCAGCATCGCCCCCTTCGACCGCCCGGTGGTTCCCGAGGTGTAGAGGAAGGCCGCCAGATCGTCGCCCGTGCGGTCGACCGTGGCGAAGGTTTCGGGCATGTCGCGGGCCTTATCCATCAGGCTGCCGCTGCCGTCGGCGTTCAGGGTTTCGGTCCGGGCGTTAAGCTGCTGCGCGACAGCGCCGAGTGTCTCTTCGCTGCTGCCGTCACAGACGATCAGCGACGCGCCGCTGTTTTCGATGAAGTAGCTCAGTTCATCGACGGTGTAGGCGGTGTTGAGCGGCAGGAAGACCAGCCCGGCCTGCGCGCAGGCGGCATAGAGCGCGAGGGCCTCGGCCGACTTTTCGACCTGAACGGCCACGCGGTCGCCGGGGTTGAGGCCCAGCGCGGAGGCCACGTTTGCGATCCGGGCCCCTGTTGCGAGGAACGCGCTATGGGTGATCGTCCGTCCGTCGGGCAGGTGCAGGAACGGGGTGGCCCTACCAGAATGCACGCCAAAGAGGCCATCGTAGAGAGGGTTCGCCATGAGCTCAGCTTTCTTCTGTCGGAGAGAGGACGGCGGCGTCAGCCTGCGCCTTGACGTCCTTGGTGGCGACGACCTTGCAGGAGGTGACGAATACCTCGTGGTTTTGCGCGACGCGCGCCAGATCGTAAAGGTAGTTCACCATCGTGCCACCGGACTGGGCGCGCCCCTTTTCGGAGGTATCGGCGTCGCTGTGGACGGCGTGCACGACCGCGCCGTTGGCAAGGTGAAACCGGGCCACCGGATCGAGGGGCAGACCGGTCTGGGCCTTGGCGTTCAGCAGGTAGTGCGCGGCCAGGGTTTTCATCTGCGCCGGGTCAACGGCGTTCCAGCGGTGGCCCTCCTTCTCCAGCCACTTGGTGAGGCCGGGAATGGGCGACAGGGTGGCGAAGGTCTTGAGGCCGGGCAAGGCCGCCGACAGATCCGCGGCGACCTGCTTGATCAAGGAATTGCCGAACGAGATGCTGGCAAGGCCCGACTGGCAGTTCGAGATCGAATAGAACATCGCGGTGTCGGCCTCCGCCTCGGGCAACGCCTGACGGTCATCGGCCAGCAGGTCCTGCACCGACCCCGCGATGCCCTTGGTCAGCGCGACCTCGACGAAGATCAGCGGTTCGTCCGGCATCGACGGGTGGAAGAAGGCGAAGCAGCGGCGGTCCGACGGTTCGAGCCTGCGGCGCAGATCGGACCAGCTGTCGATGGCGTGCACCGCCTCGTAGGCGATGATCTTTTCGAGGATATGCGCTGGACTTTCCCAACTGATCGGACGCAGCACCAAAAAGCCCCGGTTGAACCACGAGGCAAACAGGTGGCGGAAATCCAGATCCAAGGCCGCCAGTTCCGGCTCGGACATGCCCAGCCGCAGCAGGTCGGCGCGCATCTCGACCAGGTCTCCGGTCGCGCCGGGAACCCCATTCAGGCGGCGGATCAGTTCTTGCCGGCGGGGCTCGGCGGCCTCGGCGAAGGCCCGGTAGCTGGCCTTGGAGGGATTGAGCTCGTAGTCTTCCAGCCGGGTGCGCACAGTTTCGGGATCGAGGTTCATCGCGGTTGCGACGAACCGGAAGAAGTCGAGCTTCTGCGCGTCGTCGAGCCGCTGGTAGCGCGACAGGATCTCCTTGGCGATGGCCAGTTCCGTGGTTTCGCCGGTCGCTCCGACCAGCGCCGTGGCAAGCTCGGTCAAGGGGCGTCCATCCTCGGCGCCATGCGCCTCGCGGCGGTAGCGGCGTTCGAAGACGGTCGACAGCAGGTCGGCAAGCAGGGTCATACGGCGGCCCCCATGACGATATCGGGCAGCCATGTGGCGAGGCCCGGGAACAGGCAGAGCAGGAAGATCGCCAGCACCATGCAGGCCACGAACGGCAGCGACCCGGTGAGGATGGTCTTGAGCGAGATATCCGGCGCGATGCCGTTGATGACATAGAGGTTCAGCCCGACGGGCGGCGAGATCAGGCCGATTTCCATGTTGATGGTCAGCACCACGGCGAACCAGATCGGATCGAACCCGGCGGTGGTGATGATAGGCAGCAGGATCGGTGCCGCCATCAGGATCACCGCGACCGGCGGCAGGAAGAAGCCGGCGATCAGCAGGAAGACGTTGACCGCGCCCATCAGAACCCAGCGGTTCACGTCCAGCGTGCCGATCCATTCGGCGATCGACTGGGTGATGAAGAGCGAGCTGAGCATGTAGGAGAACACCCCGGCAGCGGCGATGATGAACAGGATCATCACGCTCTCCTTGGTGCTGTCGCGCAGCACAAGCCAGATCGCGCGGGGGTGCCACATGCGGTAGATGATCACCGCGATCAGCAGGCAGAGCAGCGCGCCCACCGCCGCCGTTTCGGACGGTGTCGCGATACCGCCGTACATGGCGTAGAGCACGCCGAGGATGATGGCGAGGAAGGGCAGAACGCGCGGCAGGATCTCGAACCGCTGGGCCCAGGTGTAGCTGCCCGATCCCAGCCGGGTCGCGTCCCCGGAGCGCCATGTCGAATAGAGCGACCACGCCATGAACAGGCTGACCAGCAGGAAGCCGGGAATGACACCGGCCAGAAACAGCCGCCCGATCGAGGTTTCGGTGGCGATGCCGTAGACGATCATCGTCACCGACGGCGGGATCAGGATGCCCAGTGTCCCGCCCGCCGCGATGGAGCCAGCGGCAACCCCGTCCGGGTATCCGCGCTTGCGCATTTCGGGAATGCCCATCTTGCCGATGGCGGCGCAGGTGGCGGGCGACGAGCCCGACATCGCTGCAAACAGCGCGCAGGCGCCGAGGTTGGACACCACCAGCCCGCCGGGCACGCGGGTCAGCCAGCGCTCCAGCGCCTCGTAGAGATCAGCCCCCGCCCGGGTCGAGGCAATCGAAGCGCCCATGATGATGAACATCGGGATCGACAGCAGCGCGAAATTGTCGAGCTTGCCGAACAGGATCTCGGGCATCAGCTCAAGCGAGCGGGCGCCGTCGAAGACAATCAGAAACCCGGCCGAGACGATCAGCAGGCCGATAGCCACCGAGACGCCCGAGAACAGCACGAGGATGGTGGCGATGGCAACGATGCCACCGAGGAGAAGCGGATCCATCGCGGGTCACTCCAGTCCGAAGGGTTTGTCGACGCCGATCAGCACGGCCACAAGGTCGGCGATCAGTTGCAGCAGCAGCAGGCCGAAGCCCACCGGCAGCGCGAGATAGGGGATCCACAGCCGCACGCCCCAGACGGTGTCGGACTTCCAGCCGCGGTCCCAGGCGAAGTGCCAGTAATCATAGCCGTAATACAACATCACCGCGACGATCGAGATCGACAGAACCGAGGTCAGGATCGCCATGAAGAACCGCGGCCTTGGTGGCAGGGCCAGCGGGATCAGATCGACGTTCACATGCCCGCGCAGGCGTTGCACGTAAGGAAGGCCGATCAGCGTGGCGGCGATGACAAGGTAGATCACGGCCTCGGTCTGCCAAATGGTCGAGCCGTTCAGGACGAAGCGCACGACGATCATCTGGCAGGTGATGGCGACGGCCGCGACGATCATCGCCGCAGAGCACCAGCCGGCCAGTGTCGACAGGGCCGCGACCGCGCGCAGAAAGGGGTTGTTCCCGGTATGGGAAGCAACGGCGGAGCTATGGCCGGCCATTGGAGCCTCCAGCATTCAGTTTGGAAAGGTGGCGGGACGGCCTGTCGCCGCCCCGCGCTTGGGTCACTCGACCGACAGCGCCATGTCGAGCAGTTCCTGCCCGTCCGGAACCTCTTCGACGAAGGCCTTGTACGAGGTCTCCTGCGCCAGTTCACGCCAGGCTTCGAAGTCCTCTGCGCTCATCTGCGCGATTTCCACGCCGGCCTCGCGGAACACCTCTTCCGAAGCGGCGTCCTGCTTCTTGGCTTCCTCGAGGTAATAGGCTTCGGCCTTTTCGGCCGCGGCCAGCAGGGCGGCCTGTTGCTCTTCGTTCAAGTCCTCGAAGGCCGACTTGTTCATGAGAAGCGGCTGGTACATGAACCACAGCGCCACGTCCCCGGCGGGGGTATAGCAGGCGACCTGTTCGTAGATCCGGTAGGAGACGAAGGACGACGACGAGGTGTTGGCAGCCTGAAGCACGCCGGTCTGCATCGCGTTGTAGATTTCGGACGAGGCCATCGAGGCGATCGAGGCCCCTGCCCCGGCCAGCATCTGCTCGAACGACTTGCCCGCGGCGCGGGTCTGTAGGCCTTCGACGTCCTCGGGCGCGGTGATGCACTTGTCCTTGCCGACGAAACCGCCTGCGAGGTAGCCGTGCACCAGCACCATCACGTCATCCTCGGCCATCTTCTCTTCGAGGGCCTCCATGAAGGGCGATTGCGACAGCCGCGCCGCGTGGTCGTGGTTTTTTACCAGGCCGGGCATCAGCGTCAGGTTATAGGCGGGCTGCTGGCCGCCGGCGTAGCTGAGCGGCAGCACGGTCATGTCGAGCTGTCCCCGGCTGAGCGGCTTGTACTGCTCGCGCGGCTTGAACAGCGACTTCGACCCGAAGATCTTGATGTCCAGATCCACATCCGCGGCGGCGACCTCGTCGGCCACGATCTGCGCCACCTGGTGACGGATGTCCTGGTTGGACCACTGGTGCGACAGGCGCAGCTCGGCGGCGCCGGCCAGCGAACCGGCCGAGGCCAGCGCCGCTGCAGCCGCGGCGGTTTTTAGCATTCTTTTCATTGTTTCCTCCCAAAGATTCGTACCGGCAGAACCGGGACGCCCCCGACCCAAACACACAATGTTTTTGAGGTCAACTTTCTTGTATACAAAACTGAACATCTTGCGTTTCAGTTGACGAAAGGCTAGGACAGCGTCATGGAAAAGCGTCGCGCCGATGAGATCGCCGAAGCCCTGGAAGAGCGGATCTTCGATGGCACCTATGCCAATGGCGACCGGCTGGACGAGGTCCGCCTCGCCCGGCACTTCGGGGTATCGCGCACGCCACTGCGCGAGGCGCTGCAACGTCTGGCGCGCTCCGAACTGGTCGAGCTGATCCCGCGCCGCGGCGCCTTTGTCCGCCAGCCGGGCCCGGTGGAACTTCTGGAGATGTTCGAAGCGATGGCCGAGATCGAAGCCGCCTGCGGGCGGCTGGCGGCGCTGCGCATCTCGGACAAGGCGCTGGCGGATTTGCACGACGCCAACCGGAAATGCCAACTCGCTGTCGACCGCCAGGATCCGGACGCCTATTACACCGAGAACGAGCGCTTCCATAAGATCATCTATCGGGAGTCGGGAAACGGCTATCTTGCCGCCGAGGCGGGCGACCTGCACCGTCGGCTGAAGCCGTTCCGGCGGCAGCAGCTGCGCCTTCGCGGCCGGATGGCGCAATCCATGTCCGAGCACGAGGCCATCGTGGCTGCCCTGCAGGAGGGTCATCAGGCAACCGCTGCGGATGCCCTGCGTGACCATGTCGCCATTCAGGGTGAAAAGTTTCACAGCCTCATGGCCAACCTGAAAAAAGCGGCTGAATAAGCTGTCAGCCGTCACGGTCCGGATGCGCATCGGGTCTGGGAGAAATGGCGCACCTGAGAGGATTCGAACCTCTGGCCTCTGCCTTCGGAGGGCAGCGCTCTATCCAGCTGAGCTACAGGTGCCTGCCTTGCCTCTACCCCGAAACACGGGGGCCCTGCAACACCCTTTCGTGCAGTAAAGCGCCTGTGATCGTGCGGAAGCTTGCCATTGCGCCGACCGGAACATATTAAGAACAAATGAGCGCAAAAACCGTGGAACAGAAGCTGGCGATCCTTGCGGACGCGGCGAAATACGATGCCTCCTGTGCCTCGTCGGGCACGGCGCGGCGGGATTCGACCAAGGGCGGGATCGGGTCGACCGAGGGATCGGGAATCTGTCACGCCTATGCGCCGGACGGGCGCTGCATCAGCCTGCTCAAGATCCTGCTGACCAATTTCTGCATCTACGATTGCGCCTATTGCGTGAACCGGGTGTCGTCCAATGTGGAACGGGCGCGGTTCTCGGTCGACGAGGTGGTCAAGCTGACGCTGGAATTCTATCGCCGCAACTATATCGAGGGGCTGTTCCTCTCGTCCGGCATTATCCGCTCGCCCGATCACACCATGGAAGAGATGGTCCGGATCGCCCGCACCCTGCGCCACGAGCACGGGTTCAAAGGTTACATCCACCTCAAGACCATCCCCGACGCCGCGCCCGAGTTGATCGAAGAGGCCGGGCAACTGGCGGACCGGGTGTCAATCAATGTCGAACTTCCCACCGATGCCGCCGTCACCCGCTTTGCGCCGGAAAAGAAGCCCGAACAGATCAGGCGCGCCATGGCCGGCGTCAGGCTGAGACAGGAGGCGGCGAAGGACAAGAGCCACACCGGCAAGCGGCCGGGACGGTTTGCGCCGGCGGGACAGTCGACGCAGATGATCGTGGGTGCGGACGGATCGAACGACAAGACCATCCTGACCAACGCCACGCGGCTCTATTCGGGGTACAAGCTGAAGCGGGTCTATTACTCCGCTTTTTCACCGATCCCTGATGCCACCGCCGCCCTGCCCCTGATCCGGCCGCCGCTTCAGCGCGAACACCGGCTTTATCAGGCCGACTGGCTGCTCAGGTTCTATGGCTTTCAGTTGGACGAGATCACCGGCGCCGCGCAGGACGGCAACCTCGATCTGGACATCGACCCCAAGCTGGCCTGGGCGCTGCAGCATCGGGGGCTGTTCCCGCTCGACGTCAATACCGCGTCGCGCGACCTGTTACTGCGGGTGCCGGGGTTCGGCACCAAGACGGTCAACCGCATCCTCGCGGCGCGCCGGTCGCGGCGGCTTCGGTATGACGACCTGATGAAGATCGGGGCGCTGATGAAGAAGGCCAAGGCCTTCGTCACCTGTCGCGGCTGGACGCCGGGCGGGCTGACCGACAGCGCCGACCTGCGGGCGCGGTTTGCGCCGCCGCCGGAGCAGCTGAGCCTGTTCTGATGCACACCGTTCCCCTGCCCGAGATCGGCACCTGGGAGGCCTGGCGCGATGCCGCGCGCAGCCTGCTGATGACAGAGGTGCCGCCCGAGCAGGTGCTTTGGCAGTGGGGCGCGCGCGACAGTGACCTTTTCGGCGATGCCCCGGCCCCTTTGCCGGCTGCGACGCGGCCACCGCCGACGGTGCCCAAGGCGTTCCTGTCCGCCGCACGGCTTGCGATCTGGCACACCGACCCGCAGCGTTTCGCCCGCGCCTATGGGCTGCTCTGGCGGTTGCAGGGCAACAAGCGCCTGATGGCCGACCGCGCCGACGACGATGTGGCGCGGATCGAGGCGATGGCCAAGAACGTCAGCCGCGACGCGCACAAGATGAAGGCTTTCGTCCGCTTCCGTGACATTGGAGAGCCCAACGCGCCGCGCCGCAGCTTCGCGGCCTGGTTCGAGCCCAGCTTTCACGCGCTGGAACCGACGGCGCCATTCTTCGTCCGTCGGTTTTCCGACATGGACTGGCGCATCGTAACCCCGGACAAGACCGCGATCTTCGAGGACGGCACCCTGCGTTTCGCGCCCGGTCAGGCCAAGCCGCCGCTGCCCGAGGATGCGGCCGAGGGGCTGTGGACCACCTATTTCCGCAACGTCTTCAACCCGGCGCGGGTCAAGATCAATGCGATGACCTCGGAAATGCCGCGCAAGTACTGGAAAAACATGCCCGAGACGCGCGCCATCCCCGAGATGCTGGCCGAAGCCGAAACCCGCGTGCGCAAGATGGCCGAAGCCGCGCCGACCCTTCCGCCGGCCTTTGCAGCACCGGCCGCGCGTCAGCTGGAGGCGCATGACAGCCGCTGGCAGATGCCGCAGGAGGGTCTGGACGCCGCGATCCGCGCCTGCACCCGCTGCCCGCTGCACGAGATGGCGACGCAGGCGGTGCCGGGCGAAGGGCCACATGATGCGCGGCTGATGATCGTGGGCGAGCAGCCGGGCGATCAGGAGGATCTGGCCGGGCGGCCTTTCGTCGGGCCGGCGGGACAGTTGCTGGATCGGGTGATGGTACAAGCGGGTCTGAAGCGCAACGAGGTCTACCTGACCAACGCGGTGAAGCACTTCCGCTTCCGCCCGTCGAATAAGCGCCGGCTGCACCAGGCGCCCGAGCGCGATCATATCGACCACTGCCGCTGGTGGCTCGACCTCGAGGAAAAACGCCACGACCCGGCGCTGATCGTGGCGATGGGGGCGACCGCATTGCAGGCGCTGACCGGCAACGGCAAGGGCCTGTTGAAACGGCGCGGCGGTCTTGAGCAAAGCAGGTTGGGGCACCCGGTGCTGGTGACGGTGCATCCGTCCTATCTTCTGCGGCTGCCCGATCCGGCGCGAAAGGCCGAAGCGGAGGCGCAGTTCCGGTCCGACCTGACGGCTGCGGGGGACTACCTCCGGGCCGCGTGACGGACCGCGTCCCGGACCTGATCCGGGACCTCATGGCCCGCGTGGATGCAGAGGCCCCGGATCGGGGTCCGGGGCCGTGTGGCGGCGGATGCGACGCTCAGGCGAAGAGGTCGTGCGCCAGTTCCAGCGCGTCGATCAGCGCGTCCACTTCGGCCTCGGTGTTGTACATGCCGAACGAGGCCCGGCAGGTCGCCGTCACGCCGAGGTGATCCATCAGCGGACCGGCGCAGTGGTGACCGGCCCGCACCGCAACACCCTTCTTGTCGAGGATGGTCGAGATGTCATGCGCATGCGCCGCACCCTCGAGCGTGAACGAGAAGATCGCCCCCTTGCCCGGCGCCCGGCCCTGCAGGTTCAGCCAGTTCAACCTGTCCATGCGGCCCAGCGCATAGGTGGTCAGCGCGGCCTCATGCGCTGCGATATCTTCCATGCCGACGGCCATCATGTAATCCAGCGCCGCGCCCAGCCCGATGGTGGCGACGATGCCGGGGGTGCCGGCCTCGAACTTCATCGGCGGATCGTTGTAGAGGATGCCGCCCTTGTGCACCTCCTTGATCATGTCGCCGCCACCCATGAAGGGGCGCATTTCGGCCATGCGCTCGCGCTTCATGAAGATCGCGCCCGAGCCGGAGGGGCCGTAGAGCTTGTGCCCGGTGATGGCATAGAAATCGCAGCCGATGTCTTCGACATTGACCGGCCCGTGCACCGCCGCCTGGCTGCCGTCGATCAGCGTGGCAATGCCGCGTTCGCGCGCCGCCGCGCAGATCGGCGCGACGTCGACCCGGGTGCCCAGCACGTTCGACATGTGGGTCAGCGCGACCAGTTTCGTCTTCGGCCCCATCGCGTCGATCACGGCCTGCGGATCAAGCGATCCGTCGGCTTCGATGTCCACCCATTTCAGCACCACGCCCTGACGCTCGCGCAGGAAGTGCCAGGGTACGATGTTGGCATGGTGTTCCATCACCGACAGCACGATCTCGTCGCCGGCGGCGAGATGCGGCATGGCCCAGCCGTAGGCCACGGTGTTAATGCCCTCGGTGGTGCCGGTGTTGAGCACGATCTCCTGCTCGTCCGCGACATGCAGGAAGCGCGCGATGGTGCCGCGCACGGCCTCGTACTTTTCGGTCGCGAGGTTGGACAGGAAGTGCAGGCCTCTGTGGACGTTGGCATATTCCTCGGCATAGCTGCGCGTCACCGCGTCGATCACCGCTTGGGGTTTCTGCGCCGAGGCACCGTTGTCGAGATAGACCAGCGGCTTGCCGTTGACCTCGCGGCCGAGGATCGGAAAATCCGCCCTGATTGCGTCCACGTCATACATGCGCCGATACCCCTACAGTCGATGCCCCGATCAGGGACAGCATGATCACCAGACCCAGCGCAATGCCCACGCCCGCCATCAGCAGCACGCCCATGGCCTTGCCGATAGAGCCGAAGCGATGCGCCACGTCGATGAAATTCAGAAAAATCCAGAATCCGTATATATTGATCGCCATCAGGGCGACGAGCGCCAGTCCCGGCAGGATCACGCTCAGCACCGTTGCCGCGATCTGCACGAGGAAGCGCAGGCATTGCAGCCAGACCACGAGGACCAGCACGTCGGCCAGCTGCGCCTCGCCCCCCAGCCAATTGCCGGTCAGCGTGATGGCGAAGACGGTGATCACCGCGCCGCAGCCCAGTGTCAGCGCAAACATGAAGGGCGAGCCCAACATCGGCGGCATCGGCTGCGCCGTCGGCGCCGCCATGGTGCCAAGCCAGAAGGCCAGCGCGTTCAGCACGATGGCCAGCAGCAGACCCTGCCAGAGAACGTGTTTCGGAAGCCCGAGCGAGATCAGCCGCGCGGCCGCGACACGCGGCTGGGTCACGGTCTCGACGGTCAGATCACGCAGGATGGCCGGGGTCATGCCGGTGCCCTTTCGGCTTCGCGCAGGCCCGCGAACCAGAACCAGAGGAAGATCAGGAAGCTGAGCAGTTCCACGATCTGCGGGCCGGGGCCCTTGCCCACGAAGCCAGCCAGTAACCCGTTCAGCAGGAACAGAGGCGAGGCCGCCAGCAGTGCCCAGAACAGCGCCATGCGGGCGCCGAAGAAGGTGCCCTGCCCGCCCAGCAGACGCGCCACCAGATGCGACGCCGCCGCCAGCCCGTAGAAGATGAGCGGCGCCAGCACCAGCCATGCCAGAAGCGCGCCGCCCAGAAGCGGGTTCAGCTCCTGCTCGTCGAAATGCGCCTGACGGGCGAGCGGCGGCCATTGCGATACGAAGACCACGAAGCAGGCGGCCATCAGGATGGCCAGCGCCCTATCCTCGCGCTGCCCACCGGCAAGCCAGCGCCGGATCACGGCGCCGGGCCCCCGGTAGGTGGCGACGATATCGCTGGTCACGCTCACGTTTGGCTCAGCCCTGGTGCCGGATCAGCCAGCCTTCGATGCGGCTGGTGATCTCCTGGGCCAGGCCCTCGTCCTCGATCTCGGCCACCGCTTCGGCGAGGAAGGCCAGAGTCAGCAGGTTCACAGCCTGGTCGTGCGGCACCCCGCGCGAGCGCATGTAGAACAGTGCTTCTTCGTCGATCGCGCCCGAGGTCGAGCCGTGCGAGCAAGCAACGTCGTCGGCATAGATCTCAAGCTCGGGCTTTGCGAGGAACTGGCTGTCCTCGTCCAGCAGAAGCGATTGCGAGATCTGGTAGCCGTCGGTCTTCTGCGCGCCTGCCTTGACAAGGATCTTGCCCTGAAAGACGCCGGTCGCGCCGTTGCGCAGCACCTTCTTGAACACCTGACGGCTTTCACAGTTCACTGCATCATGTGTCACGAACACGGTGTCGTCGTGGTGAAAATCGCCGTCTCCGACACAGGCCCCCGCGACATGCGCGATTGCGTCGTCGCCGGTCAGTTCCAGCACCACCTCGTTGCGGGTCATGACGCCGTTGGCCGTGAGTGTGAAGCTCTTGAACACCGACTCGGTGCCCAGCCGCGCGAAGATATGCGTGGCGGCGCGGCGCTCGTGGTCGCGGCCCTGCGTGCGGACGTGGTGCAGCTTGCCGGTATCGGCGACGTCGATTTCCATCACCTTGTTGAAGCGCGCGGCGGCGGGGCCGTTTTCCAGAAGCGTCACTTCGGCGCCGGCGTCGACCTTCACCACGTGGTGCAGCATCGCATCCGAGGTTTCGGACTGGTGGCGATAGCTGATCGAGATCGGCTTCGACGGTGTGCCGGTCACGTGGATCAGCAGCCCGTCGGTGGCGAAGGCGGTGTTCAGCGCCGCGAGGGGCCGCGCCACAGGCGTCTGCCCGCGGGTCTCGAACCGGCCATAGATCTGCGAGGCCCAGTGTAGGTCCTTCGCTTCGGCCAGCCGTTCGATCGTCACGCCGTCCAGCGATAGGTCGTCAGAGGCCTCGGGGTCGAAGACCCCGTCGGTAAAGACGATCTTCAGCTTGTCGACCTCGTCGAAGACCGGCGGTTCATCGGACTGAAACAGCGCGGCACGCGGCGCGTCCGGCTGGATCAGCGAATCGGGGCGGGTGAACTTCCAGTATTCGTCGCGCCGTCCGGGCAGGCCCATCTCGCGCAGGCGCGCGAGGGCGTCCTGCCGCGCCGATTGCGACCAGCCGCCCTGCGGCATGTCGAGCGTGGCAAGCCGCGCCTCGGTTGCATCAAGCTTGGTTTGCGGCAATGCCATCAAGCCACCTCCTCGACCAGGTGCGCGTAACCGCGTTCCTCGACTTCAAGCGCCAGCTCGGGCCCGCCGGTCTTGATGATGCGGCCGTCCGACATGATGTGCACGACGTCGGGTTTGATGTGGTCGAGCAGCCGCTGGTAGTGGGTGATCACGAGGAAACCCCGGCCCTCGTCACGCAGCGCGTTCACACCATCGGCGACCAGCTTCATCGCATCCACGTCGAGGCCCGAGTCGGTCTCGTCGAGGATGCACATCTTGGGCTCCAGCATCGCCATTTGCAGGATCTCGTTGCGCTTTTTCTCGCCGCCCGAGAAGCCCACGTTGACCGGGCGCTTCAGCATGTCGGCGTCGATCTTCAGCTCTTTTGCCTTGGCGCGGATCAGCTTGAGGAAGTCGGTGGCGTTCATTTCCTCCTGCCCGCGCGCCTTGCGCTGTGCATTCACGGCGGTGCGCAGGAAGGTCATGTTGCCGACGCCGGGGATCTCGACCGGGTACTGGAACGCAAGGAACAGGCCCGCGGCGGCGCGCTCTTCCGGCTCCATGTCGAGCAGGTCCTCGCCGTCCAGCGTCGCCTCGCCTTCGGTGACCTCATAGCCTTCGCGGCCCGAAAGCACGTAGGAGAGCGTCGATTTGCCCGAGCCGTTGGGGCCCATGATCGCATGCACCTTGCCGGCCTCGACCGTCAGGTCCACGCCCTTGAGGATCTGCTTGTCCTCTTCTTCCAGCTGCACGTGCAGGTTCTTGATTTCCAGCATTCGTCTACCTTTCAGATAACGCCAGACGCAAAGGCGCAGCCCCGTCGAGGGGCCGCGCCGCGCCGATTTCGATTTTCGGTTTGTTCAGAAGAGTTTGATCGTCTCGCCCGCGACGAGGATCGAATTCGGTTCGCTCATCGCCGTAACGAAGCGCACCCATTCCCACGAGAATGCCTGCTTGAACAGGTCGGGCGAGAGATGAACGAAGTTGTGCATGGTGACCATGGCCAGCGCGATGCCCGCAAGCTTGAACAGCATCTGCATCTTGCCCGGCAGGTCGAACAGCAGCGAGAAGCTGAGCAGCGTGCCCAGAGCAAAGAGCACGTCCACCAGCATGCGCATGCCGGGCGTCATCTTGGGATCGGGCAGGCCCGCGAAGTGAAAGCTGATCAGTTGCGACAAGCCGAAGGCCACGATGCCCAGAACGAAGCCCAGTACCCAAATGACCGGTCCGCCGCGGCGCTCCTCCGCAGGCTCCATGTCGCTGACGGTGGTGTGCTTGGTTGCCCAAGAGCGCACGTTCTCTTCGGCCACGCCCGGCTGAGGCACCCGGCTGAACTGTCCGGCCTGAATCCGCGCCAGCCGCTGCTGAAACACGTCCTGTCCCTGGTTCGCCATCTCTGCTCTCCGCCGTTGCGTTGCACACAGCGACCAAATCTGGCGGCGGAACGCGGCAGAAATGCGACGACAATGGTCTTAATGTTGGGTTAATCACCATCATTCCCCGAGCGCAGCCACCTGCGCCGGGGCCTCCTTGCGATCCAGTTCCGCACGCAGGCGGTCCAGATCGTCCGCGTCGCAGATCAGGTGGTTCTTGTTCAGCTTGTAGCGCTGGTGCGTGGACAGGAGGGCATAGCCCTTGTCCGCAACCCAGGTCATGAAGTCGTCTTCCACGGTATTGTCGACCTCGACCATCATCACCGGCCGGCACCGCTCAAGCACGCCGCTCAGACCGGCGAGAACCGCCATTTCCATGCCTTCGACGTCGATCTTGATGAAGTCGGGGCGGACCTCGGCCAGCAGAGCATCGCCGCGATGCACCTCGAGATCGCCCTCGCCGGCCAGCATCTTCGCGCCGCCGAGGTTGCGGTCGCGGTCCTGCATGGCGAAGCCGCCGGACTGCGCGTCCGAGACGCCGACACCCAGCATGGTGGTGTCGACAACCTCACCCAGCCCGTTGACCAGCACGTTCTGCACCAGCAATTCGAAGGCCTTCGGATTGGGCTCGAACGGGATCACCTTGGCGGCCTTGAGGAACTTTGCCGCGAACAGCGTGTGATTGCCGACGTTGGCGCCGATGTCGACGAAGGTGCCGCCCTCGGGCAAGACCGCCCCGAGCCGCTGCAATTCGCTCATTTCGTAGAACCGGCCGCGCCGGTGATTGCGCTGCACGGGATCGTTTTCCATGTTCACGCAGAAGATCACCGGCTCGTCCAGCACGCGGGCGTGGACGAGCTGCAATTCCACGCTCTCGACCGGACGGCCGAGGCGCAACCGCTTGTGTATGCGCTTGATACGAGGGATCACGAGCAGACCTTTCCGAAGCCAAGACCCGCGGGCGGGGGCGGCTGCCCCTACCCGACCGAGCCTTCCAGCGAGATCGCCACCAGTTGCTGCGCTTCCAGCGCGAACTCCATCGGCAGCGCCTGCAGCACTTCCTTGGCGAACCCGTTGACGATCAGCGCCACCGCTTCCTCTTCGTCCATGCCGCGCTGGCGGCAATAGAACATCTGGTCGTCGTCGACCTTGGACGTCGTGGCTTCGTGTTCCACGCGGGACGAGTTGTTCTTGACCTCGATGTAGGGCACCGTGTGCGCCCCGCACTTGTCACCGATCAGCAGGCTGTCACACTGGGTGTAATTGCGGCTGTTCTTGGCCTTCGGATGCATGCTGACCAGCCCGCGATAGGTGTTCTGCGCGAAGCCCGCGCTGATCCCCTTCGACACGATCCGCGACCGGGTGTTCTTACCCAGGTGGATCATCTTGGTGCCGGTGTCGGCCTGCTGGTGGTTGTTGGTGATGGCGATCGAATAGAATTCGCCCTGGCTGTCGTCGCCGCGCAGGATGCAGGACGGGTATTTCCAGGTGACCGCGCTGCCGGTTTCAACCTGCGTCCACATCACCTTGGCCCGGTCGCCCCGGCAATCGGCGCGCTTGGTCACGAAGTTGTAGATCCCGCCCTTGCCGTTCTCGTCGCCCGGATACCAGTTCTGGACGGTGGAGTATTTCACCTCGGCGTCTTCCTCGACAATGATCTCGACCACCGCGGCGTGCAGCTGGCTGGTATCGCGCTGCGGCGCGGTGCAGCCTTCCAGATAGGACACGTAGGAGCCCTTGTCGGCAATGATCAGCGTGCGCTCGAACTGGCCGGTGTTCTCGGCGTTGATGCGGAAATAGGTCGACAATTCCATCGGGCAGCGCACGCCCGGCGGCACGTAGACGAAGGACCCGTCCGAAAACACGGCCGAGTTCAGCGTGGCATAGAAGTTGTCGGAGACCGGGACCACGGAGCCGAGGTATTTCTTGACCAGATCGGGGTGTTCGCGGATCGCGTCGGAGATCGAGCAGAAGATCACGCCGGCCTTCTTAAGCTCTTTCTGGAAAGTGGTGCCCACCGACACCGAATCGAACACCGCGTCCACCGCAACCTTGCGGCCCTCGGCGGGGGCCTCCTCGGCGCCTTCGACACCGGCGAGGATCATCTGCTCTTTCAGCGGAATGCCTAGCTTTTCGTAGGTCGCCAGCAGCTTGGGATCGACCTCGTCCAGCGACTTCGGCTTCTCGATCATGCTTTTCGGACGGGCGTAATAATACTGATCCTGAAAGTCGATCTCGGGATAATCGACCATGGCCCAGTCCGGTTCTTTCTTGGTCAGCCAGCGCTCATAGGCGGCGAGCCGCCATTCGGTCATCCACTCGGGCTCTTCGTTGCGCTCCGAGATCAGACGCACGATGTCCGGCGTCAGCCCCTTGGGCGCATATTCCATCTCGATCTCGGTGTTCCAGCCGTACTTGTACGTCGAAACCTCACGGACCGCATCCACGGTCTCCTGGTCGACACCTTCCTTGACCTGAGTTTGGTCGAGCGCTGCCATCATCTCACCTCCGGGTTCACGCCGCACGGGCGCGGTATTTCCTGTATGCGGTGCACCATGTTTCAGCGAAACGCAGCACATCCTCTTCCGTGTTCGAAGGCCCGAGGCTCACGCGGATCGCGCATGAGGCCTCACCCTCGTCATATCCCATCGCCTGCAATACGCGGCTGGCCTTGACCTTGCCGCTGGAACAGGCCGACCCCGCGCTGATCGCGAAACCGGCGAGGTCCATCGCCATCACCTGCGTTTCGCCTTTCCAGCCGGGCGCCACAAGGCAAGATGTGTTCGGCAAACGCGGCGCGTCTTTCCCGACTAAAATAATCTCTTTTGAGGCAGCCTCAATGGCTTTTTCTAGAATATTTCTAAGTTCGGCCACCCGGTCCCAGACGCCAGCAGCCAGATCCTGCGCCGCCGCCGCGGCCGCCGCCCCGAAGCCTGCGATTCCGATGACGTTCTCGGTGCCCGAGCGGCGGCCCATTTCCTGTCCGCCGCCGAGGATACGCGCCTCGACATCCAGACCGCGCTGCAGGACCAGCGCGCCCACGCCCTTGGGCCCGCCCAGCTTGTGCGCCGAGGTCAGCGCCATCCGCGCACCGGACCAAGAAAAGGCAAACGGCACCTTGCCGAAGACCTGCACCGCGTCGGTCAGCGCCAGCCCGTCGGGCAGATCCTGCAGCACCCCGGTCTCGCTGTTGGCGGCCTGCAACACGCTGCCCGCAGGATCCCCAACAGCCACGCGGCCCGCCGCATCCACCGAAAGGCTCTCGTCCGCCCAAGCCCGCACGCAGTCATGCTCCACCCCCGAGCCGGCCAGCGCGCGGCCCGCGAGGGCCAGCCCAGCGGCCTCGGTCGCGCCGGAGGTAAAGACGATGTCCGCCTCGCCCGCGCCGAAAGCCTCGGCCACCTGCGCGCGCGCCTTTTCGATCAGACCCTTGGCGCGGCGGCCCTCAGAATGCACCGAGGACGGATTGCCGACGACATCCATGGCCGCGATCATCGCCGCGCGGGCTTCATCGCGCAGCGGCGCGGTGGCATTATGATCCAGATAGACCCGTTTCACGCAATCTGTCCTTCATCTTGCCGGACAAACTCCGGGGGAGTCGCCGCAGGCGGCGGGGGCAGAGCCCCCTGCACGGTCTCAGCCATCGTCCACCACCGCAAACAATCCCGGCACCGCCGGACAGGGGGCCAGCGAATTCTCGACGATGTCCGACAACCGCGTCTGGTGCAGGAAGACGTAGACATGCGCCGACAGCCCCTCCCACAACCGGTTGGACAGCGATTGCGCCTTGCTGCCCGACATGCCGCCGCTTGCGCCCGCGCCCTTGTGCATCGCATCCACGGTTTCGTCGACAGCCGCCAGCACGTCGACGACGCGGATTTCGGTGGTGGGCCGGGCCAGCCGGTAACCGCCGCCGGGACCTCGCACCGAAGCCACGAGGTCCGCGCGCCGCAGCTTGACGAAAAGCTGTTCGAGATAAGGCAACGACACGCTCTGACGGGCCGAGATTTCGCCCAGGGTCACCAGCTTGTCCTGTGGTTGCAGCGCGATGTCCACCAGCGCCACCATCGCATAGCGCCCCTTGGTGCTCAGCTTCATCTTCCCTCCCGCGCCCGAGGCCCGCTGACTTGTTGACCTTGCTATGTATTCCGCTTATCTGCGGTTAGCCCGTTCCGTCGCCGGAAAGGAATTAGAACAGTTCTAAGGTAGGCAAGCATTTCTGTCAACAATGCAGCCACCTTGCGTGAGGAGTTCATCGCATATGCCCGAGGTCATCTTCCCCGGACCCGAAGGTCGGCTGGAAGGCCGCTATCACCCGCAGAAAGAGCGTGACGCGCCGATCGCCATCGTGCTGCATCCGCATCCGCAATTCGGCGGGACGATGAACAACAAGGTCGTCTACAACCTGCATTATGCCTTTTACAACATGGGCTTCACCGTGCTGCGGTTTAATTTCCGCGGCGTCGGGCGAAGCCAGGGCGAATACGATCAGGGCGTCGGTGAGCTCAGCGATGCCGCCTCTGCCCTCGACTACCTTCAGTCGATGAACAACAACTCAAAGCATTGCTGGGTCGCGGGCTTTTCCTTCGGGGCCTGGATCGGCATGCAGCTGCTGATGCGCCGGCCCGAGATCACCGGCTTCGTCTCGGCCAGCCCGCCGGCCAACATGTACGACTTTTCGTTCCTCGCGCCCTGCCCTTCGTCGGGGCTGATCATCAACGGCACCGCGGACCGCGTGGCGCCGCCGGCCGATACCAAATCGCTGGTCGGCAAGCTGCATGAGCAGAAGGGCATCACCATCACTCATTCCGAGATCGAGGGCGCCGGGCACTTCTTCGAGAACGATCACATGGACACGATGATCGACACGGTGTCGGACTACGTCAAACGCCGGCTGACCGAGACCACGCGCTGAGGGCCGGAGCATGGGCATTACCGAAGATATCGCCGACCGTCTGGCGCGTGACGTGATTGAGGCGGCGGAACTGATGGACGACGAAACCCTGGTGGCCGAAACCGCCAGGATCATGGGCACCTCTTCAACGACCACCGAAGAGGCGTTCCTGACCGCCGTGCGTGTGCGACTCGCGGAAAAGCGCGGGCGCGAGTTTCTGGAGAAGAGGGTGCGTGCCTTCGAGGAAAAGGTGAAAAAGCAGGTCTGACCGACCTGTTTTCACTTCACTGGCCATAGGTCACGCGGGTTTTTCGCCAGCGCCGCCGTCCCGCGGACTGACGCGCAGGTGGATGCCATTTTGGGATCGGACCGTCAGATGTGCGACCGGCACCGGCGGCGGGTGATCGCTCAGCTCGAAGCGGAAATGCGCCAAGAGCTGCGACAGGATCAGCGGCCCCTCGACCATGGCGAACCCGGCCCCGGTACAGACACGGCTTCCGGCTGAAAACGGCAAATAGGCGTCCCGCAGGCAGGTCTTGCCGTTCTCGGTCGCGTAGCGCCCCGGATCGAAATCATCCGGATTGTCCCACAACCGTTCGTGCCTGTGCAGGTGCCACGGGCTCAGCACGATCTGGCTGCCCGGCGCGATGTCACGGTCGCGGAAGCGTTCCGGACAGGTCGTCTCGCGCACCATCATCGGCACGGGTGGATAGAGCCTGAGCGCCTCGCGGAACACATCGCGGGACAGGCGCAGCTTCGACATGACCGCGAAATCGGGCGCCTGCCGCGGCGTGGCATCGTCCGCAGGATGGGCGGCGGGCAGCAGGGCGGCACGCGCCTCGCCGGCGATGCGGTCCTGCCATTCCGGGTAAAGCGCCATGAGGTAGAGCGTCCAGGCGAGGGCCGAGGCGCTGGTTTCATGGCCGGCGAGAAAGAAGATGGCAACCTGATCGACCATTTCCTCGGTGGTGAAACGCTCGCCGGTCTCGGGGTCGGCGGTTGTCATGATCTTGGTAGCAAGGTCATCGGGCGCCGTCCCGGCGGCGATCGCCTTCATCCGCGCGGAAGTGAGCCGGGTGATCAGGTTGCGGATGGTGGCGGCAGAGGTGCGGGTTCGGCGGCTGAAGAACCGCGGCATCCACCTCGGCAGCGGCACGAAGGCAGCGAGGTTGAGGATCGGCTGGCTGCGCTGGTACTCGCGGAACTCCGAGAAGACCCGCGCCGCGACCTCGTGTTCGATCGGGATCGAGAACAGGGTGCGGAAAATGACGTCGGCGGCTGCGTGACTGGTTTCCGCCTCGACTTCAATGACTTGGCCGCTTGTCTTCATCAATCGCGTGACCGCGCTTTCCGACGCCGCCCACATCGCCGGAAAGGTGTCGCGCAGGCGGCCGCCATCGAACGCCGGGTCGATAATGCGGCGCTGGCGCTTCCAGGTCTCGCCGTTGGTCAGGAAGACCGAGTTGCCCAGAAGCGGCCGCAGCCCCTCGCCGATCCGGTCGGATTTGGGAAAGTCGTCCGGCCGCTCCTTCAACACCGTCTTGATCAGGTTGGGCTGGTTCACAAGGTAGGACCGGAAGAAGGGCGTGCGGAACTCGGCCATCCACGCGCGGTACAGGCGCGCGGGTTGGGCCGACAGGATATCGCGGCGGAACAGCGACATGTAGCGCAGCAGCGATACCCTTTCGGCCCGCGATTTCGGTTTGGGTGGCCGGCTCATGGCGACGTCGAGGTAAAGGTGTTGACCGGACGGGTGATGCGCGATTTCGATGCCGGGCGATTGCGATACCGCTCGGCCAGGGTCTTCGGACCGGCAGTGATGCGGAAGTAGTCATAGTCCTTCGGCGCATCGAAAGCGCAGAGATACTGGAAATGCAGTCGGAAGAAGCGCCAGCGCAGCGCCTTCCAGCGTTCGGGCGACAACGACTGGCTGAAGGCGGCCGAGAACACCAGCGGCCATTTCTGCTTGTCTGTGGCCACGCCGGTGACCGCCACCGGATCGCAGAGCGCAAAGGCGCAACCGTCGCCGGGGGCGGTCACGTCGACCCAGAACACCTCGTCACGCTCCGACAGGAAGGCGAGGTCGGCACGCAAACGCCACGCCCGCGGCAGGAAGGTGACCATGGGCACGACGTGACCCAATGTCAGGAATCCGAGTTTCGGCCCGGTGTCGGTGACCCGACCCGAGCGGATCAGGTCAGCCAGCACCGAGATGCCCAGATGTGCGCCGGAGGAATGCCCGATGACGAGAACCTCGTCGACGTCCGCTTTCATCGCCGACGCGATGGTTTCGGTGAACGCGGCCATCCGGGCTTCAAGCTCGGGCGAAATCGCGCCGTGGTGACGGGCGTTGTAGGAATAGTCGTGCATCAGATAATAGACGAAAAGCTTGCCGTCCCAGCGCTTGAGAAGTTCCAGCAGACCCCAGCCCGCCGCCAGCCCCCCCACGAGGCCCAAAAGCGGACCGGCCAGACCGATCCAGGGTTGCAGTGCCTGACCGATGCGCCATCCCAGCCAGACCAGAAGCAGCGCAAGGACCGCCTGCCCCAGCATCATCACCACCGGATAGAAGGCCGCGATCACCGGGCCCTTGCAAAGCTTGGTCAACCGCCACAAGGCACCCGAGCCTATATAGGCCACGGCGGTATGGAGCATGCGCAGATAGCTCATCGCGATGCCGTGTCCCATGGAGCGCTTTACGATATCGGACCATTGCAGCACCTCGACCTCGGTCTCGACCGCGCCGTCGGGGAACTGTCCGGTCACCATCCAGCCGAAGTTGGGGGTCGAGACGCGCGGCTTGATGGTGACATCGTATCCGGAGATTTGACCCTGCCGGGCGCTTTCCTTGCGATAAAGCTCGCGGTAGCGGCGCGGATGTATGGGATCGTAACCCGGTATATAGAATACCCGGCGCCTGGCGACGCTGTCTGACCTGCCCGCACTCATGTCCGACTCTCGTGGTTTTCCATCAGGTTAAGGCCGGTTTGCGGCGAGAGTGTGGCACTGGACTTCATCGAACTCCCTGCGTACACCAACCGCATGACCGAGATCGTCGACGCCACCCACCTGTTGTGCCCCCTGCCCGTTCTGAAGGCGCGCAAGCGGCTGCAATCACTGGACGTGGGCGCGCTGCTGGAATTGCGGTCCGACGATCCGGCGGCGGTGGTGGACGTTCCGCACTTCTGCCACGAGGCCGGTCATGCCCTGATCGAGACGCGCGAGGACGCCGGCGTGCAGATCTACGTGATCCGCAAGGGCGGTTAGGTCCCCGTCTGATCCGTCGACATATCTGATCTTTCGCAACGGCGCGTCGGTCAACGGCAAACGCCCCGGCAGGTGCCTGCCGGGGCGCTGATTGTTTTCAAAACCGTCCGAGGTCAGCGCCCGATCGACCACCAGCCGCGGCGTTTGGGCTTCGTATCGGCCTCCTCTTCGGCTCCGGCGGTTGCCAGTTCCGGCTCTTCTTGCGCGCTTTCCTGCGACGGTGCCTCGCTCGGCTCAGGCTCGGCGGCGGTGTCGGCGTCAGGCTCTGCCGCGGTCGCTGCCGGTTCTACTTCGTCCTGACCGGTCTCCGGCGCGGGTTCGGGCTCTGCCGCCACCTCCGCCGGCGCCGCGGGCGCTACGGGCTCTGCCGGTGCGTCCTGACCTTTGTCTTGCGCGATCGCGGTGGCCTCTGCCGGCTCTGCCGTTTCCGACTCGCCGCCGGGCTCAGAGGTGTCGGTCACGGGCTCGGCTGGCGTGGCTTCGTCGGTGGGCGTCGACAGATCGGCATACTCCGGGGCCAGCCCCGGATCCTGCTGGACGATCGGCGCCGCTTGCGGAGCCTCGTCCTCGGACTTCGCAGACCTGCGTCGGCTGCTCGAGGTTGTGCGCTTGCGCTTGGGCTTGTCTTCGGACTTGCCCTCGCCTTCGGCGTCCTGCGCGGCGGGTTCCGTTGTCACGGCATCCTCCGCCGGGCCGGCGGTCGCGTCGCCGTCACCGTTGCTGTCGTCCTGACCCTCGTCCTGACCGTTGGCTTCGCCGTTCTTCGCCTTCCGCCGACGACGACGCCGACGGCGCTTCTTGGGTTTGGGGCTTTCTTCGTCGCCATCGGAGTCGGAGGTGCCAGCGTCTTCCGTGGCCTCCTTTGCCTCGGCTTCCGCCGTGTCGTCCTCTTCCTCTTCGACGGTCTCGTCGACGAGGTCCATGATCGTCGTATCGGCCGACACCACCGGAGCCTCGGCAACCTTGCGGGTCGCGGTCTTCAGCTTCTCGAGCGTGAAGTCCGGGCTGACCATGGCAGGATCGCCCTCGACCCTGACCGCCACGCCATAGCGCGCCTCGATCATCGCGATATGTTCACGCTTGGCGTTCATCAGGTAGTTGGCGATGGTCACCGGGCAGCGCACCAGCAATTCCTTGCAGCGGCGGCGGGTGCCCTCTTCCTCGATCTGGCGCAGCACCTGCAGGGCAAGGTTGTCGTCAGACCGGATCAGCCCGGTGCCGTGGCAATGCGAACAGGGCGCGGTCGTTGCCTCGATCATGCCGGGGCGCAGGCGCTGGCGCGACATCTCCATCAGGCCGAAGCCCGAGATGCGGCCCACCTGGATACGCGCCCGGTCGCTTTTCAGCTTGTCCTTGATCTTCTTCTCGACGGCGGCGTTGTTCTTGCGCTCGTCCATGTCGATGAAATCGATCACAATCAGACCGGCGAGGTCGCGCAAACGCAGCTGGCGCGCCACCTCCTCCGCGGCTTCGAGGTTGGTCTTGAGCGCAGTTTCCTCGATCGAGCCTTCCTTGGTGGCGCGGCCGGAGTTCACGTCGATCGCCACCAGTGCCTCGGTCACGCCGATCACGATGTAGCCGCCGGACTTGAGCTGCACCGTCGGGTTGAACATCGCGCCGAGGTAGCTTTCCACCTGATAGCGCGCGAACAGCGGCAACTGCTCGGCGTAGTGCTTCACGTTCTTGGCGTGGGACGGCATGATCATTTTCATGAAGTCCTTGGCGATGCGGTAGCCGCGCTCGCCTTCCACCAGAACCTCGTCGATGTCGCGGCTATAGAGGTCGCGGATCGAGCGCTTGATCAGGTCGCCTTCTTCATAGATCTTGGCCGGCGCGATGGATTTCAGCGTCAGTTCGCGGATCTGCTCCCACAGGCGTTGCAGGTATTCATAGTCGCGCTTGATCTCTGACTTGGTGCGCTTGGCGCCGGCGGTGCGGATGATAAGGCCCGCGCCCTGCGGCACGTCGATCTCGGCGGCGATTTCCTTGAGCTTCTTGCGGTCGGGCGCGTTGGTGATCTTGCGGCTGATGCCGCCGCCACGCGCGGTGTTGGGCATCAGTACGCAGTAGCGGCCGGCGAGGCTGAGGTAGGTGGTCAGCGCCGCGCCCTTGTTGCCGCGCTCTTCCTTGACGACCTGCACCAGCAGGATCTGGCGGACCTTGATGACTTCCTGGATCTTGTAGCGGCGCGGACGCGGCTTGCGCGGCGGACGGATGTCAGCCTCGTCATCATCGTCGGCGACCGATTCGATCTCGCTGTCCTTTTCGGACGCGGCGGGTTTGCGCGGTTTGCCGTTGTCCTCGTCGTCGTCGCCGTCGGACTCTTCAGTCTCGTCGCGGGCCTCGTCATCCGTCTGGTCGGCCTCGGCCGCATCGGGCGCGGCCGTCTCGGACGGCGCATCGGCGTCGGCGTCGGCGGTCGGCGTCTCGGCGTCGGCGATCGGTTCCGCTTCGGCCTCTGCCGAGGCGTCTGCGTCGGACGCGGGTTCACCCTCGCCGGCGTCAGCGGGCTCCTCGACCGGCGTCGGTGCCACGGTCGCCATCGGCGACAGGCCCTCGAGCGTGTCTTCGCCGTCGCCCAGGTCGATGGTCTCCATGCCTTCGACTTCGCGGCTTTCCACGGCGTCCTGGCTGGCGGTCTTCTCGGCCTTCGACGACGAACGGCGACGCGACGTGCGCTTCTTGGGCTTTTCGTCTTCCTCGTCGCGGGCGCGAATCGCCTCGGCATAGGCGCGCTCTTCCTCCATCAGCGCCTCGCGGTCGGCGACGGGGATCTGGTAATAGTCCGGATGGATTTCCGAGAAGGCGAGGAAACCATGGCGGTTTCCGCCGTAATCCACGAAAGCCGCCTGCAGCGACGGCTCGACGCGCGTCACTTTGGCGAGGTAGATGTTGCCGGCTAGCTGGCGCTTGTTTTCCGATTCAAAGTCGAATTCCTCGACCTTGTTTCCATCCACCACCACGACGCGGGTTTCCTCCGCGTGGGTGGCATCGATAAGCATTTTCTTGGGCATGTAACTTTCAAGCTTTCCCGCCCCGAAAGGGCCGCCGGGAGTGTCCCGGGCGGCGCCGCCGATTGCAGGAAATGTCCGATTGGGGCGACGATCTGCGCGGTCAGTAAAGGCAAGGGTGCAAGGCCGGTAACGGCCCCTGCTCCTGCCCTCTGATGTCTCGCGCGTTGCATCGCGTTTCTTCTCCGACGGTCCGGCACCTGCCGACCGCCCGTTTACGACCCGCCGCTTTTCGCGGTGCGGGCTGGTCTTCTTGATCTCCGCCACGCAGCGTGCGCGGTCCGGGGATCAGATCGGTCTGTCTTTGAAGGGGTCGGGCCCTAGTGCCCGCGCGACTTCGAAAACAGCGAAACTCTCGGGCAGCGGGACTGCGCCCATCTGCCTGTCGTCAACATAAGGGGGGATGGAGGGCAAATACAATGCCCAATCGTATCCGCAGGCGGGCGGCCCGCGCATTTCGGCACCGACCTACCCCGGAATGATCTCGAATTTCAGCACGTCGACCATGCCCCTGTCGGTGATCTTGAGCGCCGGGATAACCGGCAGCGCGAGAAACGCAAGTTGCAGAAAGGGCTCCTCCAGCCGGACACCCAGTGAGCGCGCGGCATCGCGCAGGGCGATCAGGTGTTCGTGCACCACCTCGAAGGGTTCGAGGCTCATCAGCCCGGCGACGGGCAGTGCAAGCTCGGCCAGCACCTTGCCACCCCGAACCACGACGAAGCCACCCTCGATTTCGGACAGGCGATTGGCTGCCACGGCCATGTCGTCATAATCCATCCCGACGCAGGCGATGTTGTGGTGATCGTGACAGACGGTCGAGGCAATCGCACCGGCCTGCATCCCGAAGCCGCGGACAAAGCCGGTGGCGATGTTGCCGTTTCGGCCATGACGCTCGACCACCGCGATGCGGGCGAGGTCGCGGCCCGGATCGGGGCGCTTGTCGCCATCGGCGATGGCGATCTCTTCGGTCAGATGCTCGGTGATGATCTTGCCTTCGATGATGCCGATGACATCGGTCGAGGTCCGGTTGCCGGTGCTGCGGAAGTCCCCGGCCGAGACCGTCGGCGCCTTGACAGAGTTGCGCCCGACCACCTCGACATGGCCGCGGGCAGCAAAGGCGGTCTCGGTCACTTCGCGTCCGGCGCAGAACACCCGCGCGGCGCGACAGTCCGCGAGCGTCTCCACGGCCACGATATCGGCCCGAAGACCCGGCGCGATCAGCCCGCGGTCCTTCAGCCCGAAGGCTTCCGCCGCCGCAAGCGACGCCGCGCGGTAGGCGGCCAGCGGCGGCACGCCCTTCTGGATCAGGCGACGGATCATGTAGTCGAGGTGCCCGTGCTCGGCGATGTCCAGCGGGTTGCGGTCGTCGGTGCACAGGCACATGTAGGCGCTGGTGCGCTCGGTCAGCAACTCGGCCAGTGCCTCGAGATCCTTCGACACCGATCCTTCGCGGATCAGCACCCGCATGCCCTTCTGCAACTTCTCGCGGGCTTCGGCGGCGGTGGTGGCCTCGTGCTCGGTCCGGATGCCCGCCGCGACATAGGCGTTGAGGTCCTTGCCGCCCAGCATCGGGCAGTGGCCGTCGATGTGACGCCCCTCGAACAGCCGCAGCTTGGCCATGGCGCGTGGATCGCGGTGGATCACGCCGGGATAGTTCATGAACTCGGCCAGCCCGATGCCCGAGGGGTGGCCCATCACCCGCGTCAGGTCGTCGGCTTCGATCTGCGCGCCGGCGGTCTCCATGTCGGTCGAGGGCACGCAGGAGCTGAGCTGTACGCGGATGTCCATCAGCGTGTGCTCGGAGGCCTGCTGGAAATAGCGGATGCCGTCGAGGCCCACCACGTTGGCGATCTCGTGCGGGTCGCAGATCGCGGTGGTGACGCCGCGCGGGGCGACGCAACGGTCGAACTCGAAAGGGGTGATGAGCGAGGATTCGATGTGCAGATGGGTGTCGATGAACCCTGGCACGAGGGTGAGGCCGGTGACGTCCACCACCTCCCTGCCCTCGTACTCCGCGCCGATTCCGACGATCCGGTCGTCGCAGATGGCGACATCGCCGGGGATCATCTGGCCAGTGACGAGGCAGAACACCTGCCCGCCGCGCAAGACGAGGTCGGCGGGTTCATCGCCGCGGCCCTGGGCGATGCGGGTTTCGAGATCGGTCATGGAAGCGCCCCCTGTCTGGTATCGGGGGCGATCATAGGGCGGCGCGCGGCAGTGTCACGTGGCGAAGCCCCGGACATGATCCGGGGCCTCACCTCGCGGTTCTGCAGGAGGTCCCGGATCAGGTCCGGGACAGGGGCGCGATCTGCAGCACCGCTGCGGCTCACTTCACCGGGTCAAGCTCGCCGCTGTCGATCTGTTCCTGTTCGATCGACTCGAAGAGCGCCTTGAAGTTGCCCTCGCCGAAGCCGTCGTCACCCTTGCGCTGGATGAATTCGAAGAAGATCGGACCGATCACGGTCTTCGAGAAGATCTGCAGCAGGATGCGGGTCTCACCACCGTCCACCACGCCCTCGCCGTCGATCAGGATGCCGTGCGCCTTCATCCGGTCGATCGGCTCGTCATGGCCTTTCACCCGGTCGTGCGACAGCTTGTAATAGGTCTCGGGCGGGCCGGGCATGAACTTGATGCCGCGGTCGGCAATCTCGTCGGTGGCGTCATAGATGTCATGCGCGCCCACCGCGATGTGCTGGATGCCTTCGCCGTTGTACTTCTTGAGGTAGGCCACGATCTGCCCGGTTTCGCCCCGGTCTTCGTTGATCGGGATGCGGATGCGCCCGCAGGGCGAGGTCAGCGCGCGCGAGAACAGGCCGGTAAACTTGCCCTCGATGTCGAAAAAGCGGATTTCGCGGAAGTTGAACAGATCGCCGTAGAAGTTGAACCACTTGTCCATGTTGCCCTTGAACACGTTGTGGGTCAGGTGATCGAGGTAGTAGAACCCGACGCCCTTGGGCTTGGACTGCGCGATCCAGTCGAACTCCTCGTTGTAGGGCGAGGTCTCGTAGTACTTGTCGATGAAATAGATCAGGCTACCGCCGATGCCCTTGATTGCGGGCACGTCCATCGTCTTGTCGTCGCCCTCGTAGGGCTCGGCGCCCTTGGCGACGGCATGATCGAATGCGTGCTGCGCATCGACGACGCGCCAACCCATGGACGGCGCGCAGGGCCCATGCTCTGCGACGAATTTCGCGGCAAAGCTGGAGGGATCGGCGTTGATGACATAGGTGATGTCGCCCTGCTGCCAGAGCTCGATCTTCTTGGTCTTGTGGTTGGCGACGTGCTCATAGCCCATCTTGCCGAAGAGATCGCGCAACTCCTGCGGGTCGGGGTGGGCGAATTCGACGAATTCGAAGCCGTCGGTGCCGGCCGGGTTGTCCTGGGTGATCTTCGATTTCGGCGCTTCGTGCGGGAAAGGACCCATGTGCTGCTCCTCCTGTGTCTGATTTGCGCGAAGGATACGTCCAAGACCGCCGGAGATGTGCGCATTTTCCGGCATGTCAACCTTCCTTTTTGCGGGACTTGCGCGTACAATCCCGCGAAGATGCGGAGATCACGCACATGATCGATTCTACCGACCGCAAGCTTTTGGGCCTGCTGCAACAGAATGCGCACCTGACCGCCAACGAGCTTGGCGAAGCGCTCAACCTGTCGCCCAGTCAGGCCGGGCGGCGGCGCCAGAGGCTGGAGGCCGAGGGCTACATCCGCGCCTATGCCGCCAAGCTGGACGCACAGCGGCTGGGGCTGGGCGTGCAGGCCTTCGTGCAGGTGCAGATGGCCAGCCAGCGGCCCGAGGAGGCGCAGAGCTTTACCAGCCTGATGCAGACCCAGCCCGAGATCGTCAGCACCTGGACGCTGACCGGGGACGCCGATTACCTGCTGCGCGTCTACTGCCACGATCTCGCCGACCTCAACGGGCTGATCCATGACGTGCTTCTGCCGCATCGCGCGGTGGCGCGGGTGCAGAGCCAGATCGTCATGGACCAGCTCAAGCAGGATGCTCCGCTGCCTCTCTAGGCACAGGGCGGAAAATAACCTGTGCAGGACGCGAACCCGCCTTGTCCTGCCCTTGCGGCACTTGCATCATGGGACCAGCACGGAAAGGACCCCCCGCGACATGGAAAGCTTCCTCTTTCAGGCCTCGATCTTCCTCGCAGCAGCGGTGATCGCGGTGCCCATCGCCACGCGCCTCGGAATGGGGTCGGTGCTGGGCTACCTGGCGGCGGGCATCCTGATCGGGCCGGTCTTCGGCTTCGTCGGCGGGTACGAGACCACCGAGTTGCAGCATTTCGCCGAATTCGGTGTGGTGATGATGCTGTTCCTGATCGGCCTCGAACTGGAGCCGCGGGCGCTTTGGGACATGCGGCACAAGCTGATCGGTCTGGGCGGGTTGCAGATCATCGTCACCACGGCGCTGATCATGGGCGGTGGCATGGCGCTGGGCCTGGGATGGCAGGTTGCGCTGGCGGTGGGGATGATCTTCGCATTGTCCTCGACCGCGATCGTGCTGCAGACGCTCAGCGAAAAGGGGCTGATGCAGACCGGCGGCGGACGGTCGGCGTTTTCCGTGCTGCTCACGCAGGATATCGCGGTGATCCCGATGCTGGCGCTGCTGCCGCTTCTGGCGGTCGGTCCGACGGCGGCCTTCAATCCCGACGGTTCGATCACCCGCCCCAAGCCGGAGGATCACGGCGAGCATGCCATGTCGCTGGTCGAGGGCCTGCCGGGCTGGGGCGTTACCCTGGTGACGCTGGGTGCGGTCGCGGCGGTGGTGCTGGCGGGCATCTACCTGATCCGCCCCGCATTTCGTTTCATCCATGCCGCGCGCCTGCCGGAATTGAACACAGCGCTTGCGCTGCTGATCGTGGTGGGCATCGGCACGTTGATGAACATGGTCGGCCTGTCGCCGGCGCTCGGAACCTTCATGGCCGGCGTGGTTCTGGCCAACTCCGAGTTCCGCCACGAGCTGGAAAGCGATATCCAACCGTTCAAGGGCCTTTTGCTGGGACTGTTCTTCATCACCGTTGGGGCAGGCATCGACTTCAACACCCTGTGGGGCGCGCCGCTGAAGATCCTTGGGCTGACGGCGGCCGTGATCTTGATCAAGGGCGCTGTTCTCTATGGTTTGGCGACGCTGTTCCGTCTGCGCAAACGTGGTCGCTGGCTGTTCACACTGAGCCTGGCGCAGGCGGGGGAATTCGGCTTTGTGCTGATCTCGTTCTCTCTGACGCAGAACATCCTGCCGGTCGGCTTGTCGCAAACCCTGCTGCTGGTGGTGGCGCTGTCGATGCTGGCGACGCCGCTGCTGTTCATCCTGTATGAGCACCTTGCCAAGCGGCTGACCGAAAGCGGCGAAGCGTTCGAAGCCGACGAGATCGACGAACAGGGGCCGGTCATCATCGCCGGTGTCGGGCGCTTCGGTCAGATCGTCAATCGCCTGGTGCAGTCGTCGGGATACAAGACCGTGGTCCTCGATCACAACATGCAGACCATCCAGCTGATGCGGCGCTTCGGGTTCAAGGGCTTCTACGGGGATCCGACGCGGCCTGAACTGCTGCATGCCGCCGGGCTAAAGGATGCGCGGGTGCTGGTGGTGGCGCTCGACAATACCGACGCGGCAATCCGGCTGACCGCCTTTGCCAGACGCGAGCGGCCCGACCTGCACATTGTGGCCCGTGCGCGCGACCGCACCCATGCCTTCAAGCTCTACCAGGCTGGCGCCAACGACATCGTGCGTGAGATGTTCGACAGTTCGCTGCGCGCGGGGCGCTATGTGCTGGAGAACGTCGGCCTGACCGACTACGAGGCGTCGGAGGCGGAGAAGGTTTTCTATCACCACGACCGGCATTCGGTGGCGGAATTGGCGAAACTGTGGCGCGACGATATCTCGGCGATGGACAACGAGCCCTATATCGCCCGCGCCAAGGAGTTGGAGCGTGACCTAGAGGCGGCCTTGCAGGCGCAATTGCAGAAGGCGGATGCGGCCTGAGGCGGACCGGTCGGCCAACGGTTTCGCCCGACCTTCGCACCCGGTACGCATGAAAAAACCCGCGCAGTTGCCCGCGCGGGTTCCAAATAGTCTCAGTCGGGCTCTCAGGCCGCGCGCGACACCAGCACGTCGTCGACCTGCTTGGCGGCCGCAACTTCGTCACCACCGCTGACGGCGGCGACTTCGCGGGTCAGACGCTCCAGCGCGGCTTCATAAAGCTGACGCTCGGAATAGCTTTGCTCACGCTGCTCATCGTTGCGGTGCAGGTCGCGCACCACCTCGGCGATCGAGATCAGGTCGCCGGAGTTGATCTTCTGTTCATACTCCTGCGCGCGGCGCGACCACATGGCGCGTTTCACGCGGGCCTTGCCCTTGAGCGTGGTCATGGCCTTTTCGATCACGTCCGGCGTGCTGAGCGAGCGCATGCCAATTTCGCTGGCCTTGTGGGTCGGCACCCGCAGCGTCATCTTGTCCTTCTCGAAAGAGATCACGAAGAGCTCAAGCGGGATGCCCGCGATTTCCTCTTTCTCGATCGAAAGGATCTGCCCGACGCCATGCGCAGGGTAGACCACGTAGTCGTTCGGCCGGAACTCAGATTTCTTCGATTTGGTCATGCAGTCCTTCCTCGCATGTTCCCACGGATGTGCCAGAGACACGAAAACCGGACGGGGATCATCATCCTCGCTGGCCGGTTTTTCAATCTGTCGCAGTCAACAGGACAGGTGCAGACGAACCTGTCCTTCATGGGGAGTAAATATCATGTAACGGGTAATATAGCACCAAAAGGATGCGATTTCCAGCATATTAGACGCAGATTCGCTTGAACCCGCCTGTAATCAGGCGGTTACATCCTTAATACGGCGCGCATCGGGCCGATTTCAGCCACTATGCGCGAATCGTTGCCGCGGCGTCAACCGCCCTCGCCCGGCGCCTCCGAGAAGTATTTCTCGAGCTTGCCCTCTTCGCCGTCGCGTTCTTCGGCCTTGGGCAGCGGGTCCTTCTTGGTGATGATGACTGGCCACATCTCGGAATACTTGCGGTTGAACTCGACCCACTTTTCCATATCCGGTTCGGTATCCGGCTTGATCGCATCGGCGGGGCATTCCGGTTCGCAGACGCCGCAGTCGATGCATTCGTCGGGGTGGATCACCAGCATGTTCTCGCCTTCGTAGAAGCAGTCCACGGGGCAGACTTCGACGCAGTCGGTGTATTTGCAGGCGATGCAGTTGTCATTGACGATATAGGTCATCGGCGCCTCGTTGCTGGCTTTGGCGCGATAGCTAAATCAGAGCGCCGGATCATTCAAGCGTGCGTCGGCGGTTAAGATCAAGGTTGCGCCGCTCGCGTTTGGTGGGACGACCTTTTCCCTCGTAAGACGGGTTCGCGGTCATGGTGTCCTGCGGTTCGAGAACTTCCGGGGACAGGTCTTCATATAGCGCCTGTGCTTCCGGGGCCGGGCCGCGGCGGGTGCCAAGCTCGACTATACGGATCACGCGCACGCGGCGCGATTGAACAAAGGTCAGCACATTTCCGGGCGCCACGAGGCGCCCGGGTTTGGCAATGCGGGTGCCGTCGATGCGCACGCCCTCGGTGGACACGGCCTTGGCGGCAAGGCTGCGGGTCTTGAAGAACCGCGCCTGCCAGAGCCACTTGTCCAGCCTCAGCTTGCCATCGGCGACCAAGGCCTAGCCCTTGTCCTTCAGCCCCATCAGCGCGGCAGCGAAGGGATTGTCCGGGTCGATCCGGTCCTTTTTCTCGGGGCGCGACTGGAACGACTTGGGCTTGTTGTCCTCGCGGCGCGGACCCTTGCCCCGACCGCCGCCTTTCGGACCCCTGCCCTTGCCGCGACCGTCCTGCTTGCCATCGCCGCGTCCGCGTGGCTTGCCGCCCTGACGGGGCTGACGCGCCCAAGTGAAGGTATAAAAGACCTCGGTATCGGGCCCGGCCTCGGCAGGATCGGCGATTTGGCCCGGAGGCAGCTCACCCGCCGCCTTGTCGACCGCCGGGATCGGGTCCTCCGGGGCGCCGTCGGCCTCGGTCGCGGCAACGCCCGCCACGTCGGTACTGTCGGTCGCCTGGGTGTCGGGGATGTCGTCGGTGGCCTCGGGGATATCCGGCTGTTGGGCCGGATCGGGCGCCTCGGCCTCGGCCGCCGGGTCGATCTGCGGCGCGGCCTCGCTGCCGGGCGCTGGATCGGGCTGGGCCACGTCCATGACCGGGACGTCCGGCTCAGCCGCTGCTCCGATGTCGCTACCCGGCGCGGCGTCGTGTTCGCTGTCGGCGACCACGGCATCGGCTGGTTTCACCTTCTGCCGCTCGCCCTTCTCGGCACGGTAGCCCAATCCCTGCATCAGGTCGGCGAACTGTTCCAGTGTCATGCCGGTGATCGACAGCATGTCGGGCTTGGCTTCGAAACCGCCACGGGTGTCCTCGGCACGCAGCATGTCGGCCAACCGTTCCAGCATGTCGATACGGATGGCACGCTGGCCGGCCTTGCGGTAGCCGGACATGGTGTCGGCCCCCTCGGGCGCGCCGGCATCGCTGGGCACGGTGACGAGGCCCGGCGGCGGCGCCTCGGGGAAATCGTCGAGGCCCTGCCACAGCGACCATAGCACCAGCCGCAGACGGGTCGGCGCGGGTTTCAGCAGCAATGGCATGAAGATGGTGAACTGGCCGAAGCGGACACCATGCTTGCGCAGTGCGCCGCGCGCGTCCTGATCGAGCGCCTTCACGTCGTCCGCCACCTGAGCGCGGGGGACGATGCCGAAGCCCTCGACCATGCGGAAGGCAAATCCTTTGGCCAACCCGGCCAGCGCCTCATCGCGGCCCAGAGCGATCAGCGGTTCGAACAGCGTCGCGATCTTGCGGTCGATGAAATGCTGCAACCGGCGCTGTACCTTCTGCGCCACGTCGGGTCCGGCCTCGTCATCGACGAAGGCCTTGACCTCGGGCTTCAGCGGATCGGAGCCTTTCACGAGCTTGCCGACCGCCTGGTCGCCCCACATAAGGCCACCTTGTTCGGTGAAGTCGATCTCGGTGTCGGGCGCGTTGTAGAAACGGTCGGCACGCAGGTGAAAATGCGGCGCGAGTGCCTGAAGCGACGCTGTCTTCAGCGTCTTTGCCTCCTGCCCTGTCGCATCCTTGTCCTGCCGAAAGCGGAACCCCTCAAGACGGCCGACGAATTCGCCCTCAACCGTCACTTCTCCAGTCTCGTTCACATCGGCCAAGAGGGCCTCCTTCTGTTTCAACCGCCGCAACAAGACACTTGTCCGCCGGTCTACAAATCTCTGGGTCAGGCGGTCGTGCAATGCGTCCGACAGCCTGTCTTCTACAGCCCGGGTGACCCCGCGCCAATGGGTTTCGTCCTGCACCCACCCCTTACGCTGAGCGACATAGGTCCACGTGCGGATATATGCCAGCCGTTTCGACAGGGTGTCGATATCGCCGTCCGTGCGGTCGATCCGACGTACCTGTCGCGCCAGCCAGTCGTCCGGAACGCGCCCCGATTGGTGCAGGTAACGATAGATAACACCCAGCAGGCCCGCATGTTCCGCATGGCTGATGCCGCGGAAGTCCGGAATGCGGCAGACGTCCCACAGCAGGCGCACGGCGTCAGGGCTGGAGGCGCGGGCGAAGACCTCGTCCTCCTGCGCCAGCGTGCGCAGCGCGCGCAGGTCGTCGGCCTCGCGCGCCTTGAGAAGCATGTCGTCGCCCGAGGGCCGTTCCAGCGCCGCGATCAGCCGGTCGATGCTGCCGAATTCAAGCGCCGCGTTGCGCCATTGCAGCTTCTTCAGCGGGGTGAAACTGTGGCTGGTGATGGCGTCGACCGTATCCTCGTCCAGCGCCGAGGCTTCGCCGGTCACGCCGAAGGTGCCGTCGCGCATGCCGCGCCCGGCGCGACCCGCGATCTGCGCCAGTTCGTTCGGCGCAAGGGGCCGCATGCGCCGGCCATCGAATTTGGTGGTGCCGGAAAAGGCGACATGGTCGATGTCGAGGTTCAACCCCATGCCGATGGCATCGGTGGCCACCAGAAAATCGACGTCGCCATTCTGGTAGAGCGCGACCTGCGCATTGCGCGTTCGCGGAGACAGGGCCCCCATGACGACCGCCGCGCCGCCCTTCTGCCGCCGAAGCAGTTCGGCAATCGCATAGACGTTCTCGACCGAGAAGCCGACGATGGCGCTTCTGGGCTGCATCCGGCTGATCTTCTTCGATCCGGTGTAGCTGAGCTGGCTCATCCGCTCGCGGCGCATGAACTCGACCCCGGGCACCAGCGCCGCGATCGGTCCGCGCATGGTGTCGGAGCCCAAGAACAACGTCTCGTGGGTGCCGCGCATCCGAAGCAGCCGGTCGGTGAAGACATGGCCGCGCTCTGGATCGGCGCAGAGCTGGATTTCGTCGATGGCAACAAAGTCGGTGCCCATGCCTTCGGGCATCGCCTCGACCGTGCAGACCCAGAACTGGGTGCGCGGCGGCACGATACGCTCTTCGCCGGTGACCAGCGCCACCACGGACAGCCCACGCACCGCGACGATGCGGTCATAGACCTCACGCGCGAGCAGCCGCAAAGGCAGCCCGATGATGCCGGTGCGATAGCCCAGCATCCGCTCTATGGCGTAATGGGTCTTGCCGGTGTTGGTCGGCCCAAGGACAGCAACCGTCCGCGCCTCAAGTGGCATCCCGCGTCCCCCGGGCTGAGTGGAAGTTCAGAGTTCGCGGCCCCGGACCGCATCGCGCAACCGATCGACGCCCTTTCGCGCCTCATCGTCATGCGGATTCAGGTCAAGCACCATTTCATAGGCCGTGAGCGCGCGCGCCGGATCGTCCAGCATCTCGAAGATCACCGCCAGCCCGCGCAACGCACCGAAGTGATTGGGGTTGAGCCGCAGCGCGGTCTCGAGGTCGCCCAGAGCAGGACCGAAGCGTTCGGCGTTGAAATAGGCCATTGCCCGGGTGTGATAGCCTTCGGCGAAATCCGGGGCGTGATCCGTCAGCGCGGTCAGGTGATCGATGGCCGTACCGTAATCATCGACATCCAGCGCGTCGCGGCCGCGCTTGAGCAGCAGATCCATCGCCGCCGAGCCCGATTTGCCCCACTCGCGGATGATCTCGCGCTCCAGCTTCGCGGCTTCGGCCGGATCGGCCTCGCGCAACTGATTCAAAAGCGCTTCGGTTTCCGCCGCCAGCACCCCCTGAGGTAGGGAATACATGACTATGAGCGAAAGTGCCGTAACGCTAGATTTGATGTGCTGTCTGATCGTGGTCATAGTGCGTCTAATGTAACGCAGCCGGTTGGGAATACCAGCCGCGATCAGTCAAAGGAGAGAGAGCAGATGAGCGATGTGGTGGCAGCGGCCGTAAAGGCGCTGAACGAGAAGATCGACGGCGGATTCGACGGCCGCGCAAAGTTCGTGATCGAAGGTGAAGGCGCTATCATCGTTGATGACGCCGGCGCCCGTGCGGCCGATGAAGAGGCCGACGTGACGATGACCGCCGATGCCGACACCTTCCAGTCGATCATGGAAGGCGATCTCGACCCGACCTCGGCCTTCATGAGTGGCAAGCTCGCCGTCGATGGCGACATGGGTCAGGCGATGCAACTGGGTCAGGCCCTGTCCTGATGACCCTGACACCGGCCCCCCTGTTCAACGACCTGCCCGGCATGCCCGCCGGCGGGTCGGCGCATTGGCTGACCGCGGATGACGGCAAGCGCATCCGCATCGGTCACTGGCGCGCGGAGGGCCGGTCAAAGGGCACGTTCCTGATCTTTCCCGGCCGCACCGAATACGTCGAGAAATACGGGCTTTTCGCCGGCGAGCTGAACGCCGCCGGGTTCGACGCCATAGCCATCGACTGGCGCGGCCAGGGGCTGGCCGACCGGTTGCTGCCCGACCTGCGCATCGGCCACGTCGATATCTTCGACGACTACCAGCGCGACGTCCGCGCGGTGCTGGAGGCGTTGCCCGCGCTTGACGTGCCGCATCCGCTTTACCTGCTAGGTCATTCCATGGGCGGCTGCATCGGGTTGCGCGCACTTTATGGCGAACATCCCTTCACCAGCGCCGTCTTCACCGGTCCGATGTGGGGCATCCGCATGTCGGCGCCGCTGATCCCCGCCGCATGGGCGATCGCATGGACCAGTCGGGCCCTGGGGCTCAGCCACCACTATGCTCCGCCCCACAGCGAAGAAAGCTACGTCGCCACCGCGCCCTTCGACGGCAACCTGCTGACCCGCGACCCCGGAATGTACGACTTGCTGCAACGCCAGGTACAGGAACATCCCGAGTTGCAGCTTGGCGGGCCGTCGCTGCACTGGCTGCACGAGGCCCTGCGCGAGACCCGCGCGCTCGCGGTTCTGCGCTCGCCGGACACGCCCTGCCTGACCTTCGTCGGCTCCGAGGAACGCATCGTCAGCGTGCCGCGTATAGTGCAGCGCATGACCGCTTGGCCCGACGGCAGGCTCGAAGTCATCGAAAACGGCGAGCACGAGGTTCTGATGGAGGGCGCCGACACCCGCCGGCGGATCCTCGACCTGATCCTTGCCCACATCGACGCTGCCCGGACGACCGCACCAAGCGCCGCCAGCGCCTGACGCAGGGGACGCCATGGCGCCTCCCTTGAACCCGCCCCCGTGACGCGCTTATGTCTGGCGGGACCTCAAGGACAAGGCTGATCACATGTTGCACCTCCCCTTCCCCGTCCGCGACGCCAATGCCGGCGGCGGCTCCAAGGACCTCGGCAATCTGCCCGAGTGGGACCTTTCGGATCTCTACTCCGGCGAAGAGGCCCCGGAACTGGCCCGCGACCTCGACTGGCTGGAAACCGAATGCGCCAGCTTCGCGGCCGACTACGAAGGCAAGCTGGATACACTGGACGCCGAGGGCCTGCTGACCTGCGTGCACCGGAACGAAAAAATCTCTTCCGTCGCAGGCCGCATCATGTCCTACGCCGGGCTGCGCTATTACCAACTGACGACCGACGGCGGCCGCGCCAAGTTCCTGTCGGACACGCAGGAGAAGATCACCAATTACACCACCCCGCTGGTGTTCTTCACGCTGGAACTGAACCGGCTGGAGGACGACCACCTCGAACGCCTGCTGGCCTCGAACGACGATCTTGCCCGGTATCGCCCGGTGTTCCGCCGCATTCGCGCGATGAAGCCCTATCAGCTGTCGGATGAGCTGGAAAAGTTCCTGCATGATCTCGGCGTCGTCGGCGACGCATGGGAGCGGCTGTTCGACGAGACCATCGCGGGGCTGGAATTCGAAGTCGACGGCGAAGAGCTGACCATCGAGGGCACGCTCAACCTCTTGACCGAGCAGGACCGCGCCAAGCGCGAGGCCGCCAGCCGTGAACTCGCCCGCGTCTTTCAGGACAACGTCAAGACCTTCGCCCGCGTCCACAACACGCAGGCCAAGGAGAAGGAAATCCTCGACCGCTGGCGCAAGATGCCCTCAGCCCAGACCGGCCGTCACCTGTCCAACGACGTGGAGCCGGAAGTCGTCGAAGCGCTGCGCGATGCCGTGGTCAAGGCCTACCCGCGCCTGTCGCACCGCTATTACGAACTGAAGCGGAAGTGGCTGGGCCTCGACCGGATGCAGGTCTGGGACCGCAACGCGCCGCTGCCGATGGAAGAGACCCGGATCGTGGGCTGGGACGAGGCGCGGACCATCGTGCAGGACGCCTATGCCGGGTTCGACCCGCGCATGGCCGATCTCGCCGCGCCGTTCTTCGACAAGGGCTGGATCGACGCCGCGGTGAAACCCGGCAAGGCCCCCGGCGCTTTTGCCCACCCCACGGTGACGGACGTCCACCCCTATGTGATGCTCAACTACCTTGGCAAACCGCGCGACGTGATGACGCTGGCGCATGAGCTGGGTCACGGCGTCCACCAGCGCCTTGCTGCCGATCAGGGCGAGATGCTGTCCTCCACCCCGCTGACCCTGGCCGAGACCGCCAGCGTGTTCGGCGAGATGCTGACCTTCCGCAAGCTGCTCGACAACGCCAAGGACAAGCAGGAGCGCAAGGTCCTTCTGGCCGGCAAGGTCGAAGACATGATCAACACGGTGGTCCGCCAGATCGCCTTTTACGACTTTGAATGCAAGCTGCACGCCGCCCGCCGCGAGGGCGAGCTTACGCCCGAGGACATCGGCGCGCTGTGGATGTCGGTGCAAGGCGAAAGCCTTGGCCCGGCGTTCGACTTCATGGAGGGGTACGAGACCTTCTGGGCCTACATCCCGCACTTCGTCCACTCGCCCTTCTACGTCTACGCCTATGCTTTCGGCGACGGGCTGGTGAACGCGCTCTACGCCGCCTATGCGGCGGAACCGGAAGGCTTTCAGGAAAAGTACTTCGACATGCTGAAGGCGGGTGGCTCCAAACACCACAAGGAGCTTCTCGCGCCCTTCGGCCTCGACGCCTCGGACCCCGCCTTCTGGGACAAGGGGCTGAGCATGATCGAAGGCTTCATCGACGAACTCGAAGCGCTGGAAGACTAGGCGCCCCCGTGAGTCGCCTGCGGGTCAAGGATCGCCGCAGGCGACCGGCGCAGCCGGCGCGGAGCGTCCTTGAGGCGCTGGCGTCTCGCAGAACACTGGACAAGGCGCGTTCAGGGCAGACCTGTCCCTGAACCGCTTCCCCAGCAAAACTCCCCGCTGTCCCCAAACACCAAACCAACCCCGGCCCACCGCGTGCCTGCGGAGGCGGGGGCGGGTGGGCGGGAGCCTCCGCAGGCACGCCTCCGACGCTGGACAAGCCACCGCGTTGCCGTCACACCACCCCCATGCTGACCCTCGACAACATCCTCACCGACCGCGGCTCGAAATACGCCGTCTCTGGGGCGCCCTGCACTTCCGAGTCCGAGGCGAAAGCGCTGGTCAGACAGCTCAGGAAACAGAAGAAGTTCGCCAAGGCGACGCACAATAGCTGGGGCCTGTTGCTGGGCGACACCCCGATCAAGAGCGACGACGGCGAAAGCGGCGCGGGCAACGTGATCCTGCGCATGCTGGAACGCGACTGCATCACCGATCACATCGTCATCGTCACCCGCTGGTATGGCGGCAAGCACCTTGGCGGCGACCGCTTCCGCCACGTCCAGACCGCCGTCCGCGCCTATCTGGAGGCTGCCGGCCTCGGCTGATACTCACTTCAGTTGGCTGTCCTTCGAGCCGCGCCGATTGATGCCGCCGCGCGCCCGGTGCGCCCCGTCCCGCTCCTGCTGGCAGTCGATACAGAGCTTCACTCCCGGAAGCGCCTGCCGCCGCGCCGCGGGGATCTCCTCCTCACATTCGGCGCAATGGGTCAGGCTCTCGCCCACAGGCGCCCGGCGGGTCCGCAAGCGGGCCAGTTCATCGTTGATCGACGCTTCGATCTGTTCGTTCACCGCGCCATCGCGCGACCATCCACCTGCCATGACATCCTCCTGCACACGCCCTTGAAATCTAGGCGTCCCGGCCGCCCGGCGCAACGATGGGCCGCCGGCATAAAATGAACCCGATTGCACGATGATGCGTTAGCCTGCCGCCATTACCGCGCCACAACAGCATCGGACAGTCCATGATCGACACCCAGACCTTCCTTCTGCGCGCCCTCGTCGCCATCATCCTCGGTGGCGTCATCGGCATCGACCGTGAGGTCAAGAACAAGCCGCTGGGCGTCCGCGCCTACATGCTGATCTCGCTGGGGGCCGCCGGGGTCTGCATGTTCTCGATCGATATGGCTTCGAAGATCGACGAGACCGGACTGGCCTTCGACCTGTCGCGCGCGGTGCAGGGCATCGTCGGCGGAATCGGCTTTCTCGGCGCCGGTGCGATCATCGGCGGAGATTCCACTGGCCGGCTCCGCGGTGTGGCCAGCGGCTCGGCAATCTGGCTGGTGGGCATCGTCGGTATCGGCGTGGGCTTCGGCCTGCTGATCGAATCCGCCGCACTGGCCATCGCCGGTCTGCTGATCCTTACCGTGGTCAACAAGGCGCGCCAGGAACTGGCCGACGAGGACGACGAGTGACTATTGCAGGACGAAGGGCTGCCTTTGCCATGTGCGCAGCGCGTTGATCACCGCCTCCGGCTGCTCCAGCGGCGCCAGGTGACCGGCGCCCTCGATCACCTCGAGCTTGCCGTAGGGGATGAGCGTCGCCAGAAACTCGTGCCGTTTGACCGGCAGCGCCGCGTTTTCCGCGCCGCAGATCACCAGCGCCGGCACCTTGCACTTGCGCATCACCGACTGCTGATCCTTGCGCCGCATCAGCGCCCGGCTCTGGCGGGTGTAGACCTCGGGTCCGAGCGTCATGCCCATGTCCAGCGCCATGGCGGTCGCATCCGCCCGATAGGGCGATACCGCCAAGCCCTCGCGCCGCAGATCGTCTTCCAGCACCTCTCGCAAACGGCCAGTTCGTGCCCGAATGATCCGCGCTTCACGCTCTGATGCGTCCTGCGGTGTTTCGCCCAAGGGCGAGGAATCGAGCAGCGCTATGCGCATGATCCGCTCCGGCGCACGGCGCAGAAGCTCCATCGCCACCACCCCGCCAAAGCCCATGCCCGCAAGTGCGAATTTCTGTGGGGCGACCGTCAGGATGGCTGAGGCGATTTCCTCGATGCGCTCGCCGGTGGTGACTGGCGCCACCATCACTGGCGTGTCTGTGCCAAGCGCCGCCAATTGCGCCGAGAAGACCCGCGCATCGCACATGAATCCCGGCAATAGAACAAGCGGTTCACGCATTGGTTCGGTCCTGCTCCCTCACCTGCCCCGCTTTGGCGCGGGATCTGGCGGCAGGATACTGCAACCACGAGCGAATGAAAGCGGGGAATTGCCGGTCGGACCCAAGGCCGGTGGTTCCCCGCCGATCCTGGGCTATCATGCCGCCAAGCGAGCTTGTCCAAGGAGGTGACGACCATGGCAGTTTCTCCACCGGTCTGCGATTTCGGCTGGCAGGCCCCGTCGTTCGATCTGCCGGCGACCGACGGCCATCGCTACGCCTTGCAGGACGTCTCGGGTCCGAACGGCACGCTGATCATGTTCATCTGCAATCATTGCCCCTACGTGAAGGCGGTGCTCGACCGGATCATTCGCGATGCCCACGACCTGCAGGACCTCGGGATCGGCGTTGCCGCGATCTGTTCGAACGATGCCGAGGCTTACCCGGCTGACAGTTTCGACAACATGAAGCGGTTGGCGGACGCGCACGACTTTCCGTTTCCTTACCTGCATGACGAGGACCAATCGACCGCCCGCGCCTATCGCGCCGTCTGCACGCCGGACTTCTTCGGCTTCGACGTGCGCGGCGGCCTGCAGTATCGCGGCCGGCTGGATGCCTCACGCAGTTCCGCCGGGCCGGAAGACCTGCGGCGTGATCTCTACGAGGCAATGAAGCAAGTGGCAGAGACCGGGCGCGGCCCCGAGGATCAGATTGCGTCGATGGGGTGTTCGATCAAGTGGAGGGCACCGCCGGGCGACAGCCCCGCCGATGAGGCCCCTGCCGGCGGGACCCTGCCGATCTGATCACCTCATGACCGCGTTTCAGACGGGTCGACGGTCAACCCGCGAAAAGCGGGGAAGTCCGCATAGCGTGTGCGGCGTTCGTCAACTGACGGCGCGGGCGTGTCGCCGCGCCGTAACAATGTTCCGCGCGGCGCGATATAGCTTGAGATGGTGCGCAGCGGTTGCGGTCGCCAGGCGATGTTGAAGGCGCAGAGCTTCGGGAAAAACCAGATCTCGGAATAATCCAGGTGGTCGTGCAGCCACCACGCCAGATCACGCCAGTCGCGGCCCTGCGCGTAGAGGTCCGCGAACCAGGGGATCACGACGGTCGCGCCGGCCACCTCGAGTTTCGGCAGGTCCCAGATGTGGCACTCCAGCGGATGATCGTTGCGGGCGCAGTTGAGACGGTTTTCATTGCCGAACCTGTTGACCGCAGGTGACCGGTATCCCGAGCGCAGTGCCACCCTGCCAAAGGTTTCTTCCATCGGATCCAGCAGGGTTTCGCACAGCTTGCGGCCACGGGCGATGGCCAGTTCGGGATGCTCGGGAATGTTCTGCAAGCGGTGAAAATTCGCGATCTCGGAATACAGGAACTCCCGCATGTAGAAATGCCGCCCCAAACGCACGCGGCCGAGCGTTTCCAGGCTCCACATGCTGGCCGGTTTCCGCATCAGCCGCAGACCCCGACGACAGCCGCTGAGGACTTGCCTCGCAGACCTATCGGCCACCCCGGCCTGCGCGACGGTCCTATGGGCGTGTCATCCATACCCGTTCCAGCGAAAGGCGCCATCGTCGGCCAAGGGTGAGAACGGGTTGAAGGCGATTTCCCAGATATGTCCCTCGGGGTCCGCGAAATACCCGTGATACCCGCCCCAGAACGCCTCTTGCGGGGCTTTCAGGATGGTGGCTCCGGCGGCTTCGGCACGCTGCATCAGATCGTTGACCTCGGCCTTCGACGCAAGGTTATGCGCCAGCGTCACCTTGCCGGACCCGAGCGTGCCCTCCGCGACCCCGATATCCTCGGCCAGCGCGGCCAAGGGATAGAGCCCGAGCGTCTGGCCAAGCAGATCGAAGGCGATCACGCCATCCGGGGTATCCACCTGCTGCCACCCCAGCCTTTCATAGAAGGCGGCCGCATTGGCCATGTCGCGGACACCAAGGGTGACAAGGGATATGCGCTGTTCCATGGTTGCCTCCGTCGGATGTCCACAGGTGAACATACCGGGAACGCTTGCGCAAGTGTCTTAGAACAGCGACCCCTGTTCCGGAGGCTTGCGCGACCCGCGGCGCTGCGCGGGCTTGCCTGTTCCCAGTTTCAGCCTGCCATCGACGAATTCGATTTCCAGCCGCGACGCGGCTTCGGCCTCGGTCTTCGTCGTGATCAGACTGTCTTCGCCATGGATGACCGCATAGCCACGCGCCAGCGTCGCCTTGTACCCCATTGTTTCGCGCAGACGGTCCATCGACTCCAGCCGGGTTCTCTGCTCCCGCAGGTGTCGCAGACCGGCCTCGGAAAGCCGTGAAGAAAGGCTTGCAAGCCGCTCTCTGCAAACGAAAATGTCACGCATCACTTGGCGCTGAGACAGGCGCAGACCCGCCAGGCGGTCCTGTTTGCCATCCACGCCCCGACGCAAGACCGGCGCCAGTCTGGACGCAAGCTGATCCAGCCGCCGACGATCCTGTGTCAGCATCCGTCGCAGGGCAGACACCTGTACCGCGCCGGACACTTCGGACAGATGCACCCGGCGACGCGCGACGCCGCGCTCAAGCGCCACGGGCAGCCTGTCGCCCCAAGTGTCCAGTCGCTGCCGGGGTCCTTCGACAAGCGTCTCGGCGCGAGGCAAGGCCCGCGACAGATCCCTGAGCCTTTGCCTACGCTGCGCCAGTCCGCCGGTCAGCGCCTGGGCAAGTCGGCCGCCCTGGCCTTCGAGCCACGCCATGAGTTCCAACCGCACCGGCACCGCCATCTCCGCCGCCGCGGTCGGTGTCGGCGCACGCCGGTCCGAGACAAAGTCTATCAGGGTGGTGTCGGTCTCGTGCCCCACCGCCGAAATCAACGGGATCTGCGAGGCCGCGACCGCCCGCGCCACGATTTCTTCGTTGAAGCCCCAGAGATCTTCGATCGAACCGCCGCCGCGCGCCACGATCAGCAGGTCCGGTCTGGGCAGCGCGCCGCCGGCGCTCATCGCGTTGAAGCCTTCAATGGCGCGCGCCACCTCGGCGGCGCAGCCGGCCCCTTGCACTGCCACCGGCCAGATCAGCACCTTGCGCGGGAACCGGTCGCGCAGCCGGTGCAGGATATCGCGGATCACAGCCCCACTGGGAGACGTGATGACGCCAATGATTTCAGGCAGGTAGGGGATGGCCTTCTTGCGATCCTGGGCAAAAAGCCCTTCGGCGTCCAGGGCTTTCTTGCGTGCCTCGAGCATCGCCATCAGGGCGCCGACACCGGCGGGTTTGATATCTTCGATGACGATCTGGTACTTGGACTGCCCGCCGAACGTCGTCAGTCGCCCGGTGGCCACGACCTCCATGCCTTCCTCTGGCCGAGTGGTCAGGCGCGACGCCACGCCTTTCCAGATCACCCCCGACAGGACCGACCGATCATCCTTCAAGTCCAGATAGATATGCCCCGATCTTGGAGTCGACACCCGGCCGATCTCACCCTTGACACGGACATGCGCAAATTCGCCCTCGATGACTCGCTTGATGGCCCCCGAGATCTCGGAGACGGAAAACTCCGGCGCGTTCACCCCCGGTTCGGCGTCGTCGATCAGGTCGGACATCACTCTGCTCTGCTTGTAACTGCTCTGGCGTGACCCTAAAACGCGCCGAGACAAAGGCCAAGCGGAGAGCCCCATGAACATCCTCATCCTCGGCAGCGGCGGGCGCGAACACAGCCTCGCTTGGGCGGCGCTCCAGAACCCGAAGTGCGACAAGTTGATCGTGGCGCCGGGCAACGCCGGGATCGCGATGATCGCCACCTGCGCGAAGGTGGATATCACGGACGCTGGAGCGGTGCTGGCACTGGCCGAGGCCGAGAACATCGATTTCGTCATCATCGGCCCCGAGGCGCCTTTGGCGGCGGGTGTCGGCGACCGGTTGCGCGATGCTGGGATGCTGGTATTCGGTCCCTCGCAGGCGGCGGCACGGCTGGAGGCGTCAAAGGCCTTTACCAAGGAAATCTGCGACGCGGCCAAGGCCCCCACTGCCGCCTACGCACATTTCACCGATGCCGAAAAAGCCAAGGATTACATACGCAAGCAAGGCGCTCCTATCGTTGTCAAGGCGGATGGCCTGGCCGCCGGGAAGGGCGTGATCGTGGCGATGGACGAGGCCACGGCGCTGGCAGCCATCGACGACATGTTCGGCGGCGCCTTCGGGGCGGCCGGCGCCGAGGTGGTGATCGAGGAGTTCATGGAAGGCGAAGAGGCCAGTTTCTTCGTAATTTGCGACGGCAAGACCGCTCTGCCCATCGGCACCGCGCAGGACCACAAGCGCGTGGGCGAAGGCGACACCGGGCCGAACACCGGCGGCATGGGCGCCTATTCCCCGGCGCCGGTTCTCACGGAAGCCTTGCAGAAACAGGCGCTTGAGCAGATCGTCGATCCTACTTTGGCCGAGATGGCCCGCCGCGGCACGCCTTATCAAGGGGTGCTCTACGTCGGGCTTATGATCAAGGATGGGCAAGCGCGGCTGGTGGAATACAACGTGCGCTTCGGTGATCCGGAATGCCAGGTCCTGATGCTGAGGCTGGGGGCGCAAGCGCTCGACCTGATGCATGCGGCCGCCGAGGAGCGGCTGCACGAGGCGCAGGTGAACTGGGCCAACGATCACGCCATGACCGTCGTGATGGCCGCCACCGGCTATCCCGGAGATTACGATAAGGGAAGCGTCATCAAGGGCTTGGACTCCGCTCCTGAAGACAGCAGCCACATGGTTTTTCACGCGGGCACCTCTGTAAAGGATGGGGCGATCACCGCCTCCGGGGGCCGGGTGCTGAACGTCACGGCGCGCGGTGCGACGCTGCAGGAGGCGCGTGACCGGGCCTATGACATGGCGGACGGGATCGACTGGCCCGAAGGTTTCTATCGCCGCGACATCGGCTGGCGCGCGCTGTGATCCTGCGTGACAAGCCCCGGCTTGGCGATCTGTTGTTCGCGGTTCGCGGATCGGTTTTTCCGCTGATCCTGCCGCGGCTGATCGGGATGACGCTTATTTCGGCCGGGGTCGTGGCCGTCGACCGTTTCGTGACACCCTTGCCGCACCCCGCGACCGCACCGTTCGCGGTGTTCGGCGTCGCCCTGTCGCTGTTCCTCGGGTTCCGCAACGACGCTGCCTATAGCCGCTGGCGAGCCGGGCGGCAGCTGTGGGGGCAGATCATCGCCGACATGCGCGCCCTTGGCCGCGAAACCGAGGTTTTCCTGACCGATACCGCCCGCCGTGAGACCGTGCTGCGGATCGCGCTGGCTTTCGTGCACCTGCACCGGGTCAACCTGCGGAAGCTCAAGGACGACGGGCAGGCTGCGACATGGGCCGGCCGGGATTTCTCGGGCACGCCGCATCCGCCCGACGCCGCGCTGGACGCGATGTCGGCTGAATTTGCGGCAGCCGCGCGCGACGAAACCCTGAACGGCTTTGGCCAGAAGGCGCTGACCGAACGGCTGGCCAGCATCGGCGCGGCCCAAGCGGGTTGCGAGCGGATCGCCAGCACGCCGCTGCCCTACGTCTATTCGCTGCTGATCTTCCGCACGACCTATCTGTATTGCCTGCTGTTGCCGCTGGCCCTGCTGGAGCCCGCGGGCTGGATGACGCCGGTCTTCGTCGCAGTGGTGGCCTACGTCTTCTTCGGTCTGGCGGAAGTGACCGAGGAACTGGCCCATCCGTTCGGCGAGACCGTCAACGGACTTTCGCTGGATGCCATGTGCCGCACCGTCGAGATCAGCCTGGCGCCGCATCTGGGCCTTCCGGCGCCAGAGCCGAAACGCCCGAAAAACTACTATCTGAGCTGAGGCTCAGAAGGGTTTGACCACCACGACCCAAAGCACCGCGATCACGCCGAGCACGCTGATTTCGTTGAAGATACGGAGGTAGAGGTCGCTTTCGCGGAACTCTCCGCTGCGCGCGCGGGCCACCATGAGACCGGTCATCACGTAATGTCCGGCAAGTGCCGCCACCAACGCCAGCTTGAGCCAGACCCAGGGCGCGAAATCCCAGCTCCAGCCCAGCCAGAGCCCGGTCAGCAGGGCGATCACGCCGAGGCCCGCCGAAAAGCGGTAGAGCCGCACCGTCAGGTCGCCCAACGGCCCGAATTCACCCAGCCGCGCCCATTCGCGCTTCCAGTAGATCAGCGCGCGGGGGACCGCGAAGATCGAGGTCATCCAGCCCATCACGCAGAGCAGGTGTATGATCTTGACCCAGTCCATCGCCCTGCCCTTTCACATGGGCCGCCCGGGGCCGGACGGCCCGCCGCTTACATGCCGATCGCGGCCTTGTACATGTCGATGATCGCTTCCTGCTCGGCGATATCGTTGGGGTCCTGCTTGCGCTCGCGCAGGATCTGACGGATCGCCTTGACGTCGAAGCCGCGGCCTTTCATTTCGGCGAAGACTTCCTTGATCTGCTCGGCGACTTCCGCCTTTTCCTCTTCCAGCCGCTCGACGCGCTCGATGAACTGGCGGAGTTCTGCGCCGGTCGCGTCGGCTTGCGAGTCGGGACCACTTGTATCGCTCATGGGGGCCTCATGTTGGTTTTGCTCGGATCGGCCCTCTGCTAGCCGGTGGCCGCCCGCCCCGCAAGGGCTTGCGATGCCTTTGGCGCTGGTTTACCGACGCGCGAACGGACAAAGCCGGAGGGCGACGCGATGGAATGGCTGATCTGGGGTGGGGCTGCGGTCTCGGTTGCCGGGCTTGCAGGGCTGGTCTGGTGCATCGTCACCGTCATCCGCGCCCGCAAGGCGGCATTGCCGGACGACGAGATGCGTGCAGTGATGCAAAAGGTGCTGCCGCGCAATCTGGCGGCGCTGTTTCTGTCCGTGATCGGCCTGATGATGGTGATCCTGGGGATCTCGTTCGGCTGAACGCGGTCCCCTTTGCGTTCCGGCGTCAGACCGGCACGTTGTCGAACTGAGCCTCGACCAGATCGTCGATCCGGTCCTGTTCCGGCCGGGCGCGCCGGCGGCTCATGCCCAGACCAAGGCCCTGCGCCTTTTCATGCAGAGCGGCCAAATGCTGACGCAGTTGGGCCCGTTCACGAAAGCCGCTGGCGGCTATCTGGGACTCGATGTTGGCTACCAGGGTTTTGTAGTCAGTTTCCGACATGTTCTCGCCTCCCCGCGATTAAGGACACACTAACACTACGACAGATTCGGGTCACCCCGACGCGCACGTTATAGTTGTTTTGCGTAAAAGTTTCATCATAGTTGACGTATGTGCTGAATTTACCGGCATTCGAATAACTTGGCGCATCCCGCGCGCCGCCTCATGCAGGCAGGCCCGGAATTTGTCCACAACTTTTTTTGCCCGTCTGGACAGCAACAACGCCGCATCCTATGAGAAAGCCATGGACATTAGACACGTCGACAAGAGCTATCACGTCTCACCTCAGATCGCGCCCGGGGATGTTCCGTCCATCGCAGCCGCAGGATTTTCGACGGTCATCTGCAACCGGCCGGATGCCGAGGTGCCGCCCGAGTTTCAGGCCGATGCGCTGCGTGCCGCGGTGGAAGCCGAGGGGTTGAACTTCCATGTCCTGCCTCTCACCCATCAGACGATGACACCCGAGAACATCGAGGCACAGATGGCGCTGGTGGACGGCGCGAAGGGCAAGGTTCTTGCATACTGCGCCTCTGGCACACGGTGTACCGTGATCTGGTCACTGGCGCAGGCGATGCAGGGCGCGATGGACACCGACGCAATCCTCGCCAGGGCCGCCGAAGCCGGTTACGCGCTCGATGGTTTGCGCCCGCAACTGGATCTGCTGCGCGGTCGCTAGGACAGCGACGGACCTTACCTCATCCCTGTTCAGGTTCCGATGGGGTCCAGTCCGGACCGCCGGCACCGGGTAACGCGGTCTGTCCCGGCGCGGGCGGGCTGTCGAAATCCAGTGGCGGCAGGTCCGGCAGGGTTTCGGGCAAATCGGTCACGGCCGGCAGGTTGGGCACCGCTGCCCCCATGACATCGGGCAGATCGGCGACTGCGGCCGGTTTGGGGTCCGGCGGCGCAGCCAGCGCAGCCGCCACAGGCGCCGCGCCCTTGAAGCGCACCGCCCAGTTGTCACCCAACCGGCCAAGGTGCGCCCGGCCGGCCAATTGTCCGTCCAGTGCACGCAATTCTGCCTTTTCCAGCAGCAGGCCGCCCAGCGGCACCACGTCGCCGGGCTGCAATGCGCCTGCCTCGGACAAGGGCAAGCTGAGCCGCGCCGCGATTACCGACAGTTCCGTCGGGACGGCGAGGAAGGTCTCCTGCGGTTCCTTGCGGACCGTGGGATCGGGTTGCTCCAAAGGTTTCTCGGCCGGCAGCAGCAGGACCATCGTGCCGGTTCTGCGTCCCAGCGCCACATCGACACTCAGCCTCAGCATGTGAAAATCCGGTGCTTCCAGGGCCAAAGACAGGGCGCGCGCGCTTTCCACCATCGCACCGAAGCGAAACCCCAGAATCCAGGCGCCGTCGTCCGGGGCCGCGTCTTGGCCCAGCGAGGCATCGATCCGGTCCAGCGCAGAATCCAGCCAGGGCGCCACCATAGCGGCATCGGTCGGCGTCAGCCTGCGCTCGGTCACGGCCAAGGTGCTGACCGCGCCCATGGTCTGCACCTCGATCAGCGACGTCACCAGCGCCCGGTCAAGCGCCACGGCCCCGCGCGCGCCATCGGGTCCGTCAAGCAGGGCCAGCAGCATGTCGTCGGGCAAGGTATCTGTCAGCGCGTCGATGCCGAGATCGGATATCTTCAGCTCCGTCACCTGCAACGGCAGCTCAAGCAACTGCGCCGCGGACCGTGCGAGCCCCAGCCGAAGCGCCCGCGCGGGCGACATCACGCGGGTTTCCTGTTCCCTGCGTGCAGCAGAGGCAAGGTCCTTCAACAGGTTCGTTCGCCGTGTCTCAGCCATGAAATCCCGGTCGGCCATGGGCCCGTTCGGCCCGTTAAGCATGGCATCGATCTATGGCGTCAATTGGTTACCATCGACTTACGATCTTCGGCGTCGCGCGCGGATGCCAAGGGCAATGTGACCCGGAAGTGCGCATTGCGGGCGCCGGACAGGTATTCGATCCTGCCCCCCAGCCGATCCATGATCTGCCGACATATCGACAGCCCAAGCCCTGCTCCGCCAGCCCGCTGCGGCGAGGCGCGGGCGAACTTCTCGAAGATGAGGTCGAGCGCCTCGGGCGGTACGCCACTGCCGTTATCGATGAAATCGACATGCACCTGACCGTCAGACCCCGTTTCGGCGCGAATCGTCAGGAAGGGCGTCTCGGCGTCGCAATACTTGCGGGCATTGGTGATCAGGTTGATGAACACCTGCCCCAAGCGGTCGAAGTCGGTAACGAGCGGCAGTTCTTCCTCTTCGGGGATGCGCAGGATGCGCAGGCTCTGGCCATCCTCGCCCGTCGCCGCCGACGCAACCGCCTTGTCGAGCGCTTCGCGCAGGATGCCGGCGCGCATGTTCAAGTTCACCTGTCCGCTTTCCAGCACGCTGAGGTCCAGCAGGTCATCCAGCAACCGCGTCAGCCGCACCGATTCGTCATGGATGATCGACGAATACTTGCGTTGCTCGTCCGGCGACACATCCTGCGTATCGCGCAGGATCTCCGAAAACGCCCGGATCGACGTCATCGGCGTGCGCAGTTCGTGACTGATCTGGCTGAGGAAGGCGTCTTTCTGCACCGACAGGCGGGTCAGCTTTGCGTTGGCCTCGCGCAGCTTCGCAGCGGTGGCGGCCAATTCCTTGGACTGGGCCTGCAGCCGGTCGGAATATTCGATCATCTGCGCGGTCTCGTCGGCCACCGCCAGAAGCTCGTGCACCGAGACCGATGCACCGCCCACGATCTGCGCCACCATGGCGTGGGCCGTGGCCGCCCCGACCGAGCCCGAAAGCTCCCGTTCAAGGCGTTGCAGGAAGTCCGGGTCCGGCTCAGGCAGTTCGCCGGGATGCACGACCCGCCCCAGTTGCCGCGCGGCTTCCTGTTCAAAGAACGCCTGTGCCTCGCGCGCACCAAGGATGCGCTGCGCCATGACCATCAGGTCCTCGGCCTGTGCGGCCCCCGCCGACCAGCTGCGCGCCGATCCGGACTGGTCAAGCACGTTGACGAATTGCGCGCCCTGCAACCGCTCCATCGGGGTCGGGAAGGTCGCCAGCGAGACCACGAAGAAGCTCACCGCGTTGAGAAGCAGGCTCCAGAACACGGCGTGGACCAGCGGGTCGAGCCCGCCGATGCCGAACAACGCCTGAGGCCGAAGCCATGTCATGCCCGCAGGCCCGGCATCCAGCACGGCCTGCGGCACCACCCCGAGACCGGGCAGGAACATCGTATAGGCCCAGAGCGTGAAGCCCACCGACAACCCGGCCAACGCGCCCAACCGCGTGGCGCCGCGCCAGTAGAGCCCGCCGATCATCACCGGCAACACCTGCGCCACACCGACAAAGCTGATCAGTCCGATCGCAGCCAGCGCCGCGCCGCCACCCGAGACCCGGTAATAGACGTAGCCCAGCAGCACGATCCCCGCGATCGAGATCCGCCGCGACAACAGCACCACGTGCCGCACGTCGCCCGAAACGCTCGCGCGGGCGCCGGATAACCGCAGCCAGAGCGGCATGACGATGTGGTTCGACACCATGGTCGCTAGCGCCAGCGAAGCCACCACCACCATCGAGGTGGCTGAGGAAAAGCCGCCGAGAAAACTGAAGATCGCGAGTGCCGTCTGCCCCTCGGCCAGCGGCAGCGTCAGCACGAACAGGTCGGGGTTTGAGCCCGCAGGCAGCCGCTCGAGGCCCATCACGGCGATCGGCACCACGAACAGGCTTATCAGCATCAGATAGCCCGGAAACGCCCAGGAGGCGGTGCGCAGATGCGCCTCATCGGCATTCTCGACGACCATCACCTGAAACATGCGCGGCAGGCAGAGGAAGGCCGCCGCCGACAGGAAGGTCAGCGTCGCCCAGCGCCCGCCATGCATCTGCCACTGGCCGATCTCGGAGGCATCGATGCGCGCCAGGGTCTCGCTTACCCCGCCCGACAGGCCCCAGACCACGAAGACCCCGACAGCCAGCAAGGCCACCAGCTTGACCACGGCTTCCACCGCGATGGCCATGACCACGCCATGGTGACGTTCGTTGGCATCCAGGTTGCGGGTGCCGAACAGCACCGTGAAGAATGCCAGCCCCATGGCCACCCACAGCGCGGTCGACACACCGCTGCCGTCGCCGGTTCCGGGTTGGCCCGCAGCCTCGGCAAAACTGTCAAAAGACAGTGTCACCGACTGCAATTGCAGCGCGATATAGGGTGTCGCGGCAATCACCGCGAGCAGCGTGACGCCCACAGCCAGCAGGTTCGACTTGCCGAAGCGCGACGAGATCAGGTCGGCGATGGAGGTCACTCTCTGGGCCCGGCCCACCCGCACCAGCTTGCGCAGAACCCACCACCAGCCGATCATCACCACCGTCGGACCTAGATAGATGGTGATATATTCCATCCCCGACCGCGCGGCATAGCCCACCGCGCCGTAGAACGTCCATGCCGTGCAATAGATCGACAGGGATAGCGTATAGACGATGGGTGAGCGCAACCAGCGCCCGCGGCCCCGCATCGCACTGCGCTCGGCCACGAAGGCCACGAGGAACAACAGCGCAACGTAGAGCGTGCAGACGATGATCAGCAGGTTGACGCTGGTCATCGGGTTCTGTCCGCACGACCGTCGCGCTCGGCGTCCTGCACCTGTTCGCGGTCGTCACGCAGGTGGAGCGACAGCAGCAGCGCCACGCCGACCAGAAGCGCCCAGAGCGAAAAGAGATAGCGGATCGCGCCCGACATGGTGACACCGTCCGACCCCTGCGACCACAGGAGGGGCACCATGATCAGCACGATCGCCAGAACCGGCAGAAACCGCGCCGCATCCTGTATCCGCCGCCGCCGATAGGTCTGACGTTCGACGAACAGATGCCCGGGCCGCGGACTCATGCCGGGACCAGCTCGCGCACCGCCTCCAGTATCTCGGTGTTCGAGAAAGGCTTAGTCATGAAGCGGCTCGCCCCGGCGGCCCGCGCGGTTTCGCGGTCCCTGTCCTGCCCGCGCGCGGTCAGGATCAGTACCGGCAGCCCCTGCCAGCGGGGATCGGCGCGCAGCTCGCGCAGGATCTCGTAACCGGATTTGCCGGGCAGCATGACGTCGAGGATCAACAGGTCGGGCCCGCGCCGCTCGACCGCTTCCATGGCGTTCTGGCCATTGGAATGCGTGAACACCTCCCAGCCGTCGCGCGACAGGAAGAAGCTGATGGCCTCGGTGATGTTCGGCTCGTCCTCGATGACGAGAACCCGTCTGCCCATCGCGCCCTCCTCCCCAAGATCGCGCCTCGCAATATCAGCCAGTTATCGGCTGATTTCCCGGCCAAGTCAAAAGGGTTTGCCGCCCATGCCGGAGCCTTGCCAGCAGCATCCGGGGCCGACGGCGGACGCAACGTCTTTGCCCGGCATGGCCTGCGTGACAGCTGCATCCTGTTGCCCCGTCGGTTCATCCGGGTCAGACTGCGTGCTGTCACAGCCGGATCGCCGGCCGGCAAGAGGGAATGCATCATGCTCGCGACACTTCGGGTTCTGATCCACATGGGATCGCTCCAGCGTCTGGTCCCGGTTTGGATGATCGGGCTTGGCCTGTTCATCGCCTATTTTTCGCCGGTGCTGCTGCTGGCCGTCCTCTACGGCATTCTGCTGCAATTCGTGGTGGAGTACGCGATGCACCGCTTCCTGCTGCACCGCGAACCGCCCACCGAACAAGGTGTCTTCAACGAGCTTTACCGCAGCCATATCGGCCACCACGAAAGACCCGACGACCCCGAGTTCTTCACCGGCGGCGACGATTGGTACGCGCTGAAGTTCGGGCTGATCTCGGTGGCGCTGCACTGTGTCGTGCTATGGCCCTTCGTCGGGCTGTGGGCGGCACTCGTCTTCTCGGCTGTCGCGATCTTCCTCGGCTCTGTCACCGCCTATACGTTCTATGAATACTGCCACACGCTGGCACATCTGAAGGTTCCGAAGGGCTGGTTCGGAAAGAAGGTGACGCAGAGCCACCTGCGCCATCACTTCAACGATCACGAGACCACCTTTCACGTCAGTTTCGGCATGGGTTGGATCGACCGGATTTTCGGCACCCCCTATGACCGCTCCGCCGCGAAGGACCGCTATGATCCGCACACCATCCTGTCGCTCGGCATGGACCCCGAGGACCTGCGGTTGGTCACAGCGCGCAAGACATACGGCGTGAATCTCACGTTGCGGTCGAAAGCGAAACAACGGGGTTAGCGTCCGGACGCCCCTTGCACGACACGGTTACTGCGGGCGGTCCCCCTACCGCGCCAGCACTGGCATTCCGGTTACACCGCGTCGCCGTGAAACCCCGCGTCCTTGTGACTGCCATCGCAAAACGGCTTGTTGCCAGATTGCCCGCACCGGCACAGGACCAGCTTGCCGGCCCGCTTGACCTTGCGGCCGGTGCCCGAGACGACCTCGGCCGGGCCGGTCAGCACCAAGGGGCCGTTTTCGCGTGCAGCGATCGCAAGAGGCCCGTCCTCGGCTTCCTTGTCTTCGGCCTCTGACGGTTCTCCGGTGGCGGTGAACCCGGCTCTCACGTGACTGTAGTCGCAATAGGGTTTTTTCTTCGACAGCCCGCACCGACAGAGCGTCACCCGCGTACACCGGTCTCCGCCCAATGTCAGATCGCCCGCCACCGCCAGGGGTCCGTTTTCCTGCACCTCAACCCGGTTGACCTTCGGCGGGGTCTCTTCCGGTCCGCCATCCCGGCGGCTGAAGGTCAGCGCCCCCGACGGACAGGTGCGGATCATTGCCGCGATCTCCTCGGCCGGGGCAGCGTCGGGATCGACCCAGGGGCGGCGCGACGGGTCGAAGACCTCGCTGAGCCGCAGGTAGCAATTGCGCGAATGGATGCAGCGCGCCATGTCGAAACTTACCGCGATGTCGCGGCCCTCGTAGGTCTTCGGTTTCGCCATGGCCGTACCTCCCTGTCAGTCGAAGATATCCTCGATCACATCGAAAGCCTCGTCGAGGAACCAGCTGACCCCGCGTTTGCGCTTCGACTTCTTCTTCTTGCGCCCGCGGTCGGCGCCGCGCAACTCCCACAGCGGGTTGGGTGTCACGCCCTTCCGCCTTTGCGGCTTCGGCATCCGCTTGGGCGTTTCGTAATCCGCCATCCGCGACGCGGGCATCTGCTTGAGATCATGCAGCGGTGCCCCGCAGGAGGCGCAGCTCAGCTCATGGCTCTTGTCACCGCGCAGGACCAGTGCCGCGCGGGTGCCGCAGTAACAACATGTGGCGATCTTCGTGCCCTGCGGCATGTGCTCTCTCCGCTCTGTCCGGGGTTCAAGGTAAGCACTGGTGCCGCGAAAGGAACCCCTCAGCCGCGTGGCAGGCTGGCATAAAGCGCCACTGCCGCGGCGTTCGACACGTTGAGCGACCCGAAAGCCCCGGCGAAGGCGATCTTCACCAGTGCGTCGCAGCTTTCGCGCGTCCGTTCGCGCAGGCCGGGTCCCTCGGCGCCCAGCACCAGCGCCACCGGGCGATCGGTACGGTCCTGCAAGGCGGTCTCGATGGTTTCATCCGCCTCGCCCGCCAGCCCGAGCACCAGATAGCCCATGTCGCGCAACTCAAGGATCGTGTCGGACAGGTTGCGCACTCGCAGGTAGGGCTGCCGTTCAAGCGCGCCGCTGGCTGTCTTGGCCAGGGCACCGGTCTCGGGCGCCGAATGCCGCGCCGGCGCGATCACCGCCCGGGCGCCGAACACCTCGGCCGAGCGCAGGATGGCGCCGACGTTATGTGGATCGGTCACCCGGTCGAGCAGCACCAGCCGCTGCGGCCCCGCGCCGCCGGCCAGGGCCACCTCCTGCACACCGCCCCAGTTCAGCGGCTTCACCTCGAGCGCCGCGCCCTGATGCACCGACTGCGGATCCAGCGGCGCCGGAAATTTGCGCGGATCGGCCATCTCCGGCGTCATCCCGCTGGCGGCAATCGCCTCGGCCAGCTTGTCGGCGGCGTTGCGCGTCACGATCAGGCGCAGCTTCTCGCGCCTGGGGTTTTCCAGCGCGTCGCGCACCGCGTGCAGGCCGAACAGCCACACCGTCTCGGCCGCCGCCGCGCGCTTGGCCTGTTCCTTCTCGACCACCCATTTCGGTTTCTTCATGCCCTGCCCTCCGGATTCGCGCGACAATGACGCCGCCGGATCCGGGGTGCAAGCAGCCACGAGGAATACCCGGCGAAAAGCCCCGCGATTTTCCCGGTTTTTCGCCTTGACCTCGCAACGGGGCATCATTAATCAGCGCCACACAGTGGGCGACAGGCCGCAAGGTGTGGCAGGGGACTGTAACTCCCTCGCGGAGACGCACGCCTGGTTCGATTCCAGGGTCGCCCACCATTTTCCCTCAGGCGAAATGGTGTAACCCGGTCCCGGCGGCCGGAAATCCTTTCCTCACGGCCGGTTCCACATGATAGTTGACCAAAGGTCATGAGGGAGGCGGCGTCATGAAGATCGCAGTGATGGGTGCAGGCGCGCTGGGCGGCTACTTCGGCGGACGGCTGGCCCAGGCCGGGCACGACGTTACGCTGATTGCCCGTGGCAGTCACCTAGAAGCGCTTCAACAGGACGGATTGCGCATCCGCAGCCAGAAGGGCGACGCGCATCTGCCCGACATTCGCGCCACCGGTGACCCTGCCGAGGCCGGAACGGCCGAGGTCATCCTCTTCATGGTCAAGAATATCGACGTCGAACCCGCCGCCGAGGCGATCCGCCCGATGCTGACCTCCGACACCATGGTGGTCACCTGTCAGAACGGCGTCACCGCATGGGAGCGTCTGGCGGCCGTCATCGGGGATGGGCATGTCGTGCCCGGGGTCGCCCGTATCCCCGGGGCCATCACCGCCCCCGGCGAGATCACCCACTCCGCGCCTTTCGACATGTTCACCTTCGGCGAGGCCAAGGGTGGCACCAGCCCGCGCTGCGACCGGCTGCACGAAGTCCTTGCCGAGGCCGGCGTCACGCCGGTGCTGCACGACAATATCCTCAACGACCTCTGGACCAAGTTCTGCGGCCAGTCCACACTGGCCTCGCTGACCACGCTTACCGGGCTGGACGTCGGTCCCCTGCGCGCCAATGCGGCCTCGTGGCGACTGTTCCGCTCTGCCATCGAAGAGGCCGTCACGGTCGCCCAGGCCGCGCAACCGGCGCTGCCCGCCGACACGGTCGAGACGATCTGGACTTTCATCCAGAACCTGCCGGACCACATGCACGCCTCGATGCTCGACGATCTGCGCAACGGCAAGCCGCTGGAGCTCGAATACCTCAGCGGCGACGTGGTCAGGATCGGCGCCCGCCATGGCATCCCGACACCGATCCACGCCACACTCTACGCGGCGCTGAAGCCCATCGCCGATCCGCTGCTTCCGGCGACAGGGGCGTAAGGCCCCTCCGCGGCCCGCTTGTCCCTTACGCCGCCATGTCCAGCAACACCGCACCCTCCCGGTGCCGTCCCTCGACATGCTGATAGGCTGTCCTGATGTCCGCCAGCGGGTAGCGCCGGTCCACCACCGGCCGCAGCCTGCCCTCTGCGATCAACCCGCCCAGCACGTCGAGGTCGGCGCGCGTGTCGCCACTGATCGCTATCGCAATCCAAGGCCCACCGCGCAGCCGCGCCCACAGCGCCTGTCCCAGTTCGCGCAGGCCGAAGTTCAACGGCACGAAGACGCCATTCCGCCCCAGAAGGTGCCGCAGGTCGCCAAACCGCGCCGCGCCCACCGTATCGACAACGGCATCGTAATTCCCGGTCACATCGCGCAAACGTTGCTGCCGGTAGTCGACGAAATCGTCCGCGCCCAGCGACCGCACGAACCCCTCGTGCCCGCCCGAGGCAACCCCCGTCACCTCGGCGCCCAGCGCCTTCGCGATCTGCACGGCATAGGCCCCGACGCCGCCCGAGGCGCCGATCACCATGATCCTTTGTCCTGGCCGCACTTTCGCATGGTCGCGCAGGAACACCAGCGCGGAAAGCCCGCCGAACGGCACTGCCGCCGCCTCCTGCAACGATAACCCCTCCGGCAGAGGCGCCACCGCGCCTGAGGCCTTGACCACAAGGTATTCCGCGTGCGCCCCCAGCATCGTGAAACCGTAGACCTGTTGTCCGAGCGCGAACTCCGTCACCCCCGCACCCAAGGCCACCACTTCGCCGGCGAAATCGCTGCCCAGCACCGCTGAGCGCGGCCGACGAAGGCCGAACATCAGCCGGCCCGGCACCGCCAGCACACCGGGAAACGCCGCCGCTCTCAGGCGCCAGTCCGCCGTGGTCACGCTGCCATGCGCCACTTTCACCAGAATTTCGCCCTTGCCCGGTTCGGGTTGGGCCAAATCCTCGATGCGAACCACCTCCGGTCCGCCGTATTCCTTGTACACCGCCGCTTTCATGTAAGCCTCCTATCGCGTTGCCGCAAAGTAAGCCATGCACATCCCTTCGGGGAATTGACCAATTCCGCAGGCCTGATATGCGTCAACGCATGGACTGGCGCAGCGTCACCTTCGACTGGAACCGGGCGCGGGCGTTTCTCGTCACCGCCGAGGAAGGCTCCTTGTCGGCCGCGGCGCGGGCGCTGGGAATGGCGCAGCCCACCCTTGGGCGGCAGGTCAGCGCGCTAGAGGATGAGCTTGGGGTCGCCCTGTTCGAACGCACCGGGCGCGGACTGGAACTGACGCCATCGGGGCTGGAACTGATCGACCACGTGCGGACCATGGGCGAGGCCGCCACCCGCATCTCGCTGACCGCCTCCGGCCGTTCGCAGGATATCAACGGGCACGTCCGCATCACCGCGTCCCAGATCTATTCCGCGTTCCTGCTGCCGCCGGTCATCGCCGAGCTTCGCGCCGTCGCTCCCGGTCTCGAGATCGAGATCGTGGCGACCAATGCCGTCACCGATCTGCGCCGCCGTGAAGCCGACATCGCCATCCGCAACGCCCAACCGGAGGACCCTGCCCTTACCGCCAAGCGCATCGCCATCGACACCGGTTGGTTCTATGCCTCCGATAGCTACCTCGCCCAGCGCGGAATGCCACGGTCGCTCGACGACCTCGCCGGCCACGAATTCATCGCAATGGACAGTGCCGAGAGCATGATCGGCGCTTTCGCCCGCTTCGGCATCGCTCTGACGCCCGACATGCTGGCGATCCGCTCGGACAACCACCTCGTGCATTGGGAACTGGCGCGGCAGGGTGTCGCCATCGGCATCGCGCCGGAGTTTCTGGGCGACACCACCCCCGGCATGACCCGCCTGCTGCCGGGGAACGGCCCGATAGAGTACCCTGTCTGGCTGGTGGCCCACCGGGAGGTCAAGACTTCGCGCCGCATCCGACTTGTCTGGGACACGCTCGAACGCCACCTGCGCGCGCGCCTGCGCAAGAAATGACGATGCAGCCCCGCTATGCGCTCTACTACACACCGCCGCCCGGCCCGCTGGCCGAGGCGCTGAGCCATTGGCTGGGCTGGGACCCCGCCGTAGGATGCGAGCGTCCGCACCCCGTTCTGCCGGGCCTGCCGCGGCCGGTGTCCGCCCTGACCGAACGGCCCCGCAAATATGGCCCCCATGGCACGCTGAAGCCGCCTTTCCACCTTGCCGAAACGCGCACTGCCGCGGCGCTGGACCGCGCCGTTCAGGATTTCGCCGCCACACGACCTCCGGTCGCGCTGGAGGGCCTCGACCTCGCTCGTATCGGCGGCTTCCTCGCCCTTGTCCCGCGCGGAAACACCGACGCCCTTTCCGCCCGCGCGGCCGAAATCGTCCGGTATTTCGATGCCTTCCGCGCGCCACCCGGCCAAGCCGAGATCTACCGCCGGCGCAAATCGACCCTGAGCCCGCGACAGGAGCAGAACCTTGCCCGCTGGGGATATCCCTACGTGTTCGAGGATTTCCGCTTTCACATCACCCTCACCGACCCCTTGCGCCGTGACGAGCTTCCCGTAATGAAAGACAGCCTCGCGGCCCATCTCGCACCGCATCTCTCCGGCCCCTTCACGCTCGACGCGCTGTCTCTGCTGCGCTCCGACCCCGCGACGGGGCGCTTCCACCTGTTGCGTCGCTCGGCATTCGCGGTGCCGGCCGGCGACACGTTCGTCTCACGTTGAGCATGCAGACACGGGCCCTGCGGCACTGCCCGAAAAAGACCACCGAAATGCTTTAGGCACGGACTTTTCCGGCCTATAGTCGGCGAAAAAGACGTCATTACAACACCGGGGGCAGCCAGCCAATGACGGCAGAACCGATAGGCGACACGCCGTTCAACATCCTGATCATCGGCCAGTCCGGGCGTCTGCAATACGAGGCGCTGATCTTCGCCGCCTCGCTGCGCCACCACATGCGCGGCTTTCGTGGCAAGCTGTTTCTGGCCGAGCCGCAGCCAGGCCCGCTCTGGCCCAACGATCCCCGGATCCGTGACGAGGACCTGCGCAACCTTCTGCTGGAACAGGGCGTCGACTTTGTGCCGTTCGAAAGCCGCCACTTCGGCAAGGCCTATCCCTACGGCAACAAGATCGAAGCGCTCTCCGTCCTGCCCGAGGGCGAACCCTTCGTGTTCTTCGATACCGACACGCTGATCACCGGCGACCTGCGCGAGGTGCCCTTCGACTTCGACCGTCCCACCGCCTCGATGCGGCGCGAGGGCACCTGGCCCAAGATCGAGCTTTACGGTCCGGGCTACACCGAGACGTGGAAGGCGCTTTACGACCGCTTCGGGCTGGACTTCGACAGCTCGCTGGATCTGAGCCAGCCCGACGAATACTGGCAGCGCTACCTCTATTTCAACGCCGGGTACTTTTTCTACAAGTGTCCCAAGCTGTTCGGAGACCGTTTCCTCGACTACGCCCTGACCATCCGCGACGACCCGCCGTCCGAACTGGCTTGCCAGCCGATGAACCCCTGGCTCGATCAGGTCGCCCTGCCCTTGGTGATCCATTCGCTCGGCGGCGGCCGCGACACCCTGCCCGCGGGCATGCTCGACGGTACGCACACCTGCCATTACAGGGTGCTGCCGATGCTCTACGCGCGCGAGCCGAAACACGTGATCGACACGCTCGAGACCGTCACCGGCCCCAACAAGATCAAGAAACGCCTAAAGGATCACGAACCGGCGCTTCGGATGATCTATCAGGGCCGCGGCCACAAGGTGCGCGAGATGTTCGACCAGGACAACCTGCCCGGCCGCGAGCAGGCAATCCGCAACCGTATCAAGCGCGAAGGGTTCTGGATGCGGTAGAGAAAGGCTGGACGGGGCGCTTATCACTGGGGCTGAATGTCAGCACAGAGCCCAGACCGCGTGATGCTGAGGCTGGTCCTAATGTCGGCTCCCGCGTTACCTATCGCGCCCGGGTTCGTTAGGATCACTGGAAAACAGCGCGATCTTGTTGCCGTGCGGATCACGAAGATAGCCGACGTAGAAATGGGGACCATAACAGGCCCGAAAACCTGGTTGCCCGTCGTCCGAGCCGCCCGCAGCTAAAGCGGCGTCATGAAGGTCACGGACCTGTTTCTGCGATTGCGCCTGAAATGCGACCATTGCGCCGTTCCCAGCCGATGCAGATTTCCCATTGAAGGGAGATTTGACGTAGAAATCCGGCTGAACGAGGGACTGAGCTGGCTCTGCGGGCAAAATGTAGCTCAAGTCTCCGTGATACGCTTCAAGCCTGTAGCCAAGAGCTGGGAGGAATGCCGAGTAGAAGCGTTCAGCCTTCGCGATGTCGTCTGCTCCTACGGTGACGTAAGCAATCATACTGTAGCGTTCCTCCAAGAGTTTCGGCGACGATCATGGGATCGCCGCTCGGCAGAAGAGTAGCATAACCGGAACCAGCCATTGCAGCAGCCGACGCGAAAGCTCACTTTGTCCGCAAATCCGGTACTCAGCGCAGTGACGTTCGAACCCTGAGGGTCATAACCTCTGGCCTTCCGCTCCCCTCCTGCATAACCTCCGCGGAAATTTGACGGAGGACCCCATGACCGACGCCCCCACCTATGGCTTCGACACGCTACAAATCCACGCAGGCAGCAGGCCCGATCCGGCGACCGGCGCGCGACAGACGCCGATCTACCAGACCACGGCCTATGTATTCCGCGATGCCGAACATGCGGCGGCGCTCTTCAACCTCCAGGAAGTCGGCTACATCTATTCGCGGCTGACCAACCCCACGGTCGCGGTGCTGCAGGAACGTGTCGCCACGCTCGAAGGCGGCGTCGGCGCGGTCTGCTGCTCGTCGGGGCATGCGGCGCAGATCATGGCGCTGTTTCCGCTGATGGGGCCGGGCAAAAACGTGGTGGTGTCGACCCGGCTTTACGGCGGATCCGTCACCCAGTTCAGCCAGACCATCAAGCGGTTCGGCTGGGAGGCGAAGTTCGTCGACATCGACGACACCGACGCGGTCAAGGCGGCCATCGACGATGACACCCGCGCGGTGTTCTGCGAAAGCATTGCCAACCCCGGCGGCCATATCGCCGACCTGGACACCCTTGCGTCGATCGCCGACGGCGCCGGCCTGCCGCTGATTGTCGACAACACCTCGGCCACGCCCTACCTCTGCCGCCCGATCGAGCATGGCGCGACCCTCGTGGTGCATTCCATGACCAAATACCTGACCGGCAACGGCACCGTTACCGGCGGATGCGTGGTGGATTCCGGCAAATTCGACTGGTCCGCGTCGGACAAGTTCCCCTCGCTCAGCCAGCCGGAGCCTGCATACCATGGCCTCAAGTTCGCCGAGACCTTTGGCCCCCTTGCCTTCACCTTCCACGGCATTGCCATCGGGTTGCGCGATCTTGGCATGACGCTGAACCCGCAGGCGGCGCATTACACGCTGATGGGGATCGAGACCCTGTCGCTGCGCATGGAACGCCACGTGCAGAACGCCGAGAAGATCGCGGCATGGCTCGAGGGGCATGACGCCGTCGCGGGCGTGACCTATGCCGGGCTGGACAGTTCGCCCTACAAGGATCGTAAAGCCAGGATCTGCCCCAAGGGCGCCGGCGGCCTGTTCACCGTGGCCTTGAAGGACGGCTATGATGCCTGCGTCAAGTTCGTCGACAGCCTCGAGCTGTTCAGCCATGTCGCCAACCTCGGCGACACCCGCAGCCTTGTGATCCACTCGGCCTCGACCACCCACCGACAGCTGACCGAAGAGCAGCAGAAGGCGGCGGGCGCCAGCCCCGACGTGGTGCGCATCTCGATCGGGACAGAGGACGCCGACGACCTGATCGCCGATCTCGACCAGGCGCTGACCAAGGCCTCTGCCTGAGGCTTGCAACACCTCGCGCCCCGCACATCCTGTGGGGCGCGAAATCACTTGGTGCCGTCAGGCCTGCTGCCTATGCTGTGGAAAAGACAGCGAGGCCCGAGATGCAGACCCGTCCAGTCCCGGCCAAAGGCGCCGAAAACGCCCTTGCAGACCCCCAATTCGCCCGGACCGTCGCGGTCAACGAATACGGGTTCTATTGCATCCCCGACGACTACGCCAAGCGTGAGGTGCCCCGCACGCTGCTGTCCGGCGGCGTCTACGAACCGAACACGCTGAGGTTCCTGCGCCGCTGGGTGCAGGACGGCGACATCGTCACCGGAGGCGCCTTCGTCGGCGATTTCCTTCCCGCGCTGTCGCAGGCCATGGCCCCCGGCGCCACCGTGCACAGCTTTGAGCCGGTGCCGCTCAGCCATGCCGCCGCGCGCGAGACCCTGCGGCTGAACCGGCTGCGGAACGTCGCCCTGCATCCGCTTGCGGTGGGAGAAGCGGCCGGAACGCTCAGCTTCCTCGTGGTGGCCGACAATGGCGAACCGATGGCGGCGCGCGCAAAGGTGGTCGACGCCCCAATCCCCGGTCGCACCGTCGATGTACCGGTGGTGACGATCGATACGCTGATCGACGCCTCGCGCCGGGTGCGGATCCTGCATCTCGACCTCGAAGGTCATGAATGGCCTGCCATGCTGGGTGCGCGCGGCCTGATCCAGCGCTGCCGCCCGTTGATCGTGCTCGAGGTCGACAGACCCCGGGCGCAGCGAAGAACCGAAGAACGTTTGAACGAACTCTTCCCCGATCTCGGCTATCGGATGGCTGGCCTGATGGAGCGCAATGCCTTCTTCCTGCCGACAGAGTGACCGCTGCCCGGCTGTCCGATACCCGGATGGCACCCCGATCAGCGTTGCGGCCCGATCCGGTACACGATGGTCACCTCTGCCGAAAACGTCAGCTCGCCCGGCGCGATGGCCATACCCTCCGCCGATTCCATCCGCGCGAACACCGGGCCCGGCGGCTGCGACGCGCCCGGCTCCGAAATGCTCAGGACCTCTCCCAAACGTACCCCCGCGGCTTGCGCATAGATCCCGGCCTTGCGCCGCGCATCGGCTACAGCGTTTCGGCGAGCGGTATCCAGCAGCGGCTCGGGGTCGCGCAATCCGAAGCTCACGCCCGAGAACCGATTCGCCCCGTCCGCCAGAAGCAGCTCGAGCACGTCGCCCAGTTGATCCATCTCGCGCAGGCGGATGGTCATGTCATTGCGCGCGACGAACCCGACGATCATCGGCGCCTCGGCCGGTTGCGTGTTCGAGCGCGGACGCCACACAGGATCGAGCCTCAGCGTGGTGGTCTGCACGTCGCGCGGCTGCACGCCCTCGGCCTGCAGACGCTCAAACAGCCCGCGGACGTCGGCGGTAACCTGCGCCATCGCTGACCGTGCATCGCGGGCTTCATGGGCCACGCCCAGCGTCACCGTCGCGACATCCGGGCTGGCCTGCACCTCGGCCCGACCGGTGACGACGATCTGCCCCTCAGCGCCGGCGTCCTGCGCCGACGCGGACAGCGTGATCAGCCATACGGCAAAGGCGTTTGCAATCAGTACCCTCAACATTCCCGCGCCCCTTGTGCTATATTGCATTCCATGCGCCCTATTGATGCGTGCCCCACGCCTCCGGCACAAGCCCGGGGTGGCGACAATCCGGCGCAATGGCTTTTTCTCGGCGGGAAGCTGCCCTAAGTTACCCTGACGAGGCGGCCATACTTGATTGGTCACGTAAGGAGTGCGAAAGCCGGACAGATGAAACCAGATTTTGCACTGTTGCTGTCCTTCGACGGGATTGCGCTCTTGCGGCGTGCGTCAGCCTATGGCGGGTCGCCGGACGGCTGGTATCGGCTGGACAAGGTCGCGCCGACCGTCGCCGACCTGCCGGCGGCACTCAAACAGATGCGGGCCATCGCGACCAGGCTGACCGATGAGGGCGATCCCGAGGTCAAGCTCGTCCTTCCGACCGAACAGGTCAAGTTCCTCGACGTCTCGAAACCTGACCGTGGCATATCTGTCGCAGAGACGGTCGAGGCCGCACTGGACGGCGCGACGCCCTATGCCATTGATGAACTGGTCTACGATTTCCACGTCGAGGGCGACGAGGTGCATATCGCCGCCGTCGCCCGTGAAACGCTGGAAGAGGCCGAAAGCTTCGCTGCCGACAATGGCTTCCTGCCGCTGGGGTTTGTCTCGGACATCTCGGATGGGGCCGGGTTCAAGCGTGAGCCGTTCTTCGGCCCGACGCAGAAGGCACTGACAACGCTGACCCCGGGTCTGACCGTGCAGGGCGACGATGTCCCGATCAAGGTTCTCGACGGCCCGCCGCCCGAATCACCGGACGAACCCAAGGCCGAAGCTGCGCCCGAAGACAAGGACGCGGTGCAGGATGCGGCCGGCACCGACGCCAAGGACATGCCCGCGACCGCGCCCGCGTCGGAAGACGCGTCTTCCGCGACGGGCGACACCGAAGCATCGACCGCCCCCAAGCCCGAGATCCCTGCCAAGACGACGTCTCAAGCCAAGGCTCAGGTCGAAAGCCCGCCCCATGCCGACCCTGAGGCTGTGGCCGACGGCAAACCTGCGACGGACGATCAGCCCGACAGCCCCGCCGCAAACGAGGACGACAAGCTCACCGTCGATACCAAGCAGACGGAAGAGGCCGTTTCCGACACAGCAAAGCCGGTCGAGGAGGCTACCTCTGCCGACGCCAAGGCGGCGGCGGACGAACCGAACCTGAAGGCCCCGGTTGCCCAGCCCGACCCAAAGCCGTCCACCACCGAACAGCCTGTCGAAAAGACGCCGGAGGCCACCGCGGCGAAACCCGAAACGTCCGAACCGGTCGTCAAGACAGCTACGGAAGGCCAGCCGCCCCTGCCGCCCCTGTCGCCGGCCCAGAAGGATCCCCTGCCGATCCGTGACAGGCCGTCGGAGACGCCCGGCTTCACAAGCATCCGCGCACGCCGTGACCTGCCCCTGCCGCCGGCCGGACCCGCCTTGAACAGCGACCGACCGGAGCCGCGGTTCGGCAAGGCCGCCAGCCGTGCGCCGGGCCCTGCAAGGAAAAACGCGAAACCCGGACCGTCGACGGCTCCGACCGTCGCATCGCCAGCCTCCGAGACCGACATCAGCGACCAGATCGCAGCCAAGGCCCGCGACAGTTTCGCGAAGCGCCCGAAAAGCGACGATCTGCCCCAGGAAGACGGGCAGGCACCCATCGTGACGGCACCTGCCGCGCCGACGGCGGCCTCCGGGGCGATGACACCGCCCGCCAAGCCGATCGGTTTCGCCAGCCGCCGCAGCAAAAGCGCTACGCCAGACACCGCGCCTGCCTTTGCACATCGAAAGCCGCAAGCTGCCAAGGACCGTGTGGCCAACGCCGCGATGGCCACCGGCGCCGCGCTCGAGGAAAGCGAGCGGATGACGGTTTTCGGCGCGCGCGGCAAGCAGAAGGTCGGCGGCAAGCCCCGCTATCTCGGCGTGATGCTGACGGCGGCGCTCGTGCTGGTGATGCTCGCCGTCGCGGCCTGGGCGACGCTGATGCTGGACGACGGTCTGGCGGGATTGATCGAGCGTGACGCAGGGACCCCGGTGACGGCCTCCGCCGTGATCGTCGAAGCCTCCGAGGTGGACGCAGAGCAAGCCCAGCTCGATCAACCGGCGACCGAGACCACTTCGCAGCCCATGCCCCGCCCAGTCGAGGAGACAGCGCTGGCCCTGCCGGACACCGCCCCGGACATCGACGCCGAGGATCCGACGGCCATCGACGTTGCCGCGCTCAGCCAAGGTGTCCCGGCCATGAGCCGCGATCTGGTCGAGGATCAGGTGGACGGGCTGTCCGTCCCGTCCGAGGCCGAGGCCCTGACCCCGGAACAGGCCGAGGCGCGCTACGCCGCCACCGGCATCTGGCAGCGCGCCCCGGCACCGCCCGCCGAACCCGGCCAGAATGTCGTGGGCGATGTCTATGTCGCCTCGATCGACGGCAACGTCGTGGTGAACGACGCGATTGCCATTCCTGCCGCCCGCGACGCGACAACCGATGTGCCGCCGGTGGCTCAGGGCAATCCCTATCCGCCGGACGCCGGTCTCACCTTCGATGACAACGGGCTGATCGAGGCGACGCCAGAGGGCGTTGTGCACCCCGAGGGTTTCCGGCTCGTTCTGGGGCCGCCGCCGGTCAAGCCGCCGCCGCGGCCCGGCACCGTTGCCGCGCAGTCCGCGGCACAGCCCGTACCCGACGGATCGACAGAGGCATCCGAGGCGCCCGACCCTGCCGCCCAACCCGGCGCGGCAACCGCACCCGACGCCGCGCTGACACCAACGCCGCTGCCCGTGCCCGAAGACGCGCCGCAGCCCGAGGTTGCCGCAAAAGCCGAGACCGACGAAAGCGGCGATGTCGAGACCGCAACCGCCCCGGCAGCCGAGGCAATACCAGCCGAACCGCAGGCTCCGGAAACGGCTGAGACCGCTCCGGTCGTCACCGATCCCACATTGGCCGGCCTGCGGCCCAACCCGCGCCCGGGGGATCTGATCGAACAGAACGAGCGCGCCAATCTGGGCGGGGTCAGCCTCGCGGAACTGCGTCAGAAGCGCCCACTGCCGCGGCCGGACGAGGACCCGGCCAAGACCGAGGCCGAACAGCAGATCGAGGCCAGCGCGCTGGCGGTGGCGGCGTCGGTCCAGCCGAAGACGCGCCCCGCCAACATCGCGGCGCTCGTCACCCGCGCTACCCGCCAGCAACAGTCCGCCGTCGCCGCTACTTCAAGCGCCGGCAACGTCGCGCCGCGCACGGTCACCCCGGCGATCCCGTCGCGTGCCAGCGTCGCCTCCGCCGCGACCGAGAAGAACGCCATCAACCTGCGCCGGGTCAACCTGATCGGCGTATACGGCAAACCGTCAAGCCGCCGCGCGCTGGTCCGGCTGGCCAACGGACGCTACAAGAAGGTCAAGGTCGGCGACCGCATCGACGGCGGCCGGGTCTCGTCGATCGGCGACGGCCAGCTGAGCTACGTCAAGAGTGGCCGCAGCATCGTCCTGAGAATGCCGCGCGGCTGAAACTGCCGCGCAGGCTTGCCCCGGACCTGATCCGGGGCCTCATCGCCAGCCTCGTGCAGAGATCCCGGATCTGGTTCGGGACGTGGCAGGTCCAGCTCAAAGCCGAACTTCCAAATCCCCATCGCGGCAACAACCGGCCACCTGCGATATCCGCCGCGCTCCCCCCTTGCCTTTCCGACCCAGCCCTGTATATCGGGCCATCCTTTCGCAAGACGTATGAACCGCGCAGTCTCTCGTGGGTCCGGGGCGGAAGGACATGGCCCGGCCCTTTGAAATGCGCCTTGATATAAATGGAGTGCACATGCCCCTCTACGAGCATGTTTTCATCTCGCGCCAGGATCTGTCCGGCGCACAGGCCGAAAGCCTTGTCGAACATTTCGGAACCGTCGTCAGCGATAATGGCGGCAAGGTCGTCGACACCGAGTACTGGGGTGTCAAGACCATGGCCTACAAGATCAACAAGAACCGCAAGGGCCACTACGCCTACATGCGCACCGACGCCCCGTCGGAAGCCGTGCAGGAAATGGAACGCCTGATGCGCCTCCACGACGACGTGATGCGCGTGCTGACCATCAAGGTCGAAGAGCATCAGGAAGGTCCGTCCGTCCAGATGCAGAAGCGCGACGAGCGCGAAGATCGTCGCCGCGAACGCCGCTAAGTCAGAGGAGAGCTAAACCATGGCCGCAAAACCATTTTTCCGCCGCCGCAAGGTCTGCCCCTTCTCGGGCGACAACGCACCCAAGATCGACTACAAGGACACCCGTCTGCTGCAACGCTACATCTCCGAGCGTGGCAAGATCGTCCCCAGCCGCATCACCGCCGTCTCGGCCAAGAAGCAACGTGAACTGGCCCGCGCCATCAAACGCGCCCGCTTCCTCGCGCTGCTGCCCTACGCCGTCAAGTAAGGAGTAAAGCACATGCAAGTCATCCTTCTCGAACGCGTGGCCAAGCTTGGCCAGATGGGCGACGTCGTCGACGTCAAGCCCGGCTTCGCCCGCAACTACCTGCTGCTGCAGGGCAAGGCGCTGACCGCGTCCAAAGCCAACATCGAATCCTTCGAGGCCCAGAAGGCGCAGCTTGAAGCGCGCAACCTGGAAACCAAGAAGGAAGCCGAAGACATGGCGTCGCGCCTCGACGGGCAGCAGTTCGTCGTGATTCGTCAGGCCTCCGACGGCGGCTCGCTCTACGGCTCGGTCACCACCCGTGACGCCGCCAACGTGGCCTCGGAAGAGGGCTTCTCGATCGACCGCAAGCAGGTCCTGATCCGTCAGCCGATCAAGGAACTGGGTCTGCACGAAGTCGAGGTGCACCTGCACCCCGAGGTGATGGCCACCATCAACCTCAACGTCGCGCGTTCGCCCGAAGAGGCCGAACTTCAGGCGTCGGGCAAGTCGATCCAGGAACTGGCCGCGGAAGAAGAAGCCGCAGCCGAATTCGAGATCGCGGAACTGTTCGACGATATCGGCTCGGCCGCGTCGGACGACGACGATCTGGCCGAAGTGGTTTCGACCCCCGAGGACGAAGCAGCCGAAGACGACTCGAAAGAGGGCTGATTCCCTCACCATCGACGTTTCAAAGGCCGCGCATCTGCAGATGCGCGGCCTTTTTCGTGTGTCCCGGCCTTCCCCCAAGGCCCTCGTCTGACCGCTCGTAGGGTCCGGTCGCGCTTTTGCTCGGATGACTACCTCAAAGCATATGCCGGGTATGCACCGGATGCTTTGAGACGACAGTTGGGGTCCGCTATCACTACTTCGAGGTCCTTCAACCGTCACCCCTCATGACGACGAAGGATCGGCAGCAAAACGGAAAGCGGCGACGTACGACAATGACCAGACAAATCCTCCCCACCCAAACGACAGCCGCAGAAGGCGCACAGTTGTACTCGCTCGCTTCCGCTCGTCTGCTCCGATTGATCGGAGCCCCCCTGTCCGCCTCGCGACGCACGCAGACCCAGATCGTCGTCGCGCAGGAAGAAGAGGCAGGACATGACGAGCGCGCCCGACGCGTGACCGAAGTCATCGCCCTGATGAAGGCACGTTTCGGCAACGACTGCCGGTAGCTCAGCCCCCACGCCCAGCCGCCGGGAGAGGAAATGGTCGTCCCCAGTGACGGCCATTTCCGCATTTCGGCCCAAGGTGACCGGCAACGAAAAAGGCCGCCCCGAAGGGCGGCCTCTCGATCAACCCGTGGTCAAGATCACTCTTCGTCGAGCTCTTCCACGGCCTTCTGTAGCTCGTCCTTCGAGACCTCTTTCTCGGTCACGTCGGCCAGCTCAAGAATATAGTCGACGACCTTGTCTTCAAAAATCGGCGCCCGCATCTGCTGCTGCATCTGCTGGTTCTGCTGCACGAACTCGAAGAACTGGCGTTCCTGGCCCGGATATTGCCGCGCCTGGTTCATGATCGCCTGGGTCATCTCGGCATCGGACACCTGAACCTCGGCCTTCTGACCCAGCTCGGCCAGCAACAGGCCCAGACGCACGCGGCGCTCGGCCAGCGACTTGTGCTCGTCGGTGGGCTCGATCTCCGGGTGGTCGTGGCCCTCGACGTCGGGGTTTTCCTCGTGCCACAGCTGGTGTGCGATCTGCTTGGCCTCGGCGTCGACCAGTGTCGGGGGCAGGTCGAACTTGACCAAATCGTCCAGCTTGTCCAGCAGCGCCCGCTTGGTCACCTGACGCGCCGCGCCGTTGTACTCGGCTTCCAGACGCTCACGGATTTGCTCTTTCAGCGCATCCAGCGACTCTGCGCCGAACTTCTTGGCCAGTTCGTCGTCCAGCTCGGCCGCAACCGGCTCTTTCACGTCCTTGATGGTGCAGGAAAACACGGCTTCCTTGCCGGCAAGGTGCTCTGCCTGATAATCCTCGGGGAAGGAGACGGTGACGTCCTTCTCTTCACCGGCCTTGACGCCGACAAGCTGCTCTTCGAAGCCCGGAATGAACGAACCCGACCCCAGCACCAGCGGGTAGTCCTCGGCCGAACCGCCCTCGAAGGCTTCGCCGTCGACGCGGCCAACGAAATCGAAAACCACCTGGTCGCCGTCCTGTGCGGCATCGCCATCGCGCGATTTGAAGTCCTGCGCGGTATCGGCGAGGTTCTTCAGCGCCTCGTCGACCTCGTCGTCGCCCGCCTTGGCCACCAGTTTCTCGAGCGAGATCGACTTCAGGTCAACTTCGGGGATCTCGGGCAGTTTTTCATAGGACATCTCGACGTGAACGTCGTCGCCCTCTTTCCAGTCCTCGTTGGTCATCTTGACCTCGGGCTGAAGCGCGGGCTTGTCGCCGGAATCCTCGAAGTGCTTGTTCATCGCACCATCGATGGTTTCCTGCATCGCCTCGCCCAGCAGGCGCTGGCCGAACTGCTTCTTCAGCAGCGGCATCGGCACCTTGCCTTTGCGGAAGCCCTTCATCTCGATTTCGGGCTGCGCCTCGGCCAGCTTTTCGTTGACCTTCTGGTCCAGTTCGTCCGCGCTCACGGTTATCTCGTAACCGCGTTTCAGACCTTCGTTCAGCGTCTCGTTGACCTGCATCTCATTCCCCATGAGTCGAAGGGCGGACCCCTGCCCGCCCGTTTCAAATTTGCGCCCTTCTATGCAACCCGGTCCAAGCGTGCAAGGCGGATCTGCACCGGCCACCCGCTTCGGTCAGCCTCCGCGCAGCCGGTCGCGCAACTCGTTCTTGCGCACCTTGCCGGTCGAGGTCTTCGGCAATTCGTCGAAGACGATCTTTTTCGGCCGCTGGTAGCCCGCCAGTCGAGCGCGGGCATGGGTCAGCAATTCCTCCTCGCTCACCTGCTGGCCGGCCGCGCATTCGACAAAGGCGCAGGGCACCTCGCCCCACTTCTCGTCCGGCATCGCCACCACCGCCACCAGCGATACCGCCGGATGCGTGTAAAGCGCGTTCTCCACCTCAATGGACGAGATATTCTCGCCCCCCGAGATGATGATGTCCTTGGCACGGTCGCGGATCTCCACATAGCCGTCCGGGTGCTGCACCGCGATGTCGCCCGACCAGAACCAGCCGTCTCGGAAACACTTCGCTGTTTCCTCCGGCTGCTTCAGGTAGCCCTTCATCACGATGTTGCCGCGAAACACGATCTCGCCCAGCGTCTCGCCATCCCAAGGCACCGGCGTCCCGGTGTCGCGGTCCAGAACCAGCACGTCCTCCTGCAATTCGTAGGCCACCCCCTGCCGCGCCTTCAGCCGTGCCTGTTCCTCGGGCGGCAGAGCCCGCCAGCCCGGCTTCTCGGCGCAGACGACGGCAGGCCCGTAAACCTCGGTCAGGCCATAGACATGGGTGATCTCGATCCCCATCGCCTCCATGCCCGCAATGACCGTGGCAGGCGGCGGCGCGGCTGCGGTCATCATCTTGACCTTCTGCGGGAACTCCCGCCTTTCCGCTTTCGGTGCGCCCGAAATCATCGACATGATGATCGGCGCGCCGCACAGATGCGTCACCCCGTGGTCCGCGAAGGCATCGTAGATCGCCGCCGCCCGCGGCGCGCGCAGGAAGACGTGGCAACCCGCCAGCAGGGTGATCGTCCAGGGAAAGCACCAGCCGTTGCAGTGAAACAGCGGCAGCGTCCACAGGTACACCGGATGATGCGGCATCTCCCAGGTGACGACGTTGTTCACCGCGTTGGTCCATGCCCCGCGATGGGAATAGACCACCCCCTTGGGCCGCCCCGTCGTGCCCGAGGTGTAGTTCAGCGCCAGCGCGTCCCATTCATCGTCCGGCAGGGCATAGCCGAAGCCCGTATCCCCTTCCGCAAGCAATTCGTCATAGGTGAGCGTTCCGATCCGCTTGCCCCCCGGCCCTTCCGGATCGACGATATCCACGATCAGCACGTCGCGCCCGGAAATCGCCACCGCCTCGCGCGCCATTGCGGAAAACTCGGTGTCGACCAGCACCACCGTCGCCTCGCCATGATCCAGGATATAGCCGATGGTCCCCGCATCCAGCCGCACGTTGTTGGCATTTAGCACCGCCCCCAGCATCGGCACCGCCAGCGCGCACTCCAGAGCCTCGGGGATGTTCGGCGCGATCAGCGCCACCGTATCGCCCTTGCCGACGCCACGCCGCTGCAAGGCCGAGGCCAGCCGCTTGCAGCGCTCCGCGACCTCGCCCCAGTTGCGCCTTATCCGTCCGTGGATCTGCGCCGGCAGTTCCGGATGCACCCGCTCCACCCGCTTGAGGATCGACACCGGCGACAGTGCCGCATGGTTGGCGCCGCATCGCGCCAATTCCGGCCCCTCGTAGATCATTCGCCCGTCCATTCCGGCATCTCCTCCTTACGGGTGAAGGCGCCGATCCCGGCCTCGGCATCGCGCGCCATCATGTTCTCGGCCATCACCCGGCCGGCATAGGCATAAGCCTCTTCCAGCCCCATTTCGGCCTGCTCATAGAACGCCCGCTTGCCAATCTTGACCGCCGCGGCCGACTTGGCAGCGATCGTCTGCGCCATCTCCATGGTTGCCGTCTCCAGTGCGGCGCGCGGCACGACCTTGTTGACCAATCCCATTTCGGCCACCCGCGCCGCCGGCAGGAACTCGCCCAGAAGCAGCATCTCCATCGCCATCTTGCGCGGCACGTTACGCGACAGCGCCACCATCGGCGTCGAGCAGAACAGCCCGATGTTCACCCCCGAAGTGGCGAACCTGGCCTCCTCCGAGGCCACCGCCAAGTCACAGGACGCCACCAGTTGGCAGCCGGCGGCGGTGGCGATTCCCTTGACCTCGGCGATCACTGGCTGCGGCAGGCGCACCACACGCAGCATCATGGCCGAACAGGTCGCGAACAGGTCCTGGAAGTACTGAAACCCGCCATCGTCATCGCCGCGGCGCGCCGTCATCTCCTTCAGGTTATGGCCGGCGCAGAAATGATTGCCGGCGCTGCGCAGGATCACCGCCTTGACACTGCGATCCGCGGCAATGCGGTCGAGCGCGTCGGACAGGGCCGCCAGCATCGCCTCGGACAGCGCATTGATCGATTGCGGCGCATTGAGCGTCAGGATGGCGAAGCCATCCTCATCGCTGCGTATCAAAAGGTCTCCGTTCGCCATCTCGCCTTACCCTTGCTCATTGCCGTACCGCTGCCTGCGGCACCGTTGCGCCCAATTCTCAGCACGGCACGCCGCGACTGTCCATCTTTCGCAAAAGATTGGGGAACCAGAGCCGCGTCTCGGGTGTTATCACACGGTGATCATGTCACGCCCCTGCTGGCGACCGACCAGAGATTGAAGATGCGACAGACGCCATTCCATCCTGAGTCTCCCATTGCTACCACAACGCTGGACAATTGGCCTCACGCGGATTTCACTCGTGATCGACAGACGCCGCCGATAAGGAGCCGCGACCTGCCGGGATCTGGATTCGGCCGCACGGTATCGCAGAGCGCGCCACGATCCGGACACCACCGTCCGACACACAAGGATTGACAATGACATTGACGACCAGCGCCCGTGACGGCGTCGCGGAACAGCAGCCCGAACGGGGGACGGAGGGATTTCAGACGCTTCACAGGCTTCTGCTGGAACTTACCCTGCGCGAGGAGCCGCTGGAGACGATCCTCGACGAGTTGGTCAGGGCAATCCGCACGGCAATGGGCGCGGATGTGGCCTGTTCCATCCTGCTGGCGGAGGGTCACGGCAAGAGCCTGCGCCACGGCGCCGCCGTCGGCCTGTCAAAGACCTATATCGACGCGGTCAACGGGATCGAGATCGGCCCCGCCTCCGGGTCCTGCGGAACCGCCGCATACCGCCGCGAAGCGGTCCATGTCGCCGATATCTCGACCGATCCGCTCTGGGTGGACTACAGGCACCTTGCCATGGCTCAGGGTTTTCGGGCCTGCTGGTCGCATCCCATCGTCGCCAAAGGGGGCGAGGTGCTGGGAACCTTCGCCATCTACAATCCAAGGCCCGGCATTCCCGCCGCAGACGACACGGAACAACTTGAACTCGTCGCCCGCACCACCGCGCTGATCCTCGAACGCTGCGCGGCGCAGGAAAGGCTGATGGCTAACGAACACCTGCTGGAAACCCTCAATCGCACCGGCGCGGCGGTCGCGGCCGAGCTCGATCTCGATACGCTGGTGCAGACCGTGACCGATGCGGGCGTCGAAGTGACCGGAGCGCAATTCGGTGCCTTCTTCTACAATGTCGAGAACGATGCCGGCGAAAGCTACATGCTCTACACGCTCTCGGGCGTTGATCGTTCGGCCTTCGACGGCTTCCCGATGCCGCGCAACACCGAGATATTCTCGCCAACCTTCAGCGGCGAAGGCATCGTCCGCTCGGCCGACATCACCACCGATCCGCGCTATGGGCTCAACGCGCCCAACAAGGGCATGCCCGAGGGCCACCTGCCCGTGCACAGCTACCTCGCCGTGCCGGTCACCTCGCGCTCGGGCGAGGTCATTGGCGGGCTGTTCTTCGGCCATTCCGATACCAACCGCTTTTCGGATCACCATGAGCATCTGATGGACGGCATCGCCGCTCAGGCCGCCATCGCCATCGACAATGCCCGTCTCTACCGTGCCGCCCAGCGCGAACTTGAAACCCGGCGCATTGCCGAACGGGAACTGATCGACACGCAGAAGGATCTTGAGACCGCGCAGGAGCGCGTCGAACTGGCGCTGGCCGCCGGTGCCATCATCGGCACCTGGATCTGGGAAATTCCCACGGACACGATCACCGCCGACGAGCGCTTTGCCATGGCCTTCGGCCTCGACCCGCGCAGATGCCACGATGGCCTGCCGTTGGCCGAGGCGACGCCCTCGATCCACCCGGACGACCTGAAACGCGTCGAAGAGACCATCGCCGCGGCCATGCGACAGGGTGGCGACTACACGTCCGAATACCGCGTCTGCCATGCCGACGGCGATTATCGCTGGGTCCGCGCCAGCGGCTATTGCGAACTGGACGCAGAGGGCAACCCGATGCGCTTTCCCGGCGTGCTGATCGACATCGAGCAGACCCGGCGGACCGAATCCGACCTGAAGCGCCGCGAGGCCGACCTGGCGCTGCTGCTCGACGCCACCGCCGACGGGTTCTATGCCGTCGACGTCGACGGCAACACCACCCGCTGCAATGCGTCGTTCCTGCGCATGCTGGGATTTGCCTCCGAAGATGAGATCCTCGGCAAGAAGCTGCACGACATCATCCATCATACCCACCCAGATGGATCGACATACGCGCACGAGGACTGCCCGATTTACCGTACCGCCCGAACCGGCGAGATGGCGCATGTCGATGACGAGCTGTTCTTTCGCACCGACGGCTCCAGCTTCCACGTCGAATACTGGGTGCGCCCGGTGATCTGGCAGGGCGAACTGCAGGGCGCGGTCTGCAACATCCTCGACATCTCGGAACGCAAGCGCGCCGAGGAAGCCCGCCACCTGCTGCTGCGCGAGTTGAATCACCGGGTCAAGAACCTGTTCTCGATCACCAACGGCATGATCAAGATGACCGCCCGCAACAGCGAGGACGTCAACCAGATGGCCGATGCGCTCAGCGGTCGCCTGATGTCGCTGGCCCGCGCGCATGAACTGATCACCACCTCGATCTCGGCACAGCAGACCGCCGCCGCGCCCGCCACCCTGCACGACCTGATCGAAACCGTGATGTCGCCGCATACCGGCAACACGCCCGGCGCCATGCACCTGAGCGGACCGGAGGTCCGCATCGGCGCGACCGCCACCACCAGCCTTGCGCTGATTTTGCACGAGCTGGCCACCAACGCGGCCAAGTACGGCGCGCTATCCACACCCGAGGGCAATGTCGAAATTTCGTGGACACAAGGTGAGGATGGGCTGTCCCTTGCATGGTCCGAAACCGGCGGACCGGCGGTGACCGAACCGCCTTGCCGCGACGGCTTCGGCAGCCAGCTTGCCCGGCTCAGCGCCAAGGGCCAGCTTGGCGGCACGATCGACTATGACTGGCGGCGTGAGGGCGTGCTCATCCGGCTGACCGCGTCCGCCGAAAGACTTGCAGGTGAATGACAGATGTTGGGTGCAACACAAACCGGCAGCGACGATCTGAACGGCGCAAAGGTGCTGATCGTCGAGGACGAGCCGTTCATCGCTCTCGACATCGCCTTCGGCGTCGAACAGGCCGGCGGCGTGGCCATCGGCCCGGCGTCGACCGTGGCCGAGGCGCTGGACTTGCTGCGCTCGGACTGGCCCGACGGCGCGATTGTCGATGTCGATCTGCCTGACGGCACCATCGGCCCGGTGCTCGACGCGCTGCGCCCCGATGTGCCGGTGGTGGTTCACACGGGTGTCGGGCTGCCCGCTGCTTTGCGCGAAGCCCATGCCGACCTGACGGTCTTCAGCAAGCCGACCTCGCCCGCGGTTCTGGTGCGCAGCCTGGTCTGACCGGTCAGGTCGCCCGGCCCGTGGGCACCGCCGTCGCCTCGATCTCAACCAGCGCCGCGTCCTCGACCAGCGCCGCGACGACGACCATCGTCATCGCCGGGAAATGCCGTCCCAGCACGCGGCGATAGACCTCGCCGACCTCGCGCTGTCGGGCAAGGTATTCCTGCTTGTCCGTGACGTACCACGTCAGACGCACGATATCCTCGACCGTGCCACCGGCCTTTTCCACCACCGTGCGGATGTTGATCAGCGCCTGCTCCATCTGGCCGATGAAATCCTGCGACCGGAACACCTGGTTTTCGTCCCAGCCGATTTGGCCGCCGACATAAAGCGTCCCGTCCGAGGCCAGGACACCGTTGGCGTAGCCCTTCGCAGGCATCCAGTCGTCGGGTTGGATGATCTCATGCTGCATCGTCACTGTCCTCCAGACACGCTTTGGCTTTCTCTCTGACCGGCCCCGGCCAGGGCGCTGGCCTGCCGGCCCCGTCCACCAGCACCAGGGTCGAGCGGGTCTCGAACCGGGTCTCTCCGTCACAGTCGGCCACGAAACGCAGCCCCATCGAGCTTCGGCCAAGCCGCGCGACGCCCAGCCGGATGCACAGCGCGTCGCCATGCCGGCTGGGCGCGGCGAACTCGGTCGAGATCGCGGCAGTGGGCACGCCTCCGTCGCGGTGTATCTCGTGAAAGGGAAACGCCAGCACCTCGCCGAAGAACGCCTCGACGCAGTCGTTCATCATCTCGAAATACCGCGGGTAGAAAACGATCCCGGCCGGGTCGCAATGCTTGAACAGAACCTTTTGGGGATATTCGAACGCCACCCTCACACTCCCAGATACCGGTCGGTCACATCGGGGGTGAGCGCCGCGAAGTCGCCGGCCCAGACCGACGTGCCCTTTTCAAGGATGACCGCCTTGTCGGCCACCGTGCCCAATTCGCGCAGCGATTTGTCAACGACGATCAGCGCCATGCCGGTCTCTGCCTTTAGGCGTGCGATGGCCGCCCAGATCTCCTGCCGGACCACGGGCGCAAGCCCTTCCGTCGCCTCGTCCAGCACCAGCAACCGCGGGTTCGTCATCAGCGCCCGACCGATTGCCAGCATCTGCTGCTCACCCCCCGACAGCGTCGCCGCGGTCTGATCGCGCCGCTCCCTCAGCCGCGGAAACAGCCGCGCCACGGCATCGAAGTCCCACTCGCCCGGACGCGCCGCAGCAATCAGGTTCTCGTGGACCGTCAGATCGCGAAAGCACCGCCGCCCCTCCGGCACCAGACCGATCCCAGCCCGCGCCGCCTTGTACGCCGGCTGATGCGCAAGGTCGGCTCCGTCGAACATGACCGATCCGCCCTGATGCCGAAGCAGCCGACAGATCACCTTGATGGTCGTCGACTTGCCCATGCCGTTGCGCCCCATCAGCGCCACCACCTCGCCGTCGTCGACGCTCAGCCCGACATCGAACAACGCCTGCGACGGTCCGTAGAAGGCGGTTACATTCTCAAGGACCAGAAGGCTCATGCCGCGTCCTCTTCACCCAGATAGGCCGAGCGGACCAGCGCATTCGACCGGATCTCGCCGCCCGTGCCGGTGGCGATGATCGCGCCCGACACCAGCACGCTGATCCTGTCGGCCAGCGCAAATACCGCGTCCATGTCATGCTCGACCAGCAGGATCGGCGCCTGCCGCCGCAATCCGTCCAGAAACCCGATCAACTGCTGCGAGCCCTCGGCCCCCAGCCCTGCCATCGGCTCGTCCATCAAAAAGGCCTTGGGCTCCAGCGTCAGCGCCACTGCCACCTCCAACTGCCGCCGCTGCCCGTGCGACAGGTCCGAGGTGCGGGCAGTCCGCAGGTCGGCCAATCCCACCTGCTCCAGCGCGTGTTCCGCCGCCGCCACCAGACCGGCATCCTTCATCACCGGCCGAAAGAAGCGGAAGATGTCGCCGCGATGGCCCAGCGCGCCCAGAACCGCGTTCTGCAACACCGTGTATTCCATAGCCAGGGAAGAGATCTGGAAGGTCCGCCCCATGCCCAGCCGCGCCCGCGCGGGTGTCGACAGGCGGCTGACCTCCCGCCCGTCGAAGAACACCTGCCCCGCGTCCGGTTTCAGCCCGCCTGCGATCTGCTTGATCAGTGTCGACTTGCCCGCCCCGTTCGGCCCGATCAACGCGTGGATCTCGCCCGGTCGCAGATCGAGGCTGATGTCGTCGCTGGCCTTCAGCCCGCCAAAGCTTTTCGAAATGCCACGCACGTCGAGGATGGGATCAGTCATGCGCCACCTCCCGGCCCGCGATCAGACCGTAAAGCCCGCCCCGCGCAAACAGCACCACTCCCAGCAGGATCGCGCCTAAGTAGATGTGCCAGAACTCGCTCAGCCCGCCGAGGCTGTGTTCCAGCAGGATGAACAGCGCCGCCCCGGCCACCGGTCCGAACACCCGCCCGACCCCGCCGAGGATCACGAAGATCATGATCTCGCCCGAGGTTTGCCAACTCAGCATCGTCGGGCTCACGAAGCGGTTCAGATCGGCAAACAGCGCCCCCGCCAGCCCGGTGATGGCGCCGGAAATCACGAAGGCCGTCAGGTAAAGCCGCGTCGGACCATGCCCCACCGCCTGCACCCGCTCCTCGTTCTGCCGCGCCGCGCGCAGCATCAGGCCAAAGTTCGAATGCACCGCCCTGTAGACCCCGAAAAGCACCAGCGCCAGAAGCCCGTAGCAGATCGCGAAGAACTGGATCGGGTCCATGGTATTCAGCCCGGGAAATCCGTTGCGCACATAGATCGACAGCCCGTCCTCGCCGCCATAGGCCGGCCATGAGATCGCGAAGTAGAAAAACATCTGCCCGAAGGCCAACGTGATCATGATGAAGTAGACCCCGCTGGTGCGCAGCGACAGCGCGCCGATGGCCAGCGCCGCCAGCGCGCTGACCACGATCGCCACCAGCCAGATCACCGGCATCGACTTGGTGCCTTCCAGGACGAACGGCCATTCCACCATCGGCGTGTAGGTCTGGGCATGATAGGCGAGGATGCCCATGGCATAGCCGCCAAGCCCGAAAAACACCGCGTGCCCGAGGCTCACCAGCCCGCCGAAGCCCAGCGCGAAGTTCAGCCCGACCCCGGCAATGGCGAAGATCACCGCGCGGGTGGTCAGCGTGATCAGGAACGGCTCGTCTGTGACCCAGGCCACCAGCGCAACCGCCAGCAGCAGGCCCATCAGGGTGAAGTTGAAAAGGGATTCCCTGCGCACCGGTCAGCCTCCGAACAAGCCCTTGGGACGGAACAGCAGCACGCCGGCCATCAGGATATAAATCGACATCGACGCCAGCGACGATCCCACCGACGTCGCCTGCGACGGGTCGAGGAACAGCGTGAACAGACGTGGCAACAGGAAGCCGCCCAGCGTATCGGTAAGCCCCACCAGCAGCGCGCCGATCAATGCGCCCTTGATCGATCCGATGCCGCCGATCACGATCACCACGAAGGCCAGGATCAGTACCGGCTCGCCCATGCCCACCTGCACCGACTGGATCGCCCCGATCAGCGCCCCCGCCAGCCCGGCCAGCGCCGCGCCCAGTGCGAAGACCACGGTGTAGAGCTTCGAGATATCCACGCCCAGCGCGCCGATCATCTCGCGGTCGTTTTCGCCGGCGCGAATGCGGATGCCGATGCGGGTTTTCGCGATCATCCAGAACAGCCCCGCCGCCACCGCGATGCCGATGACGATCAGCGTCAGGCGGTAAAGCGAATACTGCACCCCGAACGGCAGCGTCACCGTGCCCGAAAGGGCCTCGGGCGTGTCAAGAAACAGCGGGAAGGAGCCGAAGGCCCAGCGCACGCCTTCGCTGAAGATCAGGATCAGCGCGAAGGTCGCCAGCACCTGATCAAGGTGGTCACGGTCATAAAGACGGCGGATCACCGTCATCTCGATCAGTACGCCTGCGATCGCCGCCGCCGCGAGGCTCGCGCCCAGCGCCAGCAGGAACGACCCGGTCGCCGCCGCCGTCGCCGCGGCAGCAAAGGCCCCCACCATGTACAGTGAGCCATGCGCGAGGTTGATCAGCCCCATCACGCCGAAGGTCAGCGTCAGCCCGGCGGCCATCAGGAACAGCATGACGCCGAACTGCAGACCGTTGAGCGTCTGCTCTGCTAAAAGGATCAGGGACATAGTCTATCCGTCGCTGGCTGGACCCGCCCCGCACGGGGCGGGCCCGGTTGCGCTTACATCTTGCACTCGGCCGCATAGGCGTCGGCGTGGTCTTCAAGACCCACGGCCACCAGACGGTTGGTGTAGACGTCACCCTCCTTGATCACCTCGCGGACATGAATGTCCTGAATCGGGTGATGGTTCGGACCGAAGGAGAAATCGCCGCGGGTGGACTCGAAGTTGGCCTCTTTCAGCGCCGCGCGGAACGCGTCCTGGTCACTGATGTCCGCCGCCTCCATGGCCGAGATCAGCAGCCGCGCGGTGTCATACCCCTGCGAGGCATAGAGCGACGGCAGCCGGTCGTACTTGGCCTGGAAGTTCTCGACAAAGGCCTTGTTGGCCGCATTGTCGAGATCCTTGCTCCACTGGCTGGTGTTCTTCACGCCGAGTGCTGCGTCGCCCACCGCTTGCAGAATGCCCTGATCGAAGCTGAATGCCGGTCCCACTACGGGCAGATCGACACCGCTGTCGGCATATTGCTTGAGGAACGAAATCCCCATGCCGCCCGGCAGGAAGAAGAACACGCTGTCCGCCCCCGAGGCCCGGATCTGCGCGATCTCGCTGGCATAGTCGGTCTGGCCCAGCTTGGTGTACAGCTCGCCCGCCAATTCGCCCTCGTAGAAGCGCTTGTAGCCGGTCAGCGCGTCCTTGCCCGCCGGATAGTTGGGCGCGAGGATGAAGCTGTTGGCATAGCCCTCCGAGTTCGCATAGGCACCCGCCGCCTCGTGCAGGTTGTCGTTCTGCCATGCCACGTTGAAATAGTTCTTGTCACAGCCCTTGCCGGCCAGCGCCGACGGCCCGGCGTTGGGCGACAGGTAGAACTTGCCCTGCGCCACCGCGCCCGGCACCACCGCCATGGCGAGGTTGGACCAGATAATGCCGGTCAGCACATCGACCTTCTCGGACTGGATCATCTTGTCGGCCAGCTGCACCGCCACGTCGGGCTTGCGCTGATCGTCCTCGATCACGACTTCCAGATCGTCGCGCCCGGCCTCTTCGACCGCCAGCATGAAGCCGTCGCGGACGTCGATGCCAAGCCCCGCGCCGCCGCCCGACAGCGTGGTGATCATGCCGACCTTTACGCCTTCGGCCTGAACGCCCGCGGCGCAGAGCGCGGTGCAGGCTGCCAGTGCAATGTGTTTCATCTTCATTGTTCTCTCCTGTTGTCTGACCCCGCCTAGGGAAACCACCCGGCAAGGCCCGCCCGATCCCTTCGACACCGGGCGATTATCGTTGCTGCACGCTCCGGCCATTCGGCCCGTCAGCGTGCATCCCGGGCGGCAGGTCGAAGGCGCCGCCCCTGCTCTTTAGAGGTTAACCAGCCCCCTCACGCAACACGAAACGCTGGATCTTGCCCGTGGCCGTCTTCGGCAGCGACGTCCGAAACCGTATGGATCGCGGGTACTTGTAGGGTGCGATGGCGGCCTTCACATGCTCCTGCAAGGCCCGGCACATCTCGTCCGACGCCGCATGGCCCTCCGCCAGCACTACATGCGCCTCGACGATGCAGCCACGCTCTTCGTCCGGCGCGCCGACGACCGCGCATTCCGCCACCGCCTCGTGCGACAGCAGCGCCGCCTCGACCTCGGGCCCAGCGATGTTGTAGCCAGCCGAGATGATCATGTCGTCGTTGCGCGCGGTGAAGTGGAAGTAGCCGGTCTCGTCGCGCATGAAACTGTCGCCGGTGATGTTCCAGCCACCCTGCACGTAGCCCCTCTGCCGGTCATCGCGCAGGTAACGGCACCCGGTCGGCCCACGCACCGCCAGCCGACCGACAGTGCCGTCGGGCACCTCATTGCCTGCCGCGTCCACCACCTTGGCCTCGTATCCGCGCACGGGCTTGCCGGTGCAGGCCGGGCGATGATCGTCGAACCGGTTGGAAATGAAGATGTGCAAGAGCTCCGTCGCCCCGATTCCGTCCAGCATCGGCTTGCCGGTCTTGGCCTGCCACTCGTCATAGACCGGTGCCGGCAGGGTCTCCCCGGCCGAAACCGCCGCGCGCAGGCTCGACAGGTCCGCGCCCTCGTCCATCGCGCGCAGCATCACGCGATACGCGGTGGGCGCGGTAAAGCAGACCGTGGCCTTATACTGTTCGATTATCTCGATCATGTTGGGCGGCGAGGCGGTTTCGAGCAAGGTCGCCGTCGCGCCGAAGCGCAGCGGAAACACCGCCAGCCCACCCAGCCCGAAGGTGAACGCCAAGGGCGGGGACCCCACGAAGACATCCTCCGGAGTGACCCCCAGAACCTCTTTGGCGTAACCGTCCGCGATGATCAGCAGGTCGCGGTGAAAATGCATCGTGGCTTTGGGCTCGCCCGTGGTGCCGGAGGTGAACCCCAAAAGCGCCACGTCATCGCGCCCGGTCTGCACCGCGTCGAAATGAACCGCTTTCTGCAACGCCAGCCGGTCCAGTTCGGCGTCGTGGTTCGACGTGCCGTCGAAGCCCACCACCGTCTTCAGAAACCCGCTGGTCTTCGCGCAGGCGGCCATCTCGTCCATCAGCCGGGTGTCGCAGAGCGCATGGCTGATCTCGGCCTTGTCGACGATCTTGCCCAGTTCCTCGGCGCGCAGCATCGGCATGGTGTTGACCGCCACGCCGCCCGCCTTGGTCACCGCCAGCCAGCAGGCCACCATCGCCGGGTTGTTGGCCGAACGGATCAGCACCCGGTTGCCCGGCTGCACACCGAGATCCTCGACCAGCGCATGCGCCAGCCGGTTGGTCCAGTCCGACAGCTCCTTGTAGGTGCGGTTGCGGCCATTGCCGATCAGCGCGGTATTGTCGCCAAAGCCCCGGTCGACCTGCGCATCGGTCAACTCGACCGCCGCGTTCAGGTACTCGGGATAGTCGAACCCGTCGAGCAGGAACTCCGGCCACTCTTCCGCCGGCGGCAGCCCGTCGCGGGTGAAACTGTCAACATGCGCTGTCGGACCCAGCATCTTCCTCATCCTCCCAGATGTTGGCCCAGGGCCTGCCGGGCGATCACCACCCGCTGGACGTCTGACGCGCCCTCATAGATGCGCAAGGCCCTGATTTCGCGATAGAGTCTCTCGACCACCTCGTCTGATTTCACGCCGTCGCCGCCGTGCAACTGCACCGCCCGGTCGATTACCTTCTGCGCCTGCTCGGTGGCGAAAAGCTTGGCCATCGCCGCCTCGCGCGTCACGCGCGGCGCGCCGGAATCCTTGGTCCAGGCCGCCCGGTAGACCAGCAGCGCCGCCGCATCCACGTCGAGCGCCATGTCAGCGATATGCCCCTGCACCATCTGCAGATCGAACAGCGGCGCCCCCTGCACGTGCCGCGCCGACACCCGGTCCAGCGCCTCGTCCAGCGCCCGCCGCGCGAACCCCAGCGCCGCCGCCGCCACGGTCGAGCGGAACACATCCAGCACCGACATGGCGATCCGGAACCCCTGCCCCGGCGCGCCCAGCATGGTGCTGGCCGGAATGCGGCAGTCGGTGAACCTGAGCCGCGCCAGCGGATGTGGCGCGATGGTCTCCAACCGCTCCACAACGTCCAGCCCGGCCACACCCGCCGGTACGATGAAAGCCGACAATCCCTTCGCGCCCGGCGCCTCTCTGGTGCGGGCAAACAGCGTGTAGACGTCCGCGATCCCGCCGTTGGAAATCCACGTCTTCTCGCCGTTCAGCACGTAATCGTCACCGTCCCGCACCGCGGTCATGGTGGAATTGGCCACGTCCGACCCCGACTGCGGCTCGGTCAGCGCAAAGGCCGAGATCGCTCTGCCCGCCCGTGTCAAAGGCAGCCATTCCCGCTTTTGCGCCTCGGTCCCGAACAGCGAAATCGCCCCTGTCCCCAGCCCCTGCATGGCAAAGGCAAAATCCGCCAGCCCGTCGTGCCGCGCCAATGTCTCGCGGATCAGGCAAAGGCTGCGCACGTCCAGCCCCGCTGCGCCGTCCGGGTCCACCGCCGAATGCTCCAGAAACCCTGTCTCTCCGAGGTCCAGAACCAACCGACGACACGCCGCATCGGTATCGCCATGATCGACCGACAGGTCCGCCGCCCATGCCTCCAGCGCCTCGGACAAGGCCCTGTGGTGCGGCGCGAAGAACGGCCAGTCAAGAAAGCTGCGGTCCGCCATCAGTCGCCCTCGAACACCGGTTTTTCCTTGGCCACGAAGGCCCGGTAGGCGCGTTCGAAGTCGCGCGTCTGCATGCAGATCGCCTGCGCCTGCGCCTCCGCCTCGATCGCCTGCTCCAGCCCCATGTTCCATTCCTGGTTCAGCTGGGTCTTGGTGATCCCGTGGGCAAACACCGGTCCCGCGGCCAGCCGCCCCGCCAGCTTCTGCGCATCCGCCTCCAGCCTGTCCGCCGGATGCAGCGCATTCCAGAAGCCCCAGGCCGCGCCCTCCTCGGCATTCATAGCCCGGCCGGTGTAGAGCAGTTCGGCCGCCCGCCCCTGCCCGATAATCCGGGGCAGCATTGCGCAGGCCCCCATGTCGCAGCCCGCCAGCCCGACCCGGGTAAAGAGGAACGCGCATTTCGCGTCAGGCGTTGCCAGCCGCAGGTCCGAGGCCATGGCGATGATCGCGCCTGCGCCGACGCAGACGCCGTCCACCGCCGCCACGATCGGCTTTCCGCAGCCGATCATCGCCTTGACCAGATCGCCGGTCATCCGGGTGAAGGCCAGCAACTGCTTCATGTCCATGTCGACCAGCGGGCCGATGATGTCGTGCACGTCCCCGCCCGAGCAGAAATTGCCGCCATTCGAGGCAAAGACCACCACGTCCACATCCTCGGCATAGGCCAGCGCGCGAAAGGTGTCGCGCAGCTCGGCATAGCTGTCGAAGGTCAGCGGGTTCTTGCGGTCGGGCCGGTCCAGCCGGATCGTCGCCACGCCGTCCGCGCAGGCCCACTTGAAGTGCGTCGGGCTCAGGTCAGCCATCAATGTCATTGCCGGTCCTTTCGGCTATTCTGATCAGGTCGCGCAATTGGGTCAGCTCGTCATGCCCGAGGCCCGCGAAAATCCGGTTCACCTCGCGCTCATGCGCGGCGGCGATCTCCTGAAACCACGCGCGCCCCTCCGGCGTCAGCTCCACCAGCACCACCCGCTTGTCGGTCTCCTGCGCCACCCGGCCGGCCTTGCCCTCGCGCTCCAGCCGATCGACCACGTTGGTGACATTGCCGTTCGACACCAGCAGCATCTGGCTCAGCTCGCTCATCTTCATCGGCCGGTCGTGACGATAGAGCGCGGCGGCCACGTCGAAGCGCGGCAGCGTGGTGTCATAGGTCACCCGCAGAAACTCGCGCAGCTGGTTCTCGGCGTTGCGGGTCAGCCGCAGAAGACGCAGCCAGGTCCGCAACCGGCGCAGGCTGAGCGGCGCGTCCTCCATCACACCTCGCCCCCGGCAATGGCGATGGCCTGCCCGTTGATCCCGTCCGATCCCGGTCCGCACAGCCAGAGTGCGGCGGCCACCACTTCGTCCGGCCGGATCAGCCGCTTCTGCGGGTTGTGCCGCGTCAGAGACGCCAGCGCCTTGTCTTCGCTCATCCCGGTCTTCTCGACGATATTGGCCACCGACCGCTCGGTCATCTCGGTATCCAGAAACCCCGGGCAGAGCGCATTGGCGGTGATGTCCTTCGTCGCCACCTCCTGCGCGATCGCCCGCGTCAGCCCGACAACGCCATGCTTGGCCGCGGTGTAAGCCGCGACATAGCCGTAACCCTTCAGCCCCGCCGTCGACGCGACGCTTATCAGCCGCCCCCAACCCTGCATCTGCCGCAGCCCCGCGCGCAGCGTCAGGAAGGCCCCGGTCAGGTTGACCGCGATCATCCGATCCCATGCGTCCAGGGAGGTCTTGCCAAGCGGCGCGCTTTCCGATGCCCCGGCATTGGCGATCACGATATCGACCGGTCCCGCCTCCGCGAACATGGCCTCCACCGCGCCCTCGTCCGTCACGTCCGCCGTCACGGCGAGGATGTTCCCGGACCGTGCCGCCAGCACCTCCAGAGGCTCCGCCCGCCGCCCCGAGACCACCACCGAGGCACCTGCCTCGGCAAAACCCAGCGCCAGCGCCGCGCCCACGCCAGAGCCGCCGCCGGTGATCAGAACACTGCGCCCCGCGACACTCATACCCGGATCGCCTCCTGCTGCTTCTCGCGCAGGCGATAGGCCTGATCCCGCCCCGGCAGATAGGGATCGGGCCACTTTACCCGATGGTCGCCAAGCTCCACCCCGGCGTGCAGCGTCCAATAGGGATCGGCCAGATGCGGCCTTGCGAGGCACACCAGATCCGCCCGCCCCGCCAGCAGGATCGAATTCACGTGATCGGTCTCGAAGACATTGCCCACCGCCATCGTCGGCGTGTCCAGCTCATTGCGGATGCGGTTGGAAAACGGCGTCTGGAACATCCGCCCGTAGACCGGCTTTGCCTCGACCGAGGTCTGCCCCGCCGAGACGTCGATGATATCGGCTCCCGCGTCGCGGAACATCCGCGCGATCTCGACCGCCTCGTCCGGCGTCACGCCATCCTCGCCCACCCAGTCATGCGCGCTGATCCGCACCGACATCGGCTGACCGGCGGTCCAGGCCGCGCGCATCGCCCGGAACACCTCCAACGGCCAGCGCATCCGGTTCTCAAGGCTGCCGCCGTATTCATCGTCCCGGACATTCGACATGGGCGAGATGAACGACGAAATCAGGTAGCCGTGCGCCGCGTGCAGCTCGATCATGTCGAACCCCGCCTGCGCCGCCATCTCCACCGAAGCGACGAACTGATCCCGGACTTCATCCATATCCTCGCGGGTCATCGCGCGCGGCGTGGGGTTGCGATCCGACCACGGGATCGCCGAGGCCGACATCACCTCCCAGTTGCCATCCTTCAGCGGCGCGTCCATCTCCTCCCAGCCCAGCTGGGTCGAGCCCTTCCGGCCGGAATGCCCGATCTGACAACAGATCTTCGCGTCGGTTTCGCCATGTACGAAATCGACGATCCGCCGCCACGCCGCCTCGTGCTCGGGCGCATAGAGCCCCGGACAGCCGGGCGAGATTCGCCCCTCGGCACTGACGCAAGTCATTTCGGTATAGACCAGCCCGGCGCCGCCCTTGGCCCGCTCGCCCAGGTGCACCAGGTGCCAGTCCGTCGGGCAGCCGTCCTCGGCCTTGTACTGCGCCATTGGCGACACCACGATGCGGTTCTTCAATTCCATCTGCCCCAAACGGTAAGGCGCGAACATCGGCGCGCGCACCGGCGCGTCCTCGGCCACCCCGGCACGGGTCTGGAACCAGCGCTCGGCACTTTCCAGCCACTCGGGATCGCGCAGCCGCAGGTTTTCATGGCTGATCCGCTGCGACCGGGTCAGCAGGTTGTAGGCAAACTGCACCGGCTCCTGGTCCAGATAGCGCTCGACCTCCTCGAACCACTCCAGCGAATTGCGTGCCGCCGATTGCAGCCGCAGCACCTCGACCCGCCGTTCTTCCTGATACCGCGCGAAGGCCTGCTCCAGCGTCGGCTCCGAATGCAGGTAATCGGCCAGCGCGATCGCACTGTCGAACGCCAGCCGCGTCCCTGACCCAATCGAAAAGTGCCCCGTCGCCGCCGCATCGCCCATCAGCACCACGTTCGCGTGATACCAGGTCTCGCAGATCACCCGTGGGAAGTTCATCCACACCGCCGCGCCCCTCAGGTGCGCCGCGTTCGACATCAGATCGTGCCCGCCCAGATGCCGTTTGAAGATGCGCCGGCAGGTCTCGACCGTCTCTTCCTTGCTCATCTCGGCAAAGCCCCAGGCCTCCCAGGTCGGCTGCAGGCATTCCACGATGAAAGTCGCGGTGTTGTCGTCGAACTGGTAGACATGCGCCCAGACCCAGCCGTGCTCGGTCTTTTCGAAGATGAAGGTGAAGGCATCGTCGAACTTCTGGTGCGTCCCCAGCCAGACGAACTTGCACAGCCGGGTGTCGATGTCGGGTTTGAACACGTCCTCGTATTCCCGCCGCACCGCCGAATTGATCCCGTCCGAGGCCACCACGAGATCGAATTCCTTGCGATACTCTTCGGCGGCCCTGAACTCGGTCTCGAAGCGCAGGTCGATACCCAGCTCGCGTGCCCGCTCCTGCAACAGGATCAGCATCTGCTTGCGACCGATTCCCGCGAACCCATGACCGCCCGAAACCGTACGGACGCCATCATGCTCGACCGCGATATCATCCCAGTAAGCAAAATGATCGCGGATCGCGGCGGTGCTCTTGGGGTCGTTGCCGGCCATCCGTCCCAACGCGTCGTCCGACAGCACCACACCCCAACCGAAGGTGTCATTGGCCTTGTTGCGCTCGATCACGGTCACCTCGTGCGAGGCATCGCGCAGCTTCATGCTGATCGCGAAATACAGACCGGCCGGACCTCCGCCCAGGCAAACCACCTTCATTGCCGCCTCCTCCTCCCAAAGGACTGCTTTCGAGAGGAACCCTACTGCCGCAGTCAATTAACTTCAAGCTTAAAGTTTTAACCTCAAAATTTCAGCCCGTGGCTTTGAACGGACATGACCCAGCCCGCCCCAAGGGCAGGCCGCTATCCGCTATGAACCGGCAATGTAAATGAAATCATGGCAACCCGACCCGCAGTCTGCCCCGGTGGCACACCGGGCATCGCTCCGAATTTTCGGGAAATTGGTGCGGTCGAGAAGACTCGAACTTCCACGGGAGTTACCCCACAGCGACCTCAACGCTGCGCGTCTACCAATTCCGCCACGACCGCACACTTCGAATTGGTGGGCGGGGTTTAGCCCGTCTCCCGAGGCTTGCCAAGAGGAAAATCCGGCCTTTACGCGGAATATTTCGCGACCCGCAAACACCCCGCGCCCCGCCCCCGTTCCGGCGCTTTCCCGGTTCCCCAATCCGCCGCGCCGGTGTATTGCCACCCACATGGTGGAATGGATCACATCCGACGGTCTCACAGATTACGACGCGGCCGTGCGCTTCATGGAGGACCGTGCCGCGGCCATCGCCGAAGGACGCGCGGACGAGGCCGTCTGGCTGGTGGAACACCCTCCGCTCTATACCGCCGGCACCTCGGCACGGCGCGAGGACCTGACCGATCCGGACCGTTTTCCGGTCTACACCAGCAAACGCGGCGGGCAGTATACCTACCACGGCCCGGGCCAGCGCGTCGCCTATGTGATGCTGGACGTGGGCCGACGTGGCCGCGACGTCCGGCGCTTCGTGCAGATGCTCGAGGCATGGGTGATCGCCACGCTGGAGGAATTCAACGTCACCGGCGAAATCCGCGAAGGCCGCGTCGGCGTCTGGGTGCAGCGTCGTGACAAGCCGCTCACCGCCACCGGGCAGCCACCCGAGGACAAGATCGCCGCCATCGGCATCCGCCTGCGCAAGTGGGTCAGCTTCCACGGGGTGTCGATCAACGTCGAGCCCGACCTGAGCCACTTTTCCGGCATCGTCCCCTGCGGCATCACCGAACATGGCGTCACCAGCCTCGTCGACCTCGGCCTGCCGGTGACGATGGCCGATCTCGACGTCGCCCTGCGCCGCCGCTTCGACGACATCTTCGCAGCGCCGCCCCCCGCGACCTAAGGCAGCACCAGCGCCAGCGCGATCACCGGCACCAGCACCACCGCCAGCACGTAGGGTAAGCGCCGGTTCCGCAGGCCGGTCGGCGCGTAACACTTGCCGCAATGCGCGGCACCAAATCGCAGTCTATGTGAGCAGCTGGAACATTTAAACAATCGGGACGCCAACGCGACACACCCCCATCTTAAGCAATAATGACAGCATTCCAATGATTTGACATCTAAACCTGAAGCAATGCCTCAATACATTCGGCAACACCATTGACCCTAGGTTACGTGGCGCTCGCGCGCTCTGCAATACGGCAACCGACGCGCGATGCAATTTTCGGTTGATGCACGCCATACCCCCGGCGCCGCCCCCTGCCGCGACATTTTTTCTCGATCCGCAGGGAACTGAGCCGTTGCCCATCTTCGCGCCACATCTTAGAACCCGTTGAAGATTCCAGATGCACGGTGCGCTTGCGTCCGTGCCTTTTCAAGTTGTCTAGCAGGAGGCACGACATGGCTGACGCCGCCATCCACGGCCACGAACATGAAGATCAGCGCGGCTTCTTCACCCGCTGGTTCATGTCCACCAACCACAAGGACATCGGGATACTCTATCTCGTCGTCTCTGCGCTGGCGGGCTTCATTTCGGTGGCCTTCACCGTCTACATGCGACTGGAGCTCATGGAGCCCGGCGTTCAGTACATGTGCATGGAAGGCGCGCGCCTGATTGCCGCCGCTCCTGGCGAATGTACCCCCAACGGCCACCTGTGGAACGTGCTGATCACCGGCCACGGCATCCTGATGATGTTCTTCGTGGTCATTCCCGCCCTCTTCGGCGGTTTCGGCAACTACTTCATGCCGCTGCAGATCGGCGCGCCGGACATGGCGTTCCCGCGGATGAACAACCTGTCGTTCTGGCTGTATGTCGCGGGCACCACGCTGGCGGTCTGCTCGGTCCTGTCGCCCGGCGGCAACGATCAGCTCGGCTCGGGCGTGGGCTGGGTGCTCTATCCGCCGCTGTCGACCAGCGAAGGCGGGCTGTCCATGGACCTGGCCATCTTCGCGGTGCACGTCTCGGGCGCCTCGTCGATCCTCGGCGCGATCAACATGATCACCACCTTCCTGAACATGCGTGCCCCCGGCATGACGCTCTTCAAGGTGCCGCTGTTCTCCTGGGCGATCTTCGTCACCGCCTGGCTGATCCTGCTGGCGCTGCCGGTGCTCGCCGGCGCGATCACCATGCTGCTGACCGACCGCAACTTCGGCACCACCTTCTTCGATCCCTCGGGCGGCGGTGACCCGATCCTCTACCAGCACATCCTGTGGTTCTTCGGCCACCCGGAAGTCTACATCGTGATCCTGCCGGGCTTCGGCATCATCTCTCACGTGATCGCCACCTTCTCGCGCAAACCGGTCTTCGGCTACCTGCCGATGGTCTGGGCGATCATCGCCATCGGCGCGCTGGGCTTCGTCGTGTGGGCGCACCACATGTACACCGTCGGCATGTCGCTGACCCAGCAGAGCTACTTCATGATGGCCACCATGGTCATCGCGGTGCCCACCGGGGTTAAGATCTTCTCGTGGATCGCGACGATGTGGGGCGGCTCGATCGAGTTCAAGGCGCCGATGCTCTTCGCCATGGGCTTCCTGTTCCTGTTCACCGTGGGCGGCGTGACTGGCATCGTGCTCAGCCAGGCGGCCGTGGACCGGGCCTATCACGACACCTACTACGTCGTGGCGCACTTCCACTACGTGATGAGCTTGGGCGCGGTGTTCTGCATCTTCGCAGGGGTCTACTTCTACTTCGCCAAGATGTCGGGCCGCCAGTACAACGAAACGCTGGCACAGGTGCACTTCTGGATGTTCTTCATCGGTGCCAACCTGACCTTCTTCCCGCAGCACTTCCTGGGCCGTCAGGGCATGCCGCGCCGCTACATCGACTACCCCGAGGCCTTCGCCCTGTGGAACTGGTGGTCGTCGATCGGCGCGTTCATCTCCTTCGCCTCGTTCCTGCTGTTCTTCTACATCGTTGCGCACGCCCTGCTGAAAGGCGCGAAAGAGACCCGCAACAACTACTGGAACGAGTACGCGGACACGCTGGAATGGACCCTGCCCAGCCCGCCGCCGGAGCACACCTTCGAAATCCTGCCCAAGCAGGAAGACTGGGACAAGCACCCGGCGCACTGATCCGGCTCATGCCGAAACCACCGAAAGGCCCGCGCATCGCGCGGGCCTTTTGCTTTCCGATGGGCATGTTTCAGGCCCCCGGAACAGGCCAACTGACACAAATTAGCGCCCCCCCCGTGTGACATACCTCACAAGTTGACGCAGCGTAATGTGAGACACTGCCGGCACGCATTTTTCCGAAAGGACGCATCATGTTTCTGAAGCTTTCCATAGTCCTCGTATTTTCCATCGTTGCCCTGACCGCCGCCGTGCCGGCGCAGGCCTTCGTGATGAACACTTTTCCGGTGATCGAATTCCCGACCGAAACCGATCAGGACACACCGACGCGGGGACGCTGCCTTCTGTGCCCGGCCGATCCCGGCTGATCGCGGCTGACGTACTCTGACACCGGCGTGCGCCCCCCGGTCGCGCTTGCAAATTTCCGTCGACGCCACCGGAGCGGATACCTATATCCAACGTATGCCGTACCGCTGGTCGCACACCGCCGCTCAGATCGAAGAGCTTCAACTCTGGCCGCACCAATCGCTGCCGGCAAAAGGCTATGTCGGCTTTCTCCTTGCATCCTTCGCCTTCGCGGCAATCCCGCTGGCGGCCGTGCTCGGCACCGCGTTGCTCTGGGGCCTGCTGCCCTTCATCGCTGTGGCGCTGGGTGGCGTATGGTACGCGCTCGACCGCAACCGGCGCGACGCGCAACTGCTTGAGATCCTGCGCCTGACCCCGGCCGAGGTGTCGCTGACGCGTCACAATCCGCAGGGCACGGTGCAAAGCTGGTCATGCAATGCCCATTGGGCGCGCCCCAACCTGCACCGGGACGACGGCCCGGTACCCTTCTACGTCACCCTGTCCGGCGCCGGCCGCGAGGTCGAGATCGGCGCCTTCCTGTCCGAGGATGAGCGCAAGGCGCTCTACAGCGACCTCAGCCGCCACCTACCGGCGCGAGGCGTCTAGACGTCATGGCGCAAGTTCCGGCCACTCCGAAACCCGCGCGCCTGCGGCGCCTGACCCAAGCGGCGCTCTCCGGCGCCGCGCCGCTGCTGCGCGACCCCGCGCTCCAGCCCTCGGAAAAGGCGGCGCTGGCGCTGCGGGACTGCGCTCCGCAGGCCCCCGCGTCCGAGGTCGTCTTCCTGATCCCGCTGGTCGGCCGTCACCACGTCGGCGACTGGGACGGCACCTGTGCCCGCCTCAACGCCACCCTGGCGGCCTTCTTGCGCCAGACCGACACGCGCTGGCGCACGGTGATCTGCGGACAGGACCGGCCCGAGGCCCTGCCCGACCATCCGCAAATCAGCTTCCTGCCCTTCACCGACACTGCCCCCGGCAACGACAAATGGCGCAAGCTGGCGCAGCTCTGCGATCATCTGCCCATCGTCGGCACCGGCGGCGGGTATGCCATGACCTTCGACGCCGACGACATCGCGCACGATACGCTGGTGGCCGACATGCTGGCCCGGCAGGCGCCCGGAGGCTACCTTGTCGAGCAGGGCTACATATTCGACAAGGGCGCTGACATGCTGGCGCTGGCCGGCCGGCCGACGCTGACCAAACCGCTCCGCAAACCCTTTTGGAAGCTCTGCGGCTCCTGCGCCGCGCTGCGCTTCGACCTTGCCAATGGGTTGCGGGAAACCGACTTCCTGCGCGAAATGAGCCAGCACGAACACCGCATGTTCCCCTACCTCGCGCGGCTTGCCGGTCGTCGCCTGACGCCGCTTGCGACGCCGCAGGTCCTCTACCTGCTGAACCACGGTGAAAACTTCGGAGCGCGGCGCGGCCGCGTCGGCTTCAAGACGCGCTTCGTGCGCCGGTTCGCGCTTGCCGACGACACGGCGGTAAGAAGCGAATTTCACCTGTAGCAGCGCCGGCGCGGTCGGTATTGGGCAACCCTTGGTCTCTTGGCGCGCCCGGTCGAGACCCGTTCACCCCTGCTGCGCCAGCCTGTCCTTGACCCGCGCCCCGACGGCCCCGAAATCCATCTGGCCCGTGTAGCGGGTCTTGAGCGTGCCCATCACCTTGCCCATGTCGCGTATCGACGACGCGCCCACGTCCTCCACAGCCTTGTCGATCGCGGCCGTGATCTCCTTGTCATTCAGCTTCTTGGGCAGGAATTCCTCGATCACCTCGATCTCGGCCATCTCGCGTTCGGCCAGATCCAGCCGGCCGGCCTCTTCATAGGTGCGCGCGCTTTCGCGGCGTTGCTTGACCATCTTTCCCAGAATACCCAGCACATCGGCCTCGCCGAGGCTCTCGTCCTCGCCGCTGCCCCTGAGGGCGATTTCCCGGTCCTTGATGGCCGCACTGATCAGGCGCAGGGTCGACAGCCGGTCGGCCGCCTTGTCCTTCATCGCCTGTTTCAGCGCGGAATTGATCTCTGCGCGTAAACTCATCTGGTCCCATCCCCATGGGTTGATAAACAGCCTACCACCCTAATCCAACGCCGTCTGAGTGGCAACCGTTCCCGATCAGGCACAACCCCCTGAAAACATGCAATAACTCCACTTCCCAAGCGTCACAAACCGGCTCTTGACCCCACCCCCCGCCCGCTTTAGGTTCGCGCCGATTTGCCCCCAGCCAAAGCCCGAGGAGTCGTCCGATGACCGCCCAGAACCCCACCGCCTGCCTTGCGCTTGCCGACGGCACGGTTTTCTACGGTCAGGGCTTCGGCGCCACCGGCGTTCAGGTGGCCGAGCTGTGCTTCAACACCGCGATGACCGGCTACCAGGAAATCATGACCGATCCCTCCTACGCGGGCCAGATCGTCACCTTCACCTTCCCGCACATCGGCAACGTCGGCGTCAACCCCGATGACGACGAGACCGGCGAACCGGTGGCCGAAGGCATGGTGGTCAAGTGGATGCCGACCGAGGCTTCGAACTGGCGCGCGGTGCAGGAGCTTTCCGATTGGCTGGCCGCACGCGGCCGCATCGCCATCGGCGGCGTCGACACCCGGCGGCTGACCCGCGCCATCCGCCAGCAGGGCGCGCCCCACGCGGCATTGGCGCATGACCCCGACGGCAACTTCGACATCGAGGCGCTGATCGCCAAGGCCCGCGCCTTCAAGGGGCTGATGGGGCTCGATCTCGCCAAGGACGTAACCTGCGCGCAAAGCTATCGCTGGGACGAGATGCGCTGGGCCTGGCCCGAGGGCTACACCCGGCAGGAGGCGCCGAAGCACAAGGTCGTCGCCGTGGATTACGGCGCCAAGCGCAATATCCTGCGCTGCCTCGCCTCGGCCGGCTGCGATGTCACCGTGCTGCCCGCAACGGCCACCGCCGACGAGGTGCTGGCCCACAACCCCGACGGTGTCTTCCTGTCTAACGGACCGGGCGATCCCGCCGCCACCGGCGAATACGCCGTGCCGATGATCAAGTCGCTTCTGGACGACACCGAACTGCCGATCTTCGGCATCTGCCTCGGGCACCAGATGCTGGCGCTGGCGCTCGGCGGGCGCACCATCAAGATGAACCACGGCCACCACGGCGCCAACCACCCCGTGAAGGACATGCAGAGCGGCAAGGTCGAGATCACCTCGATGAACCACGGCTTCGCGGTCGATGCCGCCACCCTGCCCGATCACGTGGTGCAGACCCATGTATCGCTGTTCGACGGGTCGAACTGCGGCATCGCGCTGAAGTCCGACGACCGCAAGGTCTATTCGGTCCAGCACCACCCCGAGGCAAGCCCCGGACCGCAGGACAGCTTCTACCTCTTCGAGCAGTTCGCCGAGGCGATGGCAGCGAGATCTTGACCCGGTGGCCCCTGACGCGGGGCCGTTAACCCTCTGTTAAGATATCGTTTACCACTTGTTAATCTAATTTTCGTCATGATGGCCCTCGCAGCAGGAGGTCCAGTCCCATGACACCGCCGCATGTGCAATTGCGCGGCCCGCAGACGGCACGCCTCAGCGGTCTCTATCAGAAACCGCTGGGCCGTATCCTTGTGGAGCAAGGCGTCATCGGCCCGGCCGATTTGCTGCAGGCGCTGACGCTTCGCAAACAGTGCGACGCCCCGCTCGATCAGGTGCTGTTGGCCGAAGGGTTTGCCAGCGCCGCGCAGATCCTGACCGCACAGGCGGCGCAATGGGCCGCGATCCGCCTGACGCTCGATGAAACGCCGCCCGATCCGACCTGCGCTCCGGCCCTCGACCCGCTGTTCTGCCTGCGCCACGGGGTCATGCCTTGGATGCGGCTGGGCAATACGCTGGTGCTTGCCACCTGCCGCCCCGACCGGTTCGACGAACTTCTGGCCAGCCTGCCCGACGACCTCGGGCAGGTGGTGATGGGCATCGCGACCGAGGCCGATATCCAGGCCGCGATCGCCGCCGCCCATGCCGCGCGGCTCGCCACCCTGGCCGAAACCGTCCTGCCGGCCGAGGACAGCTGCCGCTACATGCGCAAGGTGGCCAGCCGGTCCGACCTGATCTGGATCGGGGGCATCGCCACGGCCATGGCCGGGCTGGTCGTGCTGTTGCCGACGGCGTTCTATGCCATGGCCGCCGCATGGGCGGTCTTCACCTTGTTCTGCATGGCCTTCATGAAGGTCGTCGCCTGCATCGCCTGCCTGCGCAAACCGCCCGCACGCCCGGTGCCGCGCGCCGACGTCCGCCCGCCGCCCAAGGTCTCGATCCTCGTGCCGCTGTTTCACGAAGGCAACATCGCCTCGCGGCTGATCGCCCGGCTCGCGCGGCTCGACTATCCCAAGGCCCGGCTCGAGGTGCTGCTGCTGCTCGAGGCGGAGGACAGCCAGACCCGCGCCGCCCTGTCCGAGGCCGAATTGCCGCCCTGGATGCGCATCGTCACGGTGCCGCCGGGCGACCTGACCACCAAGCCGCGCGCGCTGAACTACGGGCTGCGCTTCGCCGATGGCGACATCGTCGGCATCTATGATGCCGAGGACAATCCCGCCCCCGACCAGATCGGCCTTGTCGCCGCGCATTTCGCCGAGGCCCCGCCCGAGGTCGCCTGCCTTCAGGGCATCCTCGATTATTACAATCCGCACGCCAACTGGCTGGCCCGCTGCTTCACCATCGAATACGCCGCCTGGTTCCGCATCCTGCTGCCCGGCATGTCCCGGATGGGCTTCGCGATTCCGCTGGGCGGCACCACCCTGTTCTGCCGCCGCGACGTGCTCGAGGATATCGGCGGCTGGGACGCCCACAACGTGACCGAGGATGCCGATCTGGGGATGCGCCTCGCGCGCCGCGGCTTCCGGATCGAGATGATCGACAGCGTCACCCTGGAAGAGGCCAACTGCCGCTTTTGGCCGTGGATTCGCCAGCGATCGCGCTGGCTCAAGGGCTACATGGCCACCTACCGCGTTCACATGCGCCGGCCCGCGCGGCTCTGGCGCGACCTTGGCTGGAAGCGTTTCATCGGCTTTCAGGTGCTGTTTCTCGGCGCGCTCAGCCAGTTCATCATGGCGCCGGTGCTGTGGTCGTTCTGGATGGCGATCTTCGGGCTGCCCCATCCGCTGTTATCATGGATGGGGGCCACGGGGCAGACCTTCATGCTGTCTTTCTTCCTGCTGGTCGAATGCATGGGCCTGATCATCGGCGCGGTGGCCGTCGCCAGCCCGCAGCACCGCCGGCTCATTCCCTGGGTGCCGACGCTGATGTTCTATTTCCCGCTGGGCACCGTCGCCGCCTACAAGGCCCTGCTCGAACTGGTCAGTCGCCCGTTTTTCTGGGACAAGACCGAACACGGGCTGAGCCTGACGCAGCGTGTGATCGACCATCTGCCCGGCACCCGACCCACCGCCGGCCGCTGAACCGGCGGGCGTCCCGCAACGCCACACCGTCCCGGCCCCGATCCGGAACTCCGCTGCGAAACGGCCCCGGCCTCGCGGCGCCTCGCGCCAAAGTGACCCCTTGCTCCTCTCGACGTGACCGCGCGTTTGACGCATACCCGGTCCGGGCATGATATACCTGCCGTCGAAGGAGCCTCCATGCGCACGATCCGCCTGCTCAGCGCCCTGCTGCTTGTCATCCTGCCCGGCCTTGCCATGGCCGCGGCCTCGGACCGCCACGACGCCCCGGCCCTGACCGCGCGGCTGATCACGGCCGAAGACGGCGTCGCCCCCGATGCCGGGTCGATATCGGCCGGGCTGATGGTGTCGATGCTGGACGGCTGGAAGACATACTGGCGCAGCCCCGGCGAGGTCGGCCTGCCGCCCGAGCTCGACTGGTCGGGCTCCGATAACGTCGCCGGGGCCGAACTGCTCTATCCCGCGCCCACCCGCTTTACCGCCTTCGATATCGAAAACTTCGGCTACGGCGACGAGGTCACCTTCCCGATCCGCATCACCCTGGACGATCCGGGCCAGGCCGCGACGCTCAGCGCGCAGGTGCAATTGCTGGTCTGCAAGGATATCTGCATCCCCGAGGATTTCGCGCTCACCCTGCCCTTGCCCGAAGGCACCGGCATCGACACCGCGTCGGCCGAAACCCTCTCGCGGGCCCTTGCGCGCGTGCCGCAGGACGGGCCCGCCTCGGGCCTCACGGTCGAGTCCGCGCACCTGTCGGACGACGCGCTCGTCGTGGCCCTCACCCACGCTGCCGGTTTCCGCAGCCCCGACATCTTCCCGGAACTCGACGGCGCGACCTTCGGCAAGCCCGACCTGCGGCTCAGCGCAGACCGCAACCGCCTTTGGGCCGACATCCCGCTGCTCTACCGGCCCGACGCGCCCGGCAAGCTGCAACTGACCGTGACCGACGGCGCCTTCGCCGGCACTACCGCTGCGTCGCTCTCGGCCACGGTGCCGCCACCTCCGGCGGCCGGGCGCGGGTTGCTGGTGATGGCGCTGATTGCGGTGCTGGGCGGGCTGATCCTCAACGTCATGCCCTGTGTGCTGCCGGTACTGTCGATCAAGCTCGCCTCGGCGGTGTCCAAGGCCGACAAGGGTCATGACCGCATCCGCAGCGGCTTTTTGTTGACCGCGGCCGGTGTTCTGGCCTTCTTCTGGGCCCTCGCCGCCGCCACATGGGCGCTGCAATCGGCCGGCCACGCGGTCGGCTGGGGCCTGCAATTCCAGAGCCCGGTGTTCCTGACCACGATGATCGCCATCCTGGTGATCTTCGCCGCCAACCTCTTCGGCCTGTTCGAATTCCGCATCCCCTCCGCCCTCCAGACCCGCATGTCCACCGCCGGCGGCACGGGCTATGCCGGCGACTTCGCCACCGGCGCCTTCGCGGCCGTCCTTGCCACGCCCTGCTCGGCCCCCTTCCTCGGAACCGCCGTGGCCTTTGCGCTGTCCGGAGGAGCCGTGGAGATCGCGGTGATCTTCACCGCCCTCGGCCTCGGCCTCGCGCTGCCCTACCTCTCTGTCGCGGCCTTCCCCGGCGTGGTCTCCGCCCTGCCGAAACCGGGGCGCTGGATGCTCGTCCTCAAGACCGTCATGGGCGTCCTGCTGGCCCTGACCGCCGCCTGGCTGTTCTTCGTGCTGGCCGGTGTCGCCGGCCTTGTCATGACCGCGATCACGGCGGCGCTCATGGCCGCCATCATCGCGGTGCTCTGGCTGCGCCTGCCGTTCAAACTCGCGGCAATCACGGCAATCGCCGCCATCGCCATCGCCCTGCCGCTGGTCCGCGCACCGGCCCCGGCACAGGCATCGCAGTTCGCCACCCGCTGGGTCCCCTTCGACCGCGCCGCCATTGCCGGGCACGTGGCCGAGGGCCGGACCGTCTTCGTCGATGTCACCGCCGACTGGTGCCTGACCTGCAAGGCCAACAAGGCTCTGGTCGTCGACCGCGCGCCGGTCTCCGACCTGCTCGCCTCGGACGCGGTGGTCGCCATGCAGGCCGACTGGACGCGCCCCGACCCCGCGATCTCGGCCTACCTCGAAGAATTCAACCGGTACGGAATTCCCTTCAATGCCGTCTACGGCCCCGCGGCCCCCAACGGCATCCCGCTGCCGGAACTGCTCAGCGATGAGTCCATCTTCGACGCCGTCGACAAGGCCGGCGGCTGACCCGCGCTTCGCCAAGGACCTGAAGCGAATATCTGGGTTTTTAAGGCCAACTTGCCCCGCATTGCCGGACCGAGGCGCGGCGATCCAAGCCTGGCGGGTGCCACTCGACGCTGGCGATTGCCGTGAACCCTCAGGCGTGCGGACGTCCGTCAGCCATATCACCGTGTCAGAGGACGCCCCGGCGATGCGGGGCGGCTTCGCCACTGTCCACCTGATGGATGCGATAATCGACTGTCAGCGCCGGGTGAAAATCAGCACCGCATCGGCGACGCACCTCACCCGCCGTTCGCGGCAATCCCCTGCGCCACGACCGACCGCCGCGGATCATCCTCCGGCACATTCGCCAGCAGTCCCTCGGCCGCACGATACGCCTCCAGCGCCTTCGCGGTCTCGCCCAGCACGCCATAGGCCCGCCCCAGCTGTAACCAGCCGTCCAGATCGTCGGGCTGCTCTTCCAGCCGCTCGGCCAGACGTGCCACCATCGACTGGATGAACTCCGCCCGCTCGCCCTCGGTCAGCGCCTCGGCCGCCTCGACATCCTCCGCCGTGGGTCCGCGCAACTCGACGAAGTCGCTCACCGCCACTGGGTCATCGCCGGTTTCGGCCGAGATACGATTGATCTGCTGAACGAAGACTTCCATCCACGGCTGCGCCCGCTCTTCCTGCGACATGCGCAGCACCAGCAACTCCCGCGCCTCCGCCGCGCGGCCCTCCTGCTCCAACCACTGCGCCTTGTAGTAGCTGGCCGCCGGGTTGAGCACGTCCATCTCCAACGCCCGGTCGATCGCCGCGCCGGCCCGCTCCGTGATCAGCCCGTCATTGGCCGCCACCAGCGCCTCTGCATATTGCGTCAGGTGCCCGGAATGCGCGTCCGGCCGGTCGATGATCCGCGCCAGCGCCTCCGCCGCATCGCCATAGCGCCCCATTTGCAGATAGGTCTGCGCCAGCAGTTCCCAGCCCTGCGTCGGCCCGCCGTTCTCATCCGACACCAGCCGCAGCCGCAGCTTTTCGGTCAGTTCGACGATCTTCTGGTCTTCCTCGCGCTCCACCGCGCGGTCGGCGAAAGGCAGGCTCGTCACCCCCGGCGCACCCGTGGCCAGATAGGTCACGCCCGCCACGACGGGCACCATCAGCGCCAGCGCCACCAGCAGCACGGCCCCACCGGCGCGCATCGGCCTCGAGGCGCCCTGCCGCTTCACCGCCAGCATCCGGCGCTTGATCTCCAGCCGCGCCGCCTCGGCCTCGTCCTTCGAAATCAGCCCGCGCGCATGTTCGGCCTCGACCTCCTGCAACTGGTCCACGAAGATCGCCAACGCGCCCTCGCGGTGCCCCACCTGGGCCCCGCCCCGCCGCATCAGCGGCACCAGCACGAAACCGGCCGCCACCAGCGCCATCACCGCGGCCATGATCAGAAATTCCATCAGCCGTCTTTCCCGTCCGTGTCCTGTCCGTAGCGCGCCATCATCTCGGCCACCTCGGCCTCATCCGCGTCACTCAGCCGCTCCGGCCCCGCCCCCTTGCGCCGCCGCACCGCCGAGACCGCCACCAGCCCGCCGATCCCGAGCAGCACGAAGGGCGCCAGCCAGAGCGCATAGGTCTCGGGTTTGAACGGCGGCTTGAACAGCACATAGTCGCCATAGCGATCCACCAGATACTGCCGCACCTCGGCGTCACTGTCGCCCGCCACCAGCCTTTCGCGGATCAGCAGCCGCAGGTCCCGCGCCACGCCCGCATTCGACGAATCGATCGGTTCGTTCTGGCAGACCACGCAGCGGATATCCTTCGAGATCTCGCGCGCCCGCGCCTCCAGCACCGGGTCGTCCAGAATCTCGTCCGGCTCCACCGCCGCTGCGACGGATGCCAGCACCATAAACAAAGCGGCAAGAATACCCCTCACGATGCCCGCTCCCGCGCTTTGGCCAGCGCATCGCGCAGGTCCTGCTGTGCCTGCTCGGTGGCGATCGGCCCGACATAGCGCCACACGACCGTCCCCGTCGCATCTACTAGAAACGTCTCCGGCACCCCGGATATGCCCCATTCGATCCCGGCGCGCCCGCTCAGGTCTGCGCCGATCCGGTCATAGGGATTGCCCAGTTCCTCCAGCCAGTCGACCGCGGCCTCGGGCTTGTCCTTGTAGTTGATGCCGAACAGCGGAAAACCTTCCTCGCGCATCAGCCGCGTCAGCACCTTGTGCTCGGCCCGGCAGGGCACGCACCACGAGGCGAAGACGTTCACCACCACCGGCTCGCCCTCGGCCACCAGATCGGCGGTCGCCAGCCCCGGCACGTCCAGCCCCGGCACCGGCTCCAGTTCGAACGCCGGCACCGGGCGCGAGATCAGCGCCGAAGGGATGGCGTTGGGGTCGCGATCCGGGTTCAGCCCCCAGAAGAAGAACGCCCCGATCACGGCTACCACCGCGACCGGCAGGAACACCAACACACGTTTCATCGTCTCACTCCGCAGGTTGCGCCATCTCGGGCGCCCGCCGCCGCTTCGGCGCGCCCACCCTCAGCCGCCGGTCCGACAGCGACAGCCCACCGCCGATAACAAGCATGAAGGACCCGAGCCAGATGAAATTCACCAAAGGCTCATACAGCACCCTGAGCGTCCAGGCATTGCCCGCCGTCTCGGCCGCCGGTTCGCTGATCGCCGCATAGAGATCGCCGGCCAGCGTGTGCCTGATGGCGCTTTCGGTGGTCTGCGACCGCGCCACAGGATAGTTGCGCCGCTCCGGGTAAAGGTTCTGCACGAAGGCCCCGTCGCGTTCGACCACCAGCGTCGCGCGCGCCGCCATGTAGTTCGGCCCCGGCACCCGTTCGACCCCCTCGAAGGTAATGTCGAAACCGGCAATCTCGATCTGCGTGCCCGGCTCGGCAAAGGTCACCACCTCTTCCTTCCAGGCCGACGAGCCCACGAAACCGAAGATGCAGACCGCCAGCCCCAGATGCGCCATAGTCATCCCGTGCGAGGCACGCGGCAGGTTGCGCGCCCTCCGCCAGCTTTCCGACAGCGGCGCGCGGCCCAGCTTCACCCGCGCGCCCCACTCCTGCAGCGTGGCGAGGAACAGCCAGATGCCCAGCCCGAAGGCCAGCACCGCCAGGACCGGCCCCTTGGTCACCACGTACCAGACAGCCAGCATCACCAGCCCCGAGATCGCCGCAACCACCCAGAGCCTTTGCATCACGCCCTTCAGGTCGGCCCGCTTCCACGTCAGGAACGGCCCGAAGCCCATGACCAGCACCAGCGGCAGCATGATCGGCACGAAGGACGCGTTGAAGAACGGCGGCCCGACCGAGATCTTGTCGCCGGTGATCGCCTCGAGGAACAGCGGATAAAGCGTGCCGAACAGCACCGTCCCGGTCGCCGAACCCAGCAGCAGGTTGTTGACAAGCAGCCCGCCTTCGCGGCTCACCGGCGCGAACAGCCCGCCGCCTTCCATGGCCGGGGCGCGCACCGCGTAAAGCGTCAGCGACCCGCCGATCGAGATGCCCAGCAACGCCAGAATATAGATCCCCCGTTCGGGATCGACCGCGAAGGCATGGACAGAGGTCAGCAGCCCCGAGCGCACGATAAACGTCCCCAGCAGCGACAGCGAAAATGTCAGGATCGCCAAGAGGATGGTCCAGCTTTTGAACGCGCCGCGCTTTTCGGTCACGATGGCCGAATGCAGCAGCGCCGTCCCCAGCAGCCACGGCATGAAGCTGACGTTCTCGACCGGGTCCCAGAACCACCAGCCGCCCCAGCCAAGCTCGTAATAGGCCCACCAAGATCCCAGCGCGATGCCCGCGGTCAAGCTCATCCACGCCGCCAGCGTCCAGGGCCGCACCCATCGCGCCCAGGCCGCATCCACCCGGCCCTCGATCAGCGCCGCCACGGCGAAGCTGAACACGATCGAAAAGCCCACGTAGCCCACGTAAAGCAGCGGCGGATGCATCGCGAGGCCCACGTCCTGCAACAGCGGGTTCAGGTCATTGCCGTCCGCCGGTGCCGGCACGGCCCGCGCGAAGGGGTTCGACGTGAAAAGCAAAAAGCTGAGAAACCCCACCGAAATCCACGCCTGCACCGCCAGCGTCCGCGCCCGCAGGCTCAGCGGAATGTTCGTCCCAAACACCGCCACACCCGCGCCGAACAGCGCCAGGATCAGCGTCCAGAGCAAGAGCGACCCCTCGTGCGACCCCCATGTCGCCGCCACCTTGTAGAGCATCGGCTTCAGCGAATTAGAGTTCTGCACCACGTTCATCACGGTGAAATCGCTGACCACGAAGGCCCACATCAGCGCCCCGAAGGCGCCCGCGACGAACACAAGCTGCCCCACCGCCGTCGACTGGGCCGATCGCATCCAGGCCAGGTTGCCCCGTGCCGTACCGAACATGGGCACCACCGATTGCACCAGCGCAATGGCCAGCGCCAGCGCCAGCGCGAATTGTCCAAGTTCCGGGATCATGGCACCCTCCCCGCGGTTTGCCGATGTTGTCCACAGTCCTAGCGCTTTGGGGCCGAAGATTTAAGTCACCTTTTCGTCGGCTGCCCCGTCAAACCGACGCACCCGCGCTGGAAGCTTCCCGGTTTCGTCGCGCCTTGCGCGCGCCGGCCAACTGGGGGCCAGCCCTCAGACCCCCGGAGTTTAACGGCAAGATGAAGGACAAGAGCGCTCCCGTGTTCATCTTGCCGGATAAACTCCGGGGTGAGGCCGAAGGCCGAGGGGCAGCGCCCCTTTCAGCCTCACGCGGGCACCGCGCCGCCGACGGCCTCCGACAGGGCCTGCGCCGCCCGCGTCACATGCCCGCCGATCTCGTCGATGCGGTCAACCGGCAACCGCACCGACGGCCCGGAAATCGAGATCCCCGCCACCGCTTCGCCGTAGACGTTGAACACCGGCGCCGCCACGCAGCGCATGCCCACGGCCTTTTCCTCGCCGTCCACCGCATAGCCGCGCCTGGCGGCCGCCGACAGGTCGGCGCGCAGATCCTCCGCCGCCACCAGCGTATGCTCGGTAAACGCCTGCCGCTCGGTGCGCCCGAGATAGGCCTCGAGCCGGTTCGCCGGCCAGCGCGACAGCAGCGCCTTACCGATCCCGCTGGCGTGCAGCGGCGACAGCGTGCCGGGCGGAAAGAAGGCCCGGATCGTCTCGTGCGTCTCGACCTGGCTGAGAAACATCACCTCGTCGCCGCGCACGACGCCCAGGTTCGCCGTCTCTCCCGTCGCCTCCATCAGCGTCCGCATGATCGGCCGCGCCCGCTCGGCCAGCGAGGTACGGCGCAAGAAGGCCGCGCCGGCCAGAAACGCCCCCGGCCCCACCGCCCAGCTCTGCCCGGCCTCGTCGAACTCCGCGAATCCGCGCCCCTGCAAGGTCACCAGCACCCGATAGACCGTCGCCGGCGAGCCGCCCAATTCCTCGGCCAATGCGCTCAGCGTCACACCCTCATGCGCGCCCAGCGCGATCAGCACCTCCAGCGCGCGGTCGAGGGACTTGATGGTGTTCTGCTCGGTCTTGTCGTGCCATCCACGCGGCCTGCCGCGCTTGCGAGGAGTGTCATCGGCCATGCTGTTTCTCATTTTGAAATGCGCATTCACCATATGAAAAATCGCAACCCGTTGGCAAGATTGAATTTACGCCCTTAACGCCGTTTCTGAAAATACATTTCAAAAAAATTGAGCCGTCGCGGCAGGAGGCGTAGAACCAACCCAAGCCCAGATCAGAGGAGACCCGCCATGAGCTTCCAGAACCCCGTTTTCATTCCCGGCCCGACCAACATGCCCGAGCACCTGCGCCGCGCCTGCGACATGCCGACGCTCGACCACCGCTCGGCGCTCTTCGGCGAGATCCTGCATCCCGCCAAGGCCGCCGTCCGCCAGATCCTGAAATCCGACGCCGCCGAGATTTTCATCTTCCCCTCGACCGGCACAGGTGGTTGGGAAACCGCGCTGACCAACACGCTGTCGCCCGGCGACAAGATCCTCGCCGCCCGCAACGGCATGTTCTCGCACCGCTGGATCGACATGTGCCAGCGCCACGGGCTCGACGTCCAGATCATCGAAACCCCCTGGGGCGAAGGCATCCCCGCCGACAAGTTCGAGGCCGCGCTGACGGCCGACAAAGACCACCAGATCAAGGCCGTCCTCGCCACCCATAACGAGACCGCCACCGGCGTGCGCTCCGACATCGCTGCGGTCCGCTCCGCCATGGATGCCGCCAGCCACCCGGCGCTGCTCTTTGTCGATGGTGTCAGCTCCATCGCCTCGATGGATTTCCGCTTCGACGAATGGGGCGTGGATATCGCCGTCACCGGCTCCCAGAAGGGCTTCATGCTGCCCCCCGGTCTGGCCATCACCGGCTTCTCGGCCAAGGCCATGGCCGCTGTCGAGATTGCGCAGCTGCCGCGCACCTTCTTCGACATCCGCGACATGGGCAAGGCCAACGCCGCCGGCGGCTTCCCCTACACGCCCCCCGTGGGCCTGATCAACGGGCTGAACCTCGCCTGCGAGATGCTGCTCGACGAAGGGCTCGAGAACGTCTTCGCCCGCCACCACCGCATCGCCGAGGGCGTCCGACAGGCGATCCACGCCTGGGGCCTTGACCTCTGCGCCGCGCGCGCCGACCTTTACAGTGACAGTGTCAGTGCCATCCGCACGCCCGACGGCTTCAACGCCACCGACATCGTCAGCCACGCTGCCGACACCTACGGCGTCGCCTTCGGCACCGGTCTGGGCGAGGTCGCGGGCAAGGTGTTCCGCATCGGCCACCTGGGATCGCTCACCGACGTGATGGCGCTGTCGGGCATCGCCACCGCCGAGATGTGCATGAAGGACCTCGGCCTGAACATCGAACTTGGCTCCGGCGTCGCCGCCGCGCAGGATTACTACCGCTCGCACCGCGCTGCACAGACCAAGGCCGCCGCGTGATGAAGGACAACGCCATGCATATCCCCACCTATCAGGACATGCTCGACGCGCATGAGCGCATCAAGCCGCACATCCGCGAAACCCCGGTCCGCACCTCGGACTACCTCAACGAACTGACCGGGGCCGAGCTGTTCTTCAAGTGCGAAAACTTCCAGGAGCCGGGCGCCTTCAAGGTGCGCGGCGCCTGCAACGCGGTCTTCGGGCTGGACGACGCGCAGGCCGCCAAGGGCGTGGCGACGCATTCGTCCGGCAATCACGCCTCCTGCCTCAGCTACGCCGCCATGCGGCGCGGCATCCCCTGCAACGTGGTCATGCCTCACAGCGCCCCGCAGGCCAAGAAGGACACCGTCCGCCGCTACGGCGGCAAGATCACCGAATGCGAGCCTTCGACCTCCTCGCGTGAGGCGACCTTCGCCAAGGTGCAGGAGGAAACGGGCGGCGATTTCGTCCACCCCTACAACGATCCGCGCGTCATCGCGGGCCAGGGCACCTGCGCGAAGGAACTGGTCGAACAGACCGGCGGTCTCGACATGGTCGTGGCCCCCATCGGCGGCGGTGGCATGATTTCCGGCACCTGCCTGACACTTTCGACGCTGGCCCCGGAAACGCAGATCATCGCCGCCGAGCCGGAACAGGCCGACGACGCCTACCGCAGCTTCAAGGCCGGCCACATCATCGCCGACGACGCCCCCAAAACGGTGGCCGACGGGTTGCTGGTGCCGCTCAAGGACCTGACGTGGCACTTCGTATCGAACCACGTGACCGACATTCTCACCGCATCGGAGCAAGAGATCATCGACGCGATGAAACTGACCTGGAAACACCTGCGCGTGGTGATGGAGCCGTCTTCGGCGGTGCCGCTGGCCACCATCCTGAAGAACCGGGAACGCTTCACAGGCAAACGCGTCGGCGTGATCGTCACCGGCGGCAACGTCGATCTGGACAGACTTCCGTGGATGGTCGCCTGACCCTCCACCCCGCCCTTCAATCCGTAGGCCGGGCTTCAGCCCGGCCCCCTCTCAGGGAGCATGAAAGATGAAAGACATGACCAATCTCGACCAATTCGAAGTCGGTTTCGATATCCCCGCCAAGCCCGGCATGGACGCCGCCGACATCCAGACCCCGGCGCTGGTACTCGACCTCGACGCGCTTGAGCGCAACATCAAGAAGATGGGCGACTACGCCAAGGATCATGGCATGCGCCACCGCGTCCACGGCAAGATGCACAAGTCCGTCGACGTGGCCAAGCTGCAGGAAGAACTCGGCGGCGCGGTCGGCGTCTGCTGCCAGAAGGTGTCCGAGGCCGAGGTCTTCGCCCGTGGCGGCATCAAGGACATCCTCGTTTCGAACCAGGTCCGCGACCCGCAAAAGATCGACCGCCTCGCGCAACTGCCCAAGACCGGCGCCCGCACCATCGTCTGCGTCGACGACGTCGACAACGTGGCCGAACTGTCAGAGGCCGCACAAAGGCACGGCACCGAAATCGAATGCCTCGTGGAAATCGACTGCGGCGCCGGCCGTTGCGGCGTCACCACCACCGAAGCCGTCGTGGAGATCGCCAAGGCGATCAATGCGGCCGAAAACCTGACCTTCACCGGCATTCAGGCCTACCAGGGCGCCATGCAGCACCTCGACAGCTACGAGGCCCGCAAGGAAAAACTCGACACCGCCATCGCCCAGGTGAAGGACGCGGTCGAAGGTCTCAAGGCCGATGGCATCGAATGCGAACTGGTCTCCGGCGGCGGCACCGGGTCGTATTATTTCGAGTCCAACTCCGGCGTCTACAACGAGCTGCAATGCGGCTCCTACGCCTTCATGGACGCCGATTACGGCCGCATCCTCGACAAGGACGGCAACCGCATCGACCAGGGCGAATGGGAAAACGCCTTCTTCATCCTGACCCAGGTGATGAGCCACGCCAAGGCGGACAAGGCGATCTGCGATGCCGGTCTCAAGGCGCAATCGGTCGACAGCGGCCTGCCGTTCATCTTCGGCCGCGACGATGTGGAATACGTCAAATGCTCGGATGAGCACGGCGTGATCGCGGACCCGCAAGGCGTGCTGAAAGTCGGCGAAAAGCTGAAACTCGTCCCCGGCCACTGCGATCCCACCGCCAACGTCCACGACTGGTACGTCGGTGTCCGAGACGGCAAGGTCGAAACCGTCTGGCCGGTCTCGGCACGCGGCCGCGCCTACTGACGGTGGGCCCCAAGGTCACACCCTTCCCCTAACCGCAGGGTGCGCATCCGCTGCGCACCCTATGCTCGTACAAAGGACACCCCAATGGGCCTCGACATGACCAAGACAACCACCCTCACCATCGTCCCCGAAGCCGAAATCGCAGGTCTCATAACGCCCGAGGCCGCCTTCATCGCCGTCGAGCAGGTCTTCGCCGCCATGGCCCGCGAAGACGCCTACAACTTCCCCGTGGTCCGCGAAGCCATAGGCCACGCCGACGCGCTCTACGGCTTTAAGGGCGGCTTCGACCGCTCCGGCCTGACGCTGGGCCTGAAGGCGGGCGGCTACTGGCCCAACAACCTTGCCACCCACGGCATCATCAACCACCAGTCGACGGTGTTCCTGTTCGACCCCGATACCGGCAAACCCACAGCCATGGTCGGCGGCAACCTGCTGACCGCACTCAGGACTGCCGCCGCCTCGTCGGTCTCGATCGCCCACCTCGCCCGCAAGGACGCCCGCGTCATCGGCATGGTCGGCGCCGGCCACCAGGCGACGTTCCAGCTGCGCGCCGCCCTCGCGCAGCGCGACTTCGAAAAGGTGATTGGCTGGAACCTCCACCCCGAGATGCTGCCGAACATCGAGAAGGTCGCCCAAGAGGCCGGCCTGCCCTTCGAAGCGGTCGAATTGGAGGGCCTTACCGAAGCCGACGTCATCATCTCGATCACCTCGAGCTTCGACGCCATCGTCCAAACTGCCCACGTCAGCCCCGGCACCCACATCGCCTGCATGGGCACCGACACCAAGGGCAAGCAGGAGGTCGCGCCGGAACTGTTGCAGGCCGCCACCGTCTTCACCGACGAGGTCGCCCAGTCCACCACGATCGGCGAGGCGCAGCACGCCGTCGCACAGGGCCTGATAAAGGCGAGCGACGTCCACCAGCTTGGCGCGGTCATCAACGGAACCCACCCCGGCCGCACCTCGCCGGAAGAGATCACGCTGTTCGACGGCACCGGCGTCGGCCTGCAGGATCTCGCCGTTGCCAAGGCCGCCGTGCAGCTGGCGCTCGACAAGGGCGTGGCGCAACAAATCGAGATCTGAGACCGAAAGACCCAATCAGCGCCTTACCTTCAACACTTTGTCAGGGTTAATGGCCCTCGAATAATACCGATTGAGGAGTCCATTAGTGAACAAAACGATACACGCTCTCTACACGATCGTGCTGAGGACCTCGGGCCTCTACGTTCTCGCGGTGGCACTGGCTTTCATCGTCGGAGTTCCAGAGGCGGCAGCGCGGGGGACATCCCTGCTCATGCCGTTGGTGATGCTGGCGCTGGTGGCCTATCCGGCGCTGGCAACCGCCCGGATCTGCAGATCGCCGCGGATCGTGGCCGCACCTGACAAGCCCGCCGACCTGCTGGTTCTGGTGCCGTTCTTCCTGTTGCTGACGGTGCTTTACGCCGTGTTCGTCCATCTGGCGCTGACCAGCATTGACCTGCAATTCGGCGCACAAGACAGCGAACAGACGGCCCGCCAGGCGGCAGATTTTGCCATGTACCACGTGCAGGTCCTGCTGATGCTGGCCGCGGTGCTCTGCATCCTGCCGAACCGCGCGAAGGCCCCGGACGACGGCGCAGCCGTCCCCGCCTGAGCCGCGACCCACAAACCTCCTGTCCGCCGCCGGCCCGGCCCGCGGCGGACAGACCCTTGTCGGAAAACACCGCGCCGCCACTGGCCATCGCGCGGCAGACCGGTTCTAATCCCGCGCAAACAACTGCCGCGCCAGGACGTTCATGACCCTCCGCATCTTCATCAACGGCTTCGGCCGCATCGGCCGCACCATCACCCGCATGGTGCTGACCCAGCACCCGGATATCGAGATAGCCGGCATCAACGATATCGCCGACCTCGACACCTGCGCCTATCTCTTTGCCTACGACAGCGTCTTCGGCCCGCTTCCAGGCGGCGCCACCGGCACCGATGGCGCGCTGCATGCCGCCGGCAGGCAGATCCCGGTCACCCACGCGCCCGACATCTCGTCCCTCGACCTGTCGGGCATCGACATCGTCATGGAATGTACCGGCAAGGCCCAGACCCGCGCCATCGCCGAACGCGGCCTCACCGCCGGCGCCACCCGCATCCTGATCTCCGGCCCGTCCGAGGCCGCCTGCGACACCATCGTGCTGGGCGCAAATCATGAATTGCTGGCCGGTCAGAAGATCATCTCGAACGCGTCCTGCACCACCAACGCCCTCGCCCCCCTGCTGCGCCTCGTTGATGAGGCCGCGGGCGTGGAATCGGGCCACATGACCACCATCCACTGCTACACCGGCAGCCAGCCCACCGTCGACGCGCCACGCGGCGATCTGGTCCGCTCGCGCGCGGCGGCCCTGTCGATGGTGCCCACCACCACCAGCGCCGGACGGTTGATCGGCGTGGTGCTGCCGCATCTCGCGCATCGGATCGAGGCCCGCGCCATCCGGGTGCCCACCGCCTCGGTCTCGGCCATCGACCTGACAGTGCAGACCCGTGACGGCGTCACCGCCGAAACCCTCAACACCCTGATCCGGACCGCCGACCCGGTGCTGTTCGGGTTCACCGATCAGCCGCTGGTCTCGACCGACCTGCGCTGCAGACCGGAATCCCTGGTGGTCGCGGGCCGCGAAACCTCGGTCTCCAAGGGCGGCGTGCTGCGCATCTTCGGCTGGTACGACAACGAATGGGGCTTCTCGGCCCGGATGCTCGACATGGCCCGCCGCATGGCCTGAGGCCCGGTCAGCGCAAAGGGGGCCAGCCCCCTCGCCCTGCGGGCTCACCCCCGAAGTTTACCGGCAAGATGAAGCAGCAACACGGCGCCAGGTCTTTATCTTGCCCGCTGAACTCCGGCCGGAGGCTAGAAAGCTTTCCACGGCGTGCAACGAATAAACCCCGGGCGTCCGTCAGAACACCCGGGGCCACTTTCGGTAGGATGGGTGCTCAGCACCCATCCTGCGCCTCACTCGCCCGGCAGCGATCCGGTGCCGTGGCCCGCCATGCCGCCCGAGACTTCCTCGGTCGCCTCTTCCGCCAGATCGTCCGGCAGCACCAGATTCAGCACGATGGCGATCAGCGCCGCGGGCAGGATGCCGGAGGTCGCCAGCACCTTCAGCGTCGCCGGCAGGTGCTGCAGCGCCCCCGGCTCAAGCTGAAGCCCCAGCCCCAGCGACAGGGCGATGGCGAAGATCACCATGTTGCGGCGGTTCCAGTTCACGTCCGACAGCATCGAGATACCCGCCGAGACGACCATCCCGAACATTACGATCACGCCGCCGCCCAGCACCTCGATCGGCACCGTCGAGATGATCGCGCCGATCTTCGGCACCAGCCCGCAGACGATCAGGAAGAGGCCGCCAATGGTGACCACGTGCCGGCTCATCAGCCCGGTCATCGCGATCAGCCCGACGTTCTGCGAGAACGAGGTGTTGGGCAGCGCCCCGAACAGACCCGACACCGCAGTGCCGAGACCATCGGCAAAGGTCGCGCCCTGGATTTCCTTGTCCGTGGCCTCACGGCCCGCACCACCCTTGGTGATCCCCGACACGTCGCCCACGGTCTCGACCGCCGAGACGAAGGACATCAGGCAGAAGCCCACCACCGCGGCGACCGAAAACTCGAGCCCGAAGTGCAGCGGGTTGGGCAGCGCGAAGCTCGCGGCATTCCCGACCGCGCCAAAGCTCACCATGCCCATCGCCCAGGCCACGACGTAGCCCACCAGCAGCCCCAGCAGCACCGCCGAAACCGACAGCATGCCGCGGGTGAAGAACTTCAGCCCCAGCGTCACCAGGATCACCACTGAAGCGACAAACCAGTTCTGCGCCGACCCGTATTCCTCGGTGCCGATCGCGGGCACGCCGCCGGCGGCATACTGGATGCCCACCTTGACCAGCGCCAGCCCGATCATCGTCACCACGAGCCCGGTCACCAGCGGCGGCAGCGCAAAGCGGATCTTGCCGATAAACAGCCCCAGCGTGGCATGGAACAACCCGCCCACGAGGATGCCGCCCATCAGAATGGCCACCGCGTCGACACCCTTGCCCGCCACCAGCGGGATCATGATCGGGATAAAGGCAAACGAAGTCCCCTGCACGATCGGCAGCTTCGCCCCCACCGGGCCGATGCCGATGGTCTGGATCAGCGTCGCCAGCCCGGCAAAGAACATCGACATCTGGATCATGTAGATCATCTGCGGGAAGTCCGGCGAATTCGACCCGAAACCGAAGCCCGCCGCCCCGCAGACGATGATCGCAGGCGTCACGTTCGACACGAACATGGCCAACACGTGCTGGATGCCCAACGGCACCGCCTTCGCAAGCGGCGGTGTGTAATTGGGATCGCGCATCTCTGCCGGTGTCCCGATGGAAGTATCAGCCATAGTATCTCTCCCCATATAGCTGCGTGGTTCGGGCCACCTCTCCTCCCGGCGGCCCTGGTCGTCAGTCCCTCACCACCTCATAGGCCGTGTCGAACCAATGCTCTTCCAGGTTTGCGCCCTCGCCGATCCGGTCGACCACGGCAAACAGCCCCGATCCGCCCAGCGGCGTCAGCACACCGTGCCACGTGCCCCGATGAAAGTTGATCGCCTGGCCGGGCTCGGTCAGGAAAGCGCACGGTCTGCCCGGACGATTGCCTGCATCTTCGGCACAGACGACCAGAAAGGCGTCATGCGACATCGGAATGAAGGCCTGCGACCCCAGCGGATGCCGCTCCATCATCTCCAGCTTCAGGGGCAGGCTGCACAGCTCGGACTTGAACAGGCTGATCCCGGCGCTCCCGTCGACGAAATCAAGCCCCGCGCGGTCGTGAAACCGGCCGCACCTGCCCTGGTTGATCCATTTCTCCGGCTCGCCAGTGGCCTCCAGCAGATCGCCAAACGGCGCGAACGCCTTAACCGACATCGGCGCGACACGGATCGTCCCGCTCATGGCAACAGGTCCTTCAGCCGGAACTCGGCGATGCGCTCCACCTGACGGCAGGCCTCGGCGAACTCGGTCTCGCGGTCGTTGCCGATCCGCCGGTCGAAGGCCGCCATGATCGAAGCCTTGTCGTGGTCGCGCACCGCGATGATGAAGGGAAACCCGTGTTTCTCGACGTACGCGCTGTTGCGCCGCGTGAACGCCGCGCGCTCTTCGTCCGTCAGCATGTCCAGCCCGGCGCCGGCCTGCTCAGAGGTGCTCTCGACCGTCAGCCGCCCCGCCGCCGCCAGCTTGCCCGCAAGGTCCGGGTGCGCGGTCAACACGGCCAGCCGCTTGTCGTCATCCGCGGTGCGGAACACCCGGCACAGCGCGTTGTGCAGCCCCGCCGCGGTGTCATGCGCCGGCCCCAGTTCCAGATCATGCGCGCCCTCGGCGATCCATGCGGAGTGTTCGAAGATGCCACCGAACTTCGCGACGAAATCCTCGCGCGTCATTTCAGAGGGCCTGTCCCGCCGCTCATGCGGGTGGGTCTCGGCCCAATGCTCGGCAATCTCCAGCCGCGTCGGGCACCACACACCCTCAAAGCTCTGGATATAGTCGATAAACCGCTTCAGGGCCGCGATCTTGCCGGGCCGTCCGATCAGCCGGCAATGCAGGCCGATCGACATCATCTTCGGACGCCCCTCCTGCCCCTCGGCATAAAGCGTGTCGAACGCATCGCGCAGGTAAGATCCGAAATCCTCTCCCGTCACCCAGCCGGGCGCGGTCGCGAAGCGCATGTCATTGGCCTCGAGCGTATACGGAATGATCAGCTGATCGCGGTCGCCATATTCCCGCCAGTAGGGCAGATCGTCGTCGTAGGTGTCGGAAATGTAGTCGAACTTGCCCGTCTCGGCCACCAGCCGCACGGTGTTCTCGCTGCAACGCCCGGTGTACCAGCCACGCGGCGCCTCGCCGACGACTTCGGTATGCAGCCGCACCGCCTCTTCAATGGCGGTACGCTCCTCGTCCTCGGGCATGTCCTTGTGCTCGACCCACTTCAACCCGTGCGAGGCGATCTCCCACCCCGCGTCCTTCATCGCCGCCACCTGTTCCGGCGACCGCGCCAGTGCCGAGGCGACACCGTAGATCGTCACCGGTATGCCGGCCCCGGTAAACAGCCGATGCACCCGCCAGAACCCGGCCCGTGCGCCGTATTCGTAGATCGATTCCATGTTCCAGTGGCGCTGGCCCGGCCACATCGCCGCGCCCGGAATGTCCGACAGAAACGCCTCCGAGGCCGCATCGCCGTGCAGCACGTTGTTCTCGCCGCCCTCTTCGTAGTTCAGCACGAATTGCACCGCCACCTTCGCGCCACCCGGCCACTTGGCGTCGGGGATGCGGGGGCCGTAGCCGATCATGTTGCGTTCGTATCGTGTCACGTCTGCCTCCAGAATTTGGGATACAGTAATTCAGAACAATCTTGAAAATTACCAAAAAGCGTTTGAAACACTCTTCAGAACTCTGGGTTTCCTTCCAGCGCCGGAAGGGGGCAGATTGGCGGCAGATGCAGGGGCGTCCGCGAAGGACCCCTTTTGTACAAAACCACATGCTGTTTTGTACAAATTGTACAAAACTCAGGAGGCCCAGATGTCCGGCTATCTCACCACCCACATCCTCGACACCGCGCGCGGCTGCCCGGCCGAGGGCATCCACATCATCCTATACCGCCTGTCAGGCGGCAGCCGCGAACAGATCGCCGAAACCGTCACCAACGATGACGGCCGCACCGACGCCCCGATCCTGCCCGCCGAGGACTTCGCCACAGGCACCTACGAACTGGTATTCCATGCCGGGGACTACCTGAAGAAGACCGGGCAAACGTCTGACAACATTCTGTTTCTTGATGAAATCCCGCTGCGCTTCGGGATGGATGACGCCGAGGCGCATTATCACGTCCCGCTGCTGCTGTCGCCCTACGGCTACTCCACCTATCGCGGCAGCTGAACAGCTCGCACGACAGTCCCGGACCTGATCCGGGACCTAAACTCCCCCTTATAACACCCTGTAGAGCCAAGATTTTCAGACCTCGGCTCCCTGCTCCATCCCGCGCACCTTGGCCCCCAGTCGCTCGATCATGAACTCCATGAACAGCCGCGTCTTCGGGTCTTGGTGTCGCCGGTGGGTGTACAGAAACGCCATCTGGATATCCTCCGGCGGCGACTTGCGCGCCACCGGCACCAGAGCGCCCGAGTTGAGGTGATCCACGATCTCGAAAACCGGTTTCAGAACAATGCCTTCGCCCGCCAGCGCCCAGTCCGTCAGGACATCGCCGTCGTCCGATTCGAACCGCCCCGAGACGCGAAACCTCTGGGTGCCGGCCTCGGTCCGAAGCCGCCACTGGAACTCCGGCGCGCCGGGATAGCGCAGGTTCAGACAGTTGTGCTTGTCGCGCACAAGCGCCTCGCCATCCTCCGGCATGCCCCGCGCGGCGATGTATTCCGGCGCCGCGCAGACCACCCGTTTGCAATCGGCTATGTTCCTGATCCGCAACGTGGAATCCTCTGGCTGCCCGAGGAAGAAGGCGACGTCCAACCCCTCCGCCGTCAGGTCCACGTTCCGATCGGTCAGCCGCAAGCGGATGTCGATCAGCGGATAATCCGTCGCAAACTCCGGCACCATCGGCGCAATCAACCGCCGTCCCACGCCCAGCGGCGCCGCAATATGCAGCACACCCTTCGGATTTTCGGTGATCGACGACACCTGCGCCTCGGCCTGGTCCACCGCCTCCAGAACCGCCACCGCCCCGCCATAAAAGGCTCGCCCCTGTTCCGTCGGCGTCAAGGACCGCGTGGTTCGCTGGAAAAGTCGAACGTTAAGATGCTGTTCCAACTGAGAAATCCGCGCCGACGTCACCGCAGGCGAGATCCGCAGATCACGCCCCGCAGCGGACATCGACCCAAGGTCATAGACACGGACAAAGGTACGGATATTGTCGAGATAGGACATTGTTCGTCAATTTTTGATGCAGATGCGCCTTTCTCTGCAATACAAGAAAAACGCGACTTCCGCTAGTCTGGCAAAAAAGACAGGAGTTCACCCATGTTCGAAGCTGCAATTCTCTGGGACTGGCTGGCCTTTGCGGTACGCTGGCTGCATGTCGTCACCGCCATTGCCTGGATCGGAAGTTCTTTTTATTTCATAGCCTTGGACCTCGGTCTTCAGAAGGCGCCGGACCTGCCGCCCGGTGCGCATGGCGAGGAATGGCAGGTCCATGGCGGCGGCTTCTATCACATCCGCAAGTTCCTCGTGGCGCCCGAAGCGATGCCCGAGCACCTGACCTGGTTCAAATGGGAAAGCTACGCCACATGGCTGTCCGGCGCGGCCATGCTGGCGATCGTCTACTGGGTCGGCGGCGAGCTCTACCTGATCGACGCCGCCAAGGCCGACCTCGCGCTGTGGCAGGGCATCGTGATTTCGGCCGCCTCGCTCACCATCGGCTGGATCGCCTACGACTTCCTCTGCAAGTCGAAATTGGGCGAAACGCCGACGCTGCTGATGCTGCTTCTCTTCGTCATTCTGGTCGCGATGTCATGGGGTTACAACCAGATCTTCACAGGTCGCGCGGCCCTGCTGCACATGGGCGCCTTCACCGCCACGATCATGACCGCCAACGTGTTCTTCATCATCATGCCGAACCAGCGCATCGTGGTCGACGACCTGAAAAACGGCCGCACCCCCGACTCGAAATACGGCAAGATTGCCAAGCTGCGCTCAACTCACAACAACTACCTCACCCTGCCGGTGATCTTCCTGATGCTCAGCAATCACTACCCGCTGGCCTTCGCCACCGAGTGGAACTGGCTGATCACCTGCCTTGTCTTCCTGATGGGCGTCACCATCCGCCACTACTTCAACTCGGTGCACGCCCGTCTGGGCGCGCCCAGTTGGACCTGGGCCGTCACGGTGATCCTTTTCATCCTCGCGGCATGGCTCTCGACCCAGCCGGCCTGGGGCACCTACGACGAAGCCGAGGCCCGCGCGCTCACCCCTTATGAGGAGAAATTCGCCCAGGCCCGGCACTTCGACGATGCCGCCAACATCGTCACCGGCCGCTGCTCCATGTGCCACGCCCGCGAACCGGTGTGGGAAGGCATCCGCTGGGCCCCCAAGGGCGTCTTCCTCGAAACCCCGGGGGATATCGCAAGCAATGCCCGCGCCATCTATCTCCACGCCGGCGTCACCCACGCCATGCCGCCCGCCAACATCACCGAGATGGCGGACGAGGAGCGCCAGACCCTGGTTGCCTGGTACAAGGCGGCAGACGCCTACTGATCCAGGTCCTTCTCTTGGCCGGAAATATCCCGGGGGTTTGGGGGCTGGCCCCCAATCGGACAAACCTGCGCGGCGCAGCCGCTCAATGTGAAAAGGGCGGCTCACAAGAGCCGCCCTGTCTCATTGCAGAACCAGGGGTTTACCCGGCCGCGGCAACCGCCCGCCGGGTCAGCACGCCAACCAGATGCGCGCGGTACTCGCCCGTGCCGTGCAGGTCGCTAATCATGCCGTCGCCCGACACCGACAGCCCCGACAGCGCGTCGCCCGAGAAGTTGGCGCCCAGCACCTGTTCCGCCTCGCTCCAGCGGAACACGCCGTCCTCCGAGGCGCCGGTGACGCCCACGCCGACGCGGTCCGCGAACTTCGCCACGAAGACCCCCACCAGCGGAAAGCGCGAGGCGGGCTGTTCGAACTTGATGTAAGCCGAGGTCTGCGGGATCGGGAACTTGACCGCCGTGACGATCTCGCCCTCCTCCAGCGCGGTGGCGAACATGCCTTGGAAGTAGTCCGCCGCCGCGATCTCGCGGGTGTTGGTGACAACGGTGGCGCCGGTGGCCATCATCGCCGCCGGGTAGCAGGCCGACGGATCGTTGTTGGCGACCGATCCGCCGATGGTACCGCGGTTGCGCACCGCCGGATCACCGATCTTGCCGGCGAGGTAGGACAGCCCCGGAAAGCTGTCGCTGGTCTCGCGCGAGATCGTGCCATGGGTGGTGCCGCCACCGATCTTCAGGCTGTCGCCCTCGCGTGTAATGCCCTTCAGTTCGTCGATGGCGGAAAGCGACACCAGCTTCGAGGGCATCGCCAGCCGTTGCTTCAGCGTCGGGATCAGCGTCTGACCGCCGCCCAGCGCCTGCGCGTCCTCGTCGGCCAGGGCCGATACCGCATCGGCCAGCGTTTTGGGCCGTTCAATCTCGAATGCATACATGGGTCAGCCCTCCCGTTGAGCGTCATGGATCGCCTGCCACACCCGGCTGGGCGTCGCGGGCATGTCGATGTGGTCGACCTTGTGGCCACCGGAGTTGAGCGCGTCGAGGATCGCGTTGATCACCGTTGGAGGCGAGCCGATGGCGCCGGCTTCGCCGCAGCCCTTCACCCCAAGCGGGTTATGCGTGCAGGGCGTCTGGCAGGAATGGTCGACGGTGTAGCTGGACATCGCCGGCAAGTCGTCGGCGCGCGGCATGGTATAGTCCATGTAGGAGGCCGACAGGAGCTGGCCATCGGCATCGTAGACGCAGTTCTCTAGCAGCGCCTGGCCGATGCCCTGGGCGATGCCGCCGTGGACCTGGCCCTCGACGATCATCGGGTTGACCACGTTGCCGAAATCGTCCGCCGAAACGAACTTCTCGATGGTGGTCTTGCCGGTCTCGGGGTCGACCTCGACCTCACAGGCATAGGCACCCGCGGGGTAAGTGAAGTTCGACGGATCGTAGAACGCCGTCTCCTCCAGCCCCGGTTCAAGGTCTTCCAGCGGGTAGTTGTGCGGCACATAGGCGGCCAGGCACACATCCCCCCAGGCCACCGACTTGTCGGTGCCCGCGACCGAGAACTGGCCGTCCTTGAGCTCGATATCCGCCTCGGAAGCCTCGAGCAGGTGGGATGCGATCTTCTTGGTCTTGGCGATGATCTTCTCGGTCGCCCGCACCATGGCCGAGCCGCCCACGGCGATCGAGCGCGAGCCGTAGGTGCCCATGCCCATCGGGGTGTTGGCGGTATCGCCGTGCACGATCTCGACCTGCTCCTCCGGGATGCCGATCATCTCGGAGATCACCTGCGGAAAAGCGGTCTCGTGGCCCTGGCCGTGGCTGTGCGACCCTGTCATGACAACCAGCCCGCCGGTGGCGTTGACCCGCACGGTGGCGCTTTCATAAAGGCCTGCACGGGCGCCCAGCTGGCCCACGAGGTTCGACGGCGCGATGCCGCAGGCCTCGATGAAGCAGTTGATGCCAAGACCGCGCAGCTTGCCCTTGGACTCGCTCTCCTGCCGCCGCGCGGCAAAGCCGTCACGGTCGATCAGTTCCAGCATCTTGTCCATGGTGGCGTGGTAATCGCCGGTGTCATAGGTCACAGCAACCGGCGTTTCATAGGGGAACTGGGTGATGAAGTTCTGCCGGCGCAGCTCTACCGGGTCGACCGCCAGTTCACGCGCCGCCTTGTCGATCACCCGCTCAAGCTGGAAGGTCGCCTCGGGCCGGCCCGCGCCACGATAGGCATCGACGGGCACGGTGTTGGTGAAGACCGCCTTGACGTTGGTGTAGACCAGCGGCGTCTTGTAGTTGCCCGCCAGCAGCGTGCCGTGCAGCCAGGTCGGGATCGAGGGCGCAAAGGTGCTGAGATAGGCGCCCATGTTGGCGTAAGTCAGACAGCGCAGCGCGGTGAAGTTGTTGTCGGCATCCAGCGCCAGTTCGATCTTGGTCACATGGTCGCGGCCGTGGGCGTCGGACATGAACGCTTCGGAGCGGGTCGAGGTCCATTTGACCGCCCGGTTCAGCGCCTTGGCGGCGAAGGTGCAGAAGGCCTCTTCCTGATAATGGAAGATCTTGGTGCCGAAGCCGCCGCCGACGTCCGGCGCGACCACCCGCAGCTTGTGCTCGGGAATGCCGAGGACGAAAGCGCCCATCAGCAGCCGGATGACATGCGGGTTCTGGCTGGTGGTGTAGAGCGTCGAGTCGCCGGTGCCGCGGCTGAAATCGCCCACTGCGACGCGTGGCTCCATCGGGTTGGCGACGAGCCGGTTGTTGACCAGTTCCAGCGTAGTCACATGCGCGGCCTTCTCGATGGCCTCGTCCACCGCCGGCTTGTTCTCTTCGACAAAGCCCCAGTCGTAGCAGAGGTTGTCTGCGAGATCGTCGTGCACCTTGGTGGCGCCATCCCGCAGCGCCGCCTTCATGTCGACCACGGCAGGCAGCTCCTCGATGTCGAGGACGATCGCCTCGGCGGCATCGCGCGCCTGTTGCAGGCTGTCGGCGACCACGGCGGCGATCGGCTCGCCCACGTGGCGTACCTTGTCGCGGGCCAGAACCGGGTGGGCCGGTTCCTTCATCGGTTCGCCGTTCTTGTCAGTCACCTGCCAACCGCAGGGAATGCCGCCCACACCTTCGAAATCCGTGCCGGTGAAGATGCGGACGACGCCGGGCATCGTGGCCGCGTCGGATGTATCGAGGTTGGTGATCGTGCCATGCGCCACGTCCGAGCGCAGGAAGTGGACATAGGCCTGTCCGTGTACGTTGATGTCGTCGGTGTAATTGCCGGCGCCGGTCAGGAAGCGCACGTCCTCGCGGCGCTTGCTGCTGGCTCCGATCCCATGATCCTTGGGCATGGTAGGTCCTCCCGAAAATGTTGTCGTGGACGATGGGTGACGATCACCCATCCTACGGGTCAGGCGGTGGGATGGGTGGTTTTACCCATCGCTGCGGTCACTCGGCGGCAACCGCCGGAACCTCCTGTCCCGAGGCCGCCATGATCGCCCGGACAATGTTGTGGTAGCCGGTGCAGCGGCAGATGTTGCCTTGCAGGTAGGTGCGCACCTCCTGCTCGCTGGGTTTCGGGTTCTCCTTCAGGAGCGCCGCCGCCGACATCACCATGCCCGGCGTGCAGAAGCCGCATTGCAGCCCGTGATAGTCCTGAAACGCCTGCTGGATGGTGCTGAGCGATCCGTCCGCCCCGGCCATGCTTTCGATGGTTTTGACTTCCGCGCCCTCGGCCTCGGCCGCGAACATGGTGCAGGATTTCACCGCCTCGCCGTTGACATGCACCACGCAGGCGCCGCACTGGCTGGTGTCGCAGCCCACGTGGGTGCCGGTCAGCCGCAGGTCCTCGCGCAGATATTCCACAAGCAGCGTGTTGCCCGCCACCTCTCCGCTCACGGATTTGCCGTTCACGGTCATTGATACCTTGGTCATCAATCCCTCCCTTGGTGTGTCTTTGGCTGCAATGGCCCGATCTTTACGAGATCAGGCGCTTGAACCAACCTTTTTTCTTGGTTTCGCCGTCCTCGGTGGCGACCGCTTCGGCCTGTTCCGGCTCTTGCGGGCCTTCGACCGCGTCCTTGAAATTCTCGAAGAACTGGTCGGCCATCTTCTTGGCGAATCCGTCGACGATGCGGCTGCCCAGCTGCGCCAGCTTGCCCCCGACCTTGGCGTCGACCTCGTAATGCAGGCGGGTGCCGCCTGCCTCCATCGGCTCAAGCGTGACGTCGGCCGCGCCCTTGGCAAAGCCAGCCGCCCCGCCCTTGCCTTCGCCCGAGAGCCTCAGGCTTTCGGGTTCGTTCATTTCTGACAGGGTGACGCGGCCCTTGAAGGTGGCCTTCACCGGGCCGACCTTCTGGGTCACCTTGGCCTCGAAACCCTCGTCGGGGGTGCCGGCCAGTTCCTCGCAGCCCGGGATGCAGGCCCTGAGCACCTCGGGGTCGAGCAAGCCGGCCCAGACGACCTGAGGCGGTGCGGAAATCTCGCGGGAATCGGAAAGTTGCATGTGTGATCAAGCCTCCTCGACATGGACCTTGGCCCCATTCGGACGCCGGGGCTATCCTACCAAAGTGCTGCAAGCCGCCCGGCGGGGGCACATGCGACCATTGGAGGGGTGTCGCGGTTTCGCGCAAGTCATAAAGTGGGTGCATGGCTTTTGCAGACAGAAAGATGACGGCAACCGTGTCCCTGACCCCGCTCGACAACCTGGCTGACGCGCTGGTCATCGATGACCACCCGCTGTTCTGTGAAGCGCTGGTGCTGACCCTACGGTCGATCTGCCCCAGCTGCCGGGTGCGCACCGCCTCCAGCCTCGCCGAGGCGCTGACCGTGATCGAGGGCCCCGAGGCCGTGCCCGACGTCATGCTGCTGGACCTGAACCTTCCGGACGTGAACGGGCTGGACGGGCTGATGCGCCTGCGCAGCGCCTCTGGCGGCAAATGCCCGGTGGTGGTGGTCTCTTCGATGGCCGACAATGCGATGATCGCCAAGGCGATTTCCGCCGGGGCCGCCGGTTTCGTGCCGAAGCACAGCCAGAAGCACGATTTTCACGAGGCGCTCGACGCGATCCTGAAGGGCGGCAGCTACACGCCGCAGAGTTACGTACCCGACGCCGAAGGCAGCGCGCAGGAAGACGCCGTGGCGCTGCTGGCGACACTGACCAACCAGCAGATGCGCATCCTGCAACTGATCTGCGAGGGCAAGCTGAACAAGCAGATCGCCTATGACCTGTCGATCGCCGAAACCACGGTGAAGGCGCATGTCACGGCAATCATGCGCAAGCTGGGCGTTCAGAGCCGGACACAGGCGGTGCTGGTGGCACAGGATGCGCGTTTCTCGGAAGCCTTGCAGGCCCCGCCGGAACAGGCGTAACCTGTAGCCTGCCCTGTCTGCCCCTGATATCCGGTGACCCACATCCTGGAGACGCTCAAGACCGCCGCGCATGATCCCGACGCCGAGGCCGCCGGCCTCTGCTGCGTGCAGGTATCGTTGCATGATCCCGATCCGGTCGGAGCCATTGCCGAACTGCTGGGAAACCGCAGGTTCGAGCTGGTGCTGCTGTTCATTGCCAACCGCAGCGATTTCACCCTGCTCTCGCGTCGCGCCCACGAATGCATCGACGCCCGTCATGTCGCCGCCTGCACCACCGCGGGCGAGATCGGGGCCGAGGGTTATGAGCATGACCAGATCGTCGCCCTGGGGTTGCTGCCGTCGCGGTTCCGGGCGGCCTGCTACATGATCGAGGGGCTTGACCGGATCGACGCGCAGGCCGAGATCGATCACCTGATCCGTACCCGCATCGAACTGGCAGATGCCGCGCCGGACCATGGCTCGGAGTTCGCCTTCCTCGCGGTCGACGGGTTGTCGCTGCACGAGGACGAACTGGCCGCCGTGCTTTCGACCGGGCTGGGCGCGGTGCCGCTGTTCGGCGGCTCGGCGGGCGACGGCAATGACTTTCGGCGCACCTTGCTGTCGCTCGACGGCGAGGTGCAGGACAACGCGGCGGTGATGTCTGTGGTGCGCTCGACCTGCGGGCTGCGCGTTTTCAGCCTCAATCACCTGACCCCCACCGAAACCAAGATGGTGGTCACCGACGCCGACCCCAAGAACCGCATCGTGCGCCAGATCAACGCCGAGCCCGCGGCGCGGGAATATGCCCGCATCGTCGGCAAAATCCCCGAGCAGCTGGATCAGTTCACCTTCGCCGCGCACCCGGTCGTGGTGCAGTTGGGCGGCCGCCACCACGTCCGCGCCATCCAGCGCGTCAACGAACATGGCGAGCTGGTGTTTTTTTCGGCAATCGACGAGGGCATGGTGCTGACGCTGGCCGAGACCGAAGCCATGGCGCCGCACCTTGACGCCGAGTTGGCGCGCCTGTCGGAGAGCCGCGCGCCCGGCATGATCCTCGGGTGCGACTGCATCCTGCGCCGGCTTGAAGCCGAACAGCTGCAACAGACCGGCGCGGTGTCGGACGTGCTGCGCCGCCACAAGGTGCGGGGTTTCTCGACCTATGGCGAACAGCTCGGCGGACTGCACGTCAATCACACCATGACCGGCGTCGCCTTCTATCCGCCGGATGGCGCGGCATGACGCTGATCAACCCGGCAGACAGCATCGAGCGGCAGAACGAGAAGCTGCTCCGAATCACCGAATCGCTGATGCGCCGGGTCGAGCAGCAGCAGGATCCGGCCGGCTTGGCCTATGCCCAGTTCGAACGCGCCGCCATGCTTGAGGATCAGGTCCGCACCCGCACGCTCGATCTCGAGCGCGCGCTTGACCTGCTTCACGACAGCAACCTGCGGCTGGAGCAGGCCAGCGCCCAGACCGAGGCCGCGCGCGACAACCTCGCCGATGCCATCGAAGCGGTGAACGAGGGCTTCGCACTGTTCGACGCGCAGGACACGCTGGTGCTAACTAACAGCCGGTTCTGCGAGGGGCTGCAGGACATCCTGCATCAGATCCGTTCCGGTCTGAGCTTCCGCGACTATGTCGATCTTATCAGCACTTCCGCTTACCTGACCCTGCCGGAGGGCGCAACCACCGCTGGCTGGGCCGCGATGCGCATGACGCGCCACCTGCGCCGGCAGGGCAGCGATTTGTTCAACGTACAACTGCGCGACGACCACTGGCTGCAGGTCTCCGAACGCCGCACCCGCACCGGCGGCACGGTGGTGCTGCAGACGGATGTGACCGAGTTGGTGCGGCTGGAGCGCGAGGAGCGCAGCCGGCTGGAAAGCCAGCAGACCCGGCTGATCACCGCGACGCTGGAACACCTCAATCAGGGGGTTTGCATCTTCGACGGCGACGCCCGGTTGATGGGCTGGAACACCCGCGTCGCCGAGCTTCTGAGATTGCCGCTGAACCGGATCTATCGCGGAGCCCGGTTCGATGCGATGGTCGACGAACTGCCGCGCGGGCTGACATTGTCCGAGGGCATGCGGCTCGACCGTCTGCGGGCCTGGGCGCTGCGTCCCGAAGGCGCCTTGCGGTTCGAGGCGACACAGGGCGCGGACCTGATCCTCGACACCTTTGCCCAGAAGCTGCCGGACGGCGGATTCCTGATTTCCTTCACCGACGTCACCGCCGAGCGCAACGCGGCGCGGGCGCTGCAGGAGATGAACGAACGGCTCGAGGCGCGGGTGGCGGAGCGCACCACCGAACTGGCCTCGGCCCTGTCTGCCGCCGAACGCGCCAATGCCTCGAAATCGCGCTTCGTTGCCGCCGCCAGCCATGACCTGCTGCAACCCCTGTCCGCCGCCAAGCTGTTCATAGACTCGCTTCAGGGCGAAGCGCTTTCGCCCGGTGGCCGGGACACTCTGGCCAAGGTCGGCTCGGCCCTCGGATCGGTGGAGCATATCATCGAGGCATTGCTGGACATCTCGAAGCTCGATGCGCGCCGGGCGGTTTTCGATATCCGCCCGATTAGCCTGTCACGCATCTTCTCGGCGCTGCACACCCAGCTTGAACCGCTGGCTGCGAGAAAAGACCTGTCGCTCACCGTGGTGCCGACCTCGCTCGAGGTGGAAAGCGACCCGTCCTACCTGCGGCGCATCCTGCAGAACCTGCTGGGCAACGCCGTGCGCTATACCGAAAAGGGCCGTGTGCTGATGGGCGTACGCCGCGCCGGCTCCGAGGTGAGGATCGAGGTCTGGGACACCGGCCCCGGTATCGCCGAGGAACATCAGGGCGAGATCTTCCGCGAATTCGCTCGCGTGAACGCGCCGGCCTCGGCCACCGAGGGGCTGGGCCTGGGGCTGGCCATCGTCGAACGTGCCTGCGCCGGGCTGGGCCACCGGCTGGACCTGCGCAGCGAGCCGGGGCATGGCACCATGTTCTCGGTCACCCTGCCCCTTGCGGGGGCGGCCGTCGCGCCGGACCCGGACGCCTCTGCCCCGCGACACCGGCCCCGCGCGCACGCCCGTGGCCAGATGGTTTTCGTGGTCGAGAACGACGAGACCATGCGCCGCGCCCTCACCATGGCGCTGGAGAGCAACGGGGCCGGCGTGATCGACGTGAGCAATGCGGCGGAGGCGCTCGGCCTGCTGGCCGAACTGGGGATCACCCCGGATGCGCTGTTGCTCGACGACGACCTTGGAACCGGCCTGTCCGGCACCGCGCTTTACGGCGAGATCACCCGCCGTCACGGGCCGATCCCGGCCCTCATCCTGTCGGCCAACCGTTCCGAAGACCTTCGTCGGCGCTGCACCGACCTTGGCGTGCCGCTTCTCCAAAAGCCGCTCGACACCGCCGAACTGGATCGCTTCCTGTCCGAACTTCCGTGACACCAGCGGCCTGATCTTCGTCTGTCCGCAAATCTTCGCGGGCACAGCCGCCATCGTCGGCCGGCCCCGTGCCTGCCCTTCGACCAAGGTCGCCCCCTGTTCCACAAGACAGCGCCTCGCAAGCTGCTAGACTGCGCCACGAAAGGAGCCATCATGCAAGGCATACCGGAAACCGCACTGGAGTGGCACCGCCAGGGCAAGGGCGCGGCCCTCGCCACGGTAATCGAAACCTGGGGCAGCGCGCCGCGCCGCACTGGCGCGCAACTGGCGATCAACGGCGAGGGTGAGATGGAAGGCTCGGTCTCGGGCGGTTGCGTCGAGGGCGCGGTTGTGGTCGAGGCGCTGGAAGCGCTGGAGACCGGCGCGGCACGGGTGCTGGAATACGGCGTCTCGGACGGCGATGCGTTTGCCGTCGGGCTGGCGTGCGGCGGCACCATCCGCGTATTGGTCGAACCCGTGGGCGCGGTGCTGCCTTCGGACATGCTGGCCGCGCTGGTCGAGGCCCGCGCGGCCCGGCGCCCGGCGGCCTATGTGGTGGACATCGCCAGCGGCGAACGGCGGTTGGACTTCGAGGGGCACGACACGCGTTTCCGCAGGGACCGGTCCGGCTTTGAGGAGGACGGCCAGACCTTCGTTGCCATCCACAATCCGCCGCTGCGGCTGGTCGTGGTGGGGGCCGTCCACATCGCACAGGCGCTGGTGCCGATGGCCCGCGAGGCGGGCTATGACCCGGTGGTCATCGACCCGCGCGAAAGCTTCGCTTCGCCGGCGCGCTTTCCCGACACACACCTCAGCCACGACTGGCCCGACGACGCGGTGGCCGAACTGGGGCTGGACGCGCGCTGCGCCCTTTGCCTGCTGACCCACGACCCCAAGCTCGATGATCCGGCGCTGAAAGCGGCCCTCAAGGCGGAGGTCTTCTATATCGGTGCGCTCGGCTCGACACGCACCCACGCCAAACGGCTTGAACGCATGGCCGCGGCAGGGTTCTCGCCGGAGGAGTGCGCCCGCATCCACGGGCCGATCGGGCTTGATATCGGCGCGGCCACGCCGGCGGAAATCGCGGTGTCGATCCTGGCCGAAATGACGCGGGTGCTGAGGACAGGCGCATGAAGTTCGGTCCGGTCCCGGTCGGCCAAGCCGAGGGCGCCGTGCTGGCGCATTCGGTGCAACTGGAGGGCCGCAGGCTGCGCAAGGGCGCGGTGCTGACCGCCGCGCAGGTGGCGGCGCTGGCGAGGGCTGGCGAGACCGAGATCATCGTCGCCCGCCCAGACCCCGGCGACGTGCTTGAAAACGCGGCTGCCGCCGAAGTGGCCGCCGCGCTGGTGCCGGACCCCGCCGGTGCGGGCCTGCGGTTGACCGAGGCCTTCACCGGCCGCGTCAACCTGCTGGCCGAGGGTCCGGGGGTGGCGGTGCTTGACGTGGCCCGGCTGGAGGCGCTGAACCGGATCAACCCGATGATCACGCTGGCGACGGTCCCGGCCTTCCAGCAGATGCGGGCGGGCGGCATGGTCGGCACGGTCAAGATCATTTCCTATGCGGTGCCCGAAGCGGACCTGCGCCGCGCCTGCGATGCCGCCCGCGACGCGGTGCGACTGGCCAGGCCCGTCCTGCGCAGTGCCACGCTGATCGTGACCGAGATTCCCGGCGGCGCGGGGGAAAAGGGCGTCCCGGCGATCCGTGACCGGCTTGGCGCACTGGACATGCACCTCGACGAGGTCATCGACGTGCCGCATCGGACGGCCGAAATCTCCCGGGCGCTGGCCGACGCAAAGAGCGATCTGACCCTGATCCTGACCGCATCGGCGACTTCCGACCCTGCCGATGTCGCGCCCGAGGCCGTGCGTCGCGCCGGAGGCCGGATCACCCGCTTCGGTATGCCGGTCGATCCCGGCAACCTGTTGTTTCTGGGTGAGATCGGCACTCGCCCGGTAATCGGTCTGCCCGGATGCGCCCGTTCACCGGCCCTGAACGGCGCCGACTGGGTGCTCGGCCGCGTGGCCTGCGGCATCGAGGTCCGGTCCGAGGACATCGCCGCCATGGCGGTGGGCGGGCTGCTTAAGGAGATTCCCACCCGCCCGCAACCGCGCCGCGGCGATCGTTAGCATGGGTGCTTCTTAGCCATCAAAGGCAACGAAAAAACCGCGCCCGATCAGGGGCGCGGTTCTGTCTTTCTGCCGGCGGCGGACGGCTCACTCGGTCGCGTTATCGCCCGCTTCGGCGCCGAGCGCGTCACGCAGACCCGAAAGCATCTGCTCCAACTGCTCGGGATCGTCCTTCGCGCCCTCGATATCGTCGAGAACGGCCATGAACACGGCAGCGCGCGCGGGCTCCATGTCGCTGGCTTCGATCAGCGCCAGAACCTTGGCGCGGTCATAGCCCTCGATGGTCAGCAGCTCCGCCTTCTCCGCCTCGGTCATCGCGGCGACCTCTTCGGCTGCCTTTTGGGCGGCATCGGCATCCCCTTCGGCGGATTGGTCTTCGCTCCGTGCGTCGCTGTCGGCCTCAGACGCAGTGTCGTCAGCGCGCGCTGCATCGGTGGTATCGGTGGCAGGCTGGTCCCCACCGTCAGCTGTGCCGGCGTCGTCCGTGGCAGGCTGGTCGCTGCCATCCGCCGTCGGAGCGGGGGCGGTCGCCGCTGCGGCGTCTTCCGAGGTCTGCGCGCCATCGACGGCGTCTTCAATGGCCTCGGCAAGGTCCTCCGAGGCTTCGCCCGCAGCTTGCAACGCCTCGGCCGCTTTGGCCAGCGCTTCCTGTTGCGCCTCGAGCGCTTCGGTGACCGAGGTCCGCGCCTCCTCATCGCTTCCACCGAGCACTGCGGCCAGGTTCTCGGCAACGCCTTCCGCCGTTTCGGCAACCTCTGCGCCCGCCGTTGCAGCCATCTCGGTCACGGTTTCCGTGGCCTCGTTCATGTCCTGCGCAAGCTCTTCGGTCGCTGCTGATCCGTCGGCCTCTGTTGCTGCCGTATCGCCGGTCGGTTCCTCGGCATCCGCACCGGTATCGGCCTCGGCTGCTGCGGTGTCTTCGGCAGGGCCCGTCTCGGCAGCTTCTTCGCCGGTCGCCGTGGCGGTGTCGGAAGCCATCGCTTCGGCGCTGTCGGCACCTGCGTCGCCAGCCTCGGCCTCGGCTTCCGCGTTCATCGCCGTGTCGGTCTCGGTCGCGTCCTCGGTGGTTTCGGCGTCAGGTGCGGTGGTGTCCGCGTCGGCCGGGGCCTCCGTTGTCTCCGCGCCGTCTTGCGCCTCTGCCGCTGCGGCGTCTTCGCCGGCCGCGGAGGGTTGTTCGGCCTCTTCAGTCGTGTCTGCCTGAGCGACCTCACGCGTTGCATCGTCGCCAGAACCCGGTTCCGTTGAAACAGCGCCTTCGGCGAGTTCGGTCTGGGTATTCTCCGTCACGTCTGTCGCATCCGCCTCGGTGGCTTCCGTGGCGTCCGTTTCTGCGGCCTCGGCAGTATTTTCCTCGGCCATGGCAGCGTCGGCTTCGGTTGCTTGCGCGGTCTCTGTGCCCTCATCGGCGGACTCCGCATCCGTAACGTCGGTGGTCTCCGAGCCCTCTTCGGCGGGTTCGGCGTCCGCGACCTCGGCGGTCTCCGCGCCCTCTTCGGCAGCGTCGGCTTCCGCAACCTCAGCAGTCTCCGCGCCCTCTTCGGCGGTATCGGCTTCCGCGACCTCGGCGGTTTCCGCGCCCTCTTCGGACTCCGCGACTTCGGCGGTGTCTTCCGTCTCGGTCTCGACCTCGGCCGCGGTTTCTTCGGTTGCGGCGGTGTCCTCGGCCACGACGGGCGCTGTTGCCCGGCTTTCTGTCACGGGCGTTTCGGGCTCATCGGCCCGGGTGAAATAGAAAACGGCGATGATGGCCACAACCGCGCCCCCCGCCCAGAGAATGCTTTTCATGTTCTCGTACCCCTGAAATTGAAAGTCTGTCGGACTGCGGAACTCCGCTGCCTTCTTACATAGAAGGGCCGCGGCGCAAGCAAAGCGTATACGCGCGGAAAACCGGAGACAGGCAGGCGAATCTGCGGATTCAGCGCTTGAAAGTGCCCTCGTGCCCAACTACCTTGCAGCCTCAATTTCGGTAATGATCAAAGGAACAAACCCATAGCCCGCAGACCGCACAACGCGCCGCCGACCCGTGATACCGGCCCCCGCGTCAACGAACGTATCCGTGCCACCGAAATCCGCCTGATCGGCGCTGAAGGCGAAAACGTCGGCGTGGTGTCGCCAGCCCGGGCAATGGACATGGCCGCCGAGGCCGGGCTCGACCTGGTGGAAATCTCGCCCAATGCGACCCCGCCGGTCTGCAAGATCATGGATTTCGGCAAGTTCAAGTACGAACAGCAGAAGCGGGAATCCGAAGCGCGCAAGAAGCAGAAGATCATCGAGGTCAAGGAGGTCAAGTTCCGTCCGAACACCGACACCCACGACTACGAGGTCAAGATGCGCAACGTCTTCCGCTTCCTCGAAAACGGCGACAAGGTGAAAGTGACCCTGCGGTTCCGCGGCCGGGAGATGGCGCACCAGAACCTTGGGCGCGAGTTGCTCGAGCGGGTGGCCGAGGACACCAAGGAAATCGGCAAGGTCGAGAACATGCCGAAGATGGAAGGCCGCCAGATGGTCATGATGATTGGGCCGCTGCCGCAGAAGTGACTGCACGGCCCGGCACGCAAGTCGGACCTTTCCACATGAACGACGAGACGCCGGGTTTGACGATCCGGCGTTTTTCGTTTCACGAAGCCCACGTCCGCCGCGTCACCCTCGGCGCAGCCAGATTGGAAAGACCACCGTGGACATTGCCTTGAAAGTTCTGGAAATCGTCGCCCCCGTCTTCGGGCTGGCGGCGGTGGGATTTGTCTGGGTGCGGCTGGGCTATGAGTACCGCGTGCAGTTCGTTACCCGGCTGGCCATGTCGCTGGCGGTTCCCTGCCTGATCTTCGTGTCGCTGATGCAGACCGAGATCGCGCCCTCGGCGCTTGGCGCTCTGACATTGGCGAGCCTTGCGGCCTATTTGCTGGTAACGCTGGTCATGTGGGCGGTGGTCAGGATCGGTCGGTTGGACAGCCAGACGTACCTCGCGCCGCTGATCTTCAGCAACACCGGTAACCTCGGCCTGCCCTTGGCGCTGTTTGCCTTCGGAGACCTCGGCCTTGGCTATGCGGTGGTGGTGTTGGCGATCTCGGCGGTGATCCAGTTCACCTTCGGCATCTGGCTGGTGTCAGGCGGAGGATCGCTGCGGCGGCTGGTGCAGGAACCGTTGGTAGGCGCGACGCTGCTGGGCGGGGTGTTCATGTGGCAGGGCTGGCAGACGCCGGTGGTTTTGACAAACATGCTGGAATTGATCGGCCAGATGGCGATCCCGATGATGCTGATCACGCTGGGGGTCGCCGTGGCGCGGCTGCAAATCGGGCGGATCACAGGGCCGCTGGTGCTTTCGGCGGTCAAGTTGGCGGTCTGTGCAGCCTGCGGCGTGGCCACGGGGCTCTGGTTCGGGCTGGAGCCGGTGGCCTTCGGCGTGCTGGTGCTGCAACTGGCGACGCCGGTTGCGGTGACGTCCTACATGCTGGCCGAGAAATACGGCGCCGACAGCGAGGCCGTCGCCGGGCTGGTGGTGGTGTCGACGCTGATGTCGGTGGCGGCGCTGCCGTTTTTGCTGGCGCTGCTGCTCTGAGTGTCGCGGGGCAAGACCCGTCGACGGACGTGCTTAACGCCGTCGATGGACTTGCCCCGGAAAGTGGTCAGTCGAGGAATGCTTTCTCCACGACGTAATGCTGCGGGTTGGAGTTTGCGCCTTCCACGAGGCCATACCCCTCCAGCATCTCCTTCAGCTCGAGGTTGAAGGCCAGATTGCCACAGATCATGGCACGGTCGGTCTCTGGCGACAGCACCGGCACCCCCAGATCAGCAAAGGCCTCGCCCGAGCGCATCAGGTCGGTGATCCGCCCCATCTTGGCGCTCTCTTCGCGGGTGGTGGTGGGGTAATACTTGATCTTCTTCCAGAAGCCTTCGCCGATCACTTCGTTCAGAAGCTCGTCGTCCTTGAGGCTCTCGATCAACTGGCGACCGTAGGTCAGTTCGCCGGCCTCGCGGCAGGTGTGGGTGATGACGATCTCGTCGTAATCTTCGTAGGTCTGCGGCTCGCGCAGGAGGCTGGCGAAGGGGGCAAACCCGGTGCCAGTGGCGAAGAACCACAGCCGCTTGCCGGGCAGCAGCGCATCGTGCACCAGCGTGCCCACCGGCTTGGGGCGCAGGATGATTTCGTCCCCCGGCTGGATGTGCTGCAGCTTCGAGGTCAGAGGGCCGTCCTGCACCTTGATCGAATAGAACTCCAGCTCTTCGTCCCACGACGGCGAGGCGATGGAATAGGCACGGAGCAGCGGTTTGACCTTGCCGGTTTCGGGGTGCGGATCGCCCATCAGTCCGATCATGACGAATTCGCCGGAGCGGAAGCGCAGGGATTGCGGCCGGGTCACGCGGAACGAGAACAGGCGGTCTGTGTAGTGCTGTACGTCCGTCACCTTCTGCGCGTCGGGCAGCGTGGGTACCTTGATGGCTTTGGCTTCGGTCACTTTGGTCAACTCGGTCATGTTTCGTCCTTGGCCGGTCCGGGCCGGTCCACTGTCATGTAATGAATTGGGCGGGGCAGCGGAAGGGTCGCAGTGTCGCGGGGACGCCGCGGCCCTTCCCTGCCACACGGGAGCAAGGGTCAGCCGCGGGCGCGCAGACGGGACTGGTAGTCGCCGGTCGTCCAGTCGGCACGGAACACCCACTGGTCCTCGGGCTGGCGTTGAGCGAGGTCGGCGGAAATCTCAACCTCATCGAAACCCGAGCGCCGCGCCATGGCGTATTGATCGGCCAGCACGTGGCCATGGGCGCGCAGCCGGCCCGAGTACCCCTTGAGCCTGAGCAGCCGCGCGAGGGTAAAGCCGCGCCCGTCGGCAAAGCTGGGAAAGTCGATACGGATCATCCGCAGAGTGGGCAGGTCGCCCACCACCTCTTCGATGTCGGCATCCGATGCCAGGTCCAGCGCCCCGGCGCCGTCGAAGCCTTCGGTCCAGTCGTCGGGCACGAAGCCCTCGTCTTGCACGATCACGTTGATAGTCATGCCGTTTCTCCTTTTCGCACCATCTTGCCGTTCACAAAATGGATGCCGCATTCTTCCTTGTCCTTGCCGCGCCAGCGTCCGGCGCGCGGGTCTTCACCCGGCGCCACCTTGGAGGTGCAGGGCGCGCAGCCGATGCTGGGATAGCCCTGCGCCACCAGCGGATGCCGCGGCAGGCGGTTTTCGTCCATGTAGGCGGCCACGTCGCCCGGGGCCCAATGCGCCAGCGGGTTGACCTTGATCCGGCCGGTGGCGTCCTCGATCTCGAAGAACTCCATCCGTGCGCGGCTGCCGGACTGGAACCGTTTTCGTCCGGTGATCCAGCCATCGAAGCCTTGGAGCGCTCCTTCCAGCACCTCGGTTTTGCGCAGGCTGCAGCAGGCGTCGGGATCGGTGAGGTGCAGCGCGCCGTGCGGGTCACGCTGGGCCACCTCGGCCTTGTCGGCGCGGATGATCTGAACGTTGCGCAGGCCCAGCCGCTCGGCCATCTCGGCCTGATAGACGAGGGTCTCGGTGAACAGCATCTGGGTGTCGATGAACAGCACCGGCGTATTGCGGTCGGCGATGGCCACGAGGTGCAGCAATGCCACCGATTCCGCGCCGAAGCTTGAGACCATGGCGATGCGCCCGAACTCGGGCCGCGTCAGCGCCGCCTTCAGCACAGAAGTCGCGCCGTGGTGGCGGAACTCCGTGTTGAGCGCGGCAATGGTATCGCGCAGGTCCTTTATGTCGGTGACATGGGTCACGTTGGGGAGCCTCCGGCGGGAGTTTACTTTGCAAGATGAAGGGGGCGGTTTCGCCCCCTCGCCAAGTGTGGGCGCGGGATTAGGCAGCCTTCTCGCGTGCTTCGGGATAGAGCAGCGCCTTAAAGGGCTCCATCCCGAGCCGACGGTAAGCCTGCAGGAAGGTCTCGTCGGGGCCATCGCGCAGGTCGAGGTAGCCCACGACCAGCCGTTCGATGGCCGGGATGATCTCATCCGCCGAAAAGCCGGGGCCGGCGCGGGTGCCGATGCTGGCGGTCTCGGTGCCGTCGCCGCCGAGGGTGATCTGGTAGTTCTCCACCCCCGCCCGGTCGAGCCCGAGAATGCCGATGTGACCGACGTGGTGGTGGCCACAGGCGTTGATGCAGCCGGAGATTTTGATCTTCAGCTCGCCGATCTCATGCTCCAGCTTAAGCTCGTCGAAGCGGGTGGCGATCTCTTGCGCGATGGGGATCGAGCGGGCGGTGGCCAACGCGCAGTAGTCCATACCCGGGCAGGCGATGATATCCGACACGAGACCGATATTGGCGGTGCCCAGCCCGGCAGTCTTGAGCGCCTGATAGAGCTGCGGCAGCACGTCCTTCGGAACATGCGGCAGGATCACGTTCTGCTCATGGCTGATGCGCAATTCGTCATAGGCATAGGCCTCGGCGAGGTCGGCCATGACGCGCATCTGCGCATCACTGGCGTCGCCCGGGGTCTTGCCGTGCGCCTTGAGCGAGATCGAGACAATGGCATGGTCGGCGCGGCGGTGCGCCGTGATGTTGGTGTCGATCCACGAGCGGAAGCCGGGGTTGTTGGTGTATTCGGCCTCGAAATCGCCGGTCGCGGCCTCGCGGAACTCCGGTGCGGCGAACTGCGGTTCGATCCGGGCCAGCATCTCCTGGTCGATTCCGCCGAACTGCGGTTTCAGCAGGGCGAAGCGATCTTCGATGAGGTAGCGGATCTTCTCGAGACCGTTCTCGTGCACGGTGATCTTGATGCGCGCCTTGTACTTGTTGTCGCGGCGGCCCAGCAGGTTGTAGACGCTGACGATGGCCTCGAGATAGGGCAGAAGGTCCGCCTTGGGCAGGAAGTCGCGGACCACCTTGCCCAGCATGGGTGTGCGCCCAAGCCCGCCGCCGACGTGGATGCGGTAGCCGCGTTCGCCGTGCTGCTCGGTGATCTCGACGCCGATGTCATGCGACTTGATCACGGCACGGTCGTTGGGCGCGCCGATCACCGCGATCTTGAACTTGCGCGGCAGGAACTGGAATTCCGGGTGGTCGGTGGACCATTGGCGGATCAGCTCGGCGGTGGGGCGCGGGTCCTCGATCTCGTCGGCGGCGGCCCCGGCGAAATGGTCCGAGGTCACGTTGCGGATGGTGTTGCCGGAGGTCTGGATAGCGTGAAGGTTCACCTCGGCCAAGGCGTCCAGCATGTCAGGGATGTCGCTGAGCTTCGGCCAGTTGTACTGGATGTTCTGGCGGGTGGTGAAATGGCCGTAGCCCTTGTCCCACTTCTCGGCCAGCAGGGCGAGCTGGCGCATCTGGGCCGAGTTCAGCGTGCCGTAGGGAATGGCCACACGCAGCATGTAGGCGTGCAGTTGCAGATAGACGCCGTTCATCAGGCGCAGCGGCTTGAATTCGTCCTCGGTCAGCGAGCCGTCGATGCGGCGTTCCACCTGGGCGCGGAACTGGCGGTTGCGCTCCGCGAGAAAAGCGCGGTCGAAGTCGGTGTAGCTGTACATGTCGTGTCCTTGCGTTTCGGCTGGGCGCGAAAATCCATCGATGGATTTTGCAAAATCCGTTGACGGATTTTCAGCGCTCCGCCTGTTTGCCGTGGAAATAGTTCGAGGGTCCGGTGCGGCGGAAATCCTCGCGGAAGTGGGTGGGCTGCGGCCGGCCGCCTTCGACCTTGACGTCGGCGAGGTAGACGCCCACCGCCTCGGCATGACGGGACGAGGCGTCCAGAAGGCGCAGTTCGGCGTCGGCCTCATCGGTCAGGACGGCGGCTTCCTCCAGCTTGCGGGTCCAGCTGTCGTCTTCGGTCAGGTAGATCACGTCGCCCTCGATCAGGGCGTTGGCGGTGACCACCTTCGGGATGAATTGACGGGGCATCAGGCAAGCTCCTGTATCAGGTCGGTCTGTTGTTGGGCCACCAGCGCCGCGGCACGCGGGGCAAGGCCGTAGAAGGTGAGCGCGGGGCCGGTCATCTCGGCCTTGGCGAGGTCTGTGGGCAGGTCGGCCAGGCAGGTTTCGACGATGCGTTGCTCGGCGCGAGAGGCGTTTTCGACCAGCGTCACCGGGGTCGCCGGGTCAGCGCCGTGCATCAGCAGGCGGCCCTGAATGAAGCGGGCGGATTTCTTGCCCATGTAGATCGCCGCGACCTCTCCTTCGCGGGCCAGGGTCCGCCAGTCGTGATCGGCAAAGCCCTTGGTGTCATGGCCAGTCAGGAAGCGGACCGAGGAGTTGCGGCCGCGTTTCGTCAGGCTCTGGCCGATGGCGGCGACAGCAGCGGAGGCCGAGGTGATGCCGGGGACGATGTGCCAGGAGATGCCGGCGGCGTCGACGGCATCGATCTCCCCGTCGAGCCGGCCGAAGACGGTGCTGTCGCCGGATTTCAGGCGCACGACCTGGGCGCCTTGGCGGGCGTGTTCGACGATCAGGGCGTCGATGTCTTCCTGCGCGGTCGAGGGGCCGAAGCCTTCCTTGCCGACATCAACAAGCGTGGCTTCGCGGCGGGCCAGTTCGAGGATCTCGGGGCTGATCAGCCGGTCATGGATCACCACGTCGGCCTCGTCCAGCGCGCGGCGGGCCTTGAGCGTCAGCAGCTCCGGATCGCCGGGGCCGGCACCGACGAAGGCGACATGGCCCTTGCGGGACTGGCGCGAGAGGTGGTCCGAGAGCAGCGTTTCCAGCGCCTCTTCGGCGCCGGCCTCGCCGCCTTCGTCATGGGCGCGCGGGCCTGCGGAGAAGTAGTAGTCGGCCCAGAAATCGCGGCGGGCGCGGCCATGCGGCAGGCGATCGGCCATCTTGCGGAACGCCTTGCCGATGCGCGCCAGAGGGCCCAGGCGGACCGGCAAGCGGGCCTCCAGATCGGCCTTGATGGCCCGCGCCAGCACCGGGGCCGCGCCCTCGGTACCGATGGCGACGGTCACCGGGTCGCGGTCGACGATGGCAGGGGTGATGAACTGGCTGTCGCCGAGGTTGTCGACGATATTGGCCAGCGCGCCTTCGGCGCGGGCGATGGTGGACGTTCGGGCGTCCTCCAGACCGTCCTCGTCAGCGGCATAGAACAGGCGGGCGCCGTCGACGTCGCCCTGCGCGAGGGGACGGCGGAAGAGGGTCAGGCGGCCGTCATCCGCCCATTGAACGATTTCGGGCGCGGGATCGGCGGCATGAACAACCAGCGCGGCCTCGGTTTTCATCAACAGGCGCAGCTTGGCCAGCGCCGCATCGCCACCGCCCGCGACAACCACACGCTGTCCGGCGAGGTTCACGAAGATCGGGAAATGCTGCATGGTAGGCTCCTGCGTGGTCTTGGCTTCGTATATAGGAAATTTTCCCAATTTTGCGCTAGGTGCTTGCAGGAATAAGGATGTTTGTTCTAAGCAAGGCAGCAAGACGGACAGATGTTTCCCGAAACCTGCAGAGGCCGAAACCATGGTGCGGATAGACGAGACTGACCGGAAAATCCTCAACGCGCTGCAGCAGGATGCAGGGCGATCACTGGACGAGATTGCCAAGGAAGTGGGGTCGTCCAAGACCCCGGTGTGGAACCGGATTCGCAAGATGCGCGAGGCCGGCATCATCGGCGCGCAGACCGTGCAACTGGATGCCGAGAAGCTGGGGTTCGAGGCCTGTTTCTTCGTTCTGATCCGCACCTCGGAGCATGACGCCGGCTGGCAGAAGGCGTTCCTGAAAGCGTTGCAGGAGCGCCCCGAGGTGCAGGAGGCGCACCGGCTGGCGGGCGATATCGACTATATCCTGAAGGTACGCGTCGCCAATGCGCGGGCCTATGACACCTTCTATCAGGCGCTGATTTCAGAGGTGAAGGTTCACAACGTGACGGCGCTTTTGTCGATGGAAGAGATCAAGTCGACCACGGCGCTGGCGTTGTGAGGAGAGTGCCGGGCTAAAGCCCGGCCTACATCGTTTTCCGTAGGCCGGGCTTCAGCCCGGCAAGCCCTGCGACTGCAAATCCGCCATCAGACGGGCCTTTTCACCCGGATCATCGGGTTTCGAGATTGCCTCGGCCAGCGCTTCCAGGCTTTCGATGGAGTGACCGGCGCGGAAAGTGTCGACGTGGGGCAGCATGGTTCGGATGCCGGTGGCGCGGGCGGCGAAGCCCTCCCACCGCAACAACGGGTTGATCCAAATCAGGTGGCGGGCGGACAGGTGCAGGCGCTCCATCGCGTTCTCCAGCATCCCGGGCGCGCCTCGGTCGAGGCCGTCGGTGATCAGGAGCACCACCGCCCCCTGCCCCATCACGCGGCGCGACCAGTCGCGGTTGAAGTCGTGCAGGCACTGGCCGATGCGGGTGCCGCCCTCCCAATCCTGCGCCTCGGCCCCGGCGGCGGCCAGCGCCGCGTCGACATCGCGGGTGGCAAGATGGCGGGTGATGTTGGTGAGCCGTGTGCCGAAGGTGAAGGCATGGACCTTCGCCCAGCCCGCCCCCTTTTCGTTCGAGACGGCGTGCAGAAAGTGCAGGATGGTGCGGGAATAGGTGCTCATCGAGCCGGAAATGTCGCAAAGCACCACGAGGTTGGGCCAGCGCAGGCGCGGCTGTTTGAGCGCCAGTTCGCGCAGTTGACCACCGCGCCGCATTGATAGGCGCAGGGTCTTTCGGAAGTCGTAGCGGTGACCGGTGTAGCTGGCGCGGGCGCGGCGCGACTTGATCGGCGGCACCGGCAGCGTAAGCCGGGCAATGAGGCGTCGTGCGCGGGCCATTTCGTCGTTAGACATCTGCTCGAAATCGAGGGTGCGCAGCTTTTCCTCGGCGCTCATGGTCAGGCTGGCGTCGATCTCGAGGACCGCATCCTCGTCGGGGCCGTCCGGCTGGTCGAGATCGGGCAGGTCGGCGCCGTCCAGCAGCGCCTCGGCGGCCCGTTTCTCGGCGGCCTGCGCGGTGCGGTCCTCCTGCACGCCGCGCATGGCTGGCAGGAGCATGGCCATCATATGCTCCATGTAGCGCGGATCGCGCCAGTAGAGCCGGAAGACCTGCGCGAAGACCGCCCGCTGCTCGGGCTTGTTGACGAAACAGGCGTGCAGCGTCCAGTAAAAGTCGCGCTTCTCGGTGAAACCGGCGGCTTCGACGGCACGGATCGCCTCAATCACCCGGCCCGGGCCGATGGGCAGGCCGGCCTTCCTGAGCGCGCGGGCGAAATGGGTGATGTTGTCGCTCAGGCGCGGGGTGTCGGGCAGATCAAGGGGTGCGTATTCAGGCATCTGGTGCGGCTTTCGGGGGCTCTGCCCGTCGTCCCTTATTCTTGACCCAATGGCGCCCGAAGGACCGATCTTCGGGAAACCGAGTCAGGCGGGTTCGAGAGAGGCGCGGGCCTCATCGAGAATGCGCTTGGCTTCGGAGCCCTGCAGGCGGGCGATATCGTCCTGATATTTCAGGATCGCGCCGAGGGTGTCGGAGATTACCTGCGGCGACAGCTCGATCACGTCAAGGGCGAGCAGGCACTTGGCCCAGTCGATTGTCTCGGCGACGCCGGGGCGTTTGAAGAGGTCCTCTGTGCGCAAAACCTGCACGAAGGCGACGATCTCGCGGCTCAGGGTCTCGGCGGCTTCGGGAACGCGGGCGTGGATGATTTCCATCTCGTGGGCGAAATCGGGATAGTCGACCCAGTGGTAGAGGCAGCGGCGCTTGAGCGCGTCGTGGACCTCGCGGGTGCGGTTCGAGGTCAGTATGACGATGGGCGGCTCGGGGGCCTTGATGGCGCCAAGTTCGGGGATGGTGACCTGGAAATCGGACAGGGCTTCGAGCAGGAAGGCCTCGAAGGGCTCGTCGGTGCGGTCGAGTTCGTCAATCAGCAGCACCGGCGGGCCGGCGGCGTCGGGCCGCATGGCGTCGAGCAGCGGGCGCTCTATCAGGTAGTCCGGACCGAAAAGCTCGGCCTTCAGCAGGTCGCGGTCGGTATGGCCGCTGGCCTCGGCGGTGCGGATCGCGACCATCTGGGCGGGGAAGTTCCATTCGTAGACCGCCGAAGCGGCATCGAGCCCCTCGTAGCACTGCAGGCGGATCAACCGGCGGCCCAACCCGGCTGCGATGGCCTTGGCAATCTCGGTCTTGCCGGTGCCCGGCTCGCCCTCAAGAAACATGGGCTTGCCAAGTTTCAGCGCCAGAAAGGTCACCGTGGCCAGAGCCCTGCCGCAGACGTAATCCTGCCGGGTCAGCAGCGATTGCACCGCGTCGATGCTGTCGGGTGTCTGGCTCATGGGATCCTCCTTGCGCTTAACAGCTACATGGGGGGGCCGTGGGGTCAAGGCGACAAAGGTCGCGGGCCTGCCGCGCCCACGATTGACGCAAGCCCGGCAAAATGCGATTCTTTTGCGAAAAGATAACCAGAGGCGGCTATTTCGCGGGTGATCCGCGATCGAGGGGCAGCGATGCAAAGGCAAAACCGTTCGGCGGGGGCGGCGCAAGAATGCGCATAACCGCCGTGACCTGCGTCAAGAACGAAGGGCCGTTCCTGCTGGAATGGATCGCCTACAACCGTGTCATCGGTGTAAGCGACCACCTGTTCTATTCCAACGATTGCACCGACGGGACCGACCGGCTGCTCGACCGGCTGGCGGAACACGGACTGGTCACGCATCTGCAGAACCCCGCGCAGGGGCGCAACTACCAGATGGAGGCGCTGAAAGACGCGCGCAAGCAGGCGGTGGTGCGCGAGGCCGACTGGCTCTGGGTGGCGGATGTGGATGAATTCCTCAACATCCAGGTGGGTGACCACACGATACCCGCGCTGATTGCAGCCTGCGGCGATCCGCAGGCGATTTCGGTGACGTTCCGCTTCTTTGCCAGTGGCGGGGTGGAGAAGTTTGCCGATGTGCCGGTGATCCAGCAGTTCACCCGTTGCCACAACCCGGACATCTGGTGCGCCGAAACCGCGATAGAGGTCAAGACACTGGTGAGAAAAGACTTTCCGGTGCAATACTACGGCGCCCACCGGCCGTTCTTCAAGGGCTCTCTGGCACGTGAAAAGCGGCCGAGCTGGACCGATGGCTCGGGCCGTGAGGTGCCGGAGAATTTCCTGCTGGCCGCGAACAAGCGGCGCATCCGCAAGTTCCCGGCAGCTGGCGCGCGCGGCTTTGCCACGCTCAACCACTACGCTCTACGCTCGCTCGACAGCTACCTCGTCAAGAACGACCGTGGCGACGTGAACCGCGACAATCGCGATTTTGATGACACCTACTGGCGCGAACGCAACGATGATGCCTGCGCGGATCGCTCGATCCTGCGGCTGCTGCCGAAGTTGCAAGCCCAGATCGCGGCCTTGAAGGCCCTGCCCGGAGTGGCGGAATTGCACGAGGACTGCGTGCACCTGCATCGGTCGCGACGCGATGCACTGCTTGCGCAAGACGGCTACAAGGTAATGCGCGACCAGTTGCGCGCGGCCCCGACCCTGCCGCCGGGCGAGGGCGAGTTGATGAACGAGCTGGGCGACAGCCCGCTCCTGGCGCTGCCATGAGCCGGCTGCGGGTCATCAATCTGGGACTGCCGAAGTCAGGCACGACGACACTGGCGCGGGCGCTGCGCAAATCCGGTCTGCATGTGGCCGATCACCGGATCAAGCCGGTGCAGACCGCTGACACCGCATTGCACGGACGGTTCGTGGGCGAGATGTTGTATGACGGTTATTTCCTGCGCGGCGACCCGCTGGAGGGGCTGGACGACTTCGACGGTTTCGCCGAGGTCAACGCGCTGAGGGGCGAGCGCTCGATCTGGCCGCAGTTCGATTTCGGGCTGATCGAGGCCATCCGCAAGCATCATCCAGGCACGCGGTTTCTGGCATCGTGGCGGGCGCCGCGGGATATCTCGGACAGCATGCTGCGTTGGTCCAACCTCGGGACCGAGCGTATTCCCGCAGCGGATATCCCCGGCCTGCCGGCTGGTTACGGGGTGACATCCCGCGAACGCGAGACCTGGATCGCGGGACATTACCGGGCGTTGGATCGGTTCTTCGACGGTGCCACGGATTTCCTGCAATACGACGTCGCCGATCCCATGGCCGCTGCCCGAATCGGCGCCTTCATAGGCCGCGATCTGCCCTGGTGGGGACGCACCAACGTCAACCGGGACAACCGGGCCAGCGAGGGCGCGTACCCATGAAGATCAGCCTGCACATCGGTCCGGACGTCTGGGCCACCACGCGCCTGCAAGAGGTGCTGGATGCCAAGCGAGGGCAATTAATCAGGCGCGGCATCCTCGTGCCGCGCACACCGGGGGCCAAGAACCACACGCGGCTTTTCATGGCGGCTTCGGACCCGGAGGTCATCGATGCATTGCGGTTCAACAGGGGCTATGCCGATCCGGAAGCGCAGGCGATGCTGCGCGACGACGTGACGACCGCGTTGCTCAAGGAGGTCGCCGCGCAGCCGGTCAGCCACCTGATCCTCACGGCGCATCAGTTCGGATCGTCGCTGGTGACCGAAAGCGCGTTGACCCGGCTGCGTGACATGCTGGTGCAGATCTCGACCCATATCGAGGTGATTGGCCATGTCGAATGTCCGGCGCGGATGCTGGTACGGCATTACGCGACTCAGGTGCTGGACGGGCGCACCCGCCCGCTCGAAATGGAGTTGCGGCTTGCAGAGAAGGACGATTGGTGGCGTGCCGCGCTGGCGACCCGGCCGGCGGCCCAGCCCGACTGCGGCCTGTTCCCCGAGGTACAGATGGCTCCGCCCTGGCTGGATTTCCTTGCGCTGCGGCAGCGCTGGGAGGGTGTCTTCGGCGCGGGGTGTTTCCGTTTCCGGCCGCTCGACCCTCAGGCGCTTGCTCAGACCGACGGCACTGAGGAGCTGCGTGCCACCTTTGGGCTCGATGGCATCGGCAAGCACGAAACTGCTGCCTTGCCCGAGCCTGTCGCCGCCGCCCATCTGGCACGCGCGCGCGCCTTCAACGACATTCTGACCCGCTTTCTGTCCCGTGGCGAGCATCAGGTGCCGCGGCTGCTTTGGCGGCGGCTGCTCGGCGAGGTCGGCGGCAGCGGTGCGCCGATAGCAGCGGGCTCTCTGGCAGCCATTGCCGAGCGTTTCGCGGACAACTCGGCGAAGCTTACCCTCGACGAGCCGGACCTTGCCCCGGTGCTGACGCCGGATGCGCCCCTGTCTCGCTGGCAGGAGACCGAGGCGCAGGACGGATTCCGCGCGTCGCAGTACCTGATGGCCGCCCTGCCCCGGATCGACCGAGCCACCCGCGCTGCTCAGCGGCAGCAGGCGGTCGAGGTCACTGGCCCCGACGCCGCAATACCCGGTCTGTCGAAACAGGCCGCGAAAATCATGCCCCGGCTCGCCAAGCAGAAGTTTCTGCAGTTGATGGGCGGGCCGTTCCAGCCGCACAACCTATTGGGCCGCGTCAACGAGGAAGAACTTGCCGCCGCCTTCACCCCTATCCCTCCGCGCAGGCTGGCGCCCGGGTCCACCGGCAACGTGATCGTCGGCTGCATGAAGAACGAGGGGCCCTACATCCTTGAATGGATCGCCTATCACCGCGCCATCGGCGTCGACAGTTTCCTGATCTATGCCAACGGCTGCGATGACGGCACGGACGCCATGCTTGCCCGGCTGCAAGAGATGGGACTGGTCCAGTACCGCGACAACGCCGGCTGGAAGGGTAAGTCGCCGCAGCAATATGCACTGAACCAGTCGCTGAAGGAACCGGTGATCCGCGATGCCGAGTGGATCATCCACATCGATGTTGACGAGTTCATGAACGTCCGCTGCGACAATGGCACCCTGCCCGATTTCCTGGCGCGGGTGCCCGATGCCACGAATGTCGCCATGACCTGGCGCCTGTTTGGGCACAACGGTGTCGAGCGGCTGGCGGATCGCTTCGTGATCGACCAGTTCGACGCCTGCGCGCCGAAGTTCTGCCCCAAGCCGCACACTGCCTGGGGCTTCAAGACAATGGTGCGCAACATCGGTGCCTACCAGAAGCTGTCCTGCCATCGGCCCAACAAGCTGATCCCGGAAATGGAGGGCCGCGTGAACTGGGTCAACGGCTCAGGCCAGCCGATGGGCGACGAGGTGAAGAAGAACGGCTGGCGCAATTCCAAGCGTTCCATCGGCTACGACCTGCTGCAGCTCAACCACTATGCCCTGCGCTCGGCCGAAAGCTTCCTGATCAAGCGTCAGAGGGGCCGCGCGCTGCATGTCGATCGCACCATCGGGCTGAATTACTGGATCCGGATGGACTGGAACGATGCCCGCGACATCACCATCAAACGCAACATTCCCAGGGTCCGGGCGGAATACGACAGGCTGCTGGAAGACCCCGAATTGCGCCGGCTGCACGAGGCCGCGCTCGACTGGCACCGCGCCAAGGCCGAGGAACTGCACGCCACGCCGGAATTCCGCGCGATCTACGAACAGGCCGTCGCTTTGCGGCTGACCGAAACCGAACGCGCCGCCTATGCGCTGTCGCTAGACATGGAGACCTGAGAGATGAACGCAGAAGTGCCCCGCCGCAAAGGCTTCATCCCCTCGCGTGGCATGAAAGTGCCGCGTCATCCCGACATCACGACCGGCCGCATCCGGGCCGCGCTGCGCGCCGACACATACGAGCGCAAGGAATGCGATGCGATCATGCGGGTGGTGCAGGAAGGCGACCGGGTGCTCGAGCTTGGCGGCGGCATCGGCTATGTCTCGACGCTGATGGCGACCCAGCGCAAGGTCGGGAGACTGGTCAGCTACGAAGCCAACCCAGCGTTGATCCCCCACATTCGGCGCATGCACGAAGCCAACGACGCCAGCCATGTCGAGTTGCGCAATGCCCTGCTGACACCCACGGCCTCCGATCCGGTGCCGTTTCACGTGCGCCGCAACATCCTGTCATCATCGCTCGACGGCAGCATTTCGCCCGAGGGCATCGTGCAGACCGTCATGGTTGACTGTCACGCCATCGGCCCGGTGCTGGAAGACGTGAAGCCCGATGTCCTGATCTGCGATATCGAAGGTGGTGAGGCCGACCTTCTGCCCGCCGGCGATTGGTCTTGCCTGCGCGCGGCGGTGATCGAACTGCACCCGCAATGGATCGGGCAGCCGGGCGTGCAGGCGGTCTTCGATGCGATGCAGCGCGCCGGCCTGACGTATTTTCCGCGCTCCTCCGAGGGCAAGGTCGTGGCCTTCCGCAAACCGTGGTGAGCTGATGCTGGCCACCGCCGTTCTCTGCCTGCGCGACGAGGGGGCCTTGCTGCTCGACTGGCTGGCGCATCACCGGGCCGTGGGATTTTCGCATGTGGTGATCTGCACCAACGATTGCTCGGACGGCACCGATGCAATGGCCGACCGGCTGGCAGCATCGGGTGGCGTGACCCATATCCGCAATGACGGACCCTACGACAAGGGCGGAATCCAGTTCACCGCGCTAAAGAGCGCCGGCAAGACCAAGGCGGTGCGGCAGGCCGACTGGCTGCTGGCGCTGGACATTGACGAATACGTCAACATTCACGCTGGCAAGCACCGGCTCGAAGACCTAATCGCCGCCCTGCCCGAGGCCACCGCCATCACCCTGACCTGGCGGCTGTTCGGCAATGGCGGCGAGGTCTCGTACCGCGACGAACCGGTGACGCAGGTCTTTACCAAAGCCGCGCCGCAGATCATGTACTGGCCGTGGCGCGCGGCGATGTTCAAGACGCTCTACCGCAACGACGGCAGCTACCGCCAATTGGGCGTACATCGCCCGCGCGGGCTGAAGGACGCCGCCACCCCGCGCTGGTTCGATTGCGAAGGGCGCGAGCTTGATACGCAATTTCACGACCGCCGGGTGTTCTCCAATTTCGGCCAGCCGATCCATCGCTTTGCCCAATTGAATCACTACGCCCTTGGCGCGATGGAGAGCTACGTGCTCAAGGCGGCGCGCGGCCGCGCGGTGCACTCCGACCATGACCTTGGCCTCGACTATTGGGTCGAGCGCAATTTCAATACCGACGAAGATGCCTCTGTCCTTGCCCTCGCCGACACGGTTGCCGAAGAACGTGCCCGCCTGATGGACGATCCAGAGCTCGCGCGCCTTCATGCCGAAGCGGTCGCGTGGCGCCACGCGAAGTTCCGGCACCTGGTCGAGCAGGAACCCTACCGCGCCCTTTTTGGCCGGCTCCTCATGACGCCGCCGTCCCGGCCTTTGCCGCGCGACACCGCCGCCAGCCTGATCGCGCATGCCAACCGCGGCAAGGCCCGCGAGTGAAGCTTGAGGCCATGCGGCAGGCCACCGTTCCCTGCATGGCTGTCAGCAAATCGCCCAGATCCTTGCCCCTTCCTTCAAATTTTCGCCTAAGTTCACACATACGATTGGAAAAAAGCGCGGGATCCGCCTGCGTGATCGAGGATGAGTGATGCAGGATACGCCGAATACTTTCGACGCGCCCATGGCTGCTTTGCCCAAGGTGAAGTGGTTCCGCGCGCTCAAGCATATCTCCGAGGAAGAAGGCTTCTACGCCCCGCTCGGCCCCAATCACGCTGCCGCCTTCGTCGAGGAGGGCGATACCCTTCTGGTGACCTTCGAAAGCCATCAGGGCATCCAGGCCCTGTCCGAGACCGGCCAGCCGCTGGGCTGGGACATGGTGCGTTCGATGGGGTGGTCGCATCTGGGTGTGATCTGCGACGGCGAGACGTGGTTTCGCAACGAAGAGGTCTATGCCTTTTTCGACGAATTGACGGATGACGGCTTCTTCGACGAATTCGACCGCGTGGTGTTCTATGGCGCAGGTCCCTGCGGCTACGCTGCGATGGCCTATTCCGTGGCTGCGCCGGGATCGACCGTGGTGGCGGTGCAGCCGCAGGCGACGCTCAATCCGGGGCTGGCCGGATGGGACGATCGCTTCACCGACCTGCGCAGCCTCGATTTCACCTCGCGGTACGGCTATGCGCCGGACATGGCGCAGGGGGCCTTGGCGACCTTCGTGATCTACGACCCGCGCGAGTCCCTCGACGCGATGCATGCGGCGCTGTTTCACGGGCCGCAAGCCACGCTGTTGCCGGTGCCCTTCTTGGGCGACACCATTCAGAGCGACCTGCTGCAGATGTCGGTGCTGTTTCGCGTGATCGCCAAGGCCGGAACCGGCAAGCTGACCCGCAAGGCGTTCTACAAGCTGATGCGCGCACGGCGAAGCCACACCTCGTACCTGCGCAACCTGCTGTCAGCGCTCGACCGCGACCGGCGCAGCGGGCTGGCGGAACGGCTTTGCCGGTTTGTCGTCGCGCGCCAGAACGCGCCGCGCTTCCGCCGGAGGCTCGACGAACTCGAGGCGAGGAAGCAGAAGGCGGGCTGACGCCACCTCTGCCCTCTGGTCCCTCCGTCAAGGCTGGTGTAAGCGACAGCCATGACCCAGAGCCTCACAATCCGCCGACCCGATGACTGGCACCTGCACCTGCGCGACGGCGCGATGCTGCGCGCCGTCCTGCCCGAAACCGCCCGCCATTTCGCCCGCGCGATCATAATGCCGAACCTGGTACCACCGGTGGTAACCGGGGCCGATGCGACAGCCTACCGCGACCGCATCCTGGCCGCGATGCCCGAGGGCGCGGATTTCACCCCGCTGATGACGCTCTACCTGACCGAGGACACCGACCCGGACGATCTGGCCGCTGCCCATGCCTCCGGCCTGATCACCGCCGTCAAGCTCTATCCCGCTGGCGCCACCACCAATTCCGCCAGCGGCGTCACCGACTTCGACAAGGTCCGCCCGGTGCTGGAAAAGATGGCCGAGATCGGCTGTCCGCTCTGTGTGCATGGCGAGGTCACCGACCCCGACATCGACATCTTCGACCGCGAAGCAGTGTTCATCGACCGCGTGCTCGACCCCGTCCGCCGCGCCACGCCCGGCCTCAAGGTGGTCATGGAGCACATCACCACGAAGAACGGCGTCGATTACGTCAAGGCGAACGACGCCGGACTGGGCGCGACGATCACCACACACCACCTGATCATCAACCGCAACCATATCCTCGTGGGCGGTATCAAGCCGCATTACTACTGCCTACCGGTCGCAAAGCGTGAAGACCACCGGCTGGCCCTGCGCGCTGCCGCCACCTCAGGCGACCCGCGCTTCTTCCTTGGCACCGACAGCGCGCCGCACACCGACCCCAACAAGGAAAGCGCCTGCGGTTGTGCCGGCTGTTTCACCGCTACCAACACCATGTCGCTGCTGGCGCATGTGTTCGAAGAGGAAGGCGCGCTTGACCGTCTTGAGGGGTTCGCCTCGCTCAACGGTCCTGCCTTCTATGGACTGCCGGCCAACAAGACGAAGATCACGCTCACCAAGGGCGAGGCGGTCAGCTTCCCCGACAAGATCGACACCGAGGACGGCCCCGTCACCGTCTTCGATCCGGGCTTCCCGGTGCATTGGCACGTCTCCTGATCTTCATCTAGCCAGATAAACTCCCGCCGGAGGCTCCCCCGGCCAGCCACAAGAGAAACCGCCAGCCATGATCCCGACCACCTATCCGCCCCGCGATGAAATCGCCCGCCTTACCGCCCGCATGCTGCTGGAAATCGGCGCCGTCAACTTCAACACTGATGAGCCCTACACGCTGGCCTCCGGCCTGCCCTCGCCCAGCTATATCGACTGTCGCCAACTGATCTCGTACCCGCGCATCCGGTCGACGCTGATGGATTTCCTGACTGTCACCGTGATGCGCGACGCCGGTTTCGAGGCCTTCGACAACATCGCCGGCGGCGAAACGGCGGGCATCCCCTTTGCCGCCATGGTGGCCGAGCGCATGGCGCTGCCAATGAGCTATGTCCGCAAGAAGCCCAAGGGCTACGGCCGCAATGCCCGCATCGAGGGCGCCATGTCCGAAGGCGAGCGCGTGCTGCTGGTCGAGGACCTGACGACCGACGGCGGCAGCAAGCTGAGCTTTGTAGACGCGATCCGCGAGACCGGCGCAACCTGCGGCCACACGGCGGTGATCTTCTATTATGGCATCTTCCCGGAAACCACGAAGACGCTGGGCGACCACGGCGTGCAACTGCACCACCTCTGCACCTGGTGGGACGTTCTGGCAGAGGCGAAAGCGCAAGGCAATTTCACCCCGGAGACGCTCGAGGAAGTCGAGACCTTCCTGCGCAATCCGCGTAAGTGGCAGGAAGCCAACGCAAAATAAATCCACCTGTGGATAGCTGGGGACAAGTCCCCCGCGAATCCCTAATCAAATCAACATTTGGCATGAGGCGTCGGATCGGCTACCATATCGACCGAGGCAACAAACCTATGCCGCTGGGTCAGGCAAGTTATCCCTGCGAAACGTCCACAGACTTATCAAGATGGATCGGCGGGGCACGCTTGGCTAGAACAAGCGTCAGGGACAAGGGACGGGCAGCAATAATATGAACGAGATCACTGCGATCAATCCGACCGGCGTGGACATCCAGGCCGAAGAAACGATGCCGCATTCGATCGAGGCCGAACAGCAGCTTCTGGGCGCGATCCTCACCAACAATGACATCTACGACCGCGTTGCCGCGATCATCGCGCCGCGCCACTTCTACGACCCCGTGCACGCCCGCATTTTCGAGATCGCAGCGGCGCGTATTGCGAAAAACAACCTCGCCTCCCCGGTCACGCTCAAGGCCTTCATGGAGGACGATGAGGGCCTCAAGGAACTGGGCGGCGCGTCCTATCTGGTGCGCCTCGCTGGGGCAGCGATTTCCGCTTTTGCGGTGCGCGACTATGCGCAGATGATCTATGACCTCGCGGTGCGCCGCGACCTGATCGGGCTGGGCCGCGACATCAGCGCCAAGGCGGCGCGGGTCGACGTGGCCTCCGAACCCAAGGAACAGATCGTCGAGGCCGAGCAGAAGCTCTACAAGCTGGCCGAGCAGGGCCAGTCCGAGGGCGGTTTCCAGTCCTTCCTGAAGGCCGTCACAGACGCGGTCAATCACGCCAACGCTGCCTATCAGCGCGAGGGTGGGCTTGCTGGCATCTCGACCGGGCTGATCGACATGGACAAAAAGTTGGGGGGGCTGCATCCCTCGGACCTTCTGATCCTCGCCGGGCGGCCGTCGATGGGCAAGACCTCACTGGCCACCAACATCGCCTTCAACGTCGCCAAGGCCTACAAGCGTGGTGAGCGCCACGACGGTTCCGAAGGCGCGATCGAAGGTGGGGTAGTGGGGTTTTATTCGCTGGAGATGAGCGCCGAGCAGCTGGCCGCGCGGATCCTTTCGGAAGCGTCCGAGGTGCCGTCGGAGCAGATCCGTAAGGGCGACATGACCGAGACCGAGTTCCGCCGCTTCGTCGATGCCGCCAAGGCGCTGGAGGCCTGCCCGCTCTACATCGACGACACGCCAGCCATTCCTATCGCGCAGCTTGCCGCACGGGCGCGGCGGTTGAAGCGAACCCACGGGCTGGACCTGATCATCGTCGACTACGTACAGCTGGTGCGCGGCACCGCCGACAACCGGGTGCAGGAGATCGCCGAGATCACGATGGGCCTCAAGGCCATCGCCAAGGAGCTGAACATCCCGGTGATCGCCCTGTCGCAGCTGAGCCGGCAGGTCGAAAGCCGCGAGGACAAGCGGCCGCAGCTGTCGGACCTGCGGGAATCCGGTTCGATCGAACAGGACGCAGACGTGGTGATGTTCGTGTTCCGCGAGGAATACTACGTCGAGCGCGAAAAACCTTCGGACGACCGTTTGGAGGAAGTCGCCGCGTGGCAGGAACGGATGGAGCGGCTGCACGGCAAGGCCGAGGTCATCATCGGCAAGCAGCGGCACGGACCGATCGGCTCGGTCGAGCTGAGCTTCGAGGGCCGGTTCACGCGCTTCGGCAACCTGGTCAAGCCATGGCAGCAGGACGGCGGCGGAGAAAACTTCTGACGATACGCGGATAATCGAGCGAGGGGCAGGCGCAGGTGCGGGCCGGACAGGGCAAGTCCGGCCCGCTTTTTATGGCGCGGGCGTCGGACCGGGGGCCAGCCCCCGGACCCCCGGAGTTTAAGGGCAAGATGAAGACAGGATCATCGTGGTGCCGAACGGTTGGCTGTGGTCCCAGGCGTCGGCATGGCCGTGCAGGTGCCGGGCGGCCTTGATGCAGCCCATGTGGGTGACGACCAGGCAGTTGCCCCGAGGCAGGGCTGACAGAGCGCGGTCCACGCGGTCGCGAAGCTGCGCAACGCTCTCGCCGCCATGGGCGCGGTAGTGCAGGAAATCGGCAGACCAGGCGTCGAGCGCGTCGCGCGGCAGCGCCGACCATACCTGACCCTCCCAGGTGCCGAAGTCCATCTCGGTCCAGTCGGGCGCAACCTGTGCCACGATGCCTGTATGGGTGCCGATCCTCTCGGCCAGCAGGCGACATCGGTCCAGCGGGCTGGTGAACAGGTGATCGATTTGCGGCAATGTTGCGAGGACTTCATTTGCCTCTTCGCTGAAGCTTTCGGCAAGGGTAAGGTTGCTGCGGCCGTAGCACGTGCCGGGGGTGACCTCGGGCGTGGTGTGGCGCAAAAGTGTTATGCGACCCATGCTAGCGCCCCGATATAGATCCCGCATTCCGCCAGTTGCTGGCTCGCGCCGAGGCAGTCGCCGGTGTAGCCCTTCAGGCGGCGGAGGTAGAGGCGCGCAAGCAGCCATGCGGCAAGCGCCCCGGTTGCAAGCGACGTGACGGCGAGGCCGGGACCGGCGACGATCATCAGCGTCAGGGCGACCAGCAAAGCGGTGATCGCGGCAATGCGCCAGGTTTCGGCTGTCACCTCCGGCGCGGCGAACTTGGCCCCGCTCTCGCGGGCATAACCATGGCGCGCGGCGATCAGCACCGGAACAAAGCGGCTGAGGCCATGCGCACAGACCAGCAGAGTGGCGCCAAGCCAGACCGGCAGGGCGGACAGCGCTGCCACCTTGAGTGCCAGCACCAGACCGAGGGCGAGCAGGCCGAAGACGCCGATGCTGCTGTCGCGCATGATCTCGAGGCTGCGGGCGCGGGTCATGCCACCGCCCAGACCGTCGGCGCAGTCGGCAAGGCCGTCTTCGTGCATCGCCCCGGTTGCCAGTAGCGTGGCAACGGTTGAAACCAATACCGCGACCGTGATTGGCAGAACGGTGGCGCAGACCAAAAGCACCGCAGCGGCGATGCCGCCGATCAACAAGCCGACCAGGGGATGCCAGCGCATGGATCGCGACTGTGCGGCATCGGTGAACGTCGCCGCATCCGGCACCGGCAGACGGGTGAGGAACTGCATCGCCAGCAGGATACTCTGCCGTTCCTCGCGCCAGTTCATCGGGCCCGATCCCCTATGCTTTGTCCGACACGCCCGCCTCGGCGAAGGAGGCCATGTCGTTGAGCATCGCGGCGGCGACTTTCACCAGCGGCCAGGCCAGCAGCGCCCCGGTGCCTTCGCCGAGACGCAAACCCAGATGCAGCAGGGGACGGGCCTCCAGCGCAGCCAGGATGGCGCCATGTCCAGCTTCGGCCGAATGGTGCGCGAAGACCATGGCGTCGCGGGTGCGGGGTGCCATGCGAACGGCCAGCAAGGCCGCGGCCGAGGCGATGAAGCCGTCGACCAGCACGACGCGTCTGGCTTCGGCGGCGGCGATCATCGCGCCGGTGATCATGGCGATCTCGAAGCCACCAAACTGGCGCAGGACCTCTTGCGGGGACAGCGTACTGGGCACCCGGGCGGAAGCGCGTTCCAGGATATGCTGCTTGCGCTTCAACCCGTCGTCGTCGACACCGGTTCCGCGACCGACGAGGTCGGCGACAGGCAGGTCCAGCAGGCGGTGCGCGATCAGCGTCGCCGCCGAGGTGTTGCCGATCCCCATCTCGCCGAAGGCCATCGCATCCCATGTGCCGGCGCGCGCGAGGCGAGCGCCCTCTTCCAGACCCTGCGCGCAGGCATCCACGCTCATGGCCGGCCCATGCAGTGACGATGCGGTGCCCTCACCCAGCGGCAGGTCGAAGACACCGGGCGTCGCGAAAGGGCCGCCCTTGACGCCGGCGTTGACCACCTGCAGCACGACATCGTTCGCACGCGCAAACACGTTTGCCGCGGCACCGCCGCCCGCGAAGTTCAGCACCATCTGCCGCGTGACCTCGGCCGGAAAGGCAGACACGCCGTCTTCGGCCAGGCCGTGATCGGCGGCGAAGATTGTCAGCTGGCAGGTGTCCATCCGCGGGGTCAGGCTGCCTTGCAGCGCGGCGATCTGTGCGGCAAGTTCTTCGAGCCGTCCCAGACTGCCCGGAGGCTTGGTCTTGGTGTCGATCTTTTGCTGAAGCGCGGCGGAGAAGGTATCTGTGATCTGTTCCATGACAATGGACTAGCCTCAGCGCCCCCGGCAGACAATCGCGAATGCGACCATGCGCGTCCAATTCGGCCTTGACCTCGCCCCCTGCCCGGCTCACCAAGCCTGCATGGCACAGGCGAAGCTGACAATCGACCTCGATGCGCTGCGGCACAACTGGCGCGCGCTCAATGCCCAATCGGAGACCGAGACCGCCGCGGTGGTCAAGGCCGATGGCTACGGGCTGGGTGTGGCGCGTGTCGGTCGGGCGCTGGCGCGCGAAGGCGTGCGGCGATTTTTCGTGGCGCTGGCCGAGGAAGGCGCGGCCCTGCGCGAGGCATTGGGACCGGGGCCGGAGATCTGCGTGTTCTCAGGCCATATGCCCGGCGACACCGACATGATCAGCGATCTTCGCCTGATCCCGATGATCAACAACATCGACCAGATGCTGCGCCATGTCGAGGCGCTGCCGGGCGCGCCCTTCGGCCTGCAACTGGACACCGGAATGAACCGGCTGGGGATGGAGCCCGCGGAATGGGGCGCACTGCGTGACATCGCGCTGGCGCAGAACCCGGTGCTGATCATGAGCCATCTGGCTTGCGCCGACACACCTGATCACCCGATGAACCCCTTCCAGCTTGAATCCTTTCGCGAGATGACTGACGGGCTCGAGGTGCCGCGCTCGCTGGCTGCGACGGGGGGCATCCTGCTCGGGCCAGAGTATCACTTCGATCTGACCCGCCCCGGCGTCGGGCTTTACGGCGGCCTGCCCTTCGTCGATGCAGCGCCCGTGGTCACGCTCGACCTGCCGGTAATCCAGGTGCGCGATGTCTCGCCCGGCGAGGTGGTCGGCTATGGTGCCGACTTTACCGCAAAACGCCTGACGCGGATCGCCACTGTTGCGGCCGGCTATGCCGACGGCATCATTCGTGCGATGGGGCCAGAGGCCAGCCTGATGGCGGGCGAGACGCGCTGCCCGGTCGCGGGCCGCATTTCCATGGACCTGATCGGGGTGGACGTGACCGAGGCGAAAGAGGTCCCCGATACCTTGGAGTTGATCGGACGGCATCAGTCGATTGACACCGTCGCCGGCTGGGCCGGCACCATCGGCTATGAAGTCTTGACGTCGCTGGGGGCCCGGCTGAACCGGGTCTATCGCGGCGAATGACCCCGCTGCATCACGGACCTGACGCGACCCTGTGCAGGACGGCGCGATGAACGGTTTCCTCCAACCGAACCCTGCGGTGCTGGCTTTGCTCAGCCTGCAGACGTTCCTGTATCTGCCGATCCTCGGAATACTGGCGGCGACGCGGGTCGGCACATCGCGGGGGCCGGCGCGACTGCTTGCGGCGGCTTCTCTCGTACTGTCACTTGTCGGCATGGCCGCACACTTCGGACCACCGCTGCTGAAAATTTACACCGGTCCGTTGCCGCAGGTCGCCTCGATGCTGACCAAGACCGCGGGCGGAATGGCGCTACCGCTGGCGGCCTCGCTGCCACTGCTTGTCTCGGTCTTTGTCGCGGGGCGGCGATGGAAGTGGATCGACGCATTGCACGTGCTGCTGATACTCAGCCTTGTCGGGCTCTGGGGCTGGACGCGGGTGGTCTGAGGGTGGACCGCGCGGCAAAGTGGCTGAACCTGTCGTTGCTGGTGCTTTTTCCCATTGCCTGGTTCGCGCCGCTCATGCAGGCGGGGCTCCTGCCACTGTTCGGGCTGGAACAGATCAGCGTTGTTACCGGGTTACAAGCGCTGTGGTCGACTGACGTGGTTCTGGCACTGATCGTGACGGTTTTTGCGCTCTTCGCGCCGTACCTCAAGACCATCGGGCTGGCGCTTGTCCATTTCGACCTGGCCGATCGCCGGTTGCTGCCTGCCCTGACCATTCTAGGCAAGCTGGCCATGGCCGATGTCTTCCTGATCGCCCTATACATCACCGTCGTGAAAGGAATCGGTGTGGGCCGGATCGAGACGCAATGGGGTCTTTACCTGTTCACCGCATGCATTCTGGCGTCAATCGGCTGCGCGCTCGTCACGAATCGTGTCGAATCGAAATAAAATTCACAACTTTGGTAAAAAGATTCGACTTCTTAAAATATCCCCTAGGTCAATACGTCGCGGCTCGGCATAATCGTTAAGGCCGCTTCCTGATCAATTTAGGGGGACCAGATGCGTAATTACCGTGCCGTTCTACACCTGACAACTGTCGTATTTCAAATGGTCTTCATGACGGTTTTCGCCGTCACAGGACTGATTTTGCTTGGCTTTTCCATTGCAGCCGCCTTTGGGGCGGTGCCTTGGCTGAACCTGCCGCTCCAGTTTGGCGAAAACCCGCCGATCGAAGCCGGATGGATGGTTCAGATCGCCGTCACCGCGCTCGTGCTCGGGCTGGCCGTCTACCTGCCCGCGAACCATCGCATTCTCCGGCTGGAGACCTCGCACCGCCGCTTCGCCATCAACATGGCGGATGTGGCCCGCGCTTATGATGCGGTCCATCAGGCCGACCGTAATGGCGTGTTCGAAATGAAGTCCGAATTCGATGCTGTGCGCGAACGTATGCTCTTCCTGCGCAACCACCCCGACCTCGGCGATCTGGAGACAGACCTGATGGAGGTCGCCGCGCAGATGGGTTCGATCAGCCACGAGCTGGCCGAGATCTACAGCGACGAGAAGGTCGACCGCGCCCGCGCCTTCCTGACCCAGCGTCAGCAAGAAGTGAAGCTGATGGAAGACCGGCTTGAAGAGGCCAAGGTCATCGCCAATGACATCCATCGTTGGGCGATGCGCGTCGAGATCGAGGAAGACGTGGCCCGGTCCGAGATCCAGCGCCTGCGGGACCTGCTGTTCGATGTCCTGCCGGAAATGGACCCTGCCGCAGAAGAGGCCGAGACTGACGCCACCATCACCAGCCTTGCTTCCAACGGTCGCATGATTGACATCGCGTCACGACAGGCGGCGGAATAACGCCCGCTGCACACACACGCTTGGCAAGACCCCGGCCATGAGGCATGAGACCTCATGGCCAAGACACGACAGACCTTTTCCTGCAATGCCTGCGGCAATGTCACGACCAAGTGGTCGGGCCGCTGCGAAGCCTGCGGCGAATGGAACGCAATTTCCGAAGACACGGGTATATCCACCGGCCCCGCCGGCAAGTCGCTGGGCGAGGCGCGCGGTCGCGCAGTGGCGCTCTCGGACCTCTCCAGCGAAGAGGCCCCCCCGCCCCGAACCATTTCGGGCATGGACGAGCTTGACCGGGTGCTGGGCGGCGGCCTCGTACCCTCCAGCGCCATACTCGTCGGGGGCGACCCCGGGATCGGAAAGTCGACGCTGCTGTTGCAGGCGGCGGCTAAGTTCGCCGACAGCGGGCTGAAGACAGTCTACATCTCGGGCGAAGAGGCCAGCGCGCAGGTGCGGATGCGGGCCCAGCGGCTGGGACTGGCGCAGGCGTCGGTCAGGCTGGGCGCCGAGACCAACCTGCGCGACATCCTGACCACGCTGGAGAAGGAAAAGCCGCAGCTTGCCATCATCGATTCGATCCAGACGATGTGGGCCGACAACGTGGGGTCCGCCCCCGGCAGCGTCAGCCAGGTCCGCGCGGCGGCACATGAGCTGACGTCCTTTGCCAAACGCAAGGGTATGTCGGTGATCCTTGTCGGTCACGTCACCAAGGACGGCCAGATCGCCGGTCCGCGCGTTGTCGAACACATGGTCGACACCGTGCTATATTTCGAGGGCGAGCGCGGCCACCAGTTCCGCATCCTCCGCGCGGTCAAGAACCGCTTCGGACCGGCGGACGAAATCGGCGTCTTCGAAATGACCGGGCGCGGGCTGCACGAGGTCACCAACCCCTCGGCCCTGTTTTTGTCGGAACGCGGCACGCCTGCCCCCGGCTCGGTGGTCTTTTCGGGTATCGAGGGCACACGACCGGTGCTGGTCGAGTTGCAGGCGCTTGTCGCGCCCTCGCCCCACGCGCAGGCCCGGCGCAGCGTTGTCGGCTGGGACGGAAGCCGGCTTGCGATGATTCTTGCCGTGCTCGAGGCGCGCTGCGGCATCCCTTTCGCGGGTCTGGATGTGTATCTGAACGTCGCCGGCGGCATGAAGGTCAGCGAACCGGCCGCAGATCTGGCTGTGGCCGCAGCGCTACTCTCGGCGCGCGAAGATGCGGCATTGCCGCCTGAAACAGTGGTTTTCGGAGAAATCAGCCTATCTGGTGCGCTGCGGCCGGTCAGTCAGAGCGAAAACAGGTTGAAAGAAGCGGCCAAACTTGGTTTTACGTCGGCGATTGTGCCAGAGGGCGGCAAGGCAACCGGCGACGGCGGGCTGAGCCTCAACCGGATGGCGGATCTGACCGCCTTAGTGGGCGAAACGTTCGGGGCCGGGTAAGGCTCCATTGAGGCAGTGAAGGGCAGGACATGGAAGGTTTCACTCTGGTAGACGGCATCGTCGCCATCGTTATCGTGCTCTCTGCACTTCTGGCATATTCGCGTGGCATCGTGCGCGAGGCCATGGCCATCGCGGGCTGGATCGCTGCCGCGATCCTCGCCTTCATTTTTGCGCCGCAAGTGGAACCGCTGGTCAAGGAAATCCCGGTGGTGGGCGATTTCATCCGCGATAGCTGCGAGTTGAGCATCATCACGGCCTTCGCCGCAGTCTTTGCGCTGGCGCTGGTAGTGGTGTCGCTGTTCACGCCGCTGTTTTCCTCGATCGTCCAGCGCTCGGCCCTTGGTGGGCTGGATCAGGGGCTGGGCTTCCTGTTCGGCGTCGCGCGCGGCATCCTGCTCGTGGCGATTGCGTTCTTCGTCTACGAGACGGTGATTACCAGCCAGGACATCCAGATGATCGACGACAGCCGATCGGCACAGGTGTTCGGCAAGATGACCGCCGCGATCGAAGAGCAGAACCCCGAGCAGGCGCTGGGCTGGGTCACCACTCAGTACGAAGAGCTTGTCGGCGTCTGCGATACCCCGGCCGAATAATCATTGATCGGACGCCAGAAAGGCGTCCACGGCATCCATCATTTCCGCAAAGGCCCTCTCGTCGGGCAGGAGCAGGTGATTGACGCTGTCGAGCATGTGCAGTTGCGCGTCCGGCAGAAGACGCGCCAGCAGCTGCCCCTGCGAGAACGGATGCAGGCTGTCCTGCCCGCAATGGGCAAGGAACACCGGCACCTGCACTTGCGGCAGGATATCCTTGACGTCGAAGCGCGATATGACCTCGCGCACCTCTACCGCCCGTTCCGGCGTGGCCGAGGCGATCTGCAGGTCGACGAAGCTGCGCACCTGTTCCTGTGACGCCGAGGGCATGAAGAACGAGGCGAACGACTGCATGTAGCCGCCATCCGGTTGCGCCCAGCCTTTGCGAAGCATGGTGCCGATGGCCTCGGTCATCAGCTTGCCCTCGCCGTCGTCACGCACCCGACTGCCCTCGGCAAAGCCGCCGTAGGAAAAGATCCGCGTCACCCGGTCGGGGTATCGGGCTGCGAAGGCACAGGCCACGGCCATGCTCTGCGAGGTGGCGAAGATCGGAAACCGCTCCAGCCCGGCGGCATCCGCGACCGCCAGCATGTCGTCCACGAAGGTTTCGAGGGTCAGCGGTCCGCAATCCGGCGGTGACATGCCGGTACCGCGCAGATCGTAGCGCACCAGCCTGCGCCCGCGCCCCAGCCGTTCCAGCCACGGCCCCCAGATCGGGCTGGCAACATCCATCTCGAGGTGGGTGAGCCAGTGCCCGGCACGCATCAGCGGCGGCCCCTCACCTGATTGTGTCCAGGCGATCCCGCTGCCGTCCCGTGCGCTGGTCATCCGCACCACCGGCGGCGGCGCGGCGGGCGCCTGAACGGACGTCGACGGTTCGGTCTGGTCTATCCGTTCCACCTCGGCCACGCATTGCAGACCGACGCAGGTGACGGTGCGGATGATGCGCTGGTCGTGTCCGGTATCACCCACCGCGGCACGCGCGGCGCTGATCCGGGCGCTGATTGTCGCCTCGGACACGATGCGCCCGCCCCAGACCCGATCGATGATCTTGTCGCGGGTCACCACCGTGCCCGCCCGCCGCACCAGAAGTTCCAGCAGCGCGAACACCTGCGGCTCGGTGTGTACCTCTTCGCCGTCCCGCCGCAGCGCGTGACGTTCGATATCAAGGCAACATCCGGCAAAAGCGAATTCCATGTGCCGATTAAACCGCAGGCTCAGGGGTTTGGCAAAAGCATTCAGGTGCAAATCAGGGCCATGGCAAGCCATCAGAAGGGTTTCTCAAGACAGTCTTCAAGCCGCGTGGACCGCCGGGTGGCAAGCTGGTGTCAGACAGAAAGGACCCCGCCATGACCCGCTTTACAGACCCCGATATCCGCCTGCGCCCCGATGGTTCGATCGACACCGCCTATTACATGGACCGAGGCCGCCGTCTGCGCAGCGAACAAGCCCACAAGTTGGCCAGATCGCTGATGCCCGAAAAACGCGGCCGAGCGCACGGCTGGCTGCGCCCGGCCTATTGATCGGACCTCCGATCGGGCCGAGCCGCCCCGGTTCCGGCCCGCCTGGCCCGTCCGCCGAAACCCTTTGCAGACGCTGAGGATCTTCGGCGCGGCGGGCCGACCGCGCAATCCAAGCGCGAAATTCGCGCGTCCGAGCCTCCTATGGCAGACTCAGAGAGGGCGAACACATTCCGTCCGTGTGATAGTTCCGTGACATGTTCGCGCTCAGGGCTTAAGACACCCCCGTAAGCGAACAAGGATTCGGAGCCCGCCTTGGACCAGGCCCAAATGCCCCCCGCCCATCCCTTTGATGATGACAAGCTGAAAGAGGAATGCGGCGTCTTCGGCGTTGTCGGCGTAACCGACGCCGCGAACTTCGTCGCCCTCGGCCTGCACGCGTTGCAGCACCGCGGGCAAGAGGCCGGCGGCATCGTCGCACACCACCCCGACCACGGGTTCAACTCGGCCCGGCGCTTCGGCTACGTCCGCGACAATTTCACCAAACAGTCGTTGATGGAGACGTTGCCCGGGTCACTGGCCATCGGTCACGTGCGTTATTCCACCGCGGGATCGAAGGGCCAGACTGCGATCCGCGACGTGCAGCCGTTCTTCGGCGAGTTCTCGATGGGTGGTGCCGCCATCGCCCACAACGGCAACATCACCAATGCCGAGGCACTGCGGCGGGAGTTGATCGAGCGTGGGTCGATCTTCCAGTCGTCGTCGGACAGCGAATGCATCATCCATCTGATGGCACGGTCTTTGCAGCGCCGGGTGCCTGAACGGATGCAGGATGCCCTGCGCCGGGTCGAGGGCGCGTTCTCCATCGTCGCCATGACCCGCACCAAGCTGATCGGCGTGCGCGATCCGCTGGGCGTGCGCCCGCTGGTGCTGGGCAAGATCGGCGACGAGGGCTATGTGCTAAGCTCCGAGACCTGCGCGCTGGACATCATCGGTGCGCGGCTGGTCCGTGAGGTCGAGCCAGGTGAAATGGTGGTGGTCGAAGGCGGTCAGGTGCATTCGCACCGCCCCTTCGCGCCGGCCAAGTCGCGGTTCTGTATCTTCGAACACGTCTATTTCTCGCGTCCTGACTCGATCCTCGGAGGCCGCTCCGTATATGAAACCCGCCGCCAGATCGGCGTCGAACTGGCGCGCGAGTCACCGGTCGAGGCCGACCTGGTCTGCCCGGTGCCCGACAGCGGCACCCCGGCCGCGATCGGCTTTGCCCACGAATCGGGCATCCCCTTCGGCATGGGCATCATCCGCAACCAGTACATGGGCCGGACCTTCATCGAACCGACCGAGCAGATCCGCAACATGGGCGTGCGGCTGAAGCTGAACGTCAACCGCGCGCTGATCGAAGGAAAGCGGGTGATCCTGGTCGACGATTCCGTTGTGCGCGGCACCACCTCGCGCAAGATCAAGGAAATGATCCTTGATGCCGGCGCCGCCGAAGTACATTTCCGCATTGCCAGCCCGCCTACTGCCTGGCCCTGTTTTTACGGCGTAGATACCCCGCAGCGCGAAAAGCTGCTGGCCGCGACCATGTCCGAGGACGAAATGCGCGATCACCTTTCGGTCGATTCGCTTAAGTTCATCACCCTCGACGGGCTGTACCGCGCCGTGGGTGAGGCCGAGGGCCGCAAGAAGGAGTGTCCGCAGTACTGCGATGCCTGCTTCTCCGGCGAATACCCGGTAACCCCGGCCGACATGATCGAAAAAGGCTTTGAAATGAAGGCTGCGGAGTAACGCTCCGCAGCTTTTCAAGCACCCGTCCAGCGCGACGCAACGCCGCAATAAGCGACAACCTGCCAAAGCTTACGCTGCGTCGCAGCACCTTCCCGCCTATGCACAACCTGACGCTTCTCATATGCGAAAGGGTTCCTTAAACGCCTTTTGGCATCATCGCTTTGCGACGACCTGATCTTAAGGTCAGCGATGGATGTACAGCTGGGGAAAACCAAATGTCACAGAACGTTAAGATCACGCCTGAAACCCGGGCGGCGGCCACTCAGGCAGCCGAACTGCCCCTGATGGAAACCGTATTGCTTGGCACGATCACCACACCATCGGGACCCAAAGCCATTCTGCGCAATGGCTATGGAGGCGTCGAAACTGTGGGCATCGGCGCACAGATCAACGGCGGCGAGGTGACCGCGATCCGTGATGGCGAAGTCTTCATCTCGCGCAGCGGTCTGGGTCTCAAGCTGACCATCCCGGGGTCCTGAACCGGCAACCTTTCAAAAGCGGCGGCCCGAGGGATACCGCCGATTTCGTTCTAACGGGCGCGCGGCAGCGTCCGCCCACCGCGCCCACGCCTGCCTTCCGGAAATTCACTTGCTTGCCCGCCTGATCCCGCGCGACGGCTTGACCTCGGCGCGCAACCGGGCAAAGACCGCGCCATGACCGAGAAAACCGTCCTCATCACCGGCGCCTCCCGCGGGCTTGGCGCTGCGCTGGCCGAAGCGCTGGCGCCCACCCATCACGTGATCGCCGTTGCCCGCACCACCGGGGCGCTGGAAGAGCTCGACGACCGCATCCAGCGCGCCGGGCACAAGGCGACGCTGGCGCCGATGGACATCACCACCGAAGCCGCGATGGCGCAGCTTTGCCGGTCGATCCACGATCGCTGGGGCGGGCTCGACCTGTGGTGCCACACGGCGGTGCATGCCGCGCCGCTGACCCCGGCCGATCACCTCGATCTCAAGGACTGGCAGAAGAGTGTCGAGATCAACGTGACCGCGCTGGCCAGGCTGGTTCCCTTCGTGGCGCCGCTGCTCGGCCGCGAGGGACAGGCGCTGTTCTTTGACGATCCGCGCGGTGGCCAGAAGTTTTTTGGGGCTTACGGGGCCACCAAGGCCGCGCAGATTGCGCTTGTGCGCAGCTGGCAGGCCGAGACCGCCAACATCGGTCCGCAGGTCCACATCCTCACCCCCGACCCGATGCCCACCGCCACTCGGGCGCGGTTCTTCCCTGGTGAAGACAGCGGGCACCTGACAGCGCCGCGCGATGCTGCGGCCGGGCTTCTGCGCAACCTTGACCTGACCTGACACGCCGGCGCCCGTTCCGTTGATGGATCGGGACCTGCTCCGCCTTGCTCCTCGGGGCCTGCTCCACTAAGCAGAACCCGGGACTCCGGGGAACGACATGCGCATTCTCATCACAAACGACGACGGTATCAACGCGCCGGGCCTCAAGGTCCTGCACAGCGTCGCGACCGAGCTTGCCGGTCCCGACGGCGAGGTCTGGACCGTTGCGCCGGCATTCGAGCAATCGGGCGTGGCGCATTGCATTTCCTATACCCACCCGATGATGGTCAGCCAGATGGACGAGCGCACCTTCGCCACCGAGGGCAGCCCGGCGGATTGCGTGCTCGTGGGCCTGCACGACGTGCTAAAGGACAATGCGCCCGACCTTGTCCTGTCAGGTGTGAACCGCGGCAACAATTCAGCCGAGAACGCGCTTTATTCCGGAACGCTTGGCGGCGCGATGGAGGCCGCTCTGCAGGGCCTGCCCGCGATGGCCCTGTCGCAGTACTACGGGCCCGGCAACCGCGAGCTAGCCGATCCGTTCGACGCTGCCCTCATGCATGGGGCCGAGACTGTGCGTCGTGTACTGAGCGCGCAGCTGGTCAACAGGTCCGACTACCGGCTGTTCTACAACATCAACTTCCCGCCTGTTGCAGCGGCCGACGTCAAGGGCACCCGCGCCGTGCCCCAGGGCCTGCGCAAGGACACCTGCTTCAGTTGCGAGCCGCACCTGTCGCCCTCCGGCCGGCGTTTCCTGTGGATCCGCGGGGGCGACCAGCGGGCGGCGGTAGCGTCCGACAGCGATGCCGGGGTCAACCTCGACGGCTACATCTCGGTCACACCGATGCGGGCCGATCTGACCGCGCCCGACGCGCTTGACGGTTTGAGGGCCGCTTTCGCATGACGCCCGAGGCCGAACGCAAGATGCAGTTCCTTTACACCCTGCGTTCGCGCGGGGTGACGGACAAGCGCGTGCTGACGGCGATGGAAAAGATCGATCGAGCGGAGTTCATCCAGGGGCTCTTCACCGAGCGCGCCTATGTCGACATGCCTCTGCCGATCGCCTGTGGCCAGACCATATCCCAGCCCTCCGTTGTGGGACTGATGACGCAGGCGCTTGATGTGCAGCCGCGTGACACGGTGCTCGAGGTCGGCACCGGCTCGGGTTACCAGGCCGCGATCCTCAGCCACCTTGCCCGCCGCGTCTATACCGTCGACCGTCACAAACGGCTGGTGCAGGGCGCGCGCGGCGTGTTTGACAAGCTGGGCCTGACCAACATAACCGCCTTCACTGCCGACGGCTCTTTCGGCCTACCCGATCAGGCGCCGTTCGACCGGATCATTGTCACTGCCGCTGCCGAGGACCCCCCCGGCCCGCTGCTCACACAGCTTCGCGTCGGCGGGATCATGGTGCTTCCGGTCGGGCAGTCCGATGCCGTGCAGTACCTGATCCGTGTGCGCCGCGACGAAGACGGGCTGCATTACGATGAAATCTGCGCCGTGCGCTTCGTGCCTCTCGTCGAGGGGCTTGGGCGCGACGCCTGATGTATGTATAAACGGTTAACTCTAAAATCCGGGATAACCGGACGATTGTTCGAGGATATCGAGATGTGGACTTTCCCGCCCCGTAGCCCCCTGATCGCGGCAGGGTCCGCGCTTGTGCTGATTGCCGGCTGTGACGGCCTGCCGCGGGATTTCGACCTGCGGGGCAAGATCGGCGAAAGCGCCTATGACACATCCAGTGCCGCGCAGAACGCCACGGCCGACCGGCCAAGCCCCGATGAACGCGGCATAATTTCCTACCCCAATTATCAGGTCGCGGTGGCGCGGCGCGGCGATACACTAGGCGCGCTGGCGACTCGGATCGGCATCAATGTCGCGGACCTCGCGCGTTTCAACGGAATGCGCGCCGACGATCCGCTGCGCGCCGGAGAGATCGTCGCGCTGCCCTACAAGGTCACGGAGCCTGCCAGCGGACCGATCCGGCCCGCCGGTGCCGACCGCATCACCGAGATCGCCGGACGCGCCATCGACGCTTCGGCGGCCACGCCGGTCAGCACAAGCGAACTTCCGCCGGCTCAGACCGGGGCCGAGCCGGTGCGCCACCAGGTCGAACGCGGCGAGACCGCCTATACCATCGCGCGGCTCTACAGTGTCTCGGTGCGCTCGCTGGCCGACTGGAACGGCCTTGATCAGGAATTCACCGTGCGTCCTGGCCAGTACCTGCTGATCCCCACGGTGCGCGAGGCCGCCAGCCGCGCGATTTCAGCAGCGCCTTCGCAGCCGGGCAGCGGTTCGCCGACGCCAACGCCGCCCAGCGCGACCCAGCCGCTGCCGGCCGAGACGCCCGTGGCGGCCGCCACCCCTGTCGAGACACCGCCCTCACCCGACCTTGGCAGCCAGCAAACCGAGGCCAGCAAGCCCGCCTCGCGGATGCAGATGCCGGTCTCGGGTTCGGTGATCCGGGAATATTCGAAGGGCCGCAATGACGGCATCGACATCGCCGCCAGCGCCGGCACCCCGGTCAAGGCCGCTGATGCAGGAACCGTGGCCGCAATTACCGCCAACGCCGACCAAGTGCCGATCGTGGTGGTGAAGCATGCCAACAACCTGCTGACGGTCTACGCCAATGTGTCGGATATCACCGTCAAGAAGGGCGACACCGTCAGCCGCGGCCAGACGCTCGGCAAGGTCGCGGTCGGCGATCCTGCTTACCTCCACTTCGAGGTCCGCGACGGGTTCGAGAGCGTCGACCCGCTGCCTTACGTGCAATAAAGCCGCTGGATTGAGGAACCTCCGCAGTGCGGAGGTTCGCCCATCATGGCTGCCCTACAGCGACACGCCGCGCCGTCCGGCCAGGTCGGTAAAGAACTGCCAAGCCACGCGGCCTGAGCGGCTGCCCCGCGTGGCTTGCCATTCTATCGCCTGGTCCCGCAATGCCTCGTCTGACACTTCGACCCCATAGGCGTCGCAGTATCCCCGAATCATCGACAGGTACTCGTCCTGCGAACAGGGGTGGAAACCCAGCCACAGCCCGAAACGATCCGACAGCGAGACCTTCTCTTCGGTCGCCTCCGACGGACTGATTGCGCTGGCCCGCTCGTTCTCGATCATGTCCCGCGGCATCAGGTGGCGCCGGTTCGAGGTGGCATAGAAGACCACGTTCTCCGGCCGTCCTTCGATGCCGCCATCCAGCACCGCCTTCAGCGACTTGTAGTGCTGATCGTCATGGCTGAAGCTCAGGTCATCACAGAACAGCACGAAACGCACTTCGCGCCCCCGCAGCAGGCCCAGCAGACGCCCGACCGAGGGCAGGTCTTCACGCTGCAATTCAACGATCTTGAGCGCCTCGCCTTGCCGCAGCACCTCGGCATGGACGGCCTTGACCAAGGAAGATTTGCCCATGCCCCGCGCGCCCCAAAGCAGCGCGTTGTTGGCGGGCAGACCCTTTGCGAACTGCATCGTGTTGGCCAGCAGGGTATCCCGCGCCCGGTCGACACCGATCAGCAGCCCCAGTTCGACCCGGCTGACCTCCGGCACCGGTTGCAGCCTGTCCGGCTCCACGTGCCACAGGAAAGCGTCTGCCGCGTCGAAATCCGGGGCTTCGGTCGGCGCCGGGCTCATCCGCTCCAGCGCCGCCGCGATCCGCGCGAGATCAGCGCTCATCTGTCGCCGCCCAGTTTCGGGTCCTCGTCGTCGTCATGCTCGAATTCCTCGGCCAGAGGGTCATCGGCGAAGGCGTCGAAATCCTCGTCCTCTTCTTCGTCCTCGAACCACAGACCCTGCGCTCGCAGTTCCTTCTCGCGTTTGGCCTCGACCCGGCGCACGAGGAAGATCGACACCTCGTAGAGCCCGTAGACCACCACGAAGAGGATCACCTGTGTGATCACGTCGGGCGGCGTTACCAGCGCAGCCAGCACCAGGATTGCCACCACAGCATATTTGCGCACCGCGCCCAGCCCCTCGGCGCTGACCAGCCCGGCCTTGCCCATCAAGGTCAGCAGCACCGGCAGCTGGAAGCAGAGCCCGAAGGCCACGATGAACTTGATCGTCAGGTTCAGATATTCCTGGGCCGAGCCCTGGAACACTACCGAAAGGCCCTGCGTCACCTCTTCGCCCACCACGGCCTCGCCCTCGGCGCCGAACTGCTGGAACCCGAGGAAGAAGTCGTAGGCCAGCGGCGTCACCACATAGAAAGCAAACGACGCGCCGAGGAAGAACATGAAGGGCGAGGCGATCAGGAAGGGCAAAAAGGCACCCTTCTCGGACTTGTAGAGCCCGGGCGCCACAAACCGCCACAACTGGTTGGCAATGAAGGGAAAGGCCAGGATGAAGCCGCCCAGGAACGATACCTTGATCGCGACGAAGAAGCCCTCTTGCGGCGAGATGAAGATCAGGTCGCAATCCTGCCCGCGATCGGCCAGCACGGTGCAGAGCGGCGCGGTCAGGAAGTTGAATATCGGCGTCGCCACGGTGAAGCAGATCACCATGCCGATGATGAAATACACCACCGAGTGGATCAGCCGCGTGCGCAGTTCGGCCAAATGCTCGATCAGCGGGGCCGAACTGTCCTCGATCTCGTCATGTGGGCTCATGCGGGTCTGTCCGTCTCGTCCTTCACCGCCGCTTCCGCGGCATCGGCAGCCTTCAGCGCTTCATCGGCTTCGCGCTTTTTGCGCTCGGCGGCGGCGCGGGCCGTGGCGGCTTTGATCTTGCGGGCGTTCTCGGCGCGCTCGGCGGCCTCGGCGGCGTCCGCCTCGTCGTCGTGGGCCTCTTCGACTGGGCTGTGCCGCTTCTGGCTCTCGCGCAGCTCGGCCAGCGGATCGGCCACCTGCCGCGCCGCATCCTTGACCCCGTCCATGGCCGAGCCCAGCGGATTGGCGGCGCTCTTCATCGTCTTCTTGAGATCGCTCACCCCGGCTTCGTCGGCCGCATCGTTCATCGCGCGCGAGAATTCGCGCGCCATGCCCTTGGCTTTGCCGACGAACTGTCCCGCCTTGCGAAACAGCACCGGCAAGTCCTTCGGGCCGACAACGATCAGCGCCACGACGCCGATGACCAGAAGCTCGGACCAGCCCAGATCAAGCATCGGGGCTTACACCTTGTCCTTGTCGCTGGGCGGGGTGACGTCCTTGGCATGCTCGCCGGTGTGATCCACGTGATCGGCGTGCTTGCTCTTGTCGTCAAGCTCGTCGTCGCTGTCCTTCACGCCGCGCTTGAAGGCTGTGATGCCCTTGCCGACCTCGCCCATCAGGGACGAGATCTTGCCGCGCCCAAAGAGCACCAGCACCACGACAGCAATCAGCAGAAGGCCGGGAAGACCGATATTGTTCAGCATCTCTCAAAACTCCGTTGTCGGACCCGGGCCGCAGGCCGGCCCCGGGGATGCCCTGTCTTAAAGCCTGCGCGGGGTCCGTAAAAGCGTCAATTGCCGGGGTTTCGGGGTTAATTGAGATCGCCGCCTCACGCTTTTTGACATTAAACTGTCAACTGCCAGAATACTGTCAGAAACCTTGTTCTGAATGTCCTCGAATCACCATGAAACGCGCCGACCGTTTGTACCGATTGATGGAGTCCCTGAAGGACGGTGCCCTGCACCGCGCCGAGGACCTGGCACGCGATCTGGGCGTGTCGGTGCGCACCATCTACCGCGATCTCGACACGCTGATCGAAAGCGGGGTGCCGGTGATCGGTGAACGCGGCCTGGGTTACTCGGCGCAGGCGGCCATAACCTTGCCGCCGATCAACCTGACCGAGACCGAGCTGGAGGCGCTCCACCTCGCGCTCGCCATTCTGCACGAGGCTGACCAAGGCGCACATTCTGCTGCCGCAGCCACGCTGCTTGAACGGATCGACGCACTGCTGCCCGAAGACCGCACGGCCCCCGCGCAGTTCGCCTTTGCCGCCTATCCCTTTGAATCCGCCGCCCGCGGTTTCCGACACATGCCGGCCTTCCGCGCAGCCATCCGTGCCCGCCAGAAACTTCGCGTCGCCCTGTCGGACGGGACCGAGCACCTGCTGCGCCCGCTCGACCTGCGCTATTGGGGTCGCATCTGGGCCTGCACCGGGTGGAGCGAAACCGCAGGGGACTTCCTCGACTTCCGTATCGACCAGATCGAGACGCTCACGCCCGTGCCCGGCCTTTTCGTGGATGAACCGGGAAAGCGGCTACAGGACCACCGCGCATCCGGCGCGCGGGACTGAAACTCAGTATACAATGATTTCCAAAAGGTCTCGGGCGAAGCGCGTCCGAACTGCAGATCGGTGCAGGGTCAGCTTAACTTCGGAAACACGAAGCACCTGTCGCGCCGGATAGTCAGCCACAGCGCCGTTCCCGGTTTCGGCAGGAACACATTGGGCACCGTCGCCTTCAGCATCGAGCCATCGTGATCCATGCGGAACTCGACAAGGCTCTCCTTGCCCATGAACCGTGCCCGTTCAACCGTGCCCCGCGCCGCGATCCCGTGCTGGGCGGTCGGCTGCGGCCCCTGCCCCGCGCGGTCGAAATCGATGCCCACATGTTGCGGCCGGAACACGATCTCCACCTGCGCGCCGTCCGGCAGACCAGGAGCAAGGAAATCGCCAAACGGCGTCTCTGCCAGTGCGCCCTGAACTTCGCTCTCAATCACATTGATGTCGCTGAAGAAAGCGACCGCCGCCTTGTCCGCCGGCGAGCGGTAGATGTTGTAGGGCGCGCCCTGCTGCACGATCTTGCCGTCGCGCATCAGCGCGATTTCATCGGCCATGCGCATTGCCTCTTCCGGCTCGTGCGTGACCAGCAGGACGGCGGTGTCCTCTTCCTTGAGCACCGCCAGCGTCTCGTCGCGAATACCGTCGCGCAGCCGGTTGTCGAGTCCCGAGAACGGCTCGTCCATCAGCATGATCTTGGGTTGCGGCGCCAACGCCCGGGCCAGCGCCACGCGCTGCTGCTCGCCCCCGGACAGTTCGTGCGGGTAATGGTCAATGAAGCGCTCGAGCCCGACCTTGGCCAGCATCTCTGCCGCCCGCGCCCGCGCTTTGGCGCCCCGCTCCTGCAAGCCGAAGGACACGTTCTTGCCGACGGTCAGATGCGGAAAAAGCGCGAAGTCCTGAAACATCAGTCCGATCGAGCGCCGCTCCGGCGGCACGCGGAACACGGTGTCGCAGATCAACTCACCATCGACGTGGATCTGCCCGGCATCCTGCATGTCGACGCCGGCGATCATCCGCAGCGTCGTCGACTTGCCGCAGCCCGAGGGCCCCAGCAGGCAGGTCACTTGGCCCGGCTGGATTTGCAGCGACACATCGTCCACCACCCGCCGCCCATCGAAGTCACGGACGAGATTACGGATTTCCAGTCGGGGAGGAGCGGTCACTGGGGGCAATGCGGCCTCATGCAGGTTTCCGATCAAAACAATCGGCTATCAGCGCAGATAACAATCCCTGCCCCGACCCGCAAGGCTCAGGCCGTGCGCCGCTGGACCCCGCCAAGCACGGCAGCGAAGCCCACCGCCAGCACCGCCACGCATATCACGAGAAGCTGCTCATACTTGTGCCCTTCCGGCAGGAGCGCCATGGCAAGCTCGCTGCCGCGGGCAAAATACAACCCGGCCCCCAGCATGGCGGCCCCGAAACTCACCAGATAGGACCAGACCGCGATCCTGCGTCCCGCAATCAGGCCGACAACCAGTACCGGCGTCAGGAACATGCTCGCGGTGCCACTGACGGCCACCGCGTCGAACAGGCTCTGGTTGCCCCAGAACGTCAGCGCCATGCCCAGCGCCATAAAGACGACCATCACCAAGCGCCCGCCGGCCATGCTGCGCGGCGCGAGGCGCAGTTCTTCGACCGCCAGCCGCGCCGCGCTCGACAGCGCCGAGTCAAGCGTGCTGAGCGCGCTGACCAGCAGTGACACCATCAGCGCCGCAAAAACCCATCCCGGCAGGATCGCGCCCCATGTGCCGATCAACTCGCCCTCGTATTCCGCGCCCGCCAGTGCCGCCTGAATGCCGAACAGCCCGAAGGCAAATATGCAGGCCGAGGAGATCCAGAAGGCATGCAGGAAAGACCGCCGCGTGGTGTCACGGTCAGCGATAAAGCCGCGGTCCATCATCACCGGGTCATGCGCCGGGTAGGAGAACACCTGAAGAAACGCCACCAGAAGCAGAACCTGCCCATTGTAAGCCCCTGCCGTGCCCTCTGCCGTCAACACCGCGCCGATATCGAAGCCCGGGGCCGTCACAAGCGCCACGAAGGCAAGCCCGAATACCACAAGAAAGACCGTCATTTGCAAGACGTCCGTGCGCAGTGCCGCGCTCAGCCCGCCCCACGCGCTGTAGGCCAGCCCGATCAGCGCCACCGCCAGCATTGCCCCTTCCCGAGCGAAACCGGCTTCGGGCAGCAATGCGGCAAAGATCAGCCCGACCACCAGCAGGTTTGCGAAGACTTCCGACAGAAGCCGCAGCGCGATGACCAGATTGTAGCACGCAGTGCCCGATGCCCCGAACCGCGCCGACAGCCAGAACTGCACCGATGCGGCGCCCGTCGCGCGCAGCCGCGCGACGATCAGCCCGCCGGTCAGGAATGATCCGTAATAGGCAGTGTAGGCCAGCACGCCCCAGATGCCGTAGAAATAGCCAAGGATCGCGGCGTTCATCAGCGAGCGCGCGAAAATCCAGGTCGTCACCTGGCTCAGCACCAGCACCCAGAGACCCGGCGCCCGGCCCTCGGCGCCTTCGCCTCCGAAAAAGCCCTCGACGGTGGCGCGGCGCGGCGCGGCCAGCAGGCTCGCCAAAAGGATCAGGCCGAAAAGGCCAGCAACGTAAAGGGTTTGCAAAGGGCTGTCTCCGATGAGTGAGCTTTCGGAATAGCAGCGCCCCCGCTGCCCGCACAGGGCGTTTCAGCGGCCTTACGGCCTTGTGAACCGCCGCGAGGTGACGACGGGGGCCGCAGCCCCCACCCGTCCTCACATGGTTGTATTTACCGCGCCGCCGTCCAGCAGAACATTCTGCCCGATAATGAAGCCGGCATATTGCGAACACAGGAAGGCGCAGGTGGCACCGAATTCCTCGGCCGTGCCGTACCGACCTACCGGGATGGTCTCGTAGCGTTGCGCCTTGGCCTCCTCGACGCTGATCCCCTTCTGGCTGGCCACGCCTTCATCCAGCGACACCGCCCTGTCGGTCGCATGAATCCCCGGCAGCAGGTTGTTGATCGTCACCCCCTTGCCGGCCACCTGCCGCGATGTCCCCGCCACGAAGCCGGTCAGCCCGGCACGCGCCGAGTTGGACAGCCCCAACACCGGGATCGGAGACTTCACCGATTGCGAAGTGATATTGACCACCCGGCCCCAACCGCGCTCCATCATACCGGGCACCAGAGCCTGGATCATTGCGATTGGCGCCAGCATGTTGGCGTCCAGCGCCTTAACAAAGTCCTCGCGGTTCCAATCTTGCCACATGCCGGGGGGCGGGCCACCGGCGTTGTTGACCAGGATGTCGACCTCGCCCGCCGCATCCAGCACCTTCGCACGACCCTCTTTTGCGATGATATCCGCGGCCACAGCGGTGACTTCGACACCATGTGCCTTGCGAATCGCGTCGGCGGTTTCATCCAGCGCATCGGCGCCGCGGGCGTTGATCACCAGATTGACGCCGGCCTCGGCGAGGGCCATCGCGCAGCCGCGCCCCAGCCCCTTTGAGGCCGCACAGACCACCGCGCGCTTGCCTGCAAGTCCCAGATCCATAACGATAACTCCCTGTTTTACTTGATGCAGATTCCGGCCTAGTCTGGCCGCTGCCGGGAAATTGCCCGGCGCCAATCCCTTTGGTGCCATATTCCGCGCGGATAACAAGCCCCGCGCGACTGAATAACGCGCGCTTCGGTGATGGAGATGTACATGCCTCGCGGAACCCCGCAGACGCTCTCGGTCTTTCGGTCCGACGATCTGACCGTTGTGGACGGCGCAAATCTCGGCGACGTGCTGGGCAACGGTGACGAGTTGCAGCACGACGACGTCTATCACCTTGCCGAGGACGCGATCCCTGCGGACCTGTCGGTGCGCCAGTCCGGGCCCCGCCGAATGGAACTGACCGAGGCCACGCGCCTTGGACAGGCGGGCGCCGGGTGCCACATCGACTGCTGCATCACCTTCATGGGCAACGACGGCGCCACCGTCGACCTGATCGTTCTTGTGGAGGTCGATGACGACGGCATGGTCGCGGCGGTCTATGCCCTGCCGCTGGGCAGCCTTAAGGCGAAGACCGATTACCGGATCATCGGCATCGACACCCAGACCCCCGAGCGACGTTTCGCCGAGGTCGCTTGTGTCTCCTTCACGCGTGGCACCATGATCACCATGGCCTCGGGCGCGCAGACACCTGTCGAGGACCTTCGCGAGGGCGATTTGGTCCTGACCCGTGATCACGGGCCGCAGCCGGTGCGCTGGATCGGCCAGTCAACCACCCGCGCGACCGGTGAGGGGGCCCCGATCCGCATCCTCGCCGGAACGCTGAACAATGCCGACGACCTGCTGGTCAGCCCCGATCACCGGCTGTTCGTCTACCAGCGCCGTGACGCTCTGGGCGCCGGTCGGTCCGAGGTGCTGGTCAAAGCCCGCCATCTGGTGAACGGCGACACGGTTCGCCGCGTCCAAGGCGGGTTTGTCGATTACTTTCAGCTGCTCTTCGACGACCACCAGATCATCTATGCCGAGGGCATTGCTGCCGAGACCTTGCTGGTCGATACCCGCACCCGCGCGGCGCTTCCCGAAGCACTCGACAAGAAACTTGGCACGGCATCGCGTGTGCACGACAACCGGCTGAGGGAAGAATTCGAACTGAGTGAGAGCCTCGCCCGGCGCCCGGACGCAGTCGAACTCCTCCGCCGCGCCTCTACCCGGTAACACTGCGCGTTAAGACCTGCTTGGGACTGATCTTGAGCTCTCTGTTCAGGTCCAAGAAAACGGGCTTACCTCCGCAATGCCTCGATCAGCTCATCCTTTGTCATGTCGCTGCGACCGTCGATGTCCAATTCCTGCGCGCGGTCATAGAGCTCTTCTTTCGTCCAGTCCTCGAAGGGCGGTTTCTTACCCCCCTTCTTCGAGGGCTCCTGCTTGTCATTGGCCTGTGCATTGGCGATGCGCGCCGCCTTTTCCTTGGACGCACCCTCTTCGCGCAGGCTCTTGTAGGTTTCTTCGTCCTTGACGCTTGGGTTGGGCATGGTGTCCTCCTTCGCTTGACAGGTGAACAACGCGCGAGGCTTGCGAGCCGTTCCTTGCCAGCGCCCGCGCCACCGGCTAAAGCGGCGCCATGCTCGACGCTTTGCCCAACCGCCCCGATCTGCCGCCGGAAATTGCCCGGAGGCGCACCTTTGCCATCATCTCGCACCCCGATGCGGGCAAGACCACGCTGACCGAGAAGTTCCTGCTCTACGGCGGCGCGATCCAGATGGCCGGACAGGTGCGCGCCAAAGGCGAGGCGCGGCGCACGCGGTCGGACTTCATGCAGATGGAAAAGGATCGCGGCATCTCGGTCTCGGCCTCGGCGATGTCTTTCGACTATCGCGACTATCGTTTCAACCTAGTAGACACCCCCGGCCACTCGGATTTCTCCGAGGATACCTATCGCACGCTGACCGCGGTGGATGCCGCGGTGATGGTGATCGACGGCGCCAAGGGGGTCGAGAGCCAGACGCAGAAACTGTTTGAAGTCTGTCGCTTGCGCGACCTTCCTATCCTGACCTTCTGCAACAAGATGGACCGCGAAAGCCGGGACACCTTCGAGATCATCGACGAGATCCAGGAGATGCTGGCCATTGACGTGACGCCGGCCTCGTGGCCGATCGGCATGGGCCGGGACTTCATCGGCTGCTACGACCTGCTGAACGACCGGCTGGAACTGATCGACCGCGCCGACCGCAACAAGGTTGCAGAATCCATCGAGATCAACGGGTTGGACGACCCTCTTCTTGCGGAACACGTGCCGGCTGCACAGCTTGAGACATTCCTCGAAGAGGTCGAGATGGCCAAGGAACTGCTGCCCACGCTAGACCCGCAATCGGTGCTTGAAGGTCACATGACCCCGATCTGGTTCGGGTCTGCCATCAACTCCTTCGGCGTCAAGGAACTGATGGAGGGCATCGGCAACTACGGTCCCGAACCGCAACCGCAGCGCGCCACCCCGCGTGAGATTTCCCCCGAGGAAACAAAGGTTTCCGGATTCGTCTTCAAGGTTCAGGCGAACATGGACCCCAAGCACCGCGACCGGGTGGCTTTCGTCCGGATGGCCAGTGGCCACTTCAAACGCGGCATGAAGCTGACCCATGTGCGCACCAAGAAACCGATGGCGGTGTCGAACCCGGTGCTGTTTCTCGCCTCCGACCGCGAACTGGCGGAAGAAGCCTGGGCCGGCGACATCATCGGCATCCCCAACCACGGCCAGCTGCGCATCGGCGACACTCTGACCGAGGGCGAAGCCCTGCGTGTGTCGGGCATCCCCTCCTTTGCGCCGGAACTGCTACAGACCTGTCGCGCCGGCGACCCGATGAAGGCCAAGCATCTTGAAAAGGCTCTGATGCAATTTGCCGAGGAAGGCGCGGCCAAGGTGTTCAAGCCCGCCTTCGGCTCGGGCTTTATCGTAGGGGTCGTTGGGGCGCTCCAGTTCGAAGTTCTGGCCAGTCGGATCGAATTGGAGTACGGCCTGCCGGTTCGGTTCGAGCCGTCGCAGTTCGCGTCGGCCCGCTGGGTCACGGGCGACAAGGCTGCGGTCGAGAAGTTCACCGCCGCCAACAAGCAGCACATAGCCCATGACAACGACGGCGACATCGTCTACCTGACCCGGCTGCAATGGGACATTGACCGGATCGAGCGTGACTATCCTGACGTGACCTTGTCGGCCACCAAGGAGATGATGGTCTAAAAACCGCCATGATGCACCGTTAGGCTCCGGCAATTGCCAGTTGCCGGAAAAACCTACACAGTCGCGCCATGAGTGATGAGTCCACCCGCAAGCCAACATTTGAAGGCGGCATCGACGGCGTCCTGCAACAGATGGAGGGCCGGCGCGAGCCGCTGACCTTCTCCAAGGGCGAGGCGCTTTTGCCGCTTGACGTGGAGCTCGCGCCGCTGAAGACCGCCCTCGTCCCGCAGCCCGGAGACGACCCGGAACGCGCCGGGCCGGTCAAGTCGTCCAATCGCCGCAAAGCGCTGGAAATCCGCGAGGAACTGGCCGGCAAGCCCGAGCTTTGCGCGCTTCATGGCCTTTTGATCGCCCACCTGCGCAAACGCGGCCAGCCCGAGCACACCGCTGCGCTCTTCCACCGGCTCTGGGCAGAGGAAGCCGACTTCCTGCTGGCGCACCTCGACCAGCGTTGGCTAGTCTCTGCCCTCACCACTTTCGGTGACCACGGCGAAACCGACGTTCAGCGCCGCATCGGTCAGGCGATGACGGTGCTTTTTGGCACGATGAAGCTCTACGAGAGCGAGCGTCGCTACTCCGGGACGCCGGCCGACCGGCCCTTCCCGCTAAAAGGCAAGGACACCGGTCCGCTGCCGATGCAGATGGACGCATTCCATCTGCCCGCCGGGGGGCTTGACGTGAACATGTTGGGCCGGCTGTGGCTGGATGCCGCCGAGGACGCGGTGCTCAAACCTCTCGCGCATCACCTGCTCGACCTTCTGATCCACGACCCGCGCACTGTCTTCCGCCGCTTCCGCATCATGCGCAAACGCAGGGAAAAGCGTGACGCCACCAAAGCGGGTGAGAAAGATGGAGGCCCCGAGCCAAAGGTCACCGCCCCGGTCCCCCACGCCCCGCCGCGACGTGGTCCGCCGCCCACCTGGGGCGTCGTCTGCACCACCAATGCCGCCCTGTCCGACGTCGCCCGCTTCGCCGCGCATTACCTGTCGCTGGGCGCTTCGCAGGTCACGATCTACCTCGACAGACCGGAGCGCGAGATCGAAGGTTTCTTGGCCGCGCATCCGCAGGTTCAGGTCACCCCCTGCGACGACGCATATTGGCAGGCCGCGGGCAAACCCCGCCCCGAGGCGCACCAGCTGCGCCAAGCCCACAACGCCACCCGCGCCTACCGCGCCTGCGCGTTGGATTTCCTCGCTCATGTCGACACCGACGAATTCCTCATCTCGGAAACCGAGGTCTCACGCGGGCTCCGCTTTGTCCCCGACACCTGCGCCCAGGCCCGCGTCCGCCCGGTGGAGCTGCTGGCCCCACTGGATGGCCCGCCCCGCCACTTCAAGCAGACCCACCGGCAGGCCGGCCAGAAACGCGCCGTGCTGGATGCGATCTATCCCGGCTACGGCGCTTACCTAACTGGCGGTTTCATCAGCCACACCAGCGGCAAGGTATTTGCCCGCACCCGCATCCCCGATGCCCGTCTCGGCATTCATGGGCTCAGGCTGGCGGGCGCAAGCGTCGGCAACGAGACCGAACTTCCCAAGATGAAGCTTGCGCACTTCCACACTGACGGGTTCGAGCATTTTCGCGAACGGGTGATGTTTCGCCTGACCCGTGGCTCCTATCGCAAGCCCGAGGACGACGACGCCATGCGCCTTGCGGACGTTCTCGATTTCGTGCTCGAGACTGAGGGCGAACACGGACTTCGCCACTTCTTCGACGAGGTTTGCACCGACAGTCCCGAGTTGCGCACCCGGCTCGAAGCACACGACATGCTTTTCACCCATGCGCTTGATCTTGACGCGCAGGTTGCGCAGGTCTTTGGCCCCGCAGCGCTGGACGGCGCCGCATGACCCGCTGGGGCATCGTTTCGACGGTCAAGGCACCCGGATGCGACATCCTCAATTTCGCGGCCTATCATCTGGAGCGAGGTGCTCATCGGGTCTACCTCTATCTCGATGCGCCCGAGACTGCAGTTTACGACCGGCTCAAGGCCCACCCAAAGATCAAGGTCGTCGCCTGTGATGATGCTTGGTGGAAGAAACGGAACGGACGCCCCGACAAGCACCAATCCCGCCAGTTTCTCAACGCCCGCCACGCATATAACCGCAAGACCGAGGTCGACTGGCTGGCACATATCGACGTCGACGAATTCCTCTGGCCTGCGCGCCCCATTGCCGAACAACTGGCAGCGCTGCCCCCTGATTGCCTCTGCGCCCGCGTCCGACCGATCGAGGCCCTCGCCGCGCCTCCCGGCGACGACCGGCCGGAGACCGCATTCAAGGCCTTTCACCTCTGCCCCGCCGACCGCCGCCGTGCGTCCGAGACGGTCTTTCCGACGTTTGGCCGCCACCTTTCGGGTGGCTTTCTCAGCCATGTTGCGGGCAAGATGTTCTATCGTACCGGGATCGACGGGCTGCAGGTCAAGATCCACAACGTGCTGTTCAACGGCACGCAGAACCCCGGCGAATGCCCCCTGCCCGAGACCGAGCTCTGCCATCTGCACGCGCAAAGCTGGGAGGATTGGCAACGCACCTATACCTTCCGGATGCAGAAGGGCTCTTACCGGGCCGAGCTGAAACCGCAGGTGAATCGCGTCGCCGGCGGGCTGTCGCTTCATCAGCTCTTCTCGCGGATTGAGGCCGAGACCGGCGTGGCCGGGCTCCGCGCTTTTTACGACGAGGTCTGCGTCGCCCATCGCGAAGTCTGCACCCGACTTGAGGCCGAAGGGCTGCTTCGCCGTCATGATCTGGCGCTGGACGCGGCGCGGACGGCGCAATTTCCCGAATAAGGCCTGGAAACAATCCCTGTGCGCAGAGGTCTTTGTACAAGACCTCGCTACAAAACGGACAAATTGCCTCATTTTCATCTGCCGCAGTGCCGCAAGATTGACCGCGGCGGGATTGAGCGCTACATACCCCGCGCGGGGGAATGTAACTGCGCCAATGCAGGGCCATACGGGCCGCCCCCAATCAGACGTACGGGCCGAGTGGTGTCCGTAAACATCGGACGCTAATGACCAAATTCTCTGATCTGGATCTCAATCCAAAAGTCCTCAAAGCCGTCGAAGAAGCCGGCTATGAAACCCCCACCCCCATTCAGCTGGGCGCCATTCCTGCGGCGCTGCAGGGCCGCGACGTCCTTGGCATCGCGCAAACCGGCACCGGCAAGACGGCAAGCTTTACGCTGCCGATGATCACCATGCTGGCCCGCGGTCGCGCCCGGGCGCGGATGCCCCGGTCGCTGGTGCTCTGCCCGACACGGGAACTGGCCGCGCAGGTCGCTGAGAACTTCGACACTTACGCCAAGCACGTGAAGCTGACCAAGGCTCTGCTGATCGGTGGCGTGTCGTTCAAGGAGCAGGACCTCCTGATCGACAAGGGTGTCGACGTGCTGATCGCCACCCCCGGCCGGTTGCTGGACCATTTCGAACGCGGCAAGCTGCTTTTGACCGGCGTGCAGGTCATGGTGGTGGACGAAGCCGACCGCATGCTCGACATGGGGTTCATCCCCGATATCGAACGCATCTTCTCGCTGACGCCCTTTACCCGCCAGACGCTGTTCTTCTCGGCAACCATGGCCCCCGAGATCGAGCGCATCACCGACACCTTCCTGTCGGCTCCCGAGCGGATTGAGGTTGCCCGTCAGGCCACCGCCTCCGAGACCATTGAACAGGGCGTCGTCATGTTCAAGGCCTCGCGCCGCGACCGTGAAGGCAGCGAGAAGCGCAAGGTCTTGCGCGCCCTGATCGAGGGCGAGGGAGAGAAGCTGACCAATGCGATCATCTTCTGCAACCGCAAAACAGATGTGGATATCGTCGCTAAATCGTTGAAGAAATATGGTTTCGACGCGGCTCCGATCCATGGCGATCTGGACCAGTCGCAGCGCACCCGCACGCTTGACGGTTTCCGCAATGGCGAGCTGCGGATCCTCGTGGCTTCGGACGTCGCGGCCCGCGGACTGGATGTGCCGGCGGTGAGCCACGTATTCAATTACGACGTGCCGAGCCATTCCGAGGACTACGTGCACCGCATTGGCCGGACAGGCCGCGCGGGTCGCGAAGGCAAGGCGATGATGATCTGCACGCCGAAGGACGAAAAGAACTTCGACGGCATCGAGAAGCTGATCCAGAAGGAAATTCCGCGGATCGATAACCCGCTGAAAAACGAAGAGCGTCCGCGTCGCAGCGCTGCCAGTGACGAGCCGGTGAAAGCGGAGGCCTCGAAGGCCGAGACCCGCGCTGAAGCGCCTGCCGAACGCAAGCCGAAGGCGGAAAAAGCCAAGCCTGCTCAAGAGCCGCGTGAGCGTTCATCGTCGCGGGGTGGCCGTGGCCGGTCCCGCTCGGGCGGTGGGGGCGACAGCAAGGTGGTCGGGATGGGCGATCACATGCCCCAGTTCATCGCGCTCAGCTTCGACGAACGCCGCGCCGGTTGAAATCTGTGGCGGGATGGGTGCTGAGCACCCATCCCTCACGGCTCAGACCAGTTTTGCATCCATGGTGATCTCGGCTGTCAGCAGCTTAGAGATCGGGCAGTTTTCCTTTGCCCCGTTGGCCGCCGTCATGAAATCTTCTTCGCTGGCATTGGGGACTTTCGCCTCAACGTTGAGGTGAGACTTCGTCACCGCAAAGCCACCATCCTTCTGCTCCAACGACACCGTTGCCTTGGTCGAGATATCGTCTGGCGTGAACCCGGCATCGCCCAGCACCATTGAGAGCGCCATCGAGAAGCAGCTGGCATGGGCCGCTGCGATCAGCTCTTCCGGGTTGCTGCCCGGTGCACCCTCGAAGCGTTTGTTGAACCCGTAGTTCACCTTGTCCAGCACGCCCGACTCGGTCGACACCGTGCCGTTGCCGTCCTTGAGGCCACCCTTCCAATTCGCGGAACCGGATTTCTTGATCATGTCATGTCTCCTGCAGTCACACGGTCACAACGACCGCTCCGCCCTGACAATAGGACGGAGCAACGCCTTTACACCCCTGCACCACAGGTTTTTTGTCAGCTCAACCGGCTGACGATCACCGTGACCTCGGGCTTCTTGCCGATCTCGCTGTTCGTGGTGTTGCGTGCGATGCGGCGCATGTCCTCATCGAGCTTGTTGTCATCGGTCAGCGTGCGGTCCCCTGCCCGCCCGAGGTACTGCGACAGGTCTTCTTCAAGGATATCCACCAGCGGGGCCTGGCTCTTGCCGATCTCCGGCAGCCCCATGACCTCGCACCAGGGATTGCCGAGCGGCTCGTCGTCCTCGTCGAGGATCACTGTCACGATCACATGCCCGTTCAGTGCCATGCGGATACGGTCCCGCACGATACCGTCGAGCGCGCCGACCTGAATCTCGCCATCGAGGTAGACGCGGCCGGTTTCAACGAACTCCACCACCTCGGGACGATTCCCGGACAGGTTCAACATCGTGCCATTGACCGCCAGCGCAGCCGCGCGGCCCTTGCCGTGCGTCAGCTTGACATGCTCGCGCAGGTGACGGTGCTCGCCGTGCATGGGGATGACCATCTGCGGCTGGACGATATCCTGCATCCGCTCCAGGTCCGGTCGGTTGGCGTGCCCGGACACGTGATAGAGCCCGGTCGAATCGTCCACCACATCCACTCCCTTCTCGGAAAGCTGGTTGATGATGCGGATCACGCCCTTTTCATTGCCCGGAATGGTCTTGGAGGAAAACAGGAACAGATCGCCCTCCTGCAACACCAATCCATTGTACTTGCCGCGCGCCAGCTGCGCCGAGGCTGCCCGACGTTCGCCCTGGGACCCCGTCACCAGCAGCATCAGGTTTTCACGCGGGATCTGGCTGGCCTCTTCCGGCGGCACCACCTTGGGGAAGTCAGTCAGTACGCCGGTTTCGATGGCGGCTTCGATCATGCGCCGCATGGCGCGGCCCAGCAGCACGATCGAACGTCCCGCCCGCTGCCCTGCCTCGGCCAGCGTCTTCACGCGCGCCACGTTGGACGCGAAAGTGGTGGCGCAGACCATGCCGGGGGCGGAGGCCACAAGCTTCTCGATCTCGGGGCCGACGGAGTTTTCCGAGCGCCCGGGATGCAGCGAGAACACGTTGGTGGAATCGCAAACCAAGGCCTTCACGCCCGGCTTCGCCACCTCGGCCCAGAGGTCGGGGTCGAAGGGCTCGCCCACCACCGGGGTCTCGTCCAGCTTGAAGTCGCCGGTATGCACGACGCGCCCGTCCGGCGTGTCTATCACCAGGGCCGAGCTTTCCGGGATCGAGTGCGAGATCGGCAGGTAGCTTACCGAAAACGGCCCCGCCTCGGTTGTCTCGGGCCAGGGCGATACGGTGGTCACTGTCGCCTCGGGCAGGCCCTTTTCAGCCATCTTTCGGCGCGCGATATTGGCAGTGAAGGCGCGGGCATAGACCGGCGCTCCAAGACGTTCCCAGAACTGGTGCACGGCGCCCACGTGATCCTCGTGGGCGTGGGTGATGAAAATCGCCTCGAGCCGGTCCTTGCGCTCGACCAGCCAGGTCATGTCGGGAAAGATCAGGTCGATACCCGGGGTCCCGTCCATGTCAGGAAAAGTGACGCCCAGATCGACAAGGATCAGACGCTCCTGACCCGGTTTGCCATAGCCGTAGACATAGGCATTCATGCCGATTTCGCCCGCCCCGCCGAGGGGCAGGTAGATGATGCGTTCACTGCTCACTGATCATATCCTTGTTGTAGGCATGGATCACCGTCAGCCCATGCATCGTCAGGTCTTCTTCGATGGTGTCAAATAGCATCTGACCCTGCGCGAACAAGGGCGCAAGCCCGCCGGTGCCGATGATCCGCATCGGCCGCGCGTATTCGTCGCGGATGCGGCGGGTGATGCCCTCGACCAGACCGACATACCCCCAGAACACCCCCGACTGAATGCACTGCACGGTATTGGTGCCGATTACCTTGTCCGGCTGGCTGATGTCCACGTGCGGCAGGGCGGCTGCGCCCATATGCAGCGCCTCGAGGCTGAGGTTCACACCGGGCGCGATCACGCCGCCGACATAGGCACCGTCCTCGGCCACCACATCGAAGGTGGTCGCAGTGCCGAAGTCGACGACAATCAGGTCGCCGCCATGGCGGTCGAAGGCGCCGGCGGTATTGACCAGCCGGTCCGGCCCCACCGCGGTACCCGCATCGACTCGCGGCGGGATCGGCAGACGGCATTCGGGCTTGCCCACCACGATGGGCCGGCAGCCGAAGAACCGGTCGGCGAAGACCCGCAGGTTAAACACGACGCGTGGCACCGTCGTCGAGATGATGACCGCGGTGATGTCGGCGTCGATTCCGTAGTGTTTCACCAGCGTCGAATACCAGGTGAAATAGGCATCCGCCGTGCGCGCGTGGTGGGTCGAGGTGCGCAGGGTGCAGAGGAACTTCGTCCCGTCCCAGATCGAGAAGACGGTGTTGGTGTTGCCGCAGTCGATGCACAGAAGCATGGGTTCTGCCCCTTTTCAGAAATAGACGTCCGCTGCGGGGATCGCCACACGCGACTGTGCGGTCTGCAGGACGAGGTTGCCGGTGGCGTCGATGTCGAGGAAGGTGCCGACAGTCTCGGAATTGCCGGTTCGCGCCGTGATCACCTCGCCCAGCTTCGCCGCACGCGCCAGCCAAGCCTCGCGGATAGGCGTGAAACCATAGGTCGCGAAGCTGGTTTCGTGCCGGGCATAGGCCTCGGCCAGCGGGGTCAGGAAATCCTCCGCGCTGATCGCAACCCCGGTCTCGGACAGCAGGGACACCGGGCGGTGCGCACCGGCCTCCACCGCGTCAAGGCGCGGGGCCTTGGCCAGGTTGACGCCGATCCCGATTGCCAGAGTGCCGAGGCCGATCCGCTCGAGCAGGATGCCGGCCACCTTGCCGCCGTTCAGAAGCACGTCGTTGGGCCACTTCATCGCAAAGCCTTCGGTTCGGCCGGAGACGACGACAAAGGCGTCGTAGAGCGCCAGCGCCGCCACGAAGGACCGCAGTGCCGCCTGCATCGGAGCGCCCGGATCCGGAAGCACCAATGTCGCCGCGAAGTTGCCTTCGGGATCAGCCCAAGGCCTTCCGCGACGCCCCTTGCCCGCGGTCTGCCGCAGCCCGAGGATCCACTCGGGCCCGGTCAGGTCCGCGGCTCGGCGCACCGCTTCGGCATTGGTGCTGTCCACCTCGTCCAGCACGTGCCGCACATATCCTTCAGGCCATACCGGGTCCTTCATCTTGCCAGGTAAACTCCCGCCGGAGGCATCCGAGGGCAGCCCCCCAGATCAGACAGTTCAGTTGACAAGCGTCGCCGCCGCAGTCGCCGCCACGCCCTCAATCCCGAAAAGGTTGACGACACCGATCAGCATCGCCGCCGCGCTCGCCATCAGGAAGCCGTAGAGCACCGGCGACTTGTTTCGGTCCAGCACCTCGTCCGGCTCGTCCCCGAAGTACATGTAGAACACGATGCGCAGGTAGTAGAAGGCGCCGATCACCGAGGCCACCACGCCGGCGATGGCCAGCCAGAACAGATCGGCCTCGACGGCGGCCCGCAACACGTAGAACTTGCCGAAGAAGCCCACCAGCGGCGGTACGCCGGCCAGCGAGAACAGCAGGATCAGCATCGCCAGCGCCTTACCCGGCTCACGTCGCGAATACAGATGCAGCGAGTCGATCGAGGTCACCGGAGCGCCGTCCTTTTCCATCGACATGATGAAAGCGAAGGTGCCGACATTCATGGTGACGTAGATCGCCATGTAGATCAGCATCGCCTGCACGCCGAACGCCGTCCCGGCGGCAAGACCCATCAGCGCATAGCCCATATGAGCAATCGAGGAATAGGCCATGAGCCGCTTGATATTTTTCTGCCCGATGGCCGCGATACCCCCAAGGAACATCGACAGGATCGACAGGAACACCACGATCTGCTGCCAGTCGCCTGTTATGCCGCCAAAGGCGTCATGCAACACGCGGGCAAACAGCGCCATTGCCGCAACCTTGGGCGCGGTGGCGAAGAAGGCAGTAACCGGGGTGGGCGAGCCTTCGTAGACGTCGGGCGTCCACATGTGAAACGGCACCGCCGAGACCTTGAAGGCGAAGCCGCAGGCCATGAACACCAGGCCGAAGAGCAGCCCGAGCGAGACCTCGCCCCCGGTCGCCTGGATGATACCGGCAAACAGGGTGGTGCCCGTATAGCCGTAGGTCAGCGAAGCACCGTAGAGCAGCAGGCCCGACGACAGGGCGCCGAGAACGAAGTACTTCAACCCGGCCTCGGTTGATTTCACGCTGTCACGGCGCAGGGCGGCCACGACGTAGAGCGCCAGCGACTGCAGTTCCAGCCCCATGTAAAGCGCCATCAGGTCGCCCGCCGAGACCATCATCATCATGCCGACCACGGCCAGCGCGATCAGCAGCGGGTATTCGAATTTCAGGATGCCGCGTGCGGCCATGTACCCCTGGCTCATCACCAGCACGGCGGCGGCGGACAGAAGCAGCGTCACCTTGGCGAAACGCGCGAAGGCATCGTCGACGAACATGCCGCCGAAGGCCAGATGGGTGCCGTCGCCGCTACCGCCGATCCAGAAGGCCGCCACCACGAAGAGCCCCGCGGTGACCCATGTCAGCACGCCGGCAATGCCGTCCTTGGCGGTATAGACCGCCCCTACCAGCGCGAGCATGGCGTAGACCGAGATCACGATCTCGGGGAGGATGATGTTGAGATCAGCCTGGATCATGCTCCGGCCCCCTTAGTGTCCGGCAACCTGGATCGCATCCGCGGATGCGGCCAGTGCCGTCTGGTAATTGCCCACGAGCGCCTCGACCGAGGGCCCGATGATGTCGGTGACAAGCGCCGGATAGACGCCCAGCAGGATCGTCATCACCACCAGCGGTGCGAAGATCGCCTTTTCGCGGCGGGTCATGTCGGTGATGGTGCGAAGGCTTTCCTTGATGAGGTCGCCGAACACGACCCGGCGGTAGAGCCAGAGCGCATAGCCCGCCGAGAGGATCACGCCCGAGGTCGCGGTCGCTGCGACCCATGTGTTGACCTGGAAGATGCCCATGAGCGTCAGGAATTCGCCCACGAAGCCGGAGGTGCCCGGCAGGCCGACGTTCGCCATGGTGAACAGCATGAAGATCAGCGCATAGGCCGGCATACGGTTCACGAGGCCGCCGTAGGCGTCAATCTCGCGGGTGTGCATCCGGTCGTAGATCACGCCGACACACAGAAAGAGCGCGCCCGAGATGAACCCGTGCGAGATCATCTGGAAGATCGCGCCGTCGATGCCCTGCTGGTTGGCGGCGAAGATGCCGGCTGTCACGTACCCCATGTGCGCGACAGACGAATACGCGATCAGCTTCTTCATGTCCTCCTGCACCAGCGCCACCAGCGACGTGTAGACGATGGCAATGGCCGACATCCACAGCACCAGCGGCGCAAGCACATCAGACCCCACTGGGAACATCGGCAGGCTGAAACGCAGGAAACCGTAGCCGCCCATTTTCAACAGGATCGCCGCCAGCACCACCGAGCCTGCGGTCGGCGCCTGCACGTGCGCGTCGGGCAGCCAGGTGTGGACCGGCCACATCGGCATCTTCACCGCGAAGCTGGCAAAGAACGCTAGGAACATCAGCGTCTGCACGCCGCCCACCACGTGAATACCCAGGACCGAGAAGCTCTCGGACCCGAATTCGTGGTTCATCAGAGTCGGAATGTCTGTGGTGCCGGCCTGGGCGAACATGGTCACCATCGCCACCAGCATCAGCACCGAGCCGAGGAAGGTATACAGGAAGAATTTGAACGAGGCGTAGATCCGGTTCTTGCCGCCCCAGATTCCGATGATCAGGAACATCGGGATCAGCCCGGCCTCGAAGAACAGGTAGAACAGCACCAGATCGAGCGCCATGAAGACCCCGAGCATCAGCGTTTCCAGAACGAGGAAGGCAATCATGTATTCCTTGACCCGCACCTTCACATCCCAGCTTGCGGCGATGCAGAGCGGCATGATGAAGGTGGTGAGCAGCACAAACAGCACGCTGATGCCGTCGACGCCCATCTTGTAGTTCAGGCCCAGCAGCCACTCGCCCTCTTCGACGAACTGGAAACCGGTGTCGTTGGGATCGAACTGCGCCAGGATGAACAGCGAGATCAGGAAGGTTGCCGAGGTGGCGATCAGCGCCAGCCACTTGGCATTGCGGTTGGCGGCCTCGTCCTCGCCGCGCAGGAAGACGCCCAGGATCAGAGCACCCAGCGCAGGGATGAAGGTGACAATGGAAAGCAGGTTGTCCATCAGTGCGCTCCTCCGCCGATGGTGATCCACGTAATCAGGATCACGACCCCGATCACCATGGCAAAGGCGTAGCTGAAGATGTAGCCGGTCTGGAAGCGGCCGGCGAGACGGGTGAAAAACGGCACCACGCCCATCGAGACTCCGTTTATGGTGCCGTCGATGGTGCCCTCGTCGCCGCGTTTCCAGAAGAACCGGCCAAGCGCCTTGGCGGGTTGCACGAAGATCGCGTCATAAGCCTCGTCGAAGTACCATTTGTTGAGCAGGAACAGGTACAGCGGGCGCTGCTGCTCGGCCAGCTTGCGGGGCATCGCGGGGTTCAGGATGTAGAACCAGAAGGCGACGCCGAACCCGATCAGCATGGCGATGAAGGGTGACAGCTTGACCCAGGTCGGCACGTAATGCGCCTCATGCAGCACGGTGTTTTCCGGTGCCATGTAGATCGCGGCCTCGCCTGGTTCGCTTTCCATCACGTAGTGCAGGTCCGATGCCTTGGGGCTGCGCTCCTTGACGGCCTCGACCAGTTCGGCCGTGGGTTCGCCGTATTTGCCGCCGAAGAACTTCACGACCTCGTTGGGCTTGCCGAAGTACGCGCTGTACCAGATGGCGCCGGCAAACACCGAGCCGACGGCCAGAACGCCCAGCGGTATCAGCATGACCATCGGGCTTTCATGCGCATGCTCGTGCGTGTGCTTGTCGCCGCGCTGCTTGCCGTAGAAGGTCATGAACATCAGACGCCAGGAATAGAAGCTAGTGAACAGCGCCGCGACCACCAGCGCCCAGAAGGCAAAGCCCCCGGCGGTGCCGACATAGGCGCTTTCGATCACCGCATCCTTCGAGGCGAAACCGGCAAAGCCGATCCAGCCGGTCAGCGGGATGCCGACGCCTGTGATCGCCAGCGTGCCGATCATCATCGCCCAGAAGGTATACGGGATCTTTTTGCGCAGATTGCCGTAGTTCCGCATGTCCTGTTCGTGGTGCATCGCATGGATGACCGAGCCGGCGCCAAGGAACAGCATCGCTTTAAAGAAGGCGTGGGTGAACAGGTGGAACATCGCCACCGAATAGACGCCGACGCCGGCGGCCACGAACATGTAGCCCAGCTGGCTCATGGTTGAATAGGCGATGACGCGCTTGATGTCGTTCTGAACCAGCCCAATGGTGGCGGCGACAAAGGCCGTGGCCGCGCCCATGAAGGTAATGAAGGTGGTGGCCTCGGGCGCGAACTCCATCAGCGGCGACATGCGGCAGACCAGGAAGACACCGGCGGTGACCATGGTTGCGGCGTGGATCAGCGCCGACACCGGCGTCGGGCCTTCCATCGCGTCCGGCAGCCAGGTGTGCAGGAACAACTGCGCCGACTTGCCCATCGCGCCCACGAACAACAGGAAGGCGATCAGATTGGCGGCGTTCCACTCGGTCCAGAGAAACTCGAGCTGGATATTGGCGAGCTCGGGTGCTGCGGCGAAGACGTCGTCGAATTTGATCGAGTCGGTCAGGTAGAAAAGGCCGAAGATCCCCAGCGCGAAGCCGAAGTCGCCGACGCGGTTGACAACGAAGGCCTTTATCGCGGCGGCATTGGCGGACGGTTTGCGGTAGTAGAAGCCAATCAGCAGGTAAGAGGCGACACCCACGCCCTCCCAGCCGAAGAACATCTGGACAAGGTTGTCCGACGTGACCAGCGCCAGCATGGCGAAAGTAAAGAACGACAGGTAGGCGAAGAAGCGCGGCTTGTAGACCTCACCTTCGCGCCACTGCGGGTCATGGTCCATGTAGCCGAAACTGTAGAGGTGAACCAGCGCCGACACCGTCGTCACCACGATCAGCATGATCGAGGTCAGACGGTCCAGACGTATTGCCCAGTCGGTCGACAGCGAGCCGCTCTCGATCCAGCGCAGGATCTGGATGTGCTGGGTGTCCGCGCCGTGGGTGAGGAAAACGATCCACGAAAAGGCGCAGGCCAGAAACAGCAACCCGGTGGAAATCCACATGGCACCGCGTTCACCGACCAGCCGCCAGCCGAAGCCTGCGATGATCGCGCCCAAGAGCGGGGAAAAGAGGATGATGCTTTCCATGTCTCTACCCCTTCATCACGTTGACGTCTTCCACGGCAATGGTGCCGCGGTTGCGGAAGAAGCAGACGAGGATGGCAAGCCCGATCGCCGCCTCGGCCGCCGCGACCGTCAGCACGAAGAGCGTGAAGACCTGCCCCACGAGATCACCCAGATACGCAGAAAAGGCGACGAGGTTGATATTGACCGCCAGCAGCATCAACTCGATCGACATGAGCAGGATGATCACGTTCTTGCGGTTGAGGAAAAGGCCGAAAATGCCGATGACAAACAGCGTCGCCGCCACCGTCAGGTAATGTTCAAGTCCTATCATCTGTCGTCCCTCCGGGCCTCTGCCCGCGTTGGTCGTTGTCTTCGCCAGGCCCACAGGCCCATTCGTCCGGCCCCATGCGGCCCGGTGTCATTCCATCTTCAGCAGCCGAGGCCCTTGCAAAGGGCGCGGCCGAACCCATCGACTGTGGCGCTACCGGCTTTTTCCAAGCCTTCGCGAACCTCCCACACCAGGTTCCGGCCGTCTTCGCTGGTCCAGATCCAGTAGAGCACGCCCAGTATCACGAAAAAGATCAGCATGTTCGTGGCTACGCGCATGATCCCCGGTCCCTCTTTCAGTCTCGTGCCGCGTCTTCCTCTTCACGTTCCTGCGGGATCTTCCCGCCGTCTTTGCTGTTGCCGTTCCCGAAATTGGGTCCGTCCTGTCGGTGTAGTCTTGCGCCGCCCCTCGGCAGGAGGTCCGGATCAGGTCCGGGGCGGGGTCAAGCCTAAAGCCCCTGCCCCGGCTTCACGTCCTTCAGTTCCATCGCTTTGGCCGGGTCTCGGTACATCTGCGCCAACACGTCCTGACGTTTGACATCGGTGCGGTGGCGCAGGGTCAGCACGATGGCGCCCACCATGGCAACCAGCAGGATCAGACCGGCAAGTTGGAACAACAGGAAGTAGCGGTCGTAAAGGATCACCCCCAGCGCGTGCGTGTTGTGCACGTCGACCGGCGTCACGTGCGCCCGAAGCCCTTCCGCCGCCTCGGAGCTGGTCCAGCTGCCGACTGCCATGCCGACCTGCATCAGCAGCACCACGCCAATCAGCAACGCGAGCGGCATGTATTGCGCCATCTCGGCCTTCAGTTCGGCAAAGTCGACATCGAGCATCATCACCACGAAGAGGAACAGCACCGCCACGGCGCCGACGTAGACGATGATCAGCAGCATCGCCACGAACTCCGCGCCCAGCAGGACAAAGAGCCCCGCCGAGGACAGGAACGCGAGGATCAGCCAGAGCACCGAGTGCACCGGGTTCCGCGCGATCACGGTGAACAGGCCCCCGGCAATCGTGCTGAGTGCGAACAGGTAGAAGGCGAACACCATCATGTTGCGTCATCCTCTTTGTCATCGTCCATGACGTCGCGGGCCAGTTCCATGGCCCGGTTCATCGCAGGAAGGCCGGCGAACATCGACATCTGCGCGATGGTCTCGGCAATTTCATCCTTGGTGGCGCCGGCCTCGCGGGCGTGGCGCACCGTCATGCGGAACGGCGTTTCCGCTTGCGCGCCCTGCATCGTCAGGCCGGCCAGCGTCAGCAGCAACCGCGTCTTGGCGTCCAGCCCCTCTTTCGAGATCCCGCGACCGAAAGCCATCTCCATCATCTCTTTCGGCATGGTCGGCCAGAGCGTCTCGAACCCCTTGGGCGAGAATGTCTCGAGCGCCGGATTGAAGGCCTTGGCCATTTCCTGCGCTTGGCTCATCATCAGCTCGAATGGGGTCTTTGCGTCACTCATCTGTAGGGCGCGTCCACGGCGAGGTTTGCAGCGATCTCGGCTTCCCAGCGTTCGCCGTTTTCCAAGAGCTTGGCCTTGTCGTAGAACAACTCTTCGCGGGTTTCGGTGGCGAATTCGAAGTTGGGGCCTTCCACGATGGCATCGACCGGACAGGCCTCCTGACAGAAGCCGCAATAGATGCATTTGGTCATGTCGATGTCATATCGCGTGGTGCGGCGACTTCCGTCCTCGCGCGGCTCGGCGTCGATGGTGATCGCCTGCGCCGGGCAGATCGCCTCGCACAACTTGCAGGCGATGCAACGCTCTTCGCCGTTGGGATAGCGGCGCAGGGCGTGCTCGCCGCGGAACCGGGGCGACAGAGGCCCCTTCTCGTGCGGATAGTTCAGCGTCGCCTTGGGGGCGAAGAAATACTTCAGCCCCAGCTGGAAGCCCTTGATGAAGTCGGCCAGCAGAAAGTACTTCGCCGCGCGACCGTAATCGATATTTGCCATCAGTCTTTCCCTTCCGCGACGCTATCGTCCGTCTTGCGGCTGTCGGACCCGTTCGCCACGGTTGCCGTCGGCGCTTTGGCCTCTGCCTCCTGCTTAGCCGCCCAGCGGAAGATCGCTGCCGCGACTTCGTTCTGCTGCGGTAGCGGATTGCCGGCCTCGTCATAATCCGGCAGCCCGCAGTCGGTGACCACGAAATCGGCCAGCGCGATCATGTCGATGTATTTCGCGTCGAGGATTGCGTCTTTCAGTTTGGACATCTCAGCCTCCTACGGTCCAGCGGGCATAGGCGCCCCAGAACCAGTCGAACTTGGCGGCGAAGGCCACGAAGACCACCCAGACCAGGCTGAACGGCAGGAACACCTTCCAGCCAAGGCGCATCAACTGGTCATAGCGATAGCGCGGGGTGATTGCCTTCACCATTGCGAAGATGAAGAAAAAGAATGCCATCTTGCCGACCATCCACAAGGCGCCATCCGGCAAGCCCGGGATCGGAGACAGCCAGCCACCGAAGAACAACAGCGAGATCAGGGCGCACATCAGGAAGATGGCGATGTATTCGCCGGCCATGAACAGCAGGAAGGGCGTCGCGGAATACTCCACCTGATAACCGGCGACAAGCTCGGACTCCGCTTCCGGCAGGTCGAAGGGCGGGCGGTTGGTTTCTGCGAGGCAGGAGATGATGAACAGGAACACCATCGGGAAGTGCGGCAGCCAGTACCACGAAAAGAACCCGAAGCGGCCGTCCTGCGAATGAACGATGTCACCGAAGTTCAGCGAACCGGTCGAAATGATGATGCCGATGATGATCAGGCCGATCGACACCTCATAGGAAATCATCTGCGCGGCCGAACGAAGCGACCCCAAAAACGGGTATTTCGAGTTCGACGCCCAGCCGCCCATGATCACACCGTAAACCTCGAGCGAGGACATGGCGAAGACGTAAAGGATGGCGACGTTGAGGTCCGCCAGCACCCAGCCGTCGGCAAAGGGGATCACAGCCCAGGCGATCACGGCGAGGACAAAGGACATCATCGGCGCGAGGAAGAACACCGTCTTGTCGGCGCCGGCAGGGACCACGACTTCCTTCACCACGTATTTCAGCGCGTCGGCCACCGATTGCAGCAACCCGAAGACGCCCACCACGTTGGGACCGCGACGCATTTGCACCGCCGCCCAGATCTTGCGGTCGCCATAGACGAGGAACAGCAGCGAAATCATCACGAAGCCCAGCACCAGCAGGCACTGCGCGAGGATCGTGAGGCCAATTCCGATCGGGCTTGTTACAAAGAATTCAGACATGGTCCCTCACACAGTCGGAATGCCAAGCGCACGGCACTCTGCCACCGCGACCTCGGCATCTATCTTCTTCAGTCCATCCGGCAGCGACGGCGAGATGGTGTAAACCGCATCGCCCCGCCAAAGGCCAGCCTCTTCTTTTGTCGTCGTGCGCACATGGCGCGCAAATCCGTAGCCGCGGATCAGCGTATATTGCGCCGCGGCGCATTCAGCGTAGTCACCCACATCGTCAGCATCGCGGGCGCCGGTCATCTCCACGTGGAAACTGACCAAGTCACCTTCGAGCAAACGAGTCTCGATGCCCTTGTAGACGGGCTCGAACGGGATGTCCTGCGCGGTCTCAGGCATATCGCACCCCGCAAGCATTGTTGCAGGCAGCAGCGTCGCCGCTATCCAGGTATGCCGGATCATTCCGCAGCAATTCGCTTCTCCGTCCGGGCCTTGTGGGCCGCGCTCAGTTCCGCCATCAGCGCGCTGGAGCGAGCGATCGGATTGGTCAGATAGAAATCACTGACTGCGCCGCGGAAATCGGCATCGCCCATCTTTCCGGCTTCGATCGGCTGCCAAGCATTTTCGGCCACCTCGTCGATCTTGCCCAGATGCGGTACCGCCTTGACCAGCGCCTGGCGCAGCTGCGCAAGGCTGTCGAAAGGCAGTTTCGCGTCCATCTCGCCCGAAAGCGCCCGCAGGATCGCCCAGTTTTCCTTGGCTTCGCCCGGGGCGAAACCGGCACGCAAGCTCAGTTGCGGACGGCCTTCGGTGTTGACGAAAAGCCCGTTCTCCTCGGTATAGGCCGCACCCGGCAGGATCACGTCGGCACGGTGCGCGCCGCGATCGCCGTGGCTGCCCTGATAGATCACGAAGGGCCCCTCACCGATTTCAATCTCGTCCGCGCCGAGGTTATAGACCACGTCGGCGCCGTCCATGGCGGCGTCCATGCCGCCTTCGGTCACCGCGCCCACGTCCATCGCGCCGACGCGGCTGGCCGCCGAATGCAGAACGAGGAACTTGGATTCCGTGTTGGCGGCGAACTCCATCGCCTTGCCCAGCACCGCTGCGCCATCGGCCTCGCGGATCGCGCCCTGACCGACGATCACCAGTGTTTCGCGGCCCAGCGCATCCGAGTTGTCGCCCTTGACCAATTTGTCCAGGGCCGCGCGGTCGCTGCCAAGGTGGAAATAGTCGAACGTCAGATCGACCGCCTCGCCCACGACGCCTACCTTGGCCCCACGCGCCCAGGCCTTGCGGATGCGGGCGTTCAGCACAGGGGCCTCGACCGCAGGGTTGGTGCCTATCAGCATGATGGCGCCGGCGGTGTCGATATCCTCGATCGACGCGGTGCCGATATAGCCCGAGCGATTGCCAGCTGGCAATTTCGCTCCGTCGGTGCGGCATTCGACGTTGCCGCCCTGCCCCTCGACCATTTGTTTCAGTGCAAAGGCGGCCTCAACCGGGACCAGATCGCCCACGAGGCCGGCGACTTTCGACGCGCCCTTGATGGCGTCAGATGCCTTGGCGAGTGCCTCGCCCCATGTGGCGGGACGCAGCTTTCCGTTCTCGCGGATGTAAGGCTTATCAAGACGTTGGCGGCGCAGACCGTCCCAGACGAAGCGGGTCTTGTCAGAGATCCACTCTTCGTTCACGCCGTCATGGTTGCGTGGCAGGATGCGCATGACTTCGCGGCCCTTGGTGTCGACGCGGATGTTTGACCCTAGGGCGTCCATCACGTCGACGGTCTCGGTTTTCGACAGTTCCCAGGGCCGCGCGGTGAAGGCATAGGGTTTCGACACCAGAGCGCCCACCGGGCAGAGGTCAATGATGTTGCCTTGCAGGTTCGAATCCAGCGTCTCGCCCAGGTAGGCGGTGATTTCGGCATCCTCGCCGCGGCCGGTCTGGCCCATCTGGGTGATGCCCGCGACCTCGGTCGTGAAGCGCACGCAGCGGGTGCAGGAGATGCAGCGGGTCATGTGGGTCTCGACCAGCGGGCCGAGGTTCAGATCGTCCACCGCACGCTTGGGTTCGCGGTAGCGGCTGAAGTCCACCCCGTAAGCCATCGCCTGGTCTTGCAAATCGCATTCGCCGCCCTGGTCGCAGATCGGGCAGTCCAGCGGGTGATTGATGAGCAGGAACTCCATCACCCCTTCGCGGGCCTTCTTGACCATGGGCGAATTGGTCTTGACCACCGGCGGCTGGCCTTCCGGGCCGGGGCGCAGGTCGCGCACCTGCATCGCGCAACTCGCAGCGGGCTTCGGCGGGCCGCCCACGACCTCGACAAGGCACATGCGGCAGTTGCCGGCGATCGACAGACGTTCGTGATAGCAGAAGCGCGGCACCTCGATCCCGGCCTGTTCGCAGGCCTGGATCAGGGTCATCGCCCCGTCCACCTCGATCTCGTTGCCGTCGATGATGATCTTCTTCAGGTCGCTCATGGCTCTCACTTCGCTCTCAGGAAGGCGCCGATCTGGCTGTCCTTCGCAATCTCTTCGCGGCCCAGCGCGCAATAGGTCTCGGGCTCACCCGCCTTGACGCCGCCCCGTGTCATATAGGCGCTGGCCTCACCCTCGAGCCGGCGCCGGTCCTCCTTGGATTCCACGAAATCCTCGATCTCTTGGTCGCTGTAGCCCATCTCACGCGCGGTACGCTCCAGCCCGCGCACAAAGGACCAGCCGGCGATCATCCGTGCGCTGATCGTCGGGCAGGCAATGCGGATCTGATCGGCAATCATCACCGCGCGCAGACCGTCATTGATCGGCTTGACCTCGGACAGCGGTTGCAGGGCCAGCGCGGGGCTGGCCAGCAGCAGGGATATGAGCGTCAGGCGTTTCATTCGAGGCAGGTTCCCCGCAGGATGACTTTGTCGCCGGTGACAGGCAGCGTCTCTGCCTGCGGGTCGATCTCCCATTCGATATCGGAAATGCCGAACCAGCTGATGCAATATTTCGTGCCTTCGTAGCGCACCGCCTCTCGCACACCCGCCATACTACGCGAGGCCGGGCCCGCAGAGGCGATGAAGTGGCGGCGATCGGCCCTGTCCACAGGCTTTGCGGTGCCACGAAAGACCTGTCCGTCGAAGGTGATGCGCTTGCCATCTTCGCCGCTGCTGCCCTGAAACAGCCCGCAGGCCGAAAGGGCCAGCGCGCCGGTCAGAACCAGGGAAAGGGGTCGCATCATCGCGTTCACTCCGCCGCCATGGCGCCCATGCGCCCGGTTTTTTGTGCCTTGATGCGGTCTTCGATCTCTTCGCGGAAGTTCTTGATCAAACCCTGGATCGGCCAGGCCGCCGCATCGCCCAGGGCGCAGATGGTGTGGCCCTCGACCTGCTTGGTGACGTCGAACAGCATGTCGATTTCCTCGACCTCGGCCTCGCCCCGCACCAGCCGCTCCATCACCCGCATCATCCAGCCGGTGCCTTCGCGGCAAGGCGTGCACTGGCCGCAGCTTTCGTGCTTGTAAAACTTCGACAGACGCCAGATTGCCTTGATGATGTCGGTCTGCTTGTCCATCACGATCACCGCCGCCGTGCCGAGGCCGGAGCCCAGTTCATTGCGGAGGTAGTCGAAATCCATGATAGCGTCTTTCATGTTCTCGCCGCGCACGCAGGGCACGGACGAGCCACCGGGGATCACCGCCAGAAGGTTGTCCCAGCCGCCGCGTATACCCCCACAGTGCTTGTCGATCAGCTCCTCGAAGGAGATAGACATAGCCTCTTCTACCACGCAGGGATTGTTGACGTGGCCCGAGACCGCGAACAGCTTGGTGCCCGCGTTGTTGGGACGGCCGAAGCCGGCGAACCATTCCGGGCCGCGCCGAAGGATGGTGGGCACCACGGCGATGGATTCGACGTTGTTCACGGTCGTGGGACAACCGTAGAGGCCCGCTCCCGCCGGGAACGGCGGCTTCATCCGGGGCATGCCCTTCTTGCCTTCGAGGCTTTCGATCAGGGCGGTTTCCTCGCCGCAGATATAAGCGCCGGCGCCGTGCGTCAGGTAAATGTCGAAGTCCCAACCCGACCCTGCGGCGTTCTTGCCCACAAGACCCGCGTCATAGGCTTCGTCGATAGCGATCTGCAACGCCTCGCGCTCGCGGATGTATTCGCCGCGGATGTAGATATAGCAGGCGTGGGCCTGCATCGCGAAGCTGGCGATCAGGCAGCCTTCGACCAGCGTATGCGGGTCGTGACGCATGATCTCGCGGTCCTTGCAAGTGCCGGGCTCGGATTCGTCGGCATTGACCACAAGATAGGCCGGGCGGCCATCGCTTTCCTTGGGCATGAACGACCACTTGAGACCCGTCGGGAAACCCGCGCCGCCACGACCGCGCAGCCCGGACGCTTTCATCTGGTCGATGATCCAGTCGCGGCCCTTGGCGATGATGTCGGCGGTGCCATCCCAATGGCCGCGCTTCTTGGCGCCGTCCAGCGTCCGGTCATGCATCCCGTAGATGTTGGTAAAGATCCGGTCCTGATCCTGCAGCATGAGCCCTGCCACCTTCCTACTTGTCCTGACGCTTGCGCCAGATCTGATAAATGTTGACGAACGCCCAGATGAACGCCGCCAAGGCCAGAAGGTCGACCAGCAGCGCGAAGCGCCCGGGAAGACCGATCCTCGGCCCGATGAACTGGGCCGCGAGCCAGATCAGCATCGTACCGGCGATCACCAGCGCTGTGAGGCGCCCCTGCCGTGCCAGTGCCTGTTCCGCGTCGCGGTCCATCCTGTTTCAGCCCCCGTCGTCACGCACCCTTGGTGCCGGTGTCGCCGTTAGCGAGGTCGCGGGCCTGTTCGACCCAGTTGTCACGCTCTACCCGGCCCTTGAAGCCTTCGAGGTTGTGATCGACCCAGGCCACCTCGTCCGCGCTCCAGTTGGCGATCTGGTCGAAGTGGTAGAAGCCGAGATCATTGCACAGTTTCGCAAGCTTCGGCCCGATTCCCTTGATCTTCTTGAGGTCGTCTGCCTTGCCGTCGCGTGGCGCATCGAGCGTTTTCGGCTTGGAGCCGAGCTGGGCCGTGTTGTCCTCGGCAGAGCGCTGCGACGACGTATTGGCGTCTTCGGAAATGCCCGGTTTTGCCTCCACCGTGTCCTCGGGCGCGACCGTGTCGATATCAGAGACCTTGGGCTCGCTGTCGCTGGGCGGACGGCCGGTCTCCATGGCATGCGCCTCGCGGGTGTCGATGCCGGTCTCGTCCGCCGGAACGCCCTCGGCCGGGCGCGGCTCTTTCGTCTTCGCGTGCAGCGATTGCGCAGGCGCGTCGCCGTGGTTGGCCCCCTTCTGCCAAGATGCAGAGAGCGGGACCTCGGTGCCATCAATACGCTTTATGGTGTCGCCGATGTCGGTCGCCAATTGCGCGGAGGCGTTATACTTGTGCTTACCGTCCTGATGATCCTTGAGGCTGGTCAGCCCGGACGCGGGCTCCGATGTATAGCGCCCGTTTTGCGGCCCCGGTACCGGCACGTTGCCCGCCGCCATCTCGTCGATGATCTCGGCCAGACGCTCGGTGGTCAGGTCCTCGTAGTAATCCTTGCCGATCTGCGCCATCGGCGCGTTGGCACAGGCGCCCAGACACTCGACCTCTTCCCACGAAAACTTGCCGTCGGCGGACAGCTGGTGCGGCTTCGCGGCGATCTTGTCGCTGCACACGGCCATCAGGTCCTCGGCGCCGCAGATCATGCAGGAGGTGGTGCCGCAGATTTGAATATGCGCAACGCTACCAACCGGTTGCAGCTGGAACATGAAGTAGAAAGAGGCCACTTCGAGCACCCGGATATAGGCCATGCCCAGCATCTCGGCCACGTATTCGATGGCCGGACGGCTCAGCCAGCCTTCCTGCTCCTGCGCGCGCCACAGGATTGGGATCACGGCGCTTGCCTGACGGCCCTCCGGATATTTCGTCACCTGTGCCTCGGCCCAGGCCAGGTTGGCCTCGGTGAATTCGAAGCTGTCGGGTTGATCGGGATGCAAACGTCGCAGCATCAGGCTTTTCCTTCCGCAACCAGACGGCAACCGGTCAAGACCTGGTATTGCCCGCCCAGAAATTCGCTTATCGCGGCAAAGACCGCTTGAGTGTCCGTGTTGTCGGCACCGAGGTCCGACGGCGTGATGTCCAGAAGCCGCTTTGACAGGCCGCGCACGCGCTGTGCCAGGTAGGCGCGGTACTTGTCGAGGCTTTCCAGCACGCTGGCCTTGGTCAGCCCGGCCTCAAGCGCGTCGAGACGCGGCACCACATCGCGGTGAAACCGCGCCAGACGGGCGGCACTGGTGATCTCGATCTGCGGGGGCCAGACATCCGAGGTCATCATTTCCGGAACCGCGGCACGCAATTCGCGATCGAGTTGCGCGGCGGCGTCGAAATTGTCGAAGCAGAGGTCCAGCTTGCGTTCGAGGAACCGCGTTTCGGACGCCTGCACAAAGGAGGTCCGCGCATAAAAGGCCTGCACAGCGACAAACAGCGCCGCTACCAGAGTCGAGGCCGCCAGCACCACGGTCGAGGGATCGCGCCCTCGTGTCGGAGTTCCGGTCATGCCCGCCCCCCTTCATATGTCCGCGCATCCCGGATCATGCGGCACAGGCCCCGCTGGTCAGCCGTACGCCGCCGTTGTCCAGCCGCTCCGCCTCGTTCCGCGCAAGCTTGCGGCCGAGGATCGTCTTGACCTCTTCACGGGTCAGGTTGGCCTGAAACTCGACCGCACCGAAATCAGCCTCGGACACCATGCTGCAGCCCAGCGTCGCCACCGCCTCGTCGAAACTGGCAGCCTCGACGCGCGCCGCTCCGCCCGGCACCTCGGTGCAGGCGGACAGCGCAGCCAGACCGGCCAGCCCGTATGCGAGGCGCGTATGGCTCACCGGTCGATTTCTCCGAAAACAACGTCCATGGTGCCAATGATCGCCGCTACGTCGGCCAGTTGGTGGCCGCCCGCGACATAATCCATGGCCTGAAGATGCAGGAAGCCCGGCGCGCGCAGTTTGGCGCGATAGGGTTTGTTAGTGCCGTCGGCCACAAGGTAGACGCCGAATTCGCCCTTGGGCGCTTCCACTGCGGCATAAACCTCGCCCGCTGGTACGTGGAAGCCTTCGGTATAGAGCTTGAAATGGTGGATCAGTGCTTCCATCGAGGTCTTCATCTCGCTGCGCGACGGCGGGGTGATCTTGCCACGCGCCAGAATCTCGCCCTGCCCGTCCGGCGCGCGCAGCTTGGCAATCGCCTGGTGGATGATTTTGAGCGACTGGCGCATCTCTTCCATGCGGACGAGGTAGCGGTCAAAGCAGTCGCCATTCTTGCCGACTGGGATCTGGAATTCGAACTCGTCATAGCATTCGTAGGGCTGCGCGCGACGGAGGTCCCAGGCGAGGCCGGAGCCGCGCACCATGACACCGGAAAAGCCCCAGTTCTGAATGTCTTCTTCGGTGACCACGCCGATATCGGCATTGCGCTGCTTGAAGATGCGGTTCTCGGTCAGCAAGCCGTCGATGTCGTCTAGCACCTTTGGAAATTCGTGCGCCCAAGCCTCAATATCGTCGATCAGGTCTGGCGGCAAGTCTTGGTGCACGCCGCCGGGCCGGAAATACGCCGCGTGCAGGCGCGCGCCGCAGGCCCGCTCGTAGAAGATCATCAGCTTCTCGCGTTCCTCGAAGCCCCAGAGCGGCGGCGTCAGCGCGCCCACGTCCATGGCCTGCGTGGTCACGTTCAGCAGGTGGTTCAGGATGCGCCCGATCTCGGAATAAAGCACCCGGATCAGCGAGGCGCGGCGCGGGACCTCCACCCCTGTCAGCTTTTCGATCGCCAAGCACCAGGCATGCTCCTGGTTCATCGGTGCCACATAGTCCAACCGGTCGAAATAGGGCAGGTTCTGAAGGTAGGTGCGGCTCTCCATCAGCTTCTCGGTGCCGCGGTGGAGCAGACCGATATGCGGGTCGCAGCGTTCCACGATCTCGCCGTCGAGTTCCAGAACAAGCCGAAGAACCCCGTGCGCCGCAGGGTGTTGCGGGCCGAAGTTGATGTTAAAGTTGCGGATCTTCTGTTCCCCGGACAGGGCGTCATCGAATCCCTTGGTTCCGTCCATCATGTGATCCAATCCATTCCTTGCCGCGCCTTCGCGACAGTGTCGTTCCCTAATGTAGCCATGCCGGCGGCACCTTGTCGGTGTAGCGCTCGAATATGAACGCATAGGTTTCGTCAAGCGCTTGCCGGGCCTTTTCTCGTGCTGACGAACTTAGCCCGCTGCGGTTACCCACACCGGCGTTGCGCTGCGCGTCGAAATCGGCCGCGAGGTGATCCACGCCGACGAAATGTGCGACATCAGCTACTGTTTCCGGCTCGAACAGAGTCTCGAAGAAAGCGACATGGCATTTGCACCCGGCTGCCTCGAGCGCCTGTATCGTTTCATCATAGCGAGACCGCCTGAAATCCGGATCATGCGGGTTGTCGCAGGCCTCGAGCAACATCCTTTCAAGACCCTCGAACTTGGGCTCTCGCGTCAGCACTGCACGCATCTTGTGGCGCATGCCGGACCACAGCCGTTCCACGGGGTCGCGCATCAGGAAAATGAAGCGGACATCATCATGCACCGCTTTCATTTCGGCAAAGGTCGCCGACGTGCAGAGCGCATAGGAGGGCGTGAAGTCGATCACGATACTCTCCGCGCGGCGACCGAATTCGAGGCAGGGCAGATAGCGGCGATGGTCGTCCGGATTATAGCCGAAGGGCGAACCCTGCCGCGGTCTCTTCGACGCGAGCACACGGTCGATCCGATCCCACAGGGTGTAGGGATAGCGCACGCTGTCCCAGTAATGCACCTCTTTCCGCCAGGAATAGATCGCCGGGTGCTGCTCCAGCGTCCAGGCAAGCCAGGACGTGCCGGCCTTTTGAGCGCCGAGACCGATCACCACACGCTCCAGCGGCACTGACGGACCCGACAGCGCCCGAAACATGCCACGCACGGCCTTGTCGACGTGTTTCAGGCCCCTGCCACCCGGCACGCCCGACGGTAGTTTTGCAGACACCGCGCTCATGCGATACCCCGCTGTTCCAACGGTCGCCGCGTGTCGCGGACGGGGCCAATCCGTGCGCCGGCGTCGCAACTGCCGGACGGAACTGCCGAAATTGCCAGACGGCCGCTCATCGCTTCTCCAGTTCCTGAAGCTTGGTGGCCATCAGCCACAACAGGATGATCGTGCCCAGCGGGATCAAGCAGGCCAAAGCCCAGAGCTTGTCGTACCCGAAGTGCGGCAGAAGCTTCATCATCGGAATGACGGTCAGGACGGCGAGGACGATCCAGATCAGCGTACCCATCACTTGGCCTCCTTGCTGACATGGCCGTCGGGCGCGGTCTTGTCATCACCGGGCAGGATGTATTCCGCGCCCTCCCAGGGGGACATGAAGTCGAACTGCCGGTATTCCTGAACCAGCGAAACCGGCTCATAGACCACGCGCTTCTGCGCCTCGTCATAGCGCACCTCCGTATAGCCGGTGGTCGGGAAGTCCTTGCGCAGCGGATATCCGCGGAATCCATAGTCGGTAAGGATCCGCCGCAGGTCAGGGTGACCCGAGAACAGGATGCCGAACATGTCGAAAACCTCGCGCTCGAACCAGTCGGCCGAGGGGTGGATGCCGGTGATTGAGGGCACCATGTCCTCTTCGCGCACGTGGACGCGCAGGCGGATGCGGTGGTTCTGGTACATCGACAGGAAGTGATAGACCACATCGAAACGCTTCTGCCGCGCCGGGTAGTCGACCGCGGTGATATCGACCAGCGACGAGAACTGGCAATTCGGATCGTTCTTGAGAAACTCCACCAGCCCGGTCAGATTGGCCAGCGAGGCCTCGACATTCAGTTCGCCACGATCAACCGACCACGACAGGATGCAGTCGGGCCGTTTCATCTCGATATGCGCGCCAAGCTCTTGCATTGCTGTGGTCATGCCGGTGCCCCTTACCTGGTAATCGTGCCGGTGCGGCGGATCTTGCGTTGCAGCTGCATCAGCCCGTAAAGCAGCGCCTCGGCCGTCGGCGGGCAGCCGGGCACGTAGATGTCGACCGGCACGATCCGGTCGCAGCCGCGCACCACGGAATAGCTGTAGTGGTAATAACCGCCACCGTTGGCGCAGGAACCCATGGAGATCACGTAACGCGGCTCGGGCATCTGGTCGTAGACCTTGCGCAGCGCCGGCGCCATCTTGTTGGTCAACGTGCCGGCGACGATCATCACGTCCGACTGCCGCGGGCTGGCGCGCGGCGCAATCCCGAAGCGCTCGGCATCGTAGCGCGGCATCGAGGTGTGCATCATCTCGACCGCGCAGCACGCCAGGCCGAAGGTCATCCAATGCAGGCTGCCGGTGCGCGCCCAGTTGATGATGTCTTCGGTCGAGGTCAGAAGGAAGCCCTTGTCCTGCAGCTCGGCGTTGAGCGCCTCGGTCCCGGCCGGAAAGCCCGAAGGCTCCAGTGCGGCCTGCGCCGAAGGGCCGGATTTCACGCGGTCCGACTGAAAGCCCACACCCTGGGTTTCGCTGACGTCAGGAGCCGGGGTCCGGGTATCCTCTACTGCCATTCCATCGCCCCTTTCTTCCACTCGTAGGCAAAGCCAAGGGCCAGCACAGTCAAAAACACCATCATAGACCAGAAACCCACCATGCTGACATCCCGGAAGCTCACGGCCCAGGGGAACAGGAAGGCGATCTCGAGGTCGAAGATGATGAAAAGGATGGACACCAGATAGAACCTGACATCGAACTTCATCCGGGCGTCATCGAAAGCGTTGAACCCGCACTCGTAAGCCGACACCTTCTCGGGGTCCGGGTTGCGGACGGCGAGGATGACGGCGGCGAGGATGAGGACAATACCAAGTCCGATGGCGACGGCGAGAAAGACCAGGATGGGAAGGTATTCCCTGAGCATCTCTTCCACGGGGTAGGCTCCTTTCCGGCACACGGCTGAAACGCGCGCTATAATGGCTCGCTTGGCTTGGACCGGGTTTATCCCTGCGCCGCAGGGGGGTCAATGGAGGGGGGGAACATTTTGAACTTTGAATACGTGGTGCCAGGCGTTGAAAAATTAACGATTTTAAAAGCGTACGGGGCGTTTAGTAAAAATTCTCTGATGATCCGGCTGGACCGCATCCGAGTGAGCCCGCAAGCGCCTTGTTTGCGCTCACATCAACAAAGGCTGCGCTGGCCTCAGACCACCATGACGGCCACCCGCAGCTTTGCCTATTGTCAGGCCCAAGCCGGTTTGCGCTTGTCGAAAAAGGCGGTGATACCTTCCTGCGCTTCCTCGCTATCCCAACGTGCCGCCAAAGCATCGGTGGCGAGGTCCATCTCGTCCTGGCTCACCCCACCGCCCAAGGCACGGATCAGTGCTTTCGCCTCGGCGACCGCCCCGGGGGCGCACGCGAGATAGGGTGCCACTTCTGCCTCTATCGCAGCGTCGAGCGCCTCAGCGGTAACAGTGCGCGCCACAAGACCGAGTTGCACGGCCTCGCGGGTGTCGAAGATCCGGGCCGACATGAACACCCGCCGCGCTATGCCCGGCCCCATGCGGCGCAGCACGAATGGCCCGATGTTGGCCGGAATCAGCCCCAGCCGGGTCTCGGTGAAGCCGAACTTGGCGCCCTCGACGGCCACGACGGTGTCACAAACCGAGATCAGCCCCATGCCGCCGCCGAAACTGTTGCCCTGCACCCGCCCGATCAGCGGCTTCGGCAGCGTATCCAAGGCATTCAGCATTGCCGCCAGCTTGGCGCTCTCGCGCCGCCGCGTGTCGCTGTCCATCTCGAACTGCGCCCGCATCCAGGCGAGATCCCCGCCAGCGCAGAAGCTCTTGCCTTCGGCGGCCAAGACCAGCACGCGGACCGCGTCATCCTCGCCCAGCGCCTTGCAGGCGTCGACCAACTCGGCCAGCATCTCGGCCGACATGGCATTGTGCTTTTCGCTCCGTGCCAGCCAGAGCGTCGCCACGCCGCGGTCGTCGGTTTCGATTCTCAGGGTCTGATACATCTCGCGTCCCTTTCCTTCCGCACAAAATACCTTTGAAGGGAGTTTTCAAAAAATCTTCTGGAGATTTTTCCTCACCCGGCCCGCATCGCGCGCGCCATCTCCGCCGCTTCGGCGATCACCCCAAGGTCCAGCCCGGTCTCGTAGCCCAGAGCCGCGACCCGTTCTGCCACCCTCTCGGTCGCCACGTTGCCGGCCGCGCCGGGCGCATAGGGACAACCGCCAAGGCCGCCCACCGCGGCGTCGAACACCCGCAGGCCCCTGTCCAGCGATACCTCGATATTCTCGAGCGCCAGCCCGCCGGTGTCGTGATAGTGGCCGGCCAGCTTGTCTGCGGACAACTCCTTCAGCACCGCGTCCAACATGGCCGCGATCCCTTCGGGCGTCGCCCGCCCGATGGTGTCGCCCAGCGAAACCTCGTAGCAGCCCATGTCGCGCAGGGCCGCCACCACCCGAGCCACCTGCCCCGGATCGGTCGGACCGTCATAGGGGCATTCCACCACGCAGGAGACATAGCCGCGCACCGGCAAGCCCTTTGCCCTTGCCGTCTGGGCCACCGGAGCGAAGCGTTCCAGGCTCTCGGCCACCGAGGCGTTGATGTTGGCCTTCGAGAACCCTTCCGACGCCGACCCGAAGATCGCCACCTCGTCGGCCTGCGCCGCCAAGGCACCTTCCAGCCCGCGCATGTTCGGCGTCAGCGCCGCATAGGACACGCCCTCGGCACGACGGATGCCGGCCAACACGTCGCCCGAGTCCGCCATTTGCGGCACCCATTTCGGGCTGACGAAGCTGGCACATTCGATGCGGCGGAACCCCGCCCGGCTGAGGCAATCGACTAGGGCGATCTTCTCGGCGGTGGGAATCAGGCGCATTTCGTTCTGCAGGCCGTCGCGCGGCCCGACCTCGAATATCTCGACGTAGTCACCCATGCTCAAACCTCCGGCAAAGGATAGAAGTCCTGCGAATAGAGGTCCTGCTTTCCATCCCGCGCCTTGGCCCGCTGGTAACCGTCCCTTGCCTTCAGTCGGGTCCAATAGGCGTTCAGGGTTGGGAATTCATCGAAGTGCACGTAGAAGCGCGCCAACTCGAACCCGTAGGCAAACATGATGTCCGCCGCCGAGAAGCCCGACGGCAGCAGGTAGTCGCCCTCCATCCGCGCGTCCATCGCTCGCAGAGCCGCCCGCAGCCGCGCCGTCAACAGCTTGATGACGACGGGCGAGGCATCTTTCGGATCACGCAGGAACACCCGGTTGAGGTTCAGGTTCTCAACCAGGCACCCCACCGTTTCGGAATACGCCAGCATCTCGAGATACCGTGCCCGCTCTGCAGTTCCGGGCTCGGGCTGCAAGGCGCCGTGGCGCTCGCAGAGCACTTGCAGGATCGCACCGCTTTCGAAAAGCACCTCACCGTCATATTCAAGCGCCGGCACCCGCCCGGCCGGCGACAGCGCATAAAACTCCGGTGTCCTCATCGAGCCGTCGCGGATCGAGTAGTACGAGACCTCATAGTCCAGACCCAGCTCTTCCAGCAGCCACATCACCCGCAGCGAGCGGCCCAGCGGCACATGGTGCAGGCGGATCATGCCTCGGCCTCTTCCAACCGTACCAGAGCCGCGCCTGCGGTCACCTGCGAACCGGCGGTGACAAGAACCTCGGCCACCACGCCGTCGCGCGGCGCCGTCAGCGAATGCTCCATCTTCATCGCTTCCAGCACCGCCAGCCGCTCGCCGGCGCTGACCGCCTGCCCGGCCTCGACCTCGACCTTCTGCACCAACCCAGGCATCGGCGCTTCGATCACCGAGGCATCCGAGCCAGCCTCTGCTGCCCGGTCCAGCGCCCGGATCACCCGATAGGCCCGCCCGTAGTCCGCGAACACCGTCACAACGTCATCCGCGACGGCGACGGGCCAAGCGCCCTTGCCGTCCAGTGTCCAGCCGCCGGCCCCGCGCCGGCACTCGACAACCTCACCATCGGCCTCGACCGCGCACGCCCCTGGACCGATGACCCGCAGACGCACGGTGTGACGCTCCTCGCCCTCGTCGAGTACGAGCGTTCGGGACAAGGGTTGCCACAGGCTGAAGCCGGTCTGCCAACCGCGATCCTCCCAAAGATCCGCCGCCACCAGCGCCGCCTGAGCCAAGGCCCGTCGGTTTTCGCCGAGTGCCGCCGCCAGCCGATCGATGTTGCGCGCGATCAGCCCGGTGTCCACCTCGCCGCGTCCGAAGGCCTCGTCCGCCGCCAAGGCACCCAGAAATGCAAGGTTCGTCACCGACCCTGCCACTTCGGTGCGCGCAAGCGCCTGCCGCAACCGCTTCAGGGCGATCTCACGCGTCGGCCCGCGGGTGATTAACTTAGCAATCATCGGATCGTACCACGGCGAAATTTCGTCGCCCGAGCGCACCCCGGTGTCGGCCCGCGCGCCTTCGGGGAAATGCACATGCGTCAGCACCCCGGTCGCAGGCAGGAATCCTGCCGGCACATCCTCTGCGTAAAGGCGCGCCTCGAAGGCATGCCCGTCGATCGTGAGTTCCTCCTGCGTGGTCTCCAGCGCCTCGCCGGCCGCGACCCGGAGTTGCCATTCCACGAGGTCGACGCCGGTGATCGCCTCGGTCACCGGATGCTCGACCTGAAGGCGCGTGTTCATCTCCATGAACCAGAAGCCATCCGTGCGCAGCCCGTCCGAGCCGTCGACGATGAACTCCACCGTACCTGCGCCCTTGTAGCCGATCGCCTCGGCCGCGCGCACCGCAGCCTCGCCCATGGCGCGACGGACCTCCTCGGTCATGCCCGGTGCCGGGGCCTCCTCGATCACCTTCTGGTGCCGCCGTTGCAGCGAACAGTCCCTTTCGAACAGGTGCACGGCCCTCTCGCCGTCGCCAAAGACCTGCAACTCGATATGACGCGGCATGGAGACGAATTTCTCGATCAGGACGGCGTCGTTGCCAAAGGCCGTCCGTGCCTCTGCCTTGGCCGAGTCCAACGCCCGGTCGAAAGCGCCCTCATCCTCGACCAGCCGCATCCCCTTGCCGCCGCCGCCGGCAACCGCCTTGATCAGGACGGGATAGCCGATCTCCGCCGCGCGCTCCTTGAGGCCCTCCTGGGAGGCGCCGTGATAGCCCGGCACCACCGGCACCCCGGCCTCTTCCATCAGCGCCTTGGCGGCGTCCTTCAGCCCCATTGCCCGGATCGCCTGCGCAGAAGGGCCGATGAACACCAGCCCGGCCGCCTCGACCGCTTCGACGAAATCGGGGTTTTCCGACAGGAAGCCATAGCCGGGGTGGATCGCCTGGGCACCTGCTGCCTGCGCCACCTCAATGATCTTGCCGCCCTTGAGGTAGCTCTCGGCCACTGCCGCCGGGCCGATGCAATATGCCTCATCGGCCATCTCGACATGGGCCGCCCCGGAATCGGCCTCGGAATAGACCGCCACGCAGCGCACCCCCAGCCCTTGCGCCGTCCGCATTACCCGACAGGCGATCTCGCCCCGGTTGGCAATCAGGATCGTGTCAAACATCAGTCTTCTCTCCCATGCCCCCGGCCTCTTCTTTTCGAAGAAAGCCCCTCAGGGGTTTGGGGGCAGAGCCCCCTTGATTACATCCGGAACACGCCAAAGCGCGTCTCTTCGATCGGCGCATTCAGGGCTGCCGAGAGGCTCAGCGCCAGCACGTCCCGCGACTTCCGGGGATCCACGATGCCGTCGTCCCAAAGCCGGGCCGAGGCATAAAGCGGATGCGACTGCTCCTCGAACATCTCCAGTGTCGGTCGCTTGAAGGCCTCTTCCTCGTCGGCACTCCAGCTTCCGCCGCCGCGCTCGATGGAATCGCGCTTCACGGTCGCCAGCACACCCGCGGCCTGCGCGCCCCCCATCACCGAAATCCGGCTGTTGGGCCAGGTCCAGAGGAAACGCGGCTGATAGGCCCGCCCTGACATGCCATAGTTGCCGGCACCGAACGAGCCGCCTACCAGCATGGTCACCTTTGGCACCGAAGTCGTAGCCACCGCCGTCACCATCTTGGCCCCGTGCCGGGCGATGCCTTCGTTCTCGTATTTCCGCCCGACCATGAAGCCAGTGATGTTCTGCAGGAAGACCAGCGGGATCTTCCGCTGAGAGCACAGCTCGACGAAATGCGCGCCTTTCTGCGCGGCCTCGGAAAACAGCACGCCGTTGTTGGCCACGACGCCGACATGCACGCCCTTCACTTCGGCAAACCCGGTGACAAGGGTTTCGCCGAAGCGCGGCTTGAATTCGTCAAAGCGCGACCCGTCCACAAGCCGCGCGATCACCTCGCGGATGTCGTAGGGCGTGCGCAGGTCCGCTGGCACCACGCCGAGGATCTCCTCGGGATCATAAGCCGGGTCCTCGCCGCCCTGCAGGATGGGTGCTCCGCAACCGTTGCCCAGCGAGGACACCGCCCGCCGGGCCAGCGCCAGCGCATGGGTATCGTCCTCCGCCAGATAATCCGCCACGCCCGACAGCCGGGTGTGCACGTCGCCGCCGCCCAGGTCCTCGGCGCTCACCTCCTCACCGGTTGCCGCCTTCACCAGCGGCGGCCCGGCCAGGAAGATGGTTCCCTGCTCGCGGACGATAATTGTCACGTCCGACATCGCCGGCACGTAGGCGCCGCCGGCCGTGCAGGACCCCATCACCACCGCGATCTGCGCGATCCCCTTGGCCGACATCCGCGCCTGGTTGTAGAAGATCCGTCCGAAATGATCGCGGTCGGGGAACACCTCGTCCTGATTGGGCAGGTTGGCCCCACCTGAATCCACAAGGTAGATGCAGGGCAGCCGGTTCTCCTCGGCAATTTCCTGTGCGCGCAGGTGCTTCTTGACCGTCATCGGATAGTAGGTGCCGCCCTTCACCGTGGCGTCGTTGCACACCACCATGACCTGTCGGCCCGAAACCAGACCGATCCCGGCAATCGCCCCCGCGGCGGGCGCTGCGCCGTCGTACATGCCGTGCGCTGCTGTCGCGCCGACCTCAAGGAACGGCGACCCGGCATCCAGCAAGTTCGCCACGCGTTCACGGGGCAACATCTTGCCGCGATCCATGTGCCGCTTTCGCGCCTTTTCGCCGCCGCCCGCTGCTGCCAGTTCGGCCGCCTCGCGCACCACGCGCAGGGCCTCGAGATGGCCTTCTCGATTGGTCCGGGCCTCGTCCGAGCCGGCCACGAAACTCGATTTCAACTTCATCCTGTCTCTCCCCGGCGGTCCCTGCCGCCTTCAATTCCTGCGGCGCTTGCCGCCCTAGTCCTTTTCGTCCGGCCTGGACCTCGGTCGCATCGACGGCGCCTGTCGCGCCCATCCCGCCGCCACCGCCGGCTCTGCCACGCCCAGATACCGTGCCACCTGCCAGGCCAGTACCGCGTTCTGAAGCCCGTTGCTCGCCTCGCGCGCCTCGCACCACGTCTTGATCGGATCGTCCGCGCCGGCGCAGTCCGGACCGGCCGAAATTCCATGGGCGAGGTCATGGGTCTGCACGTAGAGACGGATCGGAAAGCTGTCCGCCTCGCCGTCAACTGTCTCCGGGTCGGGCAAGTGCGTCAGAACCTGCTGGTGCAGCGCTGCCTGCTGTCGGGTCAGGGCCTGCTGACAGGCGATCGGCGCCCCAGAGCGATCGCAAAGCGTGATCCCGATATTGCCGCAGTATTCGACGCCCAGCACATTCCAGAGCTGGAAGTCGGGAGCGTCGAGGTCACGTTCGCGGTGCACCTTCAGCCGCCATTCGAAGCGGTCGACCTCGATATCCATGCAGGTCTGGAATGTGGGCAGGTCAGCCTCCTGCGCCGTAAGCGCGCTGCCCATGAGCACGGCTGACAAGACCCAGCCACTACGCATTGCACACCTCAGCCGCGGCACGGGCCTTCAATGCCTTGCGGATGACCTTGCCTGTCACGGTCATGGGCAATTTGTCAACGAAGGCGATTTCCCTTGGATATGAGTAGCTTGCCAGTCGATCCTTCACCCATGCCTGAAGGTCCTTTTCGGAGACGTCAACGCCGGGCTTCGGCACCACATAAGCCTTTACAATTTCGTGCCGGATTGGATCGGGTTTTCCCACCACACCGCACGTCGCGACACCGGGATGGGTCAGCAGGCAATCCTCTATTTCCGCCGGTCCGATCCGGTAGCCGCCAGACGAGATCACATCGTCCTCGCGCCCCACAAAGCGGATGTAGCCGCCTTCGATCACGCCCCGGTCTCCTGTCAGCATCCAGTCACCGCGAAACTTGTCGGCCGTTTCCCTGGGCTTCTGCCAGTAGCCCAGCATCATCGAGGCAGCACCCCGGCGCACCGAGATATCCCCCTCGCCCTCGCATGGTGCGCCGCGCTCGTCGATGACCGCGACGTCGGACCCCGGCGCAGCCCTGCCGATGGCCCCTGGCTTCGGTTCGAAAAGGCTCGCGCAGGAACTGGCCACCATGTTGCACTCGGTCTGGCCATAGAATTCGTTGATCGTCAGCCCGAAGGCGCGGCGCCCCCAATCGAGCATTTCGGCACCCAGCGGCTCACCACCCGAGGCCACGCTGCGCAGCCCCGGCAACGTGACATCCGCCGCTTTCAGCATCCGCAGCGCCGTGGGCGGAAAAAACACGTTCCGGACCGAGCCTTCGTGGCAGATCCTCATGCACTCATCCGCCGTGAACTTCTGCATCCGGCAAGCCACTACCGGCACGCCCAGCGCCAGTCCGGGCATAAGCACGTCGAAGAGCCCGCCAATCCAGGCCCAGTCGGCCGGAGTCCACAGACAATCCCCGGATTGACCCAGGAAATCATGGCTCATCTCCACCCCCGGCAGGTGCCCGGTCAAAACCCGATGCCCATGCAAAGCGCCCTTGGGTTTGCCCGTCGTCCCAGAGGTATAAATCAGCACCGCCGGCGTCTCCGGTCCGGTCTCGGCCATGCCGACCGGGCCCGCCGCCGGCAGGTCAGCCACCAGAACCGGCTCTGCCAGATCACCCAGCAATTGGGCGCCCTCCGTATCGGTCAGCACCACCGCCGACCCAGCATCGCCAATCCGGCTGGCCAGAGCGTCATGCTTGAATAGCTTGAACAAGGGCACCGAGATCGCGCCGATTTTCCAGCACGCCAGATGTGAGGCCGCGCACCACGGGTCCTGTCCCAGCAAAATTCCCACGCGGTCCCCGGGCGACACGCGACCAGCAAGGAAGGCTGCCACGCGGTCAACCATCGCTCGCAATTCGCCATACGTCACGTCACGCCGCCCAGCCGAGAGGTCGATGATCGCCACGGCCTCATCCCGCTGCGATAATGCCTGCGCAGCAAGGTTTAGCCGCTCCGGCAGGTTCCAGCGAAAACCGTCACGCAATGCGTCGTATGATGAGGCGGGCGTCAGCATCAGGCACGGTAATCCGGGTTTTCGTAGTCAAAACGGCAGCCGGCCTCGAAAGCCTTGCGGTCATTGCCCTCATTTGGGTAGCCGCCGGCATCGCGCAGCATCTTTGCCGCGTGCATCAGGTTCCACGTCATGATCGTGGTGTTGCGGCGGGTGAAATCATTGTCGAAGCCCGCCGGCGGGCCATCGTCCTGCTCATCGCCATAGGACGGCCCCGGCCCGGCCTCGCCGATCCAGCCGCAATCGGCCTGCGGCGGGATGGTGTAGCCCAAGTGCGACAACGCGAAGCCCAGCGTCATCGCCACATGCTTGATCCCGTCTTCATTGCCAGTGATCACGCTGCCGCCGACCTTGCCGTAGAACACCGACTGGCCCTTGTCGTTTAGCTCGCCCGACATGCCGTAGAGCCGTTCGATCAACACCCGGCAAACCGAGCTTTCTTCGCCTAACCACAATGGCGTCCCAACCACCAGGATCTGTGCCGCCTGAACCTTCTTCCACAGGTCAGGCCAGTCGTCGCGGTCCCAGCCGTGTTCCGTCATATCGGGAAACACCCCCGGCGGCACCACGTGATCGAGCAGATGCACATGCTCTACCGCCACGCCGTTCTTTTCCATGATATCCGCCGAGGCACCCATCAGAAGACGGGTGTGGCTTTTGGCGCCGTCTTTCTTGAGCGAGGTGTTGATATAGAGCGCACGCAGGCCCGCGAAGCGCTGATCCGTGTCTGTCATGTATAAACCCTCCCGGTTCGGGCCAACCCTAGCATGGGTGCCCTACTCTCCCAGATCCTTCTTCAACTGCTCCAGTTCGCGGTCCAGGAAGAACGAGGTGATCGACCGGATGACGACAAGCAGCCCCAGGAACAGCAGGTCCGAGAAAGCGAGGCTCAGCGCGGTGTGGATGATGTCGGACACGATGAACAGTTCCAGCGAGGCCAAGATGTAGCGGCCCAGCTCGATACGCTCGCGGTTGGTCTTGTTGACACGCTCGGAGCCGCTGCGGAAAATTTCTGCCTTACCGACGCCCAGGATGAAGCGCACGGCGCCCAGCAGGATCAGCAGCACGGCGAAGATGTCGACGATGGCGGCGGCCCACTCCAGCAGTTCCACCAGCCAGTGAAACTGGCCGTGCAGAATGCCGCCCTCGAGTTCCATTTCAACAAGACTGCCCATGACTACCCTTTCCTGTGACGCTGATGGCGGTGCCGCCCCTCCCGGGCCAACCGCCTGCGCCGATGGCTGGTTCCTGCCGGTCCCTTCAGCCCATCCGCGCCATCATCTCGCGCCCGATCAGCATTCGGCGGATCTCGGAGGTGCCGGCCCCGATCTCCATCAGCTTGGCATCGCGGAAAATGCGGGCCACCGGGGTTTCATTCATGAAGCCCGCGCCGCCCATGGCCTGTACCGCCTGATGCGCCACCACCATCGCCTCTTCGCTGGCATAGAGGCAGCAGGCGGCAGCGTCCTGACGGGTGACCTCACCCCGGTCGCAGGCTTTGGCGACCTCATAGACATAGGCCCGGGCCGAGTTCATCTTGGTGTACATGTCCGCCAGCTTGCCCTGCATCAGCTGGAAGTTCCCGATCGGCTGGCCAAATTGCTTGCGCTCGGCCATGTAAGGCATGATTTCGTCGAGGCAGGCCGCCATGATGCCGGTGCCGATACCCGCCAGTACCACGCGTTCGTAATCCAGCCCCGACATCAGGACCCGTACGCCCTTGCCCTCTTCGCCCAGCACGTTGTCGAAGGGCACTTCCACGTCCTCGAACACCAACTCGGCCGTGTTCGATCCGCGCATCCCCAGTTTGTCGAAGTGCTGCGAGGTGGAAAAACCCTTCATCTCCTTTTCGATTAGAAAGGCGGTTATACCCTTGGACCCGGCCTCGGGGTCGGTCTTGGCATAGACCACCAGCGTGTCGGCGTCCGGACCATTGGTGATCCAGAACTTGTTGCCGTTCAGGCGATAGTGATCATTGCGCTTTTCGGCGCGCAATTTCATCGACACCACGTCGGACCCGGCGCCGGCCTCCGACATTGCCAACGCACCGACATGTTGGCCCGATACCAGCCGCGGCAGGTACTTCTGCTTCTGTTCGTCAGAGCCGTTCAGCTTGATCTGGTTGACGCAGAGATTGGAATGCGCACCGTAGGAGAGCGAGACAGAGGCCGAGGCGCGGGCGATTTCCTCGACCGCTATGACATGCGCTAGATACCCCATACCGGCGCCGCCGAATTCCTCGGGCACGGTCACGCCCAATAGGCCCAGTTCGCCCATTTCCTGCCAGAGCTCGTTGGGAAATTCGTTCTTCGCGTCGATCTCGGCCGCCATGGGTTTCACGCGGTCCTGCGCCCAGCGGTGCACCATCTCGCGCAGTGCGTTGACGTCTTCGCCCAGATCGAAATTCATCACGGCTGTGTACATTGACGGCTCCCCCCGATTCCCGGGCTCATTTATTGAACACTCGTTCATTTAACGCGGCAGCATCCGGCCTGTCAAGCCAACACGAAAACAGGCGGCCCCGGAAGGCCGCCTGCTGGTTCGTGAGTGTGTGGGGGTGTGATTTTCAGTCGTTTAGCGAACGACGTAAACGATGGTGCGGTCCTCCGGTTCCACGAGGACCGGTTGGCCGTTGACGTAGACGTAGCGGTATTCGGACTCGGGGATCTCAGCCAGTTCCACGGTCTCGGGCAGGATCGCACCGGTCACCACTTCACCTTCCAGATAGATCGGCTCAAGCGTGTTGGTGCGGACGTAGGTCACGACCTCTTCATCGGGTTGTGCCAACGCACCGGCGGTGCCAGCAGCCATACCACCAACGGCGGCGCCAACGGGACCGGCGATCAGAGCGCCTGCGACGGCGCCAACGGTGCCGGCGCTGACGAAGGCTTCGCCGTCGTTGGAGTTGTCGTAGGTCACGCTTTCCACGACGATCTCTTCCGAGACCACGGGCGCCATGGTGTCATTCAGCGATGCGGTCAGGTACTCGCCATAGGCCCAGCCTTCCTGGCCATCGTACATGACTTTGCACCAGTTGCTGGCGTCGATGCAGCCTTCCACGTCGGCTGAAGCGTCGCCATCGATCACGCCGATGATCTCATACTGGGGCCCGGGGCCTGCGCGCAGGTTCAGGTCGGTGGTAGCGGTTGCCGTGGTTGCGGCCAGAGCAGGACCTGCGGTGAGTGCCACAAGCGAGGTGCTTAGAATTGCGTTACGAAAGAACATGATTGTCCTCCTTCACTTTCTGTTTGGACGCGGCGCAGGGATGCGTCGCGTTCGAGGGGACAATCACGTTCAGGGGGTTTCTGTTCCGCGCAATTTTGACAGCCGATCCTGAATCTGCCCACTAGCGAAAAGACGCCTAAATCAGCACAGTTGGAAGCCGAAGTTCGCTCATGCCACGAAGTGTGATGGAACCTTTTGCACGGGTGCCTTGGCAGCACGACGGAACTCCGCCGGTCTGCCCGCGTTGCGATTTCGACAGACACTCAAAGGACATGATATGACACAGACCCTGCAAGATGCCTTCTGGGATCGGATGGACGACGTTCGCGCCGGAATGTTTCGTCTGGCGGGCGGACGCGCCCTGCCAATGTCGCCGTACGCCCGTCGCGACGATGGTGCGATTTGGTTCATCACGGCCGATGGCACTGACGTGGCCAAGGCCGCCGAAACGGGCAGCACCGCAGAGTTCATCGTGGCCGACCCGAAGGCGCATATCTATGCGGACATCAGTGGGCGTGCGCAGTTGGTGAACGACCCCGCGAAGCTTGACGAACTGTGGAACGCCGTCGCCGCCGCTTGGTTTGAAGACGGCCGGAAGGACGATGACATACGGCTCGTCAGCTTTACGCCGGAGACTGCCGAGGTCTGGGCGACCGACGGGGCCGCCTCGTTCCTATACGAGGTCGCCAAGGCCAACGTCTCGGACGACACCCCCGACATGGGGACACATGGTACCGTACGTTTCACCTGACACCCGGTGCGCCGATTGAAGGCCGCGCACATTATCACAAGGACATACCATGCACGTTTTTCTTCGCCGTCTCGCAGCAGTGCTGCTGGTGCCGAGCCTGGCCATGCCGCTTTCGGCCCAGCAAGTGGGTGAAATCGACGTGGACTGGGTTGGCAACGATATCATCATCGAGGCGGTCGCCGACCCCGAGGTTGAAGGCGTTACCTGCCACCTGGCCTATTTCGAGCGAGGCCTGATAGACCGGCTTTCCAAGGGCAACTGGTTCGAGGATCCCTCGAACGCATCGATTGCATGCCGACAGACCGGCCCGATCCGCATCGGCAACATCGAACGCGACGAGGAGGGCGAGGATGTTTTCCGCACATCGCGCTCGATCATCCTGAAGTCGCTGCGCGTGAAGCGCATTTTCGACGAAGCCAACCAAACCCTGATCTACGTGGCACATGCACGCGAGCTGACGGACGGGTCCGCCAAGGTCTCGATGTCGACGGTGCCGCTGTATAACTCTGGCGCGACGGTGACCGACTGACCGAACCGCGCACTCTTACTGCGCGCCGGTTCCCAGCAAACGCTCCGCCACGTCGGGCAGATCGTCGAAGTGCTCCAGCAACACCTCCGGCTCCAATGCGGCCATGTCGTCGCCAGACGGGCCGAAGGTGACGAGCACGCAAGGCACGTCCGCGGCCCGCGCGGTGTCGCGGTCAGTCACGCTGTCGCCGATCAGGATCGAATTCGCCAGTGCGCCGCCTGCCCGTTCGACCGAAGCGATATAGGGCATCGGGTGCGGTTTGCGTTCAGGCAGGGTGTCGGCGCCGATCAGCGACTGAAATTCATCGCGGATACCGAGCGCTATAAGAAGCTTGTGCGCCAGCGCTTCCGGCTTGTTGGTGCAGACGCCCAGCCGGAATCCAGACCTTGTGAGCGCCGTCAGCATCGCATCCACGCCGGGATACAGTACCGTTTCGGCATCGAGACTTGCCTCGTACTCCTCAAGCAGCTTCGGATACCAGACGTTCACCGCCTCATGATCATCCGCGCGCCCCAGCCTCGCCATGCCGAGGCTCAACATCGCCCGCCCGCCGCGCACCGCCACGCCGCCGTCGGTTGCCTTGTCCAGAACATCGCCGGCCCCCATCGCCCGGAAACAGGCATTCGCCGCGTTGATCAGATCACCGCTGGTGTCGGCCAGCGTGCCGTCGAGGTCAAAGATCACCGTGCGCATGGATTCCAGGCTCCTGACATATACAGTCATTGATTGTGAGGTCCGCGACCTTGCGGCCCCCGTGTCAGCGGATAAAACGGGCCCGAGGCAATTACAAAGAGAAACCGTTATGAGCACCGCCCTCGTCATCCTCGCCGCCGGCAAAGGTACACGGATGCAGTCCGATCTGCCGAAGGTGCTGCACAAGGTCGCCGGAGCGCCACTGCTGGCGCATGCCATGGCCTCCGGCGCGGCGTTCGAACCCGAGCGGACGGTCATCGTCACCGGTCATGGCGGTGCCGCCGTGGAAGCCGCCGCAAAAGAGATCGACGAAACCGCGACATGCGTCGAGCAGACCACGCAATTGGGTACAGGTCATGCGGTCTTGCAGGCGCGTGACGCCTTGGCCGGTTTCTCAGGCGACGTAATCGTTCTTTACGGGGACACCCCGTTCATCCGCCCCGAGACGCTTCAGGCCATGGCGGAAGCGCGTCAGCACCATGACGTGGTCGTGCTGGGCTTCAAAGCCGCCGATCCGGGCAAGTACGGCCGGTTGGTGATGGACGGCGAAGACCTGCACAAGATCGTCGAGTTCAAGGACGCGTCAATCCGCGAGCGGGCCATAGACTTCTGCAATTCGGGCGTTGTGGCCGCCCGCGCCGAGACGCTTTTTGCCTTGCTGGACAAGGTCGGCAACGACAATGCCTCGGGCGAATACTACCTGACCGACATTGTGGCGCTGGCCCGCGACGCGGGCCTGTCCGCCACCGCCGTTGCCTGCGCTGAGGCCGAGACCATGGGCGTCAATTCCCGCGCGGACCTTGCCGCAGCCGAGGCGGCCTTTCAGGCCGGCGCCCGCACGCAGCTGTTGGAAAGTGGTGTGACGCTGCACGCGCCCGAGACGGTCTATGTCTCGCTCGACACCCATATCGGCCCCGACACCGAGATCGAGCCCAATGTCGTCTTCGGTCCCGGTGTCACGATCGAGAATGGCGCGCATATCCGCGCCTTTTCACACCTCGAAGGCTGCCATGTCAGCCGCGGCGCCGTCGTCGGACCCTACGCCCGCCTCCGTCCGGGCGCCGAACTGGGTGAGGATGTCCGCGTCGGCAACTTCGTCGAGGTCAAGAACGCGGTGCTTGACGAAGGCGCCAAGGTCAATCACCTGACCTACATCGGCGATGCCCATATCGGCGAAAAGACCAACGTCGGGGCCGGCACCATCACCTGCAATTACGACGGTGTCTTCAAGCACCGGACCGAGATCGGCAAGCGCGCATTCATCGGCTCCAACACAATGTTGGTCGCACCGGTGAAGGTGGGCGACGAGGCGATGACCGGATCGGGCACAGTGGTCACAAAGGACGTCCCCGATGGTGCCCTCGCTTTGGGCCGGGCCGATCAGGTCAACAAACCCGGCCTCGCGCGAAAATTGTTGGAAATGTTAAAGTCCAAGAAGGTCAAGCAGGCCGGGAGCAAGTCATAATGTGCGGTATTGTAGGGTATCTTGGCGGGCACGAGGCCGCGCCAATCCTTGTCGACGCTCTGAGACGGCTGGAATACCGTGGGTATGACAGCGCCGGAATTGCTACCGTTCATGAAGGCCAGCTTGACCGCCGCCGCGCGGTGGGCAAGCTGGTGAACCTGTCCGACAGGCTGGTCCACGAGCCCCTGCGCGGCCGGTCGGGCATTGGCCACACCCGTTGGGCGACGCATGGGGCGCCTTCGGAAACCAATGCGCACCCTCATCGCACAGGCAGCGTCGCAGTGGTGCACAACGGCATCATCGAAAACTACCGTGCGCTTCGCGAAGAGCTGAACGAGCTCGGCTATTTCACCGAGACGGAGACCGACACCGAGACCGTCGCCCTGCTGACCCATCACCACATGCGCAAAGGCATGGCGCCGGTGGAGGCGTCGTATGCCACGCTTGACCGGCTAGAGGGCGCGTTCGCCCTGGCCTTCCTGTTCGACGGCGAAGAAGACCTGATGGTCGCCGCCCGCAAGGGATCTCCGCTGGCTGTCGGCCATGGCGAGGGTGAGATGTACGTGGGTTCCGACGCCATCGCGCTGGCCCCTTTGACCGACAGGATCACCTATCTCGACGAAGGCGACCGCGCCGTCATCACCCGCACCAGCCTCGAGATCCGGGATGCAAACGGCAACCTTGCCAACCGGGCGATGAAGACAGTCTCGCTGGCCGATGCGAACGTCGACAAAGCCGGCTACAAACACTACATGGCCAAGGAAATCGCCGAGCAGCCTGCGGTGATCCAGAACGCCATCACGGAATACCTGAACGAGGCCGGCACCGGGCTGGTCTGGCCCGAGGGTGTGCCGGATTTCGCCAAGGTCGAGCGCATGACCATGGTTGCGTGCGGCACCGCCTTCTATGCCTGCCTGACCGCGAAATACTGGTTCGAGCGCATCGCCCGCATTCCCGTCGAGGTCGATATCGCCTCGGAGTTCCGCTATCGCGAGCCGCCAATCGGCCCCAGCACCACCGCTCTGTTCGTCAGCCAGTCGGGCGAGACTGCCGACACCCTCGCCGCGCTACGCTATGTCCGCGACAAGGCCGAGCACGTTCTGTCGGTGGTCAACGTCCCCGAAAGCTCCATCGCCCGTGAAAGCGACACCGCCCTGCCAATCCACGCGGGTGTCGAGATCGGCGTCGCTTCGACAAAGGCCTTCACCTGTCAGCTGACCGTGCTGTTGCTGCTGGCCCTGAAGGCTGCCCATGACCGTGGCGAGATCGGCGATGAGGCGCTTCAGGACAAGCTGGCGCTGCTGCGGGCCCTGCCGGGCCAGATCAACGACGCGCTGACGCTGAGCGACACGCTCAAGGAAATTTCGCACGACCTGTCCAAGGCGCGCGACGTGCTGTTCCTTGGGCGGGGTCTGATGTACCCTCTGGCGCTCGAAGGCGCCCTCAAACTCAAGGAAATCAGCTACATCCACGCCGAGGCTTACGCCTCCGGAGAGCTGAAGCATGGCCCGATCGCGCTGATCGACAACACCGTACCTGTGGTGGTCATGGCGCCACGCGACTCGCTTTACGACAAGTCGGTGTCGAACATGCAGGAGGTCGTGGCCCGCGAAGGCAAGGTCGTCCTGATCAGCGATGCGAGGGGCGTAAAGGAAAGCGGCGAGGACGTTTGGCACAGTCTGGCGCTGCCCGCCGTGTCCGAGATCCTGACGCCCATCCTCTATGCCATCCCGGCACAGCTTCTGGCCTACCACACCGCCATTGCGAAGGGCACGGATGTCGACCAGCCGCGCAACCTCGCAAAGTCGGTCACGGTCGAATAGATGGGCAAGCAGTTCGACGCCCTCACCGAAGCGCACCGAGCCTTCATCGAAGATCAGCACATCTTCTTCACCGGCACCGCCGCGCCGCAGGGGCGGGTGAATGTCTCGCCCAAGGGCATGGACAGCCTGCGTGTGCTTGGCCCGAACCGCATCGTCTGGCTCAACATGACCGGTTCGGGCAACGAGACTGCGGGCCACCTCGCGCAGGATCCGCGCATGACCTTGATGTGGTGCTCCTTCACCAAGCGTCCGCAAATCCTGCGCACCTATGGCACGGCCCGCATGATCCAACGCAACCATCGGGACTGGGCGGACCTTGAAGCCCGGTTCGGAGAGCGGCTCGGCGCGCGCCAGTTCTATGACCTGAGCATCGATCTGGTGCAGACCTCCTGCGGCTATTCGATCCCCTTCTTCGATCACGCTGGCCCTCGCGAGACGCTTGAAAAGTGGACCGAGGACAAGGGACGCGAAGGTATCCGCAAGTACTGGGACACCCGCAATCGCAAAACCATCGACGGATTGCCCACCGGCGTGGAAGCGAACCTCGAATGACACCTGAGGAAGCCCTGTCCGGGCTGCACAGCCACGCCGACGAGGCCCGCGCTATCGACATGGCTGCCTATCACAAGGTCGCGCGCAGCTACCTCGGCGTTGCCAATCCGGTCATCAACGATCTGACACAGGCGTGGCGGCAGCAGTTGACGGTCGACGAACGTGTCGCACTGGCCGACGGCCTCTGGCAAACCAACATTCACGAGGCCCGCATTGCCGCTGCCAAGCTCCTCACCCAAGCCCGTCTCCGCCCGGACGAGGCGGCCTGGCGGCTGATCACCTCGTGGGTGCCGGAGTTCGACGCCTGGGCCATCGCCGATCATGCCAGCATCGCTGGACAGAAACGGCTGATGGCCGATCCGTCGCGCTTGGACGAGGTTGAAAGCTGGATCCGGTCCGATCAAATGTGGACAAGGCGTGCGGCGCTGGTGATGACCTTACCTTGGACCAAGATCCGTCGCCCGAAACCCGAAGATATCGTGACACGGGATCGCATCCTCGGATGGGCCGAAGGCTATCTCGATGATCCGGACTGGTTCATGCAGAAGGCGGTGGCTTGGTGGCTCCGCGACCTGTCGAAACACGCGCCTGACATGACGCGCGATTTCCTCGTCCGTCACGCGGAGCGGATGAAATCCTTTGCCCGCCGCGAAGCTGGCAAGTACCTCAGTTCCGATACACCCTGAGCTCGGGCAGCCCTGTCAGCGGCGCGCCGATCAATCGCATGGCCGCCAGCGAAATCCGGCTGCCGGCAGAGGCCGGACCGTCGATCGGGATCAGGTCCACCTGGGCCGATTGCCCGGTCTGCGCAAACTCGACCCGGCCGGTCGCGCGCGCATCGACCAGCGGCGTCTCGAGCCAGAAACCCGGCTTCGCCGGATCGCCAAGCGTGGCAATGGTGGTGCCCAGCAGCATCTCGCCCGCAGGATCGGGCGCTGCCGCGGCTGCAACCCGGTCTTCTTCCGTGGTGGTATCGAATTCCTCGACCGTGACTGCCTCTGGCGGCGGCAGCGCAACTTCCGGTGCTGGCACGTTTCCAATCGGCTCGGCCGGCACCGGTGCCGCCCGCTCCCGAGATTCCATGATCCCGCCAAGCCCGGCCATCTGACCGCAGCCGGCAAGCAGTGAAAGCGCCGCGGCGCCCAGTACTATCCGCTGTCTCATGGCTTGCAAGGTACGCCATTGGTCGCCTTCGTCAACGTCACATTACCCTTGTTCAGCAACTCCCCGCCGCTTAGGTATGAGATATGACCCCGCAACTCATCGACCCCTTCCTGCGCCCGATCTCCTACCTGCGCGTCTCGGTCACCGACCGCTGCGATTTCCGCTGCGTCTATTGCATGGCCGAGAACATGACGTTTCTTCCGAAAAAGGAACTCCTGACGCTGGAAGAGCTGGATCGCATGTGCTCGACCTTCATCGGCCTCGGCGTCGAGAAGCTGCGCATCACCGGCGGCGAACCTCTGGTGCGTCGCGACATCATGACCTTCTTCCAAGCCATGACCCGCCACCTCGACAGCGGCGCGCTGAAGGAACTGACCCTGACCACCAATGGTAGCCAGCTGGAGCGCTTCGCGGACCAACTCTACGCCGCGGGCGTTCGGCGCGTGAACGTCTCGCTGGACACGCTCGACGAGGACAAGTTCGCCCGCGTCACCCGCTGGGGCCGCCTGCCGCAGGTGCTGCGCGGCATCGACGCGGCGCAGAAGGCCGGGCTCAGGGTCAAGATCAACACCGTCGCCCTGCACGGCTTCAACGAGGACGAACTCTTCACCCTCACCGACTGGTGCGCGCAGCGCGGCATGGACCTCACCTTTATTGAGGTCATGCCGATGGGCGACCTCGGCAATGAGGACCGCGTCGGCCAGTACTGGTCGCTCGACGATCTGCGCGGCCAGCTGGCACAGCGCTACACCCTGACCGACCTGCCCGAGCGCACTGGCGGCCCGGCCCGCTACATGCGGATCGAGGAGACCGGGCAGAAAATCGGGCTGATCACCCCCCTCACCCACAATTTCTGCGAAAGCTGCAACCGTGTGCGCCTGACCTGCACCGGCGAGCTTTTCATGTGCCTCGGACAGGAGGACAACGCCGACCTGCGCGCCGCCCTGCGCAACCACCCGGGCGACAATGCGCCTCTGGAAGAGGCGATCCGCAGCGCCATCGCCCGAAAGCCCAAAGGCCACGACTTCGACTATTCGCGTCAACGCGCCGATGGGCAGGTCTCGCGTCACATGAGCCACACCGGCGGTTGAACTTTCAGCCTCACCGCCGGAATTTTCGGGCGAGATGAAGATCAGCGGCGCTCATCTTGCTTGTTTAGCTGGACAAATCCCCTTCAGAGGGCCGCTCTGCCGCTCTTGGGCAGCACTGCGGTACGTCACCCTGCGAATATCTGAAGAAGCACGAAACTGCGCGCAATTCCGGTGCGCCGCCATTGGACCTTTCAGCGATACCCTCAGGCCCAGGCGGCCCCGAGGTCGGCACGCGACCGGTGGATCCAATGGTCCTTGAGCCAGGCACAGGGCTTCGAATAGCGAATGAGCGAGCCGGTGTAGCCCTCCACGGCATCGGGCATCTTCGGGCGGCCATGAAAGCACACCACCCGTGCGTCCTTGGGCAGGCGCGGCGCGGCGACGTAGTTGCGCGGGAACGGGTTGCAATCGTACTTGTAGCTCACCACCCAGTCGCCGGGGATATAGTCGAATACACCGTTATCCATCGCCTTGTGCGAGGTATAGCGCTGTTCGGAGCCGCGCGCGGTCTCGACCTCTTCGTAGGGGTTCGCAGCCAGATCCTCGTAGAGGAAACCATGTACCTCCGGATCGAAGCGAAAGACCGAGCCGTGCCCCGTTGGCCGGCCCTTGCGCGCTTCCGTCCAGTCGTGGCGCATGGCAATTTTGCCCGGCGACATCTGCCAGATCGGCGTCAGGTCGCCGGTGATCACCACGTCGAGGTCGAAGCCCAGCACCGGCCCCTCAAGATCAGGCACCAGCCCGGGCCGAAACAGCGAGACCTTGCGCATCGCGCCCTGTCTGTTGGCCACAGCCAAAGCCGCCTTCATTGGCTCGGCAAAGGGTTCCACCGGCAAATCAAGCACTTCGATATCGGGATGCAGCCCGTCGCTGTCCTCGGTCATGCACAGAAACCGCACAGGCGCCGCGATGTTGCGACGTACCCCGGAATACAGACGGTTGACGTATTCCGGGCCGAACAGGGTGCCCCACTTGATGCACATGATGTTGGCGTGATCGGCCATGCCCGGCTCCTTCGCGGCTGTCCATTCACCGCATACCCCGGATGAAATTGCCACACCACCCAACTGCGTGACATTTCTGCACAGGCAACACAATTGTGCGCGTGCAGAAAATTTGGTAATTCTGTTAGCGCTAACCAAACCCGAGAGCGAGGGGGACATACGATGACCGAGGTTCAAGCAACCGACCAGGCAGCGATCGCGGAAGCTGCCTTTTACCTGTGGCAGGACGAAGGCCAGCCGCATGGCCGCGATCAGGAATTCTGGCTGCGGGCCGAGGCCGCGCTGACCACGCCGAAGCCCAAGGCGCGCCGGGCTCCGGCCAAGAACGCTGCCCCGAAGAAGGCCGCAGCCAGAAAACCATCACAGAAGGCCAAGACAACGGCCAGTGCCGCGGATAAACCCGCCGGCAAGGCACCTGCAAAGGCGCGCGCGAAGGCTGCTGCGAAGGCCTGAGCACTCCGGCGGACGGCCTACGGCCTGCCGTCCGCCTAAGCGCTTGATCCGGCACCCACGCCGGGCTACTCTGCCGACATCCGAAGTTTCAGCGCAGGAGGGCTTCATGGAACTTGCAAGCACCCTGCGGGCCGCGCTCTGAGCGCCGCCCGGGACGAGACACGCTTGGCACACAAGCACGCGATCCTTCTGAACCAGGACAAATCCATTGACTGACAGAACCCTAACCGACCTTGGATGGTCGGACCACTTCGCGCGGCAGCTCTCCGACGCAGACGCCGCACTGATCCCTGCCCGCGTCGCCGAAGTCCACCGCGACCGAATTTCCGCGATCACGCCAGAAGCCACCATCGACCTGCATCCGCGCGAAGCCAGCGGAGCCTTCGCGGTGGGCGACTGGATTCTCACCGACGGCACCTCGGCATTGCGGCGGCTGGAGCCCTTCACCGACCTCACACGCCGCGCCGCCGGGCCGGGCGTTGGCGCGCAGCGGATCGCTGCCAATATCGACACCATCGGCATCGTCACCAGTTGCAACGACGATTTCAACGTGCCCCGGCTGGAGCGCTACCTCGCCATGGTATCTGCTGCCGGCTGCCTTCCGCTGGTGATCCTGACCAAGCCCGACAAATCAGACGCGCCCGAGGAGTATTTGCGCCGGGCCGAGCGCTTGTCGCCGCTGGTCACCGCGCTGGCGATCAATGCCAAGGACCCCGAGGATGCGGCGCGCCTGACACCGTGGTGCAGCAAGGCGCAGACATTGGCCCTGGTGGGCTCGTCTGGCGTCGGCAAGACCACGCTGCGCAACGCGCTGACCGGCGAGACCGCGGCCACCCGCGATATACGCGAGGACGACGCCCGAGGTCGGCACACTACCACCTTCCGGGCCCTCAGGCCGACGTTGGCAGGCGGCTGGCTAATCGACACTCCGGGGATGCGCGAGCTGCAACTGACTGAATCTGCCGAAGGAATTGGCGCGGTCTTCGAGGACATCGAGGAGATCGCCGCCGGGTGCCGCTTCAACGATTGCGCCCATCAGTCCGAGCCGGGCTGCGCCGTGAAGGCGGCGGTGGAGGCGGGCGAACTCGATCCCGAGCGTGTGGACCGCTGGCAGAAGCTCCTGCGCGAGGATCAGTACAACTCCGAGACGCTGGCGCAGTCGCGCGAGCGTCAAAAGCGGTTCAGCAAACGGGTCAAGGGCGCGGTTCAGAAGGCCCAGGTCAAGCGCGACGTCGAGCGGTGACAACGCCCCCGGGTCCCAGACCTGATCCAGGACCTCGTGGCCGGCACCGAAGGTCCCGGCGCGGGGGCCGGGACGCGCGGTTTCAAGCCGCAGGCATCCGCGTTTCTACGATTTCGGCCCACCACGAACAGCCCGCCGGGATCGCCTCGTCATTGAAGTTGTATTCCGGGTGGTGCACCGCCGCCGTGTCGCCGTTGCCCACGAGGATATAGGCGCCGGGGCGTTCCTCCAGCATGAAGGCGAAGTCCTCGCCACCCATTACCAGCGGCGCTTCATCGCAACTTCCCGCGACCTTGCTGGCGACCTCGGCCGCAAAGGTGGTCTGTTCGTCGTGGTTGACCATGACAGGATAGCCGTGGTGGTAAGTTACCGTAACGGTGCCGCCGAAGGTCGCGGCAATGCCGTCGCAGATCGCCTGAATGCGTTCTTCCGCCAGCTTCCGCATTTCGGTGCTCATGGTGCGGACGGTGCCCTTGATGTCGACCCGCTGCGGGATGACGTTGAACGCCTTCGAGGACGTCTCGAAAGATGTCACCGACACCACCACCTGATCGACCGGATCGGCATTGCGCGAAGCGATGGTCTGAAGCGCCAGCACCGCCTGCGCCGCCATCACCGTCGTGTCCACCGTCTCGTGCGGTTTCGCGGCATGGCCGCCACGGCCCTCGAAAGTTAATTCGAACTGGTCGGTTGCGGCGAAGAACGCACCGGGACGGATTGCGAAAGAGCCCACAGGACGTCCCGGCCAATTGTGCATGCCATAGACCTCCTGGATACCCCAGCGCTCCATCATGCCGTCGTCGCACATCTCCTTGCCGCCGCCGCCACCCTCTTCGGCGGGTTGGAAGATCACCACCACCTTGCCGTCGAAATTGCGTGTCTCGGACAGGTACTTGGCGGCCCCCAGAAGCATCGCGGTATGGCCGTCGTGGCCGCAGGCGTGCATCGCGTTCGGGGTCTTGGAAGCGTAGTCCAGCCCGGTCTGCTCATGGATCGGCAACGCGTCCATGTCGGCACGAAGGCCAATGACCTTGCCGGAGGTGTCGGTCTTGCCGTTGATCACGCCGACGACGCCGGTCCGGCCAATACCGGTCACCACCTCGTCACAGCCGAACGCCTTCAGCTTGTCGGCCACGATGCCGGCGGTGCGGTGGGTGTCGAAGAGGATCTCGGGGTTTTCGTGCAGGTCGCGGCGCCAGGCAGTGATCTCGTCCTGCAGTTCGGCAAATCGGTTCTTCACGGGCATGGCGGGCTCCTTCGAATATGGGGACTGGCGGCCACCTGAGCGTGAGCCGCGGGCCGGCGCGCGTCGGCGCCTTCAGTCCCGTTGGTGGACCCGTCCGGGCGCGGCGTCAATAGCCGCTGTCGGTGGTCAGCACATAGTGACCTGGACCAACTTGTTTGTAGACCGAGGGCTCGGGCGCGTACCCGACCTCGTGGATTGGCGAGGGGATCGGCTTGAAGTTCAGGTCCTTTTCAGACTTGCGCTGCCGCGGGTCGGCAATCGGCACGGCCTTGATCAGCGCCTGGGTGTAAGGATGGCGCGGATCTTCGAAGACCTGCGCCCGCGGTCCCAGCTCCACGATCCGGCCAAGGTACATCACGCCGACATCGTGGCTGACGCGTTCAACCACCGCCATGTCGTGGCTGATGAAAAGGTACGAGAGGCCGAGGTCGGCTTGCAGTTCCATCATCAGGTTCAACACCTGCGCCTGCACCGAAACGTCAAGCGCGCTCACCGCCTCGTCCGCGACGATCAGCTTGGGGTTCAGTGCCAGCGCGCGGGCGATGGCGATGCGCTGACGCTGGCCGCCCGACATCTCGTGCGGGTAACGCCGCATGAAGCTGCGCGGCAGGTGGACCCGGTCGAACAGCGCGGCGACGCGATCGGTGATCTCGCTGCCCTTGGCAATGTTGTAGTTGCGCATCGGCTCGGCGACCTGATCGGCCAGCATCATCTGTGGATTGAGCGAGGCGAAGGGATCCTGAAAGATCATCTGCATGTCGAGCCGCGCCTTACGCAGTTCCGAGGGGCTGAGCTCGATAATGTCCTTGCCGTCGAGCATCACATGGCCCGACAGAGGTTCGACCAGCCGCAGGATGGAGCGTCCGGCAGTGGACTTGCCGCAGCCCGACTCACCCACGAGGCTGAGAGTGCGGCCACGATTCAGGATGAAGGACAGGTCCTCGACCGCGTGCACATTGGCGATCGTGCGGCGGAAGAAGCCGCCCTTGACCGGAAACCGGGTGGTGAGGTTCTTGACCGTCAGCAGGTTCTCGTCGCTGCCGGGGATCGGCGCGATCTGCTGGTTTTCCACGCCCAGCAGCTTCATCGGCTCGGGCGCCGACTTGCCGCGCATCTCGCCAAGCTTTGGCACCGCCGCCAGCAGCGCCTTGGTGTAGTCGTGTTGCGGCGCTCCGAAGATCTGCGCCACGGTCCCCTCTTCGACCTTGTGGCCGCGGAACATGACCACCACGCGGTCGGCCATCTGCGCCACCACGGCCATATCGTGGGTGATGAACATCACCGCCGTCCCGGTCTCACGCTTCAGCCGATCCACCAGCGCCAGGATCTCGGCCTGGATTGTCACGTCGAGCGCCGTCGTCGGCTCGTCGGCGATCAGCAGGCGCGGTTCGCAGGCCAGGGCCATGGCAATCACCACACGCTGCCGCATCCCACCGGACAACTCGTGCGGATATTGCTTCAGCCGCCGCTCGGCCTCGGGGATGCGGACCTGTTTCAGCAGTTCCAGTGCGCGCGCGTGTGCTTGCCGTCGGCTCATGTTGCGATGCAGCCGCAGCCCCTCGGTCAGCTGCCGGCCCACGGTGAACACCGGGTTCAGCGCGGTCATCGGCTCCTGAAAGATCATCCCGATTTCGTTGCCACGAATGGTGCGCATCAGGTCCTGGTCGGTGTCGGCCAGATCCACCACGCCCGCGCCCTTCCGATCAAAGAGCAGCCGTCCACCGGCAATCTGACCGCCGCCATATTCCACCAGACGCATCAGCGACAGCGAGGACACCGATTTGCCCGATCCGGATTCGCCCACCACGCAGACGGTTTCGCCGGGATTGATCTCGAACGAAACGTCCTCGACCCCAACGACCGGCCCTTCGCGTGTCTGGAACTCCACGCGCAGCTTTTCTATCCGGGCAATCGGCTGGTCCAGCATCAGGGGTCCTTTCACGTGGGCGACGCGGGGCAGGCTAGGACCGTGTCCGGCGCAATGTCAAACGGCAAGACGGTGACCGCGCACCTCAGCACTTGCATTTCCGTCAAACTCTGTTTCGATGCCCTCATGCAACTGGGGGGAGTGTCCGGAAAAACCTTGTCCGGGATGATCCCACCTTCGCGCAATAACAAGACAGACGCCTGCCGGGACGCTCCCAGCCGGGTGAAATGTCCAACAAGGAGAGAAACATGATCGTGAAATCCCTTTTGATGGGTGCGGTGGCGGGCCTTGCGCTGGCCTCTGCAGCACAGGCCGAACGCGGCAGCGACGGCGAAGTGCGCATCATTTATTGGCAAGCGCCCTCGATCCTCAATCCGTACCTGTCCTCGGGCACCAAGGACCTCGAGGCTGCCTCGCTCGCGCTCGAGCCGCTGGCGCGCTTCGACGAGACCGGCACCATGGTTCCACTCCTGGTTGACGAGATTCCGACGGTCGAGAATGGCGGCGTCAACGAAGAGCTGACGCAGATCACCTGGAAACTCACACCCGGCATCAAATGGTCGGACGGCACGCCGTTCACCTCCGAGGACGTGAAGTTCACCGCCGATTACTGCATGGACCCCGAAGGCGGCTGCGCCCAGAACCCCAAGTTCGAGAACGTGTCCAGCATCGAGACCCCTGACGAGCAAACCGTCGTGGTTAACTTCGACAAGCCGACCCCCTACCCCTATGCGCTGTTCGTCGGTGGCGAGAGCCCGATCATCCAGAAGGCGCAATTCGAAAACTGCACCGGCACGCGCGCGCCTGAGTGCACGGACGAGAACTTCAATCCGGTGGGCACCGGTCCCTTCGTCGTCAGCGAGTTCCGCCCCAACGACGTCATCACCTTCGAGGCCAATGAAAACTACCGCGACCCGGACAAACCGGCCTTTGCCAAGGTGCTGTTCAAGGGTGGCGGCGATGCCAATGCGGCAGGCCGCGCGGTGTTGGAGACTGGCGAGTTCGACTACGCCTGGAACCTGCAACTGGCGCCCGACGTAATCGCCGGCATGGAAGCCGCAGGCAAGGGCAAGGCCGTCGCCGGCTTCGGCCCGCTGATGGAACGGATCATGCTCAACCACACCAACCCCGACCCTGCGCTGGGGCCGGATGAGCGCGCGGTCGTTGGGCCGCACCCCTTCTTGCAGGACCCGGCGGTCTACAAGGCGATGTCGCTGGCCATCGACCGTCCGCTGCTGGTCGAGATCGGCTATGGTCAGGCCGGCAAGGTCACCTGCAACTGGATCCCCGCTCCGGAGATGTACAATTCCGACACCTTCGACTGCTCCGAACAGGACATCGAAGGTGCCAAGAAGCTCCTGGACGACGCCGGCATCGTGGACAGCGACGGCGACGGCATCCGCGAGAAGGACGGCGTGCCGCTGAAGATCCTCTACCAGACCTCGACAAACGCCGTGCGTCAGGATTTCCAGGCGCTGATCAAACAGTGGTGGAGCGAGATCGGCATCGACGCCGAGCTTCGCAACATCAACGCCAGCGTCTTCTTCGGCGGCGACCCGGGCTCGCCCGACACCTTCCAGAAGTTCTATGCCGACGTGCAGATGTACGCCAACACGTTCAACGGCACCGACCCGCAGGCTTACCTGGGCAACGCGCTCTGTGATGATGCTCCGCGGCCGGAAAGCCAATGGCAGGGCCAGAACATCGCCCGCTTCTGCCACGAGGACTATGACGCGCTTCACCAAGAGCTGACCCGTACTGCCGACATCGAGGAACGCGCCCGTATCGCAAAGGAGCTCAACGACATGGTGGTCGAACGCGGCGGAATGATCCCGCTGGTCCACCGCGGTCGTATCTCGGCGCACGCCAACAGCCTCGGCGGCGTCAATCTCAATGTCTGGGACAGCGAGATCTGGGAGATCGGCAACTGGCACCGCATCGAGGAGTAAGCCCGACCCGGCGCTCCTGACCACCGGGCGGGGCATGTCCCCGCCCGGTCGGTTTCAACCTTCACGCAGCGCCCTTCGCGGGCTCTGCCAGACAATACCGGGTCTGCGACATGCTCACCTTTGCGATCCGACGGCTGATCCTCTCCGTCCCGACGCTGCTCTTCATCTCGCTCGTTATCTTCCTGCTGCTGCAACTGGCGCCCAATGATCCCATGGCGCAGATGCCGCTGACCATGCCGCCCGAGGTGCGCGAAAAGATGCGCGAGGTGCTGGGACACGGTCAGCCGATCCATATCCAGTATTTCAAGTGGCTGATGCAGTTCTTCTGGATCGAGCCAAAGGTCTTCATCGATTGGCTGACCGCCGAAAGCACGCTGTTTGGCTGGCTGCCCGACACATCGCTCTACAATGACGAGCTGCGGGTGATCTCCTGGCAGACCCGGTCGCCGGTGATGGATATCGTCGTGCAGCGCCTGCCGCAGACGCTTTGGGTGGTGGGGACCGCCTATATCCTGGCCATCGTCATTGCCGTCCCGATCGGCATCTATTCAGCCTATCGCCAGTACTCGTGGTTCGACCAGATGGGCACCTTCGTGTCGATGATCGGTTTCTCGATCCCGCCGTTCTTTTCCGGCGTGCTGGTGATCGTGATCTTCTCGGTCCAGCTGGGGTGGTTTCCCTCGATCTACGACACCACCCACCGGGTGACCGACTGGGAAAGCCTCTTGGTGCAGCTCAACCAGATGATCATGCCGGTCATGGTGCTGACGCTCCAGATCACTGCGCAGCTGAGCCGCTTCATGCGCGCTTCGATGCTCGACAACCTCAACCAGGATTACGTCCGGACCGCCCGCGCCAAGGGGCTGAGCGAATCCAGCGTCGTGCTGGTCCATGTGCTGCGCAACTCGATGATACCGGTGGTCACGGTGATCGCGCTCGGCGTCCCGTCGATCTTCGGCGGCGCCATCATCACCGAGCAGGTTTTCAAGGTGAACGGCATCGGCCAACTTCTGATTACCGCGATCGAGGCCAATGACCTACCGATGGTCCAGACGCTGACCTTCGTATTCGCGGTGCTGATCGTGCTGTTCAACCTGATTGCCGACCTGCTTTACGGCGTGCTCGACCCGAGGATCCGCTATGACTGAGATCACCGAACCCGTCCCGCAAAGCGCGCCTCGCAGCCAGTGGAGCGAAGTCTGGCACCAATTCCGTCAACACCGCGGCGCAATGTTCGGCGCGGTGGTCTTTCTGCTGATCGTCGTCGCCGTCTACGTGGGCCCCTTCCTTTGGCCGCATGACCCGCAATTCCTGCCGCAGGGTCGCGACTTCATCAACCTGCGCGACACGAGGCCGATCTACGTGGCGCTGTGGGACGCAGGCGCCAAGGTCGACTGGTCGCATCCGCTGGGCACCGACAACCTTGGCCGTGACACGCTGGCGCGGCTGCTGTTCGGCGGGCAGGTGTCGATTGCCGTGGGCCTCACCGCGATGCTGCTGTCGCTGTTCCTCGGCACGCTGATCGGCGTCATCGCGGGCTTCTTCCGCAGGCTCGACGGGCCGTTGATGCGGCTGACCGATCTGTTCCTCGCTTTGCCGCTGTTGCCGCTGATCCTCGTCGCGTCGCTGCTGTTTCGCGAGTCGCTGTCGGCCATGTTCGGTCCCGAAGGCGGCGTCTTCGCCCTGATCGTCGCGCTGATCGGTATCACCTCATGGATGCAGACCGCGCGGATCGTGCGTGGCGACGTGCTGGCGCTGAAAGAACGCGAGTTCGTGCTGGCCGCGCGCTCCATCGGCACCGGCAATACCAAGCTGATCACCCGGCACCTGTTGCCCAACATCCTGTCGCCGATCCTCGTCTCGGCCACGCTGGGAATCGCTACGGCGATCATCACCGAATCCGCGCTGTCCTTCCTGGGTTTCGGCTTCCCGCCGGACTTTCCGACATGGGGCCGGCTTCTGAACGACGGCGTCGACCGGCTGGTAAGCTATCCCGAGCGCTCGATCTGGCCCGGTATCATGATCTCTCTGACCGTTTTGTCGGTGAATTACCTCGGCGACGGGCTACGCGACGCGCTGGATCCGCGCATTCGGGGGCGGTAACTCCGACAGATTTAAATAAGACCATGTGTTCGGCCCGCCCTCGCGCGGGCTGAATTGCGTTTCGCGCAGAAGGGGCAGCTTGGAACGATGTTCTGCCCCTTTCTCCACCTGCAGAGTCCCGTCCGCGTCGTACCTGCCTTCGCGACAGCCTATCCCCTTGATCGGAGAGGAATTCGGGCGCACATCAGCGCAGATTTCACGCGCGAGGATCGCCCAATGTTCGAGCAATTCGGCTTAGAGGACACCACCGTCAAGCAGGCCAGCGTCATCCTGGCCCTGCTCATCGGCGCCCTGTTCGGCCTTCTGGCCGAGCGCACGAAATTCTGCTTCCGCCGTGCGTTGGTGGGCGAGGACCGCAAGGAGGCCGCCGGTGTCTGGCTGATGGCGCTGGCCGCTGCCGTGATCGGCACGCAGGCCGCAGTCTTTGCCGGTCTGATCTCGTTCGACGATCATCGCTTCATGTCCGCCGACCTTGGCTGGCTCGCCATCGCGCTGGGTGGGCTGCTGTTCGGCGCCGGCATGGTGCTGACCCGCGGCTGCATTTCGCGTCTGACGGTGCTCGGCGCCGGAGGCAACCTGCGCGCCCTGACCGTGATCCTCGTTTTCGCCGTCGTGGCGCACGCCACGCTGAAGGGCGTCCTTGCCCCCCTTCGCACGGCGCTGGCCTCGGTCACGTTCCCGATTGGCGACAGCATCTCGCTCGCAGCCCTGCCCGGCGGCGCGCTGGTCTGGACCGCTTTGATAGCCCTCGCATCGCTGGCCTTCGCCCTGACCTCCGGCAACCGCATCGGCACGCTGATCATGGCGGCCCTGCTTGGCCTGTTGGTGCCTGCTGCCTGGGTCGGCACCGGCTTCGTCCTCTATGACGACTTCGATCCGATCGCGCTGGAAAGCCTGTCCTTCACCGCCCCTGCAAGCGAAACCCTGTTCTGGACCGTCGCTTCGACCGCCATCGAGCCCGGCTTTGGCGTCGGCTTCTTCGGTGGCGTCCTTGGGGGTGCCCTTCTGGCCTCGCTCGCCTTCCGCAGCTTCCGCTGGCAGAGCTTCTCCTCCCCGCGTGAGACCGGCCGTTACCTTTCGGGCGCCGTGCTGATGGGAGTCGGAGGCGTGTTGGCGGGCGGCTGCACCGTGGGTGCGGGCCTCTCCGGCGTGCCGACGCTCTCCGTCGCCGCGATCCTCGCGCTTGTCTCCATCGCCATCGGGGCGCTGACAGCGAATGCGCTGCTCAGTGCTTCGCGGCGAGGCGTTTCCGCATCCGGTGCAGCATCCAGCCGACCAGCGCCACAACCGGCAGAGTGAGCCCGGCCAGCACCACATCCTTGCTCAACCCGAGGCTCTTTCCCAGCGGGTAGAACAGGTAGCCCGCCAGCGACACCGCGTAGTAGCTGATCGCCACTACGGACAGCCCCTCCACCGTTTCCTGCAGGCGCAGTTGCAGCTCGGCCCGGCGGTTCATCGCCTCGAGCTGCGACTGGCTCTGCGCCGAGCGCTCCACCTCGATCCGGGTGCGCAGCAGTTCAGAGGCCCGCATCGCCCGTTCCGCCATGGTGGCCAGCCGCCGTTCGGTCGATTTCACCGTGCGCATCGCCGGGTCATAGCGCCGGATCATGAATTCCCGCCACGACTGACGCCCGTTGAAATGGCTTTCGCGCAGCATCTCGATACGTTGAAGCACAATGGCCTCATAGGCCCCGGTCGCCCCGAAGCGGAACGACGACATCGCCGATTGCGCCTCAAGCTCGGCGGAAATCGACAGCAGCGCATGCAGGGTTTCTTCCGCAGGCCGGCCATCGTCGGTCATCCGGGTCATCAGATCCGACAGCTTGTCGTCCAGTTCGCCCAGCACCGGGCCAAGTTCCCGCGACGCGGCAAAGCCCAGCATCGACAGCGACTTGTATAGCTCGATCTCGCATATCCGCTGCAACACCCGCCCGATCCTGCTGGCCCCCGTGCCCGCTGCCGGGAACAACGCGAAACGCACGTGCCCCGCTGGGTCGATCCTAAAGTCGCCCGCCACGATTGCCGCCTCTTCCAGCACATGGCTGACGGCAAGGCTTTCCGATACGAACCATTCCTGCAATTCCTCGGCAAGCCGGTCGTGATCGGGCTGATGTTCGACCCGGATCAGGGCCGAAGTCACCCTCTGGCCCGGCATCTCGGCCAGCCACTCTCTGGGGAAAACCTCGAAATCGGCCGGATCGAAGGGCCGCTCGCCGGTGCCGTCCATGAACACAGTGTAGGTCACCACCTCCGTGTGGCTCTCCCACTTGAGATGGTATTTGCCGATATCCGCCGAATGGTGAGTCGCCCCAGGTTTCGGATGCGGCGCGCCATAGCGGTCAAGCAGGTCAGTCAGGTGCGCCAAATCTTCCAACTTGTCACGGCTCGCGGCATGATTTTCTTTGCGAACAACAAGATAGACCGCCCGGCCCGGCGCCGTTGCCATCGGAAAGGGGCGCGCGTGCAATTCGTTCGACAACTGGTAGCGTAACGGATGATCGGTGATCTTGGTCATGGGCCTGGCTTTCGAAGTTGCCGCAATCTACCCCGATCCGACCCGAGGTAAACAGAGAAATTCATTTTCTTTCAATGTGTTACGTGAATACAATTGCATACCGGCCGGGGTCCGACACACCTGCCTAACCCCTTTCGCCACAACGAAAAAAGGCGGACCCCGTGGGGTCCGCCTTAGGTTGCCGTCCGTCGAGGGTGTCAGGTCAGGAAACGACGGGCGGCGGGGAGGTGTTTCATCAGCAGGTAGTAGCTGAGCCCGGCAGGGATCAGGCTGGCGTACCAGCTGACGGCCGAAAAGGTCAGCGCGGCGACCACACCGATAGCCATGGCGATCAGCGCCGCGGGGTTGAACCCGGCATAGGGGCCGTTCTCGTCATAGAGCTTCTTCACGTCCAGCTCCTGGCGGCGCAGCACGTAGAAATCCACCACGAGGATCGCGAAGATCGGTCCGAGGAAGGCGCTGTAAGTCTGGATGAACAGGCTGAGACCGGCGGCGCTTTCGTCCTTGACCAGTTGCCACGGGAAGGTTGCGAAGGCCAGGAGGCCGACCAGCACGGCCGAGGTTTTGAACTTCAGCTTGAACACATCCATGAGCGCATAGGCCGGCGGCACAACGTTGTTCAGGATGTTGGTCGTGACCTGGGCGAAGGCGATGAACAGCAGCGTGATGATCAGGAGCGGCTTGTTGTCGACAGCGGACGAGAACACCTTGATCGGATCAACCTCGCCGGTGGCACCCGACACCATCAGCCCGATCAGGCCCATGAACAGCGTCGCCGGCAGAATTGAGTTGGCGTAGATCGCTACCTGCCGCGCCGGGCCGACGTTGTGCTTCAGCTCGCGGCTGTAGTCCGACACGTTCAGCATCATGGTCGAGTAGATGCCGAGGAACAGCATCGTCGCCCCCCAGAACGGCGCACCCCAGGTGCCTTCGACGTTCACGAGGTTGGTCATGATCTCATCGCCATACTTCGAGATGACCGAGAAGAACATGTAGACGAGACTGCCGATTATGAAGACCGAGCCGATGTTCTCGAGCCACTTGATGCCGTGGAAACCCAGAACCGAGAGGCCGATCTGCAGGAATTGGAAGCCGATGAAGAACACCCAGATGTTGGAATAGCCGAACATGGTCTCGGACACGAGGTTCAGTGCCCCTGCCCCGATCCAGCTCTGGAAGCCGAACCAGACGATGGCGGGGACCGAGCGTACCAGCGCCGGGATGCGGGTGCCCGCAAAGCCGAAGGCCGACCGCGCCTGCACCATGAAGGGGATGCCGTACTTGTGCCCGGCGCGACCGTTGATCATCAGCGCCAGCCCGATCACGGTGCAGCCGATGGTAATGGCGATGAACACCTGCAACAGGTTCAGCGTGCCCACCAACCCCGAGCCGATGGTGAAGGTCCCGATGGACACGCAGCCGCCCAGCCAAGCGAACAGGTAGGACCACGGGTCCATGATCCGCGTCTCCTGCGGCGCAAGGCTTTCCTCGCCGATGGCCTTGGTTTCGATCACATCGGGGGCGGTCTCCTCGCCTACCCCGATGTCTGCGGTTTCCGTCATCGTCATGGTCCTCTCCTCCGTAATACCATGTTTCCCAAACCGGCGCCCCTCAGCGCGCGGTCGTTACTTTGCGTTGGGCGTCGCGTAGGCGCCGATCTTGGATGTCTTCAGGCCCGCGCCCACCAATGCCTCGGCAAACTTCGTCGCGGCGGTGACGCCGTCGATTACCGGAATGCCGGTCTCCACGCTCAGCCATTCGGTCAGATCGGACATGCCGGCACAGCCCAGCACCACCGCTTCGCAGCGATCTTCCTCTATGGCGCGCAGGATCTCGGCTTTGACCAGCTCGCGGGCGTTCGAGCCCGGCTCTTCCAGCGCCAGCACAGGGATCGCAGCCGAACGCACCCGGCGGCACTGATGATCCAACCCGTAACGGCGCACCAACTCCTCGATCACCGGTACCGAGCGCGGCAAGGTGGTCACCACCGAGAAAGAGGTCGCCAGCATCGATGCGGCCTTTACCCCGGCTTCGCAAATGCCCAACACCGGCCCTGTGGCGATCTCGCGGCAGGCCCCGATGGCTGGGTCATCGAAACAGGCAACGACGATGGCGTCGGCCTTGGCGTCTTCCGCGGCACGCACCTCTCGCAGCAGGTTCGGGGCGCACATCACCTCGTCGTAATGGCCTTCGATGGATGCGGGTGCGCCAATGGCGGTCCGACCCTCAACCGTGACCCCGATGGCCGCCGCGGTCTGCGCAGAAGCGAGGATCTTCGCCGTCATGCTCTCGGTTGAGTTTGGATTTATCACGACAAGTTTCATGGGGCTCTCCTCTTGTGTTGCAAAACTGATAACACAGATTGTTAACAATCTAAAGGCACAATTTTGAGTGCTGGCACATTGTCGCTGAATTCTGTTGCCGGGATCTGAGGCGGATCGTAGGGTGCGAGACATGGAGAAAAGCCAGGAAACCATCATCGTTGAGCACATCCTCGACGCGATTTCCGACCAGCGCCTGCGCGCCGGCACCAAGCTGGGCGAACAGGCGCTCAGCGACTTTTTCTCGTGCAATCGCGCGCATGTACGGCGCGCACTTGCGACCCTTTCGGCCTATCAGGTGATCGACCAGGTGCCCAATCGCGGAGCCTTTGTCGCCACCCCCACCCCGCAGGAGGCACGCGACATATTCCAGGCCCGGCGTGCCATTGAAAGCACCATCTGCCGCAATGCTGTTCGTCAGGCCACCGAAGACGACATCGCCCGTCTGCGCGCCCATCTGGCCGAGGAATCAGCCGCCAAAGACACCCACGACCGCTCCACCGCGATTCGCCTGTCGCGTGGCTTCCACCTGCTGCTGGCCGAGATCGCCCGCAACCAGGTGCTCCAGCGCTATTTGGAAGAACTGACCATGCGGTCGTCGCTGATTATCGGGTTATACGGCACGGGCGGCACGCTTTGCGCTGAGGACGAACATGAACAAATCGTCGGGGCAATCGCGGCCGGCGCAGACGCCGAGGCTCTGAGCCTTCTCGACACCCACTTGCGCCACATTGAACAGGGTATCGCCTTTTCCGAAACCAAACCTCAGACCGGGATCTTGTCGTCGATCCTGGCTCCGCCAGTCTGACTGGGCCGCTGCCTCTTCTAGTCGGAAACACTTTAAGGGTCCGGGGTCAGCACCCCCTTCGACCACACCAAAAAAGCCTCCCGGGCGATGACCCGGGAGGCTCTGTCTCGTTCAGGAAAGGGGCGAGGCACCTTCCCGCTGTCTCAAGCGATCAGTCGATCAGCCCCAGCAGCTTGTCGAGGCTCTGGCGGGCGTCGCCGAAGAACATGCGGGTGTTGTCCTTGTAGAACAGCGGGTTCTCGATGCCGGAGTAGCCGGTGCCCTGGCCGCGCTTGGACACGAAGACCTGCTTCGCCTTCCAGCATTCCAACACAGGCATGCCCGCGATGGGCGAGTTCGGGTCGTCCTGCGCCGCCGGGTTCACGATGTCGTTCGAACCAATGACGATGGCGACGTCCGTCTCCGGGAAGTCGTCGTTGATCTCGTCCATCTCCATGACGATGTCATAGGGCACCTTTGCCTCGGCCAACAGCACGTTCATGTGCCCAGGCAGACGGCCCGCCACCGGGTGGATGGCGAAGCGAACATTCTTGCCCTGATCACGCAGCTTGCGCACAAGGTCCGACACCGCGTTTTGCGCCTGCGCCACCGCCATGCCGTAGCCGGGGATGATGATCACGCTGTCGGCCTCGTTCAGGGCCTGCGCCACGCCGTCGGCATCGATGGCGATCTGTTCGCCCTCGACTGCCTGCTGCTCGCCCTGCGGACCACCGAAACCGCCGAGGATGACGCTGACGAAATGCCGGTTCATCGCCTTGCACATGATGTAGCTCAGGATCGCACCAGAGGAGCCCACCAGCGCGCCGACCACGATGAGCAGGTCATTGCCCAGCGAGAAGCCGATCGCGGCGGCTGCCCAGCCCGAATAGGAGTTCAGCATCGACACCACCACCGGCATGTCGGCGCCGCCGATGCCCATGATCAGGTGGTAGCCGATGAAGAGTGCCGCCAGCGTCATCAGGAACAGCGGGAAGAAGCCGCCGGTCGCGAAGTACCAGAACAGGCAGATCACCGAGATCACCGCCGCCGCGAGGTTCAGCATGTGACCGCCGGGCAGCTTTGTCGCCTTCGAGGTCACCTTGCCGGCCAGCTTGCCGAAGGCCACCACCGATCCGGTGAATGTGATCGCGCCGATGAACACGCCCAGGAAAAGCTCGATCCTGAGGATGTTGATTTCTGCCAAAGTCTTGTGCGCCACCACGGCGGCGAAGCCGCGGAAGCTTTCGGCCATGTGTTCGGCCTGGGCATAGGTGTCAGTCAGCGACACGTCATAGGGCCGCGGGAACGGCATGCCTGCCTCGTGGAAGGCCGCCGCGACGCGTCCGATCTCGATATGGGCGTTGAAGCCCACGAAGACCGCCGCAAGACCGACGAGCGAGTGCATCGCCGCCACAAGCTGCGGCATCTCGGTCATCTGCACGCGCTTGGCGACGTAGACGCCGATCACCGCGCCACCGGCGATCAGGATCAGCGACAGCAGCCACAGGCCCGAACCGGGGCCGACCAGCGTGGCAAAGACCGCAAGACCCATGCCGACAATGCCGTACCAGACGGCGCGCTTGGCGCTTTCCTGGTTCGACAGCCCGCCGAGGGACAAGATGAAGAGAACAGCCGCGACGACATAGGCGGCAGTGGTGAATCCGAATTCCATCTGCACGGACTCCTTAGGATTTCTGGAACATGGCGAGCATGCGCCGGGTAACGAGGAAGCCGCCGAAGATGTTGATCCCGGCCATGAAGATCGACAGTGCCGCCAGCAGGATCACCAGCCAACTGCCCGATCCGATCTGCATCAGGGCACCCAGGATGATGATCGACGAAATCGCGTTGGTCACGGCCATCAGCGGCGTGTGCAAGCTGTGCGCCACGCCCCAGATCACCTGGAAGCCCACGAAAACGGCCAGCACGAAGACGATGAAGTGCTGCAGGAAGCTCGCCGGCGCGATCATTCCCACCAGCAGCATCAGCAGGCCGCCGACTGCCAGCAGGGTCACCTGCTGCTTGGTCTGCGCCTTGAAGGCCTGAACCTCCTGCGCACGTCTTTCCTCGACAGTCAGTTCCTTCGGCTTCTCGCGCTTCTGCGCCGCGATCGCCTGCACCTTGGGCGGCGGCGGCGGGAAGGTGATTTCGCCCTTGTGGGTCACCGTGGCGCCACGGATCACGTCGTCGTCCATGTTGTGATTGACCTTGCCGTCCTTCTCGGGCGTCAGGTCGGTCAGCATGTGACGGATGTTGGTGGCGTAGAGGTTGGACGATTGCGTCGCCATGCGGGACGGGAAGTCGGTATAGCCGACGATGGTCACGCCGTTGTCGGTGACGATTTTCTCGTCAGGAACCGTGCCCTCGACGTTGCCGCCGCGCTCGGCTGCGAGGTCGATGATCACGCTACCCGGCTTCATCGCCTTGACCATGTCCTCGGTCCAGAGCTTGGGCGCGGGACGGTTCGGGATCAGCGCGGTGGTGATCACGATGTCCATTTCGGGCGCCAGTTCGCGGAACTTGGCAAGCTGCGCTTCGCGGAATTCCGGGCTGGAAACTGAGGCATAGCCGCCACTGGCAGCGCCGTCCTGCTGCTCTTCCTCGAAGTCGAGATAGACGAACTCGGCGCCCATCGATTCGACCTGTTCCGCCACTTCGGGGCGCACGTCGAAGGCGTAGGTGATCGCGCCCAGCGACGTAGACGTGCCGATCGCGGCCAGACCGGCAACACCGGCACCGACCACCAGAACCTTCGCCGGGGGCACCTTGCCCGCCGCCGTCACCTGCCCGGTGAAGAAGCGGCCGAAGTTGTTGCCGGCCTCGATCACGGCGCGGTAGCCTGCGATGTTGGCCATCGACGACAGCGCATCCATCTTCTGCGCGCGGCTGATGCGCGGCACCATTTCCATGGCGATGACGGTGGCGCCCTTCGACTTGGCGGCCTCCATGCCCTCTTCGTTCCCGGCCGGGTTGAAGAAGGTGATCAGCGTCTTGTCCTCGGTCAGGTGCTCGAGCTCGTCCTTGGTGGGGATTCGCACCTTGGCGATAATGTCCGCCTCGCGCCACAGCGCCTCGGCGGTGTCGATCACCGTTACCCCGGCCTCGCGATACAACTCGTCCGAAAACCCGGCCTTTCGCCCGGCCCCGGCCTCGATCAGGCAATCGTGCCCCAGCTTCTGAAGCTGACGCGCGCTGTCAGGGGTCATCGCGACCCGCGCTTCACCGTCAAGTATCTCTTTTGGCGTCCCGATTTTCACGTGTTCGTTTCCTTCGTCGGTTACGTCATTTCGCTGCGCAGTATTATCTGCGCAAGAAAATTTCAACACGGCTTCCCCAGCGTGCTGGAATATGGTGGCGATTCCCCCACGTCACTTCGTAGATGTTGCGCTGCGGCATGTCCATCGGATGCACAAGGAGACGCCTGCGGACGTGTCAATAGCGCAATGCGACATGCAACCATCCGCAAGTGCTTGATTAAACATGCTTCGGGGGTCAGGCAAAGGCGGGTTTCCGGACAAGGCGCAGCGCCCGGTCATACTCGTTCCGCCCGCCGGCCAGAGACAGGGTCGCTTCGCGCAGCATGGCGATGCCCTCGTCGGGCCGCGCCGGTATGTCGCAGGCCTGAATCGGTGCTCCGACATGGATGCGATACCGCTGCGAGGCCTTGTTGAGCGTTTCGTGGAACAGGGTGATGTCGCGCAGGCTGGGATGGATCGCGTCGAAAAGGTAGAACAGCGCCGAATTGCGCGCCTCCATGCGGATCGGGATCACCGGCAGGCCGAACTTGCGCGCGATGGTGACGGGCGACGACATCCATTCGCGCTCATACAGCCGCAGGCCGCGCCGCTTTGCCAGCCGTCCTGAGGGAAAGATCACACCCAGCCGCCCATCCGACACCGCCTGCCGAGTATAGGCCATAGTCTGGCGGGTCTTGGCGTGGCTGCGCCTTTCCTTGCGCCACTCGACCGGCGCGATCATGTCCTCCATCTGCGGCAGCATGCGTAGAATGTCATGATTGGCGAAGAAATAGACGTCCGGCCTCCGCGCGGCCAACAACCGATGCAGCACGATGCCGTCAGCGATGCCGGTCGGATGATTTGCGACAATTAGCGCGGCCCCACTTGAGGGCACATGCTCCAACCCGGTCACGTCAACCTTGCGGGCCAGCAACCGCCCCATCCGGTCCATGATCAGTGACGAGGTCCAGTCCTGCATCTCGGTGGCCAGCGCCACGGTCTCATCGTAGCTCAGCAGCCGGTCAAGGCCGCGGCGTGAGGTACGTGCAATGGCATTGTCCTGAAACAGCCAGTTCGCGCGTTCCTTGATCAAAGGGTCTATGCGGTCTCTCATGGATCTACACGGCATGGGAACTGCAATAAAAACACCGACCTTCGCGGGTTTGTTCCCGCAACACTTCGGCGGGGCACGCGAGGGTACGCCGCGTGCCCCGTGCGGGCAGTTTACCCTGTACCCAGCATCCGTGTCACCATTTCCGTGGTATCGCGGCTCAGGCCGTCTGTCCCCGCGATGCGCTCCAGAGCGGTCTTCGCATGGCTCTGACGGGTATCGTCGTAACGCCGCCAGGTCTGGAACATCGCGCACATCCGCGCCGTCGTCTGCGGGTTGCGGGCATCAAGTTCGATGAGCTTGTCGGCCATCAGCGCATAACCTTTGCCCGAGCCGTGGTGGAACCCCGCATGGTTCATCCCCAGCGTGCCCATGACTGCCCGGAAACGGTTGGGATTGGTCATGGTGAAGGCCGGGTGCTCGGTCAGGGCGCCTGCCACATCCGCCGCCTTGTCGGGGCTCGCGTGCGCGATTTGCAGCCCGAACCACTTGTCCATGACCAGCCGGTCGTCTTTCCACTGGTCGTGAAATGCCTGCAACTCCGCCTCGCCCTTGCCGGCGATCAGCAATGACGACAGCGCGCCCAGCTGCAGAGTCATGTTGTCCCCGCTGGCATACTGCTTCGCGGCCTGCGCCCCGCCATCGATGCGGCTGAGGAGACCCAGCACCGCGTTGGCAAGGTCACGCATGCCTACCTGTTCGAACTCGGCGCTATAGGGGGCATCGACCTGGTTCTCGCCATACAGCACCGGCAACAGGTCCTGCAGGTGCTCCGCCATGCGCAGCTTCAGCGCCTCGTGTGCGGTATAGATCGCATCGGGGTCCGGGGTCGTTCCGCCATCATGCAGCACCTGTGCAATCTCGGATTGCGGCGGCAGCCCCAGCATCTGCGCACGCAGTACCGGGTCGAGGTCGCGGTCACGCAGTACCGCCTTGATCCCGTCAAGGTAATCCGCATCCGGCCTCGTATCGCCGCCGACCATGTCGAGCAGCGTCGCCCGGGCGAGATTGCGCCCGGCCTCCCACCGATTGAAGGGATCGGTGTCATGCGCCAGCAGGAAGGCATTTTCACTGCTGGTCAGGGTCCGGTCGAGGATCACCGGCGCCGAGAAGCCACGCAGGATCGACGGCACCGGCTTTGCTGCAAGACCGTCGAAGGTGAAGCTCTGTTCGGCCTGCGTCATCTCAAGCACCTGTGTCGGCAAGACTTCGTCGCCGTTGGGGCCCAGCAGGCCGACCGCGATCGGGATCACCTGCGGTTGCTTGTCAGGCTGGCTAGGGGTCGCCTGCGTGGTCTGCCGGAAGGTCAGCGTAAGACGGCCCCCGCCCCGGGCCTGATTTGGGGTCTCCTCACCGGCGTTGTCGGAGAGGTCCCGGCGCGGGGGCCGGGACGCGGAATCGCCCTCCTCCCAGATTTCTTCCACCGTCAGACGCGGCGTGCCAGACTGCGAATACCAGCGCTTGAACTGCGCGAGGTCGCGGCCGGTTACGTCCTCGAAGACCCTGAGCCAGTCCTCGATCGTCGCCGCATCGCCGTCGTGACGCTCAAAGTAGAGGTCCACCGCCTTGTAATAGGCCTCATCCCCCACCAGCCGCTTGAGCATGCCGATCACCTCGGCACCCTTCTCATAAACCGTCGCGGTGTAGAAGTTGTTGATCTCCTGAAAACTTTCCGGCCTGACCGGATGGCTGAGCGGACCGTTGTCCTCGGGGAACTGACGCGCGCGCAGGTCGCGCACGTCGTCGATCCGCTTGACCGGTGCGCTGCGCATGTCGGCGGTGAACTGCGCGTCGCGGAACACCGTCAGCCCCTCTTTCAGGCAGAGCTGGAACCAGTCGCGACAGGTGATGCGGTTGCCGGTCCAGTTGTGGAAGTACTCATGCGCGATGATCGCCTCGATCCGCTCGAAGTTCATGTCGGTGGCGGTTTCGGGGCTGGCCAGCACGGCGGAGGAGTTGAATATGTTCAGCCCCTTGTTCTCCATCGCGCCCATGTTGAAATCGTCCACCGCGACGATGTTGAAGATGTCGAGATCGAATTCGCGGCCGTAGACTTCCTCGTCCCAGCGCATCGATTTTTTCAGCGCCTCCATCGCGAAGGCGCATTTATGCAGGTCGCCCTTGCGCACCCAGACGTTCAACTCGATCTCGCGACCCGAACGGGTGGTGAAGCTGCCCGGATGGTTGACCAGATCGCCGGCCACCAGCGCGAACAGATAGGCCGGTTTCGGCCAGGGATCGTGCCATTCGGCAAAGCCGCCCCCCTGCCCCGCCTTGTTTCCGTTGGACAGCAATACCGGCAGGTCGCTCTCGATCCTCACGGTGAAGACGGACATCACATCGGGCCGGTCGGGGTAGAAGGTGATCTTGCGGAACCCCTCGGCCTCGCACTGCGTGCAATACATGCCGTTCGACATGTAGAGCCCCTCGAGCGCAGTATTGTTGCCCGGGTCGATCTCGACCTCGGCCTCCCATGTAAAGGGGCTTTCGGGCACGATGCAGGTCAGTCCCTTTGCATCTACCTCGGGGCTCACCTCGGTGCCGTCGATGCGCGCCGAGATCAGTCGCAGGTCCTCGCCGTGAAGAAAGAAGGTGCGGTCGGTCGCCTCTGGGTTCGGCGCGAAACGGACGCGCGACAGGACGCGGGTTGCGTGCGGCGCCAGCCGGAAGGTCAGATCGACGCTTTCGACGATGAAACCAAAGGGGGTGTAGTCCTTGAGGTAGATGGTCTGGGGGCTTGCGTCTTTCATCCGGGGCCTGCTCTGATTTCGGTGTCAGGCGGAAGGTATGGGGTGCAAGGACGGTCCACAAGCAGGTGTCGGGAAATGGCAAGACAGGGACCGGCCGGAGGCGAGGTTGCGGCTGGATGCTGGACGCGGGGTCGTTCAATCGCAGGTGGCGCGGCGCGTCAATTCCGTGACCAGCCACAAACAGACGCCGCCTGCCGCCTGCCGTCTGCCGCCTACCGCCGCAACCCCTGTGCATACTCGACAAGCTGGTCCACCACCGTGCCCCAGCCATCATAGAATCCCATCTCCTCGTGCGCTTTCGCTTTCTCAGGCGAGCGATGGCGGGCCGTCGCGGTATAGATCGTGCCCCCGTTCCCGTCGTCCTCCAGATCGAGGATCGCGGTCATGAACGGATCGGGTGCCGGCTTCCAGCCCTCGGTATAGGTGTCGGTGAACACCAGCCGCCGTTCCGGCACCACCTCGAGGTAGACGCCATCGTTTTCCATCATGTTGCCCTCCACCTCGAACGTCGTGTTGAACCGGCCGCCGACCCGCAGGTCGATATCGCAGGCGGTCACCTTGTGCGGCCGGGGCACGAAGAAATGCGGGATGTGTTCGGGCGAGGTCCAGCATTCCCAGACCAGCGCGCGCGGCACCGGCAGGGTGCGGGTGAAGGTCAGGTCTGTGTCGGGATCAAGCTTCATTGTCACGTTCCTTCTTCAGATTGAGCACATAATCGTCGAATCGGTCGAGCCGGTCACGCCATAGCTGGCGCTGTTCTTCCAACCAGTGCACCGCCGGCGTCATCGCTGCACCGTTCATCTCGCACAGCCGGGTACGGCCCTCCTTGCGGGTCGTGATCAGCCCGGCAGCCTCGAGCCTGCGCACGTGACCGAGGAAGGTCGGAAGCGCCATGTCGTGGCCGCCATGCAGCTCGGTGACACTGGCGCTGCCTTGAGTGAGCCGCGCCAAAATGGCGCGCCGGGTCGGCTCGGACAGGGCTGCGAAGACAGCGTCCAGATCGGGATCATGCTTAGCCATGAACCTAAGTATCATCCGACCCGTGCCTCGAACAAGAGAAAACTTAGTGATATGCATAAGTAATGATGACGCCCGCCGATTTCCGCCGGCGCGCCGGCTTTGCCATGGAAAGCGGACAGTGCTGCCCTACCCTCATGCTCAGGGTTGCACAGGTCATGCTGTGTGACACGAAGGACAACCACGACAGGAGACAAGGCCATGAGCCCCCCGGACACGAACATCGAGAAACAGGCGAAACGTCACAAGGGACCGCTCGGCGGCATGGCGCTGGTGGCGGTCTTTGTCGTCATCATCACCATTGCCTTCGCGATCTGGTTGATGATGGGCTCGGACGGACCGGAAGGCGCCGACGCGCAGGTCGATGGCCGCACCGGCGAGATCACGGAAACCGAAGACCAGCCGCTGGCCGACCCCGAAGGATCTCCGGTCGACGAATAGGCACTATGGTGTCCTTTCAGCCGCGTCGCGCACGCGTGGCGCGGCATTCTTCGCGTTTTCCGAAAGGTGCCTTTGCCGTCCCGTGCGTCTGAAACCTTGTCGGGCTTGCAACTGTTGCCGTAGTGAGATGTATACCGTTGCGTACCACCGCGGAAGGAGACACCATGACCACACGCGTTGACCGGGCCGGGCTGGCCGTCGACAAGGCTTTGGCCGAGTTCATCGAGGATCGTGCGCTGCCGGGCACTGACGTGACGGCCGACGTCTTCTGGACCGGGCTGTCCGAGTTGGCGCATGACTTCGGCCCGCAAAACCGCGCCCTGCTGGACAAGCGGCAGGCGCTGCAAGACAAGATCGACGCCTGGCACAAGGGGCGCAGCAACCAGCCGCATGACCCCAAGGCCTACAAGGCGTTCCTTCAGGAAATCGGTTACCTTCTGCCCGAGGGCGGCGACTTCGAAATCGAGACGCAGAACGTCGATCCCGAGATCGCGCAGGTCCCCGGCCCGCAACTGGTGGTCCCGGTCACCAATGCTCGCTTCGCGCTGAACGCCGCCAATGCGCGCTGGGGATCGCTTTATGATGCCTTTTACGGCACAGACGCCATGGGCTCTGCGCCGCCGACGGGTGGCTATGATCGCGGTCGCGGCGCGCGCGTGGTGGCGCGGGCACGGGTGTTCCTCGATGAAGCGTTCCCGATCAATGGCGGCAGCCATGCCGACGCGCGGCGCTATCACATCCACGATGGCGCGTTGATGATCGACGACATGCCGTTGTCGGAACCCGGCAAATTCGTCGGCTACCGCGGCCACGCCAAGGCGCCCGACGCCATCCTGCTGCGCAATCACGGTCTGCACGTGGAACTGGTCTTCGACCGCACCCACATGATCGGCGCCCGCGATCAGGCCGGGCTGGCCGACGTGGTGATCGAAAGCGCGGTCTCGGCGATCATGGATTGCGAGGATTCGGTGGCCTGCGTCGATGCCGAGGATAAGGTGCAAGCCTACGGTAACTGGCTGGGCCTGATGAAGGGCGATCTGGAAGCGCAGTTTTCCAAGGGTGGCAAGACGCGGACCCGCCGGCTGAATGAGGACCGGCGCTACACCGCGCCCGATGGATCCGACCTGAACGTGAAGGGCCGCGCACTGCTTTGGGTGCGCAATGTCGGCCACCTGATGACCAACCCCGCGGTGCTGACCCGCGACGGCGAGGAGATCTTTGAGGGCCTGCTCGACGCCATGGTGACAGTGCTGATCGCCAAGCATGACCTGAAGCGCGACAGCGGCAATTCGGTCCACGGTTCGGTCTACGTGGTCAAGCCGAAGATGCACGGGCCTGAGGAAGTTGCCTTCACCGATGCGATCTTCGACCATGTCGAACAGGCGCTCGGCCTTCCGCATCACACCGTCAAGATCGGCATCATGGACGAGGAACGCCGCACCACGGTCAACCTCAAGGAATGCATCCGCGCGGCCAAGCATCGCGTGGCCTTCATCAACACCGGCTTCCTCGACCGTACAGGTGACGAGATCCATACCTCGATGGAGGCGGGGCCATTCAGCCGCAAGGATTTCATCAAGCGCAAGGCTTGGATCACCGGTTACGAGAACCAGAACGTCGACATCGGGCTGGAATGCGGGCTTCAGGGCAAGGCGCAGATCGGCAAGGGCATGTGGGCCATGCCAGATGCCATGGCTGCCATGCTGGAACAGAAAATCGAACATCCGAAGTCCGGCGCCAACTGCGCCTGGGTGCCCTCGCCCACCGCGGCCACGCTGCACGCGCTGCATTACCACAAGGTCGATGTCTTTGCCGTGCAGGACAGGCTGAAAAAGACGGGACGCCGCGCCTATGTCGAGACCATCCTCGACATCCCGCTGGCCTCCTACCAGATGTGGACCGAGGACCAGATCGCCCGCGAGGTCGAAAACAACGCGCAAGGCATCCTCGGCTACGTGGTGCGCTGGATCGATCAGGGTGTGGGCTGCTCCAAGGTGCCTGACATCAACGACGTGGCGCTGATGGAGGATCGCGCGACCTGCCGCATCTCGGCCCAACACATCGCCAACTGGCTGCATCACGGCGTGGTCAGCGAAGCGCAGGTGCGCACGGCGATGGAGAAAATGGCTGCGGTGGTCGATCAGCAGAACGCGGATGATCCGGATTACACGCCGATGGCGCCGGGGTTCGACTCGATCGCCTATCAGGCGGCCTGCGACCTGGTGTTCAAAGGGCGTGAGCAACCCTCGGGCTATACCGAACCGGTGCTTCATGCGCGCCGACTGGAGCTGAAAGCCGCACGGGCCTGAGATTCAAGCCTTGAAACGACGAACGCCGCCGGAGACGATCCGGCGGCGTTCTGTCGCTCTATGGTCGGTTAGGCCGCAACCACGTTGATCTTCGACACAGCGAGGTTGGTGAGCTTGCTGTTGGCAGCCTTCTCCTGATCGAGGATCTCGGTCAGCAGGTCATGCGCCTCGTCATGGCCCAGTTCCTTGGCCCATTCGCGCAACGTGCCGTAACGGGCGATCTCGTAATGCTCCACCGCCTGCGCAGCCGCCACCAGCGCGGCGTTCAGCGCGTCACCCGAGGCTTCGTCGATGATGCTCTCGGTTTCCTTGATAAGACCATCGATGGCATCGCACTTTTCGCCCTTGGCGTCCTTGCCGATCGACTTGAAGACTTTCTCGAGCGTCTTCACCTGGCTCTTGGTCTCTTCCAGGTGTTCCGCAACAGCGTCCTTGAGCGCTTTCGCCTTGGCGGCCTTCTCGACCTTGGGCAAGGCTTTCACCAGCGCCTTTTCCGCGTAATAGATGTCCTGCAGCGTGTGTTCGAATGCGTCCGAAAGCGTTTTCATCGGATTCCCTTTCCTTGGATTTCCGCATCATCAACAGGTGGTGGGTCGCATTGTTCCTGACGCGCGTGGCAGCCGTTGTATTTGCAGCGAACCGCCGCCTATATTGGGGCCGAGTACCAAGAGGACGCGCATGGCCCGCCCCATCGTCGGCATCATCGGCAACCAATACCTGATAAACGACCAATACCCGGCCCATGCCGGCGGCACGATGAATTCCGAGGCCGTGTCCGGGGTGTCGGGCTGCATGCCGATGCTGATCCCCGCCGATCCGCGGTTCGTCAGCGTCGCCGAGCTGATGGAGGTCTGCGACGGCTTCCTGCTCACCGGCGGGCGGCCCAATGTCCACCCCGAGGAGTACGGCCACGACGAAACCGAGGCGCATGGTGCCTTTGACCGGGCGCGCGATGCGATCACCCTGCCTCTGGTGCGCGCCTGTGTCGAGCGCGGTCAGCCCTTCATGGGAATCTGCCGGGGCTATCAGGAGGTCGCGGTGGCCATGGGTTCGACGCTCCACCCCGAGATTCGCGATCTTCCCGGACGGATGAACCACCGGATGCCGCCCGACGGCACCATCGAGGAAAAATTCGCGCTGCGCCACGCGGTGCGCTTTACCGAAGGTGGTCCGTTCCATCGGCTGATGGGGGCGGCGGAGGTGATGACCAACACGCTGCACGGTCAGGGCGTGATGCAGGCCGGCAAGCGTTTCGTGATCGACGGATGGGCGCCGGACGGAACACCCGAGGCCGCCTTCATCGCCGATGCGCCCGGCTTCACGCTGTCGGTGCAATGGCATCCGGAGTGGGACGCGGCAAACGACCCGGTGTCGCGACCGTTGTTTCAGGCTTTCGGCGAGGCCGTGAAGGACTGGGCCGCCGGACGCCGACCGCTGAAGGCAAGCGCATAGGGCACCTCACGCGGTCGGGTTTTGCTCACCCCCTCGACCTGCGTGCCTGGGCGGCCCATTATGATGCCGCCCGACGCTCAGGAGAATGCACATGGATTTGCCTCGCAACCGCTTCAAGGCCGCGCTGTCCGCCGGCACCCGTCAGATCGGCTTCTGGTGCACCCTGCCAGACAGCGGGCTGGTAGAGATGCTTGCCGGCTGCGGCTATGACTGGCTCCTCATCGACAGCGAGCATTCGCCGGTCAACCCGGTCACGGCGCTGCCCTTGTTGCAGGCCTGCGCCGCCTCGCCGACCTCGGTCGTGGTGCGCCCGGGATGGAATGACCCGGTCGAGATCAAGCGGCTGCTGGACCTTGGGGCGCAGACATTGCTGGTGCCCTACGTCCAGTCCGCCGAAGAAGCACGCGCGGCGGCGGCGGCGGTGGCCTATCCCCCGCTCGGCATCCGGGGCGTTTCGGGCGCGTCCCGGTCCAGCGGCTACGGCGCAGTCAAGGAATACGTGCAGCGCGCCAGGGACGAAATCTGCCTTCTGGTGCAGATCGAGACGGAAGCCGCGCTGACCGAAATTGAAGAGATTGCGGCGGTGGACGGTGTCGATGGCATCTTCGTGGGGCCGGCCGACCTCGCGGCTTCGATGGGCCATTTGGGCGACGCGGGCCACCCGGAAGTGCGCGCGGCGGTACGTGACGCGGTACAGAGGATCACGGCAGCCGGCAAGCCCGCCGGATTTCTGTCGGTCGATCAGGACTACGTGCGCGACATTGTGGATGCAGGCGCAAGTTTCGTCGCCGTCGGCGTCGACGTAGCGATGTTGAGGCACGGCGCGGTGGCGTTGCGCGCCGATTGGATGTGACAAGCGGATCGCCCTGCGACCCCCACCTTACGCCGGGGGCCAGGACACCGGCCGCAGCCGGGGCCGCGTGACCTCCAGCGGACGGCAATAGCTCTGCGCGCGCAGCCAGTCGGCCATGTCCTGGCGCTTCGCGGGTGACCGCATCGGCCCCCAGTCGGCAGCGACGCCGCGCCAGCGGGTATCGCGCAGGGCGATGGCCCGGTCGCGCGGCACGGTGCGGGCCATGATCCGCAAGGCGCAGGACAGGTTGGCGCTGCCGCGGGTCAGGGCAGCGCCACTGCCGGCGCGGCAGTCATAGTGACGTGCGGTTGCAGGAAGGATCTGCAGCAGGCCGTACCACAATCCCCCACCGCCGACCGCACGCGGGTTCCATGTGCTTTCATGAAACGCCAGCGTCGACGCGAAGCCGGCCCAGAACGCCGCCCGCTGGCGTGGAGGATTGTCCGGATAGGCCGGACACCACTCGGCGATGTCGCGCGGCACCACGTCCACAAGCGGCGCAGCGTGTCCGCCCAGCGCCGACAGCATGGCCCGGGTCCAGAGCGCGGCTTCGGGCCGCCGGCTCCAACGGGTGGTGGGCAACTGGACGGCACGAGGCCGCGGCCGAAGGCTCTGGGCCGGGGCCAGCACCGTCCCCGCGACGACCGGCAGGACAGCGCTACTCGCCGGTCCCGGCTCGGTCTGCTCCTGCACCCATGCCAGCGCAGGCCACCACAGCGCCGCTATCACCGGCAGCATGCGCACGATCCCGCTCAGCCGCCGCAATCTCGGCGAAGTCCTGCTGCAAACGCGTCTGCAACAAACCGTTTCCGCCATTGTGTTTCTCCCGCCCGCCATCGCTTCGCCGTAAACAAACAGCAGTTTAATAACCGTACATTCGAGTAATCGGGACCTTGTAGCCGAAAATGATAGACCTGTTGACACCAATCCGGAGTCAGGCGCGCGCCGTGCTGCGCCGTACCGTCCCCAACTCCTCCAAATTCACCTCAGCGAACCGCGGACTGGCCGGTGACGAGCGTGCCGATCCTGCGACAGCGCTGGCCGCCCTCGGGCGCCCTCTGCGTCAGGACACCGCCGAGCGCAAAGCTAGCGAGGCCCTGTTCAGTCAGGGCCGCGACATGGCGCGGCAGGAACGCTGGGAGGACTTGTCTGCGCTGATACGCGCGCGTGATACCGCGCGCGCGACCACGGGCTCGGGCGCACCCCAGGCCGAGATACTCGCTGCCGGCGCGCGGTCCGATCTCAGCCGGGCGCTCTATGCGGCCTCTGCCGCCGGGGTCCTGTCCCCGTCGAGCCGGCTGCTCGAAGGTCTCAACGCGCTGGAGGACACCGCAGCGGAGATGCCCGGCGATCCGTATTGCGCGGCGCTGGTGGCGCTGGCGCACCTTGACGCCGGCTGGGCCTGGTACAAGCAGGGCTGGCAGCGCGGCCGCCCCGAGCAGAACATCCGCCGCTTTCGCGCGGCCTTTGCCAAGGCGCAAGCGCATCTGTCACCGTATGACGCGCAGGCTCTGGATTCGCCTTTGCTGGCCTCTGCACGTTGCGCCCTGCTGGCGGGACAGACCGACGCCGATGCACGCGCCATAGGCGCCTACAGAGACCTGATCGCACTGGCGCCGCAGATGCCCGGTCACATGCGCGCCTTTGGGCTGCACCTGATGCCCTGCTGGTTCGGCTCGTTCGAGGTGCTGGAAAAGCAGGCCCGACAGGTCGCCGCCTCCACCACGACCCACTGGGGCACCGGCGGATACGCCTGGGTTTACCTTGACGCGTTGATTCAGGACCCCGAGGTGTTCAAGACCATGGATACCGGCGTTTTGCTGGAGGGAATAGACGACATTCTTGCACGGATGCCGCGCCAGCACATGGTCAACCTGATGGCAGCCTATCTCAGCGCCGCGCTCGACCGGGCCGGACCGGCGGGCCTGTCCCGCGGCACGCGCCGCGCACTGAAAACCCGCCGTGATCGACTGATCCGCGATACAATGAGCGAAACCCACGGCTGGGTCTGGGCCATTGCCGACACCAGCTATGCCACACCCGGGGCCGATCTGGCCGCCGACATTGATGATGAAACCGGTGCGCGACGCGCCTTGCAGGCCATTGCACCGGTGTTGCCGATGGCAGCGGCAAGCTAGGTTCGACCGACAAGGGGCGGGCCCTGATGGGCCTTGCCCCTGTTTCGCCCCTGCCCTAGAACGCCTCTCGTTCATTCGCGAGGAGACGGGCATGCTGGACCTGACTTACGAGACCCCGAAACCCAAGGTGATCGCCGGGGCCAAGCACGATTGGGAACTGGTGATCGGCATGGAGGTGCATGCCCAGGTCTCGAGCCAGGCCAAGCTGTTTTCCGGGGCCTCGACGCAATTTGGCGCTGAGCCCAATTCCAACGTCGCCTTCGTCGACGCCGCGATGCCCGGCATGCTTCCCGTCATCAATGAATACTGCATCGAGCAGGCGGTGCGGACCGGGCTGGGGCTGAAGGCGCAGATCAACCTGAAGTCCGCCTTCGACCGCAAGAACTACTTCTATCCCGACCTGCCGCAGGGCTACCAGATCTCCCAGCTTTATGAACCGCTCGTCGGCGAAGGCGAGGTGCTGGTCGAGTTGGGCGACGGCACCGCACGCGAGGTCCGGATCGAGCGCATCCACGTCGAGCAGGACGCCGGCAAGTCGATCCACGACATGGACCCGAACATGTCCTTCGTCGATCTCAACCGCACCGGTGTCGCGCTGATGGAGATCGTCTCCCGCCCCGACATCCGCGGACCCGAAGAAGCAGCGGCCTATGTGGTCAAGCTGCGTCAGATCCTGCAATACCTCGGCACCTGCGACGGCAACATGCAGAACGGCAACCTGCGGGCGGACGTCAACGTCTCGGTCTGCCGTCCCGGCCAGTACGAGAAATATCAGGAAACGCAGGACTTCAGCCACCTCGGCACCCGCTGCGAGATCAAGAACATGAACTCGATGCGCTTCATTCAGCAGGCCATCGACTACGAGGCGCGCCGCCAGATTGGCATCCTCGAAGCGGGCGGCTCCATCGATCAGGAAACCCGGCTCTACGATCCCGACAAGGGCGAGACCCGCTCGATGCGGTCGAAGGAGGAAGCGCACGACTACCGCTACTTCCCCGACCCCGACCTGCTGCCGCTGGAGATCGAGCAGGCCTGGGTGGACGACATCCAGAGAAACCTGCCGGAACTGCCGGATGAGAAAAAGGCGCGGTTCATCAAGGACTACGGGCTTTCGGATTACGACGCCTCGGTGCTGACCTCCGAAACAGCGAGCGCAAATTACTTCGAGAAGGTCGCAGAAGGCCGCGACGGCAAGATGGCCGCCAACTGGGTGATCAATGAGCTTTTCGGTCGCCTCAAGAAGGAAGATCACAGCCTTGCCGAAAGCCCGGTCTCGCCAGAGCAACTGGGCAGTATCATCGCGCTGATCCAGAAGGGCGACATCTCGGGCAAGATCGCCAAGGACCTGTTCGAGATCGTCTATACCGAGGGCGGCGACCCGGCCAAGATCGTCGAAGATCGCGGCATGAAACAGGTCACCGACACCGGCGCCATCGAAACCGCGGTGGACGAGGTGATCGCGGCCAACCCGGCGCAGGTCGAGAAGGCCAAGGCCAATCCCAAGCTTGCCGGCTGGTTCGTCGGCCAGGTGATGAAGGCCACCGGTGGCAAGGCAAACCCCAAGGCGGTGAACGAGATCGTGAGCGCCAAACTGGGCCTTTGATCCATGGCGCGCCTGCGCGATGCCCTGGTGGTGCACAATGAACGGGTGAAGCTGCTGGGCGGCTTCCTCAACGCCATTGCGCTTGGCCTGATCGGTTTTGCCGTGCTGCGGCCGCTGACAGAAGGCACCCTGCGGCTTGAGGCCCTGACCATCGGCTGGGGCGCCGCCGGACTGGTATTGCATGGTGTTTCGCACTATATTCTGGGTATGCTTCGCAAGGAGGAGCCCGATGACCAGCTTTGAGATCGCAGTGCCGATGGTTGCCTTCGTCGTGGCCGGCGTGGGTATCCTGCTGCTCCGGCGCGACACCCGCCGCATTGATGCAATGATCGAGGAACGCAGGCGCCACCACCCGGCGGAATGACCCTGACGATCCGAGTGTCACGCAACCGCATCCCGCCGCGGAAAACCACGGAAATCTTCGAAGATCCGTCCCCCGCCAGCCCGCGGGGGCGACAGATCGTGCCACGGGCGATTGCGCCGAGCCGTGAAATGTGCTCTTGGCACGGACATGATCAGATACGAGTACAAGGTGGTCCCCGCACCTGAGCGCGGACAAAAGGCCAAGGGCGTGAAAACCCCCGAAGACCGCTTCGCGTTGGCGCTTGAAACCGTGATGAACGAGATGGCGATCGACGGCTGGCACTATGTGCGTGCCGAGACGCTGCCCAGTGAAGAGCGTCAGGGGTTGTCCGGGCGCACCACAGTCTATCGCAACCTGCTGGTGTTCCGTCGGCCTGTCGAGGAAGAGATCGAGGCCTATGAGCCGCGCCTGCTCGACCCGCCCAATGAAGTCCCGTTGCCAGACGCCGAACCCGTAGTTACGCACGACAACGCAGCACCCGACGCGGACCTGCCTGAGACGGACGAAGGTCAGGACAACGCCCAGCCGAAAGACTGAGCCTTCGCGGTTCTGTTACGGGGTGTCGAGATCCAGCGCCAACGCGTGGATCTGGCCCATCAAATCAGCGCCCAGCGCCGCGTGAACGGCACGGTGCCGGGCGATACGGGACTGGCCTTCGAAACGATCCGAGCGCAGGCGCACGCGAAAGTGACTTTGCCCGCCCTCCTGATACCCGGCGTGGCCGCGATGGGCCTCGCTTTCATCGATAACTTCCAGATCGGCAGGGGCAAAGACCTCCTGCAATCGGCGGCGGATTTCCTCTGAACGCTGCATGATTTTTGGCCCTGCCCCTTCCCTCTGGTTGGCAATGGTCTAAACTGCCACGTCCGAGTCGAAAAGGTGCGAAACATGAGCAAACCAGACCCCTTCGGATTCGATATGTCCGTGTCCTCAGCGAAGAAGAAAAACCCGCGCGGCCGGAGGGGGATGTCGGGCGCGTCCGAAACATCTCAGCGTGTCTGCGACCATGACGGATGTGACGAACGGGGCCTCTATCGCGCCCCCAAGGCGCCCGATGTGCTGGATGACTTCTTCTGGTTCTGCAAGGACCACGTCCGCGAATACAACGCGAAATGGAGCTTCTTCGAAGGCAAGACCGAGGCCGAGATGAACGCACAGGAGACCTCGGACAAGGTCTGGGAACGCAAGACCAAGGGCTGGCGCGACCCCGAGGCCAAGGCCTGGGCGCGTCTGGGCATCGAGGACCCGCACCAGGTTCTCGGCCAGAATGCCACCCGCAATCCCGGACGCAGCGGCGGCACCGCCGGTCGCCGCCTGCCGCCGACCGAACGGCGCGCGATCGAAATCCTCGAGGCCAAGGAAACCTGGACCAAGGTCGAGATCCGGAAGGCCTACAAGAAGCTCATCAAGGTCCTGCATCCGGACATGAACGGCGGCGACCGCAGCCAGGAAGAGCAGCTGAACGAAGTCATGTGGGCCTGGGATCAGGTCAAGGAAAGCCGCAGCTTCCCCGAGAAGTAACGCCGCTCGGCTCTGAAAAAAAACGCCCGGTGCATCGCAGGATGCGCCGGGCGTTTTTCTGTCCGCAGGCCCGGCGTGGATAAAGTCCGGAACAGCCGACGCCGCGCCGGGTTGTCCTCCTGTAGCCGCAGGAGACCCCCATGAATGTAACGATTACCGTGAACGGTCAGGCCCATGATCTGGACCTCGACCCCCGTGTCACATTGTTGGACGCCCTGCGCGACCACCTTCACCTGACCGGCAGCAAGAAGGGGTGCGATCATGGCCAATGCGGCGCCTGCACGGTGTTGGTGAACGGACGCCGAATCAACGCCTGCCTCGGTCTCGCCGTTATGCACGACGGCGACGAGATCACCACCGTCGAAGGTCTGGCCAAGGACGGCCCATCGCCCCTGCAACAGGCCTTCGTGGCGCATGACGGCATGCAATGCGGCTATTGCACTCCCGGCCAGATCTGTTCGGCCACGGCGATGCTCGACGAAGTCGCCGCCGGTTGGCCCAGCCATGTCAGCGACGACCTGGAAGGTCCCGTTGATCTGGACCATGCCGAACTGTCCGAGCGGATGAGCGGCAACCTCTGCCGCTGCTCCTGCTACCCCGGCATCAACGCTGCGATCACCGAGGTGTCGGAGACCCGCGGCCGGAAGGAGGCCGCGGAATGAGACCCTTCGACTACACTCGCCCCGACGACCGCGCCGATGCCATGAGGGCCGCCACGTCCGAAGACGCCAGTTTCATCGCCGGCGGCACCAACCTCGTAGACCTGATGAAGCTCGAAGTGATGTCGCCGGGCAAATTGGTCGACGTCAACCGGCTCGGCCTCGACCGAATCGAAGAAGACGGCGGCGGCCTGCGCGTCGGCGCCACCGTCACCAATTCCGACCTTGCCGCCGATCTGCGCGTGCGCCGCAATTATCCCGTGCTTGCCCGCGCCCTGCTGGCCGGCGCCTCCGGCCAGTTGCGCAACAAGGCCACCACCGGCGGCAACCTGCTGCAGCGCACCCGCTGCCCGTACTTCTATGACACCGACGCCGCCTGCAACAAACGTGACCCGGGCGCCGGCTGCGCCGCGCTGGGTGGCGAGATGCGCAATCACGCCGTGCTTGGCGTCTCCGACCACTGCGTCGCGCTGCACCCGTCGGACATGGCTGTGGCGATGCGGGTGCTGGACGCGCGGGTCGAGGTCGAGGCCGCCGATGGCGCGACGCGCGACATGGCGCTCGACGAGTTCTACCGCCTGCCCGGCGACACCCCGCATATCGAGACCGCGCTCTCCCCCGGCGACCTGATCACAGGCGTCCGCCTGCCCGCGCCGCTGGGCGACCGGCAGGTCTATCGCAAGGTGCGCGACCGGGCGTCCTATGCCTTTGCGCTGGTCTCCGTCGCCGCGGTGCTGCGGATGGAGGACGGCAGGATTGCCGAGGCCGCGCTGGCCTTCGGCGGTCTCGGCTCGCAGCCCTGGCGGGACGCCGAAGTGGACGACCTGCTGAAGGGCGAGCGTCCGACCGAGGCACTGTTCGACAAGGCCGGAGAGGTGCTGCTGCGCGACGCGGTTGCCCATGACGGAACAGAATTCAAGCTGCCGCTCGCGAAACGCGCGCTCAAGGCGGTCCTCACGGAGGCGACGCAATGACCTACGACATGAAGATCGATGGCCCGGAAGAGGCCAATCGGACCGACGACATGGCGCAGGGCGTGCTGGGCCGCGATTCAGAACGGCCCGATGGCCTCGCCAAGGCCATGGGCCAAGCCACCTATGCCGCCGAAACCCATCCCGAGGGCCTGCTGCACGGCGTCCTGCGCCGCGCGCCGGGCATCGGCGCGGTGCGCTGTCCGAACCTCGACGAGGTCCGCGGCATGGCGGGCGTCCGGGCCGTGATCCGAGACGGACGCATGGTGCGCAACGCCGCGCAGGGCATGGCCGATGAAGCGCCGGTGCAGGGCACGGACGAGGTCGAATATGTCGGTCAGCCGATCGCGCTGGTGGTCGCCGACAGCTTTGAACAAGCCCGCCACGCCGCGCAGTGCCTCACCGTCGAAATCGATGGCCGCGATGCCCCGGTCGATCCGCAAGCGGTCGAGCCGGAAGAACCCGATGACAAGCATTATGAACAGGGCGACCTGACCGCCGCGATGCGCGATGCCGCGGTGACGGTCGATCAGGTCTATACCACCGCCTCGATGACCTCTGCCGCGATGGAGCCGCATGCGGCCACGGCCGAGTGGGACGGCGAGACGCTGACCCTGCGCGGCGCGCTGCAGATGCTGCGCTTCAACCGCAACGAACTGGCCGACAGTCTGGGCATCGCGCCCGAAAAGGTCCGCATCCTCGCACCCTTCGTCGGCGGTGGGTTCGGTTCCAAGCTGGGCATCTCTGCGGACTGCGTGGCAGCGGCGATCGCGGCGATGGACCTTGGACGCCCGGTCCGGGTGGTGCAGCACCGTCGCAACGTCTTTGAAATCAACACCCGCCGCTCCGAAACCCGGCAGCACATCCGGTTGGCCGCCGATGCCGAGGGCCAGCTGCAAGGTCTGGGCCACGCGGCACTGGTGTCCAACCTGCCGCAGGAAAGCTTTGCCGAACCGGTCCTGCAGGCCAGCCATTTCGCGTATGCGGCGACTGAGCGCAAACTGGGGATGCAGATCGCGCGCATCAATCGCCCGGCTGCCGGTTCGGTCCGCGCCCCTGGCGAATCCGTGGGCGTGACTGCCTTCGAAATCGCGATGGACGAACTGGCGGTGGCCGCCGAGATCGACCCGGTCGAACTGCGCCTGCGCAACATTCCGGAAAAAGACCCCGAAAGCGGCAAGCCGTTTTCGTCGCATCGGCTCAAGGCGGCGCTCACACAGGGCGCGGAACGGTTCGGCTGGGCAAAGCGGCCCTCCGCGCCGCGCCAGCACCGTGAGGGCGAGTGGTGGATCGGCACCGGCATGGCGGCGGCCTTCCGGGTGAACATGATCATCGAGGCAGAGGCCCGCATCCGCCTGAACGGCAACCGCGCGGTGGTCGAGACCGACATGACCGACATCGGCACCGGCAGCTATGCCATCCTCCAGCAGATCGCAGCCGAGCTTCTGGGCCTGCCGTTGGATCAGGTCGACGTATCGTTGGGCGACACTGCGCATCCACCGGGCTCCGGCTCCGGCGGATCGGTCGGCGCAGCCTCGACCGGCACCGCGGTCTGGCTGGCGGCGATGGAGCTGCGAAGGAAGATCGCGGACCGTCTGGGATGCGACGAGACCGAACTGACACTGAAGGACGGCACCGCGGTGCAAGGCAACACCCGCACGGCCTTGGCTGACGTTCTCGAAGGAGCGAAGCTGGAGGGTCACGGCCACGTCAAACCCGGCGAAGCCGGCGACAAGGTGCGCCAAGCCACCTTCGGCGCGCATTTCGCTGAGGTCGCGGTGAGCGACGTCACCGGCGAGGTGCGCATGCGGCGTATGCAGGGCACGTTTGCGGCGGGCCGCATCCTCAACCTCCGGACCGCGCGGTCGCAGTGTCACGGCGGCATGATCTGGGGCATCGGCATGGCACTGACCGAAGGACTGGTGCACGACCGGCGCGACGGCCACATGGTGAACCGCGACCTGGCCGAATACCACGTGCCAGTGAATGCCGATGTCCCGCCACTCGACGTGCAGTTCATCGAAGAGCTGGACCCCTGGACCGGTCCGCTGCAGGCCAAGGGCATCGGTGAACTCGGGATCTGCGGCGCGGGGGCAGCGGTGCTGAACGCCATTCACCACGCCTGCGGTGCCCGCGTTCGCGACCTGCCGGCCACGCCGGACCGGGTGCTGACGGCGCTTGGCTAGATGGATCCGGCGCGCGATAGATGCCATGGCTTTCGGCTGGTCCGACGAGGATAACATCCGTCGCGCCACGTCAACCGCTTCGCAGTTGACACCACCGGCATGGCGACAAAAACTGCCCGATACCCGCCACCTGATTGCGTTGACCTGATGAGTACCCCGACAGCGCCACCCGAATTCGACACCGACAGGCTCGACCGCTATCTGCGCGATCGGATGCCGGACCTTTCCGGTCGGCTCCATGTGGAGAAGATCAGCGGCGGCCAGTCGAACCCGACATATTTCCTGACGTATGACACCGCCCGTCTGGTGCTGCGCAAACGGCCCGACGGCAATATCCTGCCCTCGGCCCACGCAGTCGACCGGGAATACCGCGTCCAGTCGGCTGTGATCGGCGCGGGCGTTCCGGTGCCCCGAATGCGTTTCTTCGAAGCCGACGAAAGCATCGTCGGCACCGCCTTCTACGTCATGGACCGCGTCGACGGGCTTGTCCTGCATGACAACACGTTGGCCGACCTGCCGCGCGCCGACCGCCGACCAGTCTACGACGATCTGGCCCGCATCCTCGCGCGTATCCATTCGGTCGACATCGAGGCCGTGGGGCTGTCCGACTTTGGCAGGCACGGCGGCTTCTTCGCCCGCCAGATTGCCCGCTGGTCGAAACAGTACCAGATGTCGCGGGTGCATGACACAAAGGCATTCGATGCCCTGATCGACTGGCTGCCGCGCAACCTGCCCGAGGATCAGACCACCACGCTGGTGCACGGCGATTTCCGCACCGGCAATGCAATTATCGACCCCACGGCGCCCGGCATTGCCGCCGTGCTCGACTGGGAGCTCAGCACGCTCGGCCACCCGCTGGCCGATCTCGCCCATACCTGCGCCTACATCTGGATGATGAACGGCGATGAATTCGGCGTCGGCCTGCGCGATGCCGATCTGGACGCCCTTGGCCTGCCCTCCATGGCCGACTTTATCGAGACCTACGCACAGGCCCGCGGCACCCCGGACCGGCTGACTCGCTTTCACCTTGCGTTCGCGCTGTTTCGCATCGCGGTGATCTTCGAGGGTATCGCCGACCGCGCCCGCCGCGGCAACGCGGCTTCGGCCGACGCCGAGGCCGTGGGCCGCATCGCTCCGAACCTCGCCGAACGAGGCGCCGCCCTGATCTCGGGCGAGACCGCCCTGCCCCTGGAAGGATAACGCTACATGGATTTCTCCTACACGCCCGAGGTCGAGGACCTGCGCAGCCGTCTGCAGGCCTTCATGGACACCCATGTCTGGCCCGCAGATGCCGAGTTTCAGCGTATTGCGCACTCCGGGCGCTACCCGGGACGACCTGATCGACGGGCTCAAGGAGAAGGCCAAGGCCGAGGGCCTGTGGAACATGTTCCTGCCGGCGCTGAAGGACGACGAGCCCGGCACTCGGCTGAGCAACCTGGAATACGCACCGATGGCCGAGATCATGGGCAGGCTGCCATGGGCCTCCGAGGTCTTCAACTGCTCGGCCCCGGACACCGGCAACATGGAGATCCTTCACATGTTCGGCACGCCCGAACAGCGCGACCGCTGGTTAAAGCCGCTGATGAACGGCGAAATACGCTCCGGCGTGTCGATCACCGAACCCGATGTCGCCTCGTCGGACCCGACCAACCTTGAAACCACGATTGTGCGCGACGGCGACGAATACGTCATCAACGGCCGCAAGTGGTTCACCACTGGGGCGAAGCATCCGAAATTCGCCTTCACCCTGCTGATGGGAATCTCCTCGCAGGATGAATCCACGCCGCGCCACGAGCGGCACAGCTTCGTCATCGTGCCCACCGGCACCCCCGGCTTCCGCATCGTCCGCGACCTGCCGATCATGCATCACGATTCACCCGAAGGCCATTGCGAGCTGGAGTTCGACAACGTCCGGGTCCCGGTAGCGAACCTCCTTGGCGAAGAGGGCAAGGGCTTCGCTGTGGCGCAGGCGCGTCTCGGGCCGGGCCGTATCCACCACTGCATGCGCACGATCGGCCAATGCGAATACGCGCTCGAACTGATGTGTGATCGCGCCCGGACCCGCAGCACCTTCGGCAAGCCTCTGTCCGACAACGCGAATATACAGGACTGGATCGCCCAGAGCCGCATCGAGATCGATCAGGCGCGGCTCCTGAACCTCTATACCAGCTGGCTGATGGACCGCGACGGCAACAAATCCGCGCGGGTGCTGGTGTCTGAAATCAAGGTCGCTGCGGCGCGCCTGCAAACCACGGTGCTCGACCGCGCGATCCAGGTTTTCGGCGCGGCCGGCATCACCCCCGATACACCGCTGTCCTACCTCTGGACATGGGGCCGCGCACTGCGCTTCATCGATGGCCCAGACGAGGTCCACCTGCGTGGCATCGCACGGGCAGAGTTGAAGAAGTCGGAGGTCCGCGCCACCGCACGGCAGGACGGGTGACGCCCGGGTCGGCACCCGCGTGTGCCAGGCAGCCGGATCAGGCTTCGCGGAACACCAGCGAAACGCCGTTCAGGCAGTGGCGCAGCCCCGTCGGCTCCGGCCCGTCCTCGAAAATATGCCCGAGATGGGAACCGCAGCGGCGGCAGTGACACTCGGTGCGGACGATGAACAGCAGCTTCCGGTCTTCCTTGGTGCCGATGGCATCGGGCAGGCTTTGCCAGAAGCTGGGCCACCCGGTGCCGCTGTCGAACTTGTGCTCCGAAGAATAGATCGGCAGATCGCAACCCCGGCAATGATAGGTGCCTTCGGTCTTCAGGTCATGCAGCGGCGACGAAAAGGCGCGCTCGGTGCCCTCTTCGCGCATGACCTCGAATTCGATGTTGCTCAGCATCGCGCGCCATTCGGCTTCGGTGCGGGTGATCTCGAAGGTTTCTTCCGGCGCGGCGGCAAAGGCGCGTCCCGCCAACGGCAGCAGGGCCGCTGCGGCGGTGCCTGTAAGAAAATGGCGACGATGCATGGTCATGGGTCGGCCTCCTGACGGCTCTGCGAACGGGTGCCCCGCGATCAATGCGGGGTCCACCCGAAGAAACGTAGGGCGCCCGGTGAAAGTTTCGCCAGTGGGTGACGACTACGTTACAGCGACGTGATCGCGCCCGTGGCCAGCACCGCGCCGGTGGGCAATCCGGTGGGCGAGCCGCCCTCGGGCTCGTCCGAGATCGCCAGCACCGCCCCTTCGACAGTGGCACGCATCTCTTCCGGAAGGTCCAGCGCCACCACCTGACCCGGCTCCAGCAGACCCAGCGAAACCGGCGGGTTGTCGCCCTGGATCAGCCACAGTTCGCGCGCCCGACCGGGTTCGGGAAACAGCGCCACAAGCTCGGCAACCAGCCGGCCGTCCGCGGGGTCAAGCGCCACGCGGGCAACCTCTTCCTCGGCCGCCGACGTCAGTTGCGCCGAGAACAGGTCGGTCTCGGGCTCCAGCCAGCCAAAGCGCAGCGCCACCAGTGCAATCATAGCGGCCAGCGCCCCGCCCAGCACGGCCTGACCGATCCCCAGCCGCCGCCAGAGCGGCTCGCGTCGGCCGAAGACTCGCGCCTCGACCTTGCGCCAGACCGCGTCCGGCGGCTGGACGCCTTCGATGCCGGCGGCGATGTCGGCGAATTGCTCGGTCCAGGCGTCGCAAAGGTCGCGTACGTCCGCCTCGCGCATCAGGCGGCGGGCGAAGGTCTGCGCCTCGTCCGGCGGCAACAGGCCGAGCACGTATTCCGCCGCCGTCAGGGCATCGTCGTGCGGTATGTCGGTCGTGTCGCTCATCGGCTCAGACAGGTCCTCAGGGCTTGCAGGCTGCGGCGCAGCCAGGTTCTCATGGTGTTCAGCGGCACCGCGAAATGCGAGGCCAGTTCGGCATAGGTCGCGCCGTCCAGATAGGCGCGGCGCACGGCTTCGGCCCGCTCCTCGACCAACTCGTCAAGACAGGCGTCGATCCGGTTCCGCTCATCCTTGCGCAGCAAGTGCTCGGCCGGACCCGGCTCCGGCGTCTCCAACCGGTCGATGAGCGTGTCGTCCCCGTCCACCTTGGCCGCGACGCCACTGCGCGACTTGCGCGCCGTGTCGATGGCGTGATTGCGCGCGACGGTGATCAGCCACGTCATCGGGCGCACGCGACCCGACTGATAGGTTCCGGCCCGCTGCCAGATCTTCACGTAAACTTCCTGCAATGCATCCTCGGCCTGCGCCCTGTCCCTCAAGATACGCAGGCAAAGTCCGAAGAGTTTCGCGGATGTCGAAGCGTAAAGCTGCCCGAACGCCGCCCGGTCGGCCATCGACACCTTCGCCAGAAGAGTTTCCAGATCCTGTGTCGTCACGCGGCCAAACCCCTGATGCTTCGCGTCCTCACGATAGGCCCGCTGACGGCAAGGGCAAGAGCACATGGGAATCCTCGCCAGCCGCTCTTGTCACTGCGGCGGAATTGGTGCACCTACCGGGGCGCAGACCACCACGCGGGAAAGGACGCAGTATGGATCCCAAGACACGACCTTCCGAGGAAGTCTCGGTCCGTGAGGTATTCGGTATCGACGCCGACATGGTGGTCAAGGGCTTCGCCGACCGCACCGAGCGGGTGCCGGATGTGGACAGCACCTACAAGTTCGATCCCGACACCACGCTGGCGATCCTTGCAGGCTTCTCTCACAACCGCCGCGTCATGATCCAGGGCTACCACGGCACCGGCAAGTCGACCCACATCGAACAGGTCGCCGCGCGCCTGAACTGGCCCTGTGTCCGCGTGAACCTCGATTCGCACATCAGCCGGATCGACCTGATCGGCAAGGACGCGATCAAGCTGAAGGACGGCAAGCAGGTCACCGAGTTTCAGGAAGGCATCCTGCCCTGGGCGCTGCGAAACCCGACCGCGATCGTGTTCGACGAATACGATGCCGGCCGCGCCGACGTGATGTTCGTGATCCAGCGCGTGCTCGAGGTTGACGGCAAGCTGACGCTGCTTGACCAGAACGAGGTGATCCACCCGCACCCCTGCTTCCGCATCTTCGCCACCTCGAACACCGTGGGCCTTGGCGACACCACCGGGCTCTATCACGGCACCCAGCAGATCAACCAGGGCCAGATGGACCGCTGGTCGCTGGTGGCGACGCTGAACTACCTCTCGATCGACGCCGAATGCGCCATCGTGCTGGCCAAGTGCCCGCACTACAATACCGAAAAGGGCCGCAAGCAGATCAAGCAGATGGTGACCGTCGCCGACCTGACCCGCACTGCCTTCATGAATGGCGATCTTTCGACTGTGATGTCGCCCCGGACGGTGATCGCTTGGGCGCAGAACGCCGAGATCTTCCGCAACGTGGGCTATGCGTTCCGCGTCTCCTTCCTCAACAAGTGCGACGAGCTCGAGCGCCAGACCGTGGCCGAATTCTACCAGCGCTGCTTCGACGAAGAGCTTCCCGAAAGCGCGGCGAGCCTGAGCCTGGGCTGACCCCGCCAAGTCATTAGGATTGCACTGCAAGCGGCGCCTTCGGGCGCCGTTTCTGCATGTGCATCCGTGCCGAAACCACAACATCTTGTAGAAATTCTGAAATTGCCCGATATGTAGCAGGTTATTTTGATGCTATGCTCAATTCATGAGCGGTATGAAAACTTTGTTCTGTTCTTCTGCGCTGGTGGTAATCTCCTCCCTTCCACCGGCGCAGGCCGCGCCTTCCGACCCGGTGGCCCTATTCGCCGCCTGTGCGGGACGGCTGTCGGCGCTGATGGAATTCCAGTGGATGTTTGACGGCCCGGCCTCGGATCAGACCAAGGCACAGCGCGCGGCGATGATTTCCCTGCTTGACGCGGTAAAGCCGCCCGACGGTGGCCGCAGTGTCCTCGCCCACCGGATCGACGCCAAGATGGCTCAGGCGGCGTTGTTCACGCGCGCGACGTTCACCGACGATCCTGACGATGCAATTCGCGCCCGCAGGCTGGCCGACATCCGCATCGCGGAGTGCACCGCCCTGCTGCTCGGCTGACCCTGTCCCGGGCGTGATCCGAGACCTCATTGCCCACCGCGTCGGCCCCGATTCCTGCGTTGGGCCACTGGCCTTCACCTGCCGCAGCCATTAGGGTGACGCCGTTGCAATCACAGCCGCAGGCCCCTCTCATGGCGCAGTCCGACAACCCCGCAGATCCGTTCAAGAAAGCGCTGGCCGAAGCCACCAAGGTGATGGCCGACGACCCGGACCTGACCGTCAGCTATTCGGTCGATCCCTCGGGTGTCTCGGGCGATGCCATGCGGCTGCCGCAGGTCTCCCGGCGGATGACCCGCGACGAGGTGCTGCTGGCCCGGGGCACTGCCGATGCGCTGGCGCTGAAGCACAAGTACCACGACGCCGCCACCCATTCGCGATATGCCCCCCCGGGTGACATGGCGCGCGATCTCTATGAGGCGATGGAGACCGCCCGCTGCGAAGCCATGGGCGCCCGCGACATGCCCGGCACCGCCGGCAACATCGACGCCAAGATCAACTCGGACGCGCTGAAACGCGGCTATGACCAGATCACCCAAAGCGCGGATGCGCCGCTGGCCGCCGCTGCCGGTTACCTGATCCGCCACCTTGCCACCGGGCGCGACCTGCCGCCCGCTGCCACCAACGTCATGGACCTCTGGCGCGGCTACATCGAGGATCAGGCCGGCGGACAGCTCGACGACCTGCAAGAGACGCTGTCTGACCAGAGCCAGTTCGCCAAGTTCGCCCGCCGCATCATCGACGACCTCGGCTATGGCGACCAGCTTGGCGAAGACCCCGACGAGATGGACGACGAGTCCGAGGACCAGGCCGAGGACAGCGAAGAGAACCAGCAAGAGCCTGACTCGACCGGCCAGGACGAGGAGCAGGACGACGGCGACGCCAGCCCCGAGCAAAGCCAAGACGACCAGCAGGATCCGAGCCAGGCCAATGTCACCATGGACGACATGTCGGACATGGAGGAAGGCGAGGAAACCGACCTTCCCGAGGGCGAGGCCCCGCTCGAACCCCCTGCCCCTGCACCGGTCAGCGAGGCCGATCCGGACTACACCGTCTTCTCCACCGAATACGACGAGGAGATCGCCGCCGAGGAACTGGCCGAACCGGCCGAACTCGAGCGCCTGCGTGCCTATCTTGACCAGCAACTAGAGCCCCTGAAGGGTGCGGTCAGCCGGCTCGCCAACAAGCTGCAACGTCGGCTGCAGGCCCAGCAGAACCGCTCGTGGGAATTCGACCAGGAAGAGGGTGTGCTGGATGCCGGACGGCTGGCGCGGGTGGTGGCAAACCCGACGACGCCGCTGTCTTTCAAGGTCGAACGCGATATGGAGTTCCGCGATACCGTGGTGACGTTGCTGCTGGACAACTCCGGCTCGATGCGCGGCAGGCCGATCAGCATCGCCGCGATCTGCGCCGACGTACTGGCGCGCACGCTGGAACGCTGCTCTGTCAAGGTCGAGATCCTGGGTTTCACCACCCGCGCCTGGAAGGGCGGGCTCAGCCGCGAGGACTGGCTGGCGCAGGGCCGCGCGCAGCAGCCCGGGCGGCTCAACGACCTGCGCCACATCATCTACAAGCGGGCGGACGCACCGTGGCGGCGGGCGCGGCCCAATCTAGGACTGATGATGAAGGAAGGGCTTTTGAAGGAAAACATCGACGGTGAGGCGCTGGAATGGGCGCACCGTCGTATGGTGCACCGGCCCGAGGCCCGCAAGATCCTGATGGTGATTTCCGACGGTGCGCCGGTCGACGACTCGACGCTTTCGGTGAACCCGGCCAACTTCCTCGAAAAGCACCTGCGCGACGTGATCGCCATGGTCGAACGCCGCCGCGCGGTGGAACTTCTGGCCATCGGTATCGGCCACGACGTGACGCGCTATTACGACCGCGCGGTGACGATCACGGACGTCGAGCAATTGGCCGGCGCCATGACCGAGCAGCTTGCGGCGCTCTTTGACAACGATCCGCGGGCGCGCGCCCGGGTGATGGGGATACGCAGGGCCGGATAGCCCGGTTCGGATGGGTGACATGACCCGTCCCGTGACACAGCCGGACAACAGCAGCACCGCGTCCGGACCAATGACAAAAGACAGGGGGCAGGACATGTTTCAATCGTTCGAGGTCACCTCGTGGCCCGACCAGGGACCTCCGCGGCTCAAGTCGCTCAGGACCGAGATGGCGCGGCAGGGCCTAGACGGGTTCATCGTGCCCAAGGCAGACGTGCATCAGGGCGAATACGTCGCGCCGCGCGACGACCGGCTGGCCTGGCTGACCGGGTTCACCGGCTCGGCGGGGTTCGCGGTCGTGCTGAAGGACGAGGCCGGCGTCTTCGTCGACGGACGTTACCGCGTGCAGGTGAAGAACCAGGTCGCGGGCGTCTTCACTCCTGTCGACTGGCCCGAGGTGCAATTGGCCGCCTGGGCTAAGGATCGCCTGTCGAAAGGCGCGGTGCTGGGCTTCGATCCCTGGCTGCACACGGTCAGCCAAATCCGCCGCCTCGAGGAGGGCCTCGAAGGCTCGGGGATCGAACTGCGGGCGGTCGACGGCAACCCGGTGGATGCGATATGGGCCGACCAGCCGGCGCCGCCATGCGCGCCGGTGCGCATCCACCCCGACGATCTGGCCGGACGGACATCTGCCGACAAGCGCGCGGACCTTGCCGGCGGACTGCGCGCCAAGGGCGCGAAGGTGGCGGTCATCACGCTGCCGGATTCGCTTTGCTGGCTGCTCAACATCCGCGGCGCGGATATTCCCCGCAATCCGGTCGCGCACGGCTTCGCCCTGCTTTGGGACGATGGCAGCGCCGATCTGTTCATGGCCGAGGAGAAGCTGGCAGAAGTGGACCTTGGAGAAGCGGTGCGCCTGCATCGGCCAGAGGCTTTCGCCAAGGCTCTGGCGGCTTTGGAAGGACCAGTGCTGATCGACCCTGAAAGCGCGCCAGTGGCTGTGGCAGGTGCGGTCGCGGCAGAAGTGATCGAGGGCCGCGACCCTTGTGTGTTACCCAAGGCCTGCAAGACCGAGGCCGAGCTGGAAGGCATGCGCGCCGCCCACCTGCGCGACGCCGTGGCAATGTGCGAATTCCTCGCCTGGCTGGACGAGACCGCCCCGGGCGATCTGACCGAAATCAGCGTCGCCGCGCAACTCGAAGCGTTCCGGCGCGAAAGCAACCAGCTTCAGGACATCTCCTTCGACACCATCAGCGGCTCTGGTCCCAACGGCGCCATCGTGCATTACCGCGTCACCGAAGAGACCGACCGCAAGCTGGCCGAGGGCGAACTGATGCTCGTGGACAGCGGCGGTCAGTATCTTGACGGCACCACCGACGTTACCCGCACCATGGCCATCGGCACGCCGCCGCGCGACGCCTGCGAAGCCTTCACCCGCGTGCTGCAGGGCCTCATCGCCATGAGCCGCGCGCGCTGGCCCGAGGGTCTGGCGGGGCGCGATCTGGACGCGCTGGCGCGGATGCCGCTGTGGCTGGCCGGGCAGGATTACGGTCACGGCACCGGGCACGGCGTCGGCGCCTACCTCTGCGTCCACGAAGGCCCGGCGCGGCTGGCGCGGACCGGGACCGAGCCGCTGCGCGCAGGCATGATCCTGTCGAACGAGCCCGGGTTCTACCGTGAAGGTGCCTACGGCATACGGATCGAGAATCTCCAGGTCGTGAAGCAGTCCGATCCCCTGCCCGGCGGCACCGTGGACAAGATGCTCGACTGGGAAATCCTGACATGGGTGCCGATCGACCAGCGTCTGATCATTGCCGAGATGCTGACGCAGGCCGAACGTGACTGGCTGAACGCCTACCATGCGACATGTCGTCGGAAACTCGACGGCAGGCTGGGCAATCGGGCGGCGCTGTGGTTGGATGCGGCAACCACAGAAATCTGACACGACAGGGTTACATGCGGCTGCGCATGTATGCACCGAACTTCGGGGGAGAGCACGAGTGAGCATCAAGATCGTCAAGGCAACCGGCAAATGGACCATCCGCGCGGCTGGTTCGGTTCTGGGCGAAAGCTCCAGCGCGCTGGAACTTATCGAGGATGGCTACGCGCCGGTGATCTACTTCCCGCGCAAGGATGTCGCCATGGCATTCCTCGAACCCTCGGAGAAAACCACCACATGTCCGCACAAGGGCACCGCCAGCTACTATTCGCTGGCCACCATGAACCGGACGCTCGAAGATGCCGCGTGGTCCTACGAGGATCCGAAGGAGGAAGTCGCACGGATCAAGGGATACCTTGCCTTTTATCCGGGCGAGTACCTGAAGGTGGAACAGGCCTGACCAGCGCTGTCAGATTGACCTCCGCCGAGCCCAGGGCGCGGCGGGGCCACCTGAGATCCGCTGACTAGCGCCATACGGGACACTTCCCCGGACCGCTGCTGCCCTGCCGCCTTGGTCAGCTGTGCTCTTCCTCAGCCGTCGCGGCCAACGCGCGGTTGTAGGCCTTCAGCGCATCGACGTGAAACAGCGCCCCGCGCAGCTCCGGCGGCTGGCCTTCGCCGCGCAGCGCCACCACCGGCAGGAACACCACGCCGGATTCCTCGAACATCGGCATCGCCGCTTCCAACGTGGCATTGGCGTCAAGGTAGACGCCTTCCTCCACCATCTCCCAGCAACGCGCCTCGGCGGGTGCCCTGTCATCGTCCATCGGGCGCATCACCTGCGCCACCCGGAACATCGCCAGCAAATAGGCCTGCGGTCCCGCCGCCAGCCTGACCCCGCGCCGCTCCAGCTGCGTCAGGAAGAACGACCGGTTCACCAGCCGCGAGGCCAGCGCCGTAGACATCGACACCGAGACCATCACCGCCAGCCCGGTCTGCCAGTCGCCGGTCAGCTCAAAGACGATCAGCGTGGTCGAAATGGGCGCACCCAGCACCGCCGCCGCCACCGCGCCCATCCCGGCCAGCGCATAAAGGGTGTAGGCCCCCGAGTTGTCCGGAAACACCCCGGTGGCGATCAACCCGAAGGCCAGCCCGGTCAGCGCCCCCACCATCAGCGAGGGCGAGAACATCCCGCCGCCCATGCGCCCCGCCATGGTCACCGCCACCGCCACCACCTTCACGGCGGCAAAGACCACAGCCTGCCACAGCACCAACTGACCGGTGAGTGCCAGCGAGGTGGTCTCGTAGCCGACGCCGATGATATGCGGAAAGAAGATCGCCATGACCCCGAGGATCGCCCCGGCCAGCACCGGCCGGATCCAGTAGGGCAGCCCGATCCGGCTCTGTAACCGGCTTTCGACGTCATCGGCCCAGAAGATCGAACGGATCATGATCACCGAAACTAGCCCGCAGACCAACCCGAGGATCAGGAAGGCAGGCAGCTCGAGATAGAACTCCAGCGCAGATGTGCCGGGCAAGGTGAATTCGGTCACATCGCCGAAGGCCAGCCGGTTGATCACTGTTCCCGCCGCGCTGGCCACGACAATCGGCGCGAAGCTGTGCAGCGCGAAATGCCGCAGCACCACCTCCAGCGCGAACAGCGCCCCGGCAATCGGCGCATTGAAAGACGCCGAGACCGCCGCCGCCACCGCACAGCCCAGCAGGTCGCGCCCGGTGATCCCGTCCGCCTTCAGCACGTTCGACACCCATGACGAGATCAGCGCCGCGATATGCACCACCGGGCCTTCCCGTCCGGTCGAGCCGCCGGTCGACAGCGTGATCAGGGACGAGGCCGCCGATGCGATGCCGGCCTTGGTCTCGACCCGGCCGTCATTCAGCGCCGCGCCCTCGATGACGTCGGCCACGGCTCTCACCCGGCCGTCCGGGGTGAACAGATGCAGGATGATGCCCACCGCGACGCCGCCGCCCATCGGGATGATCAGCACCCAGAACCAGTCGAGCCCTTCGAGGAAGGTATGCAACTGCGTGATGTCGTCGGTTCCATAAAGTGAAGCCTGCAGCAATTCGATCCCGCGCCGGAACAGCAGCGCCGCAAACCCTGCGGCGATCCCGATCATCAGCGCGATGAACCAGAACTGCACCTGGCTCGGTCCGCGATGCCGCAGCAATTGCCAGCCTCGAGAGAAGACCTTGCGCATGTCATGCAACTGACTGAGGGCCGCGTTTCGGTGGTTTGTTGCCATGTCGCTCGATCTACGTCTTTGCGCACGAAGGCCCCTCACGTTAAGAATGCGCGATTTAGCAGATCAGGCAGGGCAGCCATGACCACACCAAAGGCGCAGCTTCACGAAGCCATCGAAGCGTTGTCTTCCTTGTTAGGCCAGCGCTTGACGCTGTCCAAGTCCGATCTGGCGCTGCACGGCCGATCCGAAAGCTATTTCTCCGAAACATTGCCCGATGCGGTGGCTTATCCGATGACCACCGAGGAGGTATCCGAACTGGTCAGGATCTGTGCCCGGTACGGGGTGCCGGTGGTGGCCTGGGGCACCGGCACCTCGCTCGAGGGTCATTCGCTGGCGGTGCAGGGTGGCGTGGTGGTCGATTTTTCCCGCATGAACCGGGTGTTGCAGGTCCGGCCAGAAGACATGGACGTGACCGTCCAGCCCGGCCTCACGCGCGAGGCGCTGAACGAGGGTCTGCGCGCCACCGGGCTGTTCTTTCCGGTCGATCCCGGCGCCAACGCCGCGCTTGGTGGTATGGCCGGTACCCGCGCCAGTGGCACCACGGCGGTGCGCTACGGCACCATGCGCGACAACGTGCTGGGGCTCGAGGTGGTTCTGGCCGACGGGCGCGTGATCCGCACCGGCACCCGGGCGCGCAAGTCATCGGCCGGCTACGACCTGACCGGGCTGATGGTGGGCAGCGAGGGCACGCTGGGCCTGATCACCGAGCTCACCCTGCGGCTGCACGGCCAGCCAGAGGCGATCAGCGCCGGGGTCTGCGCCTTTCCCGACATGTCGTCGGCCGTGGCCGCGGTGACCGACACCATCCAGATCGGCCTGCCGATGGCCCGCATCGAGTTCGTCGATGCGGCCACCGCCGCGGCCGTCAACGCTTATGCCGGTATGGACTTTCCCCTGCTGCCGCATCTGCTGTTCGAATTCCACGGCTCCGAGGCAGCCGTCGCCGAACAGGCCAGACAGTTCGGCGAGGTCGTGCAAGATCACGGCGCGCTCGGCTTCGACTGGTCGGTGCAGCCCGAGGACCGCAAGGCGCTCTGGACCATGCGCCACAACGCCTATTATGCCATCCTCGCCTCGCGCAAGGGCGCCCGCGCGGTCGTCACCGACATCTGCGTTCCGATCTCGCGCTTGGCCGAGGCGGTCGAGGCGACACAGGCCGACATCGCGCAATCCCCGATCCCCGGCCCGATCCTCGGCCATGTCGGTGACGGCAATTTCCATGCCATCCTTCTGATCGACCCCGATCAGCCTGCAGAGATCGAGGAGGCCAAGGCGTTGTCCGCAAGGATGGTCCGCCGCGCGCTGGATCTCGACGGCACCTCGACGGGCGAGCACGGAATTGGCATGGGCAAGCTGGAGTTCATGACTTCAGAGCACGGCCACGGCTGGTCGGTCATGGGCCAGATCAAACGCGCGCTCGATCCGCAGAACATCCTCAATCCGGGCAAGCTGGTCCCGCCCCGCAACTGAGGTCAGAGGGTTTTCGGCTCACCCGCGCCCTTTGGCGCGATTAACCGGCCAGCAGGGCCCGTGCCGCCGCCCGCGCCTCGTCGGTCACCGTGTCGCCCGCCACCATGCGCGCGATCTCGTCCACCCGGTCTCCGGCATCAAGCGGCACCACCCGAGACAAGGTCTGCTCACCGGAGACACGCTTCTCGACCCGCCAGTGATGCGTACCCAGCGCGGCCACCTGCGGCGAATGGGTCACCACCAGCACCTGCCCGGCCTCGGCCAGCGCGGCGAGGCGCCGCCCGACCGCATCCGCCGTGGCGCCCCCCACCCCGCGGTCGATCTCGTCGAAGATCATCGTCACGCCGGCATTGCCCTCGGCCAGGCAGACCTTGAGCGCCAGCAGGAAACGGCTGAGTTCGCCGCCCGAGGCGATCTTGCCGATCGGTCCGGCCGGCGCACCGGGGTTGGTGGCCACCGTGAAGGCCACAGCGTCCATGCCCTCAGGGCCCGGTGTGTCGCCGGCGATCTCCGTGGCAAAAACCGCGCGCTCCATCTTCAGCGGCGCCAGTTCGGCCGTCACCGCCGCATCGAGACGTGCGGCGGCGGCGCGCCGCGCGTCGCTCAGGGCGCTGGCGGCGGCGTCATACCCTGCCTGTGCCACCTCCGCGGCCTTGCGCAATTCGGCAATTCCCGCGTCGCCGCTATCCAGCCGCTCCAGCTTGCCGTGCAATTCCAGCGCCAGCCCGGGCAAATCCTCGGGCGCCACCTGATGCTTGCGCGCCAGCCCGCGAATGGCGAACAACCGCTCCTCGGCCTCTTCCAACTCATGCGGGTTGAAGGCCAGCGCCTCGAGCGTCTCTTCGACCCCGCGCGCCGCGGCATCCAGCTCTTCCATCGCACGGCCCAGTGCGGCCAGCGGTTCCTCAAGCCGTCCCTCCGCACGGTCCGCCACCCCGTCAAGCCAGCGCATGGCGTCCGACATTGCCCCTTCCGCGCCATCGTTGCCCAGCGCCTGCCCGGCTCTTGTTATGTCCTCGCGGATGCGCTCGGCCTGCTGCATCAGGCGCCGGCGCGCGTCAAGCTCGGCCTCTTCACCGGGCTGCGGATCGAGCGCGTCCAACTCGCCTACGGCGTGGCGGAGGAAATCCTCTTCGCCACGCATCGCCGCCAGCACCGTTTCGGCCTCAGCCAACGCCTTCCGAGCCGACCGCAAGGCCCCCCAGGCCGCACGCACCGCCGCCAGTTCGGCCTCGACCCCGGCAAAGCTGTCAAGGATGCGCCGATGCCCTTTCGGGTTCAGCAATCCGCGATCGTCGTGCTGGCCGTGCAACTCCACCAGCGTGTCGGACAATTGCCTCAAAACCTCGCCCGAGACGCGACGGTCGTTGACCCAAGCCGTCTTGCGTCCATCAACAGAGTTCACCCGCCGGAGAACCAATTCGTCCGAGACCGGCAGCCCGGCCTCCTCCAGCACGTCGCGCGCCGCGTGCCCCAAAGGCAATTCGAACTCGGCCACCACCTCGCCCTGCCGGGCACCGGCGCGCACCAATTCGGCCCGGCCGCGCCAGCCCAGCACGAAACCCAATGAATCGAGCAGGATCGACTTGCCGGCCCCGGTCTCGCCGGTCAACACGTTCAGCCCGGGCTGGAAAGCCAGCTCGAGGTGATCGATGATCAGCATGTCCCTGATATCAAGTGCGCGCAGCATGGTATCCCGTAGGATGGGTGATCGCGCCCATCTTCGCTACAGCCATTCACCCTTCACCATCTGGCGATAGACCGCGCCCAGCCAGTTGTTCTCGAAAACCCTGGGCTGCAGCCCCTGCCCGGTCAGCAGGCGGTAGCTGTCCTCGTACCATTCGGTCGATTGGTAGTTGTAGCCCAGGATAGCGCCCGCGGTCTGGGCCTCTTCGGCCAGGCCCAGCGACAGGTAGCTTTCGACTAGGCGGTGCAGGGCCTCGGGGGTGTGGGTGGTTGTCTGGAAATCCTCGACGACCACGCGGAAGCGGTTGATGGCGGACGTATAGTGCTTGCGCTTCAGGTAGTAGCGCCCGATCTCCATTTCCTTAGCGGCAAGGTGGTCGAAGGCCAGGTCGAATTTCAGGATCGCCGAGCGGGCATATTCGCTGTCGGGGTAGCGTTCGATCACCGTGCGCAGCGCCTGAAGCGCCTGGAAGGTCAGGCCCTGGTCGCGACCCACGTCCTCGATCTGGTCGTAATAGGAAAGCGCCAGCAAGTACTGCGCATAGGCGGCATCGTCATCGGCCGGATAGAAATCGATATAGCGCTGCGCCGCTGCGCGCGCGCTGTCGTATTCCTTGTCCTTGTGATGGGCGAAGGCCTGCATGATCAGCGCCCGCTTGGCCCAGTCGGAATAGGGATAAAGCCGCTCGATCTCGGAGAAAAAGCTGGCCGCTTCGCCATAGCTTCCGCGGTCGAGCTCGTATTCGCCCCGCTCGTAGATCTGCTGGGCGGTAAAGGCCTCGATCGGCGTGTTCGAAAAGCCAACATTGCCGCGGGCATTCCGGAAAGTATCGCTGCAACCGGTCAGGGTCATCCCCAGCGCGAGCGCCGCAAGGATCGTGCGTGAAGTGCTGCCGCCTCTGCGAGGTCGCTCACCCGTCATGCCTGTCGTACCCTCACCCATGTCCCGGTTCGCGGCCCGCCGGCCCGCGGATCCCCGGTTGCCGCCGTCCTATCATAAAGCTCTAAGCCTCTGAAAGGGCATACGACAGATCGCCGAAGATGGAAACGCCCGCCGATCGAGGGCGGGCGCAAGATTTCTTGATCGCGGATTTCAGGCCACGGCGGGAACGTCGTGGCGCATCACGCCGACACCCGGCAGACGGGCGGCGCTTTGGCCTTCGCATTCCTCGATGCTGACCGCGCCCGGCATGTTGAACAGCGCATGAAGCAGCATGTTCGTCATCGAGTGACCGGCCCGGTAGCCCGTGTAGTGGCCAAGGATCGGGGCACCGGCCAGCGCCAGGTCGCCCAGGGCGTCGAGCATCTTGTGACGCACCGGCTCGTCGCTGTGGCGCAACCCGCCGGGGCTGAGAACCTCCGCCCCATCGACCACCACGGCGTTTTCATAGGTGCCGCCAAGCGCAAGCCCATGGGCGCGCATATGGTCCACGTCTGCCTTGCGGCAGAAGGTGCGGCTGTCGCACAGCTCACGGACGAAGGCGCCGTTGGACAGGATGAGCTGCTTGTCCTGGCTGCCGATGGCCGCATCCTCGAAATCAATGTGGAACGACATGATCGTGGTGTCGGCCGGCGACAGTCGCGCCCAGCCGCTGTCGGTCTCCACAGTGACCGTCTTCTCGATCTTGAAGGCCGCGACAGGCACGTCCAGCGATTGCACGCCACGCGACAGGATCGCATCGACGAACGGCGCGGCCGAGCCGTCGAGGATCGGCACTTCCGGCCCGTCGATTTCGATCAGCGCATTGTGGATGCCGCAGCCCGCCAGCGCCGCCATCACGTGTTCGATGGTCGACACCTCGACGCCCGAGGTGTTGCGGATGCGGGTGCAGAGCGGCGAGCGTTCGACCGCGTCCCAACGCGCCGGCACCATCGCGTCGCCGAAGCGGACATCGGTCCGCTTGAACCAGATGCCATAGCCGGCCGATGCGGGCGAGATCACCATGCGCACCGGGCGACCGGAATGCAGACCGGTCCCGTCGAAACGAATTCTGGATTTGAGCGTTGCCTGCACGTGACCGTCCTCTTTCTTCCTGTCCCGGCTGCGATGTGGGCCTTATGACCTCTTGCAGCCTTGCAGTGGTTTTCCCCTGGAAGACGCCGGACGGATCCACTGCGAACCGGCGATGAGGGAGAATTAGGCTGACCGGCGGATATGCTCAAATAACGTATTGCAACGCTATGAAACATATAGGCGAAGGCGTCGGCAGAAACCCGCAACACTGCATTAACGTGTTGATTATAATTGTCTTTAGCGATCGCAAAGATCACTGTTAGCGCCGGGAATGTGACCCCTGAAAGCGCGATATGTCAGGTTTCGCCCCTTGGATCATGCCCGCGGCCCCTGTGCGACAGCGCTATTTCAGCCTGAATCTGTCCAGTTGCGACGGTCCACCATTGAACGTGTCAAGGTCGACCGCGCCGGAAATCCCCGGAACCGAGCCCGATTGCGAATGCTGCCAGATGGTCCAGACGGTCCACCCCGTGACCGGCTTGGGCTTGGAAACGCCGTACTCCGCCACCCACAAAGGATAATCGCCGAACGACCCGTCGAAATGCGCATTCCAGTAGCCCGGACTGGTATAGATGAACGGGCTCACCCCGTATTCGGCCGACAGAGCCTGAAGGTAGGTATGTATATCCGCAATCAGCTTGGCGTTTGTCTCGCCGCTCTTGCCCGAGGTCTCGATATCCAGCATCGGCGGCAGGTCGCCGGGCTCCATCCTGACGGTGCGGATAAAATGCTCGGCCTGCGCCTTCGGGTCCTTGCCGACGTCATAGAAGTCATAAGCGCCGCGCAGCAACCCGGCGATCTTCATGCCCTGCCAGTTGGTCTCGAACTGGGAGTCCGTGCTGGTATTGCCCTGCACCGCCTTGGCATAGGCGAACCCGATGCCGGCGGCCTTCACCGTGTCCCAGTCGACCGTGCCCTGGTAGTGCGAGATGTCGATGCCCGGAACGGTTTTGGGTTCATCCTTTTCGGGGGTAGCGTCTGGCGTCTCAGGGACGGATGTCGTCGCCTGCGGCGGATCAACCGGCGGGGCGGCCTCGGCGGGCACTGTCGATGGTGCGGGGTCTTCGGTCGCCTTTGACGCGGCCGGGGGCCTGTCGTCCGGTCGCATCTTGGGCGGTATCGAGGACTGCGGCGCAGCTGTCGAAACGGGCCGGGTCTTCGGCTGCGCAGGCGCTTTCGGACTTGCGGCCGTTGTTGATGTCGATTGCCCCTGACCCTTGAATAGAAATTGGATCGCTTTTTGAAACAGCCCTTTCAGACCATCGGATTTGCTCTTCGCCATGTCCGCTCCCTTCCCTTAAAATACTTCTGAATGAATGCGTGGGTGGTTTAATCAATCTTAACATGTTTTACGATACTGACGATGCGCAAAAGAAAAGGGCCCCTGCGGGGGCCCTCTTTGCACGAGGTGTCGTGAGTCGATCTTGCCCTCCCGGTTCAATGCGCCGGGTTCGGGTGGTCCTTGATCAGTTGGCCTGACGGCGCAGGAAGGCGGGAATTTCGATCCGCTCCTGTTCCGGGTCGGCCTGCGGCTCGGGCGCGTGGCTGGCCGCGGGGGATTGCATCGGCGGCTGGCGGCGCGCCTGTTGGCTGTTGCCGCCATCCTGGCCCTGACCGGTCATGCGGCCGATCAGCGAGTTGATGCCAAAGCGCGGGCGTTCGACCTCGGCGGCCTCCTGCTGCGGCTCGGCCTCGCGTGCAGGCATGTGACCACCGGCGCGATGTGCCGCGGCCTGCAGACGCGCCAGCGCTTCGGGCGATGGCGTGCCGGGTGCCGGCGCTTTCGGGGCGACGAAGCCTTCGGCCTCCTCGGCTTCGTAGTGCGCGGCTCGGGGCTCGAACTGCGGCACTTCCGGACGGTAGGCCGGCGGCGGCACGTCGTCTTCCAGTACCTCGTCCGAGCGCTGGTCGAACCCTTCGAAGAGCGACGGCTCGCTCGCGTCTTCCAGATCGGCCTCTTCCTCGAACTCGGCCTCCGCGTATTCGCGGGTCTCGGTGCGGGCGGCCACCGGGGCCGGCGCAGACGCGGGCTCTTCGACGGCGTCTTCTGCGGCCGGCACCTGCTTCAGCGGTTCGGCCAGCTTGCGGCGCGGCACCGGGATGTCGTGGGTGTTTTCCGAGGCGTCGATGCCGGTGGCGACGACGCTGACGCGCATGGTGCCTTCCATGCTGTCATCCAGCGTCGAGCCGACGATGATGTTGGCGTCCGAGTCCACCTCTTCGCGGATGCGGTTGGCAGCTTCGTCCAGCTCGAACAGGGTCAGATCGGTGCCGCCGGTGATGTTGATCAGGACACCCTTCGCGCCACGCAGGCTGATTTCATCCAGTAGCGGGTTGGCAATCGCCTTCTCTGCGGCCTGGATCGCGCGATCCTCGCCCTCGGCCTCGCCCGTTCCCATCATCGCCTTGCCCATCTCGTCCATCACCGCGCGGACGTCGGCGAAGTCGAGGTTGATGAGGCCCGGACGCACCATCAGATCGGTCACGCCCTTGACGCCCTGATAAAGCACATCGTCAGCCATGGAGAAGGCGTCGGTGAAGGTGGTCTTTTCATTGGCCAGCCGGAACAGGTTCTGGTTGGGAATGATGATCAGCGTGTCGACGACTTTCTGAAGCGATTCAACGCCGTCTTCGGCCTGCTTCATGCGCTTGTTGCCCTCGAACTGGAAGGGCTTGGTGACGACACCGACGGTCAGAACCCCCAGCTCGCGCGCGGCCTGTGCGATAATCGGCGCAGCACCGGTGCCGGTGCCGCCGCCCATGCCGGCGGTGATGAAACACATGTGCGCGCCGGCCAGATGATCGACGATCTGTTCGATGCTCTCTTCTGCAGCGGCAGCGCCGATCGAAGCCTTGGCACCCGCGCCCAGACCCTCGGTCACCTTGACGCCCAGCTGCACCCGGTTGCCGGCGTTGGATTGTTGCAGCGCCTGCGCATCGGTGTTGGCCACCACGAACTCGACACCCTCGAGCTGCTTCTCGATCATGTTGTTGACCGCGTTGCCGCCTGCACCGCCCACGCCGAAGACCGTGATGCGGGGCCTCAGATCCTCGTGTCCGGGTACCGTAAGATTCAATGTCATGACTGTCCGCCTTATCCGCCTGCTGTACGCCCTGATCGGGCATTTTGCTGCCTATTACCCCCCATTATGAAGGAGTCAGTCGCGGGCGTCACCATAAAATCTCGAATTTATCGCAAAATATGGGCGAAAATATGCCCAAACCACCGGGATTTCGGCGGTGACGCAGGATATGGCGGAAATGGAGAAGGATCACCACAAGGTGGCTCGGAAATCCGGCCACCCTATCTACAGAATCATCCCCAGGTTCAGGCTTCGCGCGCTGTCACCAGTTATCGCGGAACCACTTCACCGCGCGTTTCAGCGACCGCGCCGGATAGCGGTCCACCGGCAGGTCGAAATCCCACCATTCGTCCTGCGGATGCGCGGCGAACAGGCAAAGCCCGACCACGGCGGAAAAGCCCGGCCCGGTGACAGCCTGCGGCAACCCGTGAACCCGCAGCGGCCGTCCCAGACGCACCTGATGGCCAAGGATACGCGAAGCCAATGCATCCAGCCCCGGGATCTGGCTGGCCCCGCCGGTCAGCACGATCTGCTGGCTCGGCAGATGTTCGAACCCGGCCGCGTCAAGCCTGACGCGCACCTCTTCCAGGATCTCCTCGACCCGGGGCCGCATGATGCCGATCAACTCCGCGCGTGAGGCCGTGCGGCGGTCGTGCTCCCAATCGCCGGTCTCGCCGCCGATGCCGATCATCTCGCGGTCATCCATGCCGGTGGCCACCAGCCCGCCATGCACCGTCTTGATGCGTTCGGCCATGGTGGTCGGCACCTGAAGCCCCATCGAAATGTCCGAGGTCACATGATCGCCACCCATGCGCACCGCGTCGGCATAGATCATGTGCTTTTTCATGAAGATCGACACACCGGTCGAACCGCCGCCCATGTCGATGCAGGCCGCGCCCAGCTGCTGTTCGTCCTCGACCAGCGCCGCAATGCCACCGACATAGGCCGAACTTGCCAGACCGGCGAGCTCCAGATCGCAGCGCTTGACGCAATGGGCGAGGTTCTGGATCGCCTGCGCATCGCAGGTGACCATGTGCATATCGGTCGAGAGGCTGTTTCCGATCTGTCCGCGCGGATCGTTCAGCCCGGTGCGGTGGTCCAGCGCGAAATTCACCGGCTGCGCGTGCAGCACCTCGCGGCCCGGCCCGAAGTCCGGCACGTCGCAGGACGACAGCACCCGCGCCACGTCCTGCTCGTCCACGGTCTGCGCCTGCACGTCGACCTGCCCGGCCAGTCCGTAGCTGCGCGGCTCGGCCCCGGAGAAACAGGCGATCACGTGATCCACGCGGATACCGGCCATCTTCTGCGCCGATTGCAGCGCGGTGCGGATGGCGCGCTCGGTCTCGCCCATGGCCGCGATCTCGCCGAAGCGCACCCCGCGCGAGCGGGTCGTGGCCGCGCCGATTACCCGAAATCCGGATTGTCCCGCCAGCGACCCGACGCCGCTGTCGGTGGTCTTGTCGGTACCGTCGAAACGCAGCACCAAGCAGGAAATCTTGGCGCTGCCAACATCGAGGACGGCAATCACCCCGCGCTGCATCGCCGCCTTGCGCATGTTGCGCATCGCCCTTTGGGATTCATAAAGCTCGATCATTGTGCCTCGCTAACAAGCTCTTCAGCTTTGATTTTCCGCAGTTCTTCGACCGCGTTGTCACTCATTCTTATGGTTGGCCGTTCCGGCAGGCGCATGTCGACCACTGCAATGTCGCGCTCCAGCATGCCATTCGGTGTGATCGTGTCCCGGGCCAGCACCTGCTCCAGCGCCCGCACCGGCCTGTCCTCGGGCAGAAGGATCCGCTGCTCGCGGTCCAGCACCACGTCCCAGCGCCGTTCGCCGATGCGCTCCAGCCCGCGCATCCGCTGGCGTACCGGCTGGGCGGCGGCGATCAGGCGCAGCGCCTCGCCGACGTGTTTCTCGGCGCCCTTCCCCGCGATAACCGGCAGATCGGACCGCCCGGACCGGCTGACCAGAGGCGCCACGCGGTAGCCGCCCGCGTCCAGCAATTCCAACCCGTGGATCGAGCGCCAGATCACCGCCGGCACCCGCTCGGTCACGTCCACCTGCAGGACGCCACCGGGACGGATGCGCAGGCTGACCCGCTCGACGGCGTTCAGCCCGGCGATGGCTTCGCGCATGTGGTCCAACTCAAGGTGAAAGGACGAGATCGGGAATTCCACCGGCACGATCTCGCGGATATCTTCGGCAACCTCCTGCCCGGCGCCCTCGACCTTCATCACCTTGACCATGAATTCCTCGCGCTGCTCGATGGCATCGCGCATGTCGGTGAGGGCGGTGTTGAATGCCTCGCGGCGGTCCGCGTCCGAGAACCATATCGCGCTGGCGCCAACGGCGATCGCCATCGGCAGTCCGACCCGAAGCGCCTGGCGGAACAGCGGCGTCAGCATCAGCCGCTGCATCCGGTAGGCCCAGCGCGACGGCGCGGGATCGGCCTTCAGCTTTGGCGCCGGCGCGGGTTTCGGAAGCGGCTCGCCGCCATGCGCGGGATGATAGGCGCGCAGCACACGGGGCGCGGGCGGGGTCACCTCCGGCATGAGGCATCCTCCACCATCCAGGCGCAGAGCGCGCCGAAGGAAATGCCCAGCAGAGCCGCCTGCTCGGGAACCAGCGAGGTCGGCGTCATTCCGGGCTGGGTGTTCGTTTCAAGCAGGATCAGCCCGTCCAGACCCTGGCTTTCGTCCCAGCGATAGTCCGTCCTGCTCACCCCGCGGCAGCCCAGAGCGTCATGGGCGCGGAGCGCATAATCAAGACAGGCGTCGAAGATCTCCTGCGGCACGTCGGCGGGCACGTCGTGACGCGACCCGCCCTCCTTGTACTTGGCGTCGTAGTCGTACCAGCCGGTGGTGATGATGTCGGTCACCGTCAGCGCCCGGTCGCCCATCACCGTGGTGGTCAGCTCGCGGCCCGGCGCGAAGGTTTCGACCATGACCATCTCGGGCATGTCGTCCGACAGTTGCGGCGGCCCGTTGTTGTCGGTCCCAACCAGGTAGACGCCCACCGACGACCCTTCGTCGTTGGGCTTCACCACGTAGGGCGGCGCCATCACGTGACGCTGGCGGACCTCGGCGGCGGGGGCAATCACGCTTTCCATCACCGGCAGCCCGGCGCTGCGGAACACGTCCTTCGACCGCTGCTTGTCCATCGCCAGCGCCGAAGCCAGCACGCCGGAATGGGTATAGGGCAGCCGCAACCATTCCAGCAGCCCCTGCACGCAGCCATCCTCGCCCCAGCGGCCATGCAATGCGTTGAAAACGACGTCCGGGCCGGCCTCGGCCAGCCGCTCGGGCAGATCCTGCCCGGCGTCGATCTCGATGACTTCAAAGCCTTCGCCCCTGAGTGCCGCGGCGCATTCGCGCCCCGAAGACAGCGAGACCTCCCGTTCGGCCGAGGGTCCGCCCATCAATACCGCAACTCGGGAGCCTGCCCTGCTCGACATGCCCACTCGTGCCTCAACTTTTCCGGACCTGCTCGGGTCCTCGTAGATAATTGAACCTTCCGGTTCTTATATGCGCCCTCTGCCGGGGGCGGATTTCCTTTTCCGCACCTTGCGGCGCGGACAGGAGGGGCCGTTTACCGACCTTTGGCGCGTCAGGCTGTTTCGCCGACCCGCATGATTTCCCAGTGTAACTCTATTCCACTGTTTTGAAAAACCCTTTTTCGCACTTCCTCGCCCACGGATTCGAGGTCATGCGCCGTAGCCTCTCCGGTGTTGACCAGGAAGTTCGAATGTTTCTCGCTCATCTGCGCGCCACCGATCGTGAAACCGCGCAATCCGGCGTCATCTATCACCTTCCAGGCCTTCAGATCATGGGTGTCATCGGCGCGCCCGGTGCTTGAAAAACCGGCCGGATTGCGGAACGTCGACCCGGCGGTGCGGTCCTTGGTGGGTTGCGTCGCATCGCGCTTGGCCAGCTGGTCAGCCATGCGCTGCGCCAGTTCTTCCGGAACGCCGCGTTCTCCTTCGAAGGTCGCGCCGGTCAGCACCCAGCCCTCGGGTAGGTCGGTCTGGCGATAGCGGAAGTTCAGATCCTCGGCTGTCAGTGTCACCACCTCACCGGTGCGCGTCACCGCCCTTGCCTCGACGAAGCGATCGGCCACGTAAGAGCCATAGCACCCGGCATTCATTCGCACCGCGCCTCCGATGGCGCCCGGAATGGTCCGCAGGAAAGTCAGGTCCACGCCCGCTTCGGCTGCCTTCCGGGCCACATGCGCGTCCAGCGCGGCAGCACCCGCGGTCACCCGCGTGCCATCGACCTCGATGCCGTTGAAGCCGCGGCCCATGCGGATCACCACGGCACGCAGACCACCATCGCGGACGATCAGGTTCGATCCGACGCCCATCGGGAAGACCGGAACGTCGGCAGGCAGCGCCTTCAGGAACTCCGATAGGTCCGCGACATCCGCCGGCTGAAACAGCCAGTCGGCCGGCCCGCCGACGCGCAGCCATGTCAGATCGGCCAGCATCCGGCCTTCGCTCAAGCGGCCGCGCACTTGCGGCATGTCAGTGGGTGATGTCATGTGCCTGCCCCGTTTTAGCCAGACATAGAGCGGAACCGCCTCTGCGAAAAGGGTCGATCGCCATTGTCCGCAGGTTGGGTGCCAAGCAACCGACCTACCCCACCCGGCGGCGCATCCAGCGGGTCAGGTAGATCACCGGCCAGCGCAGCACCGACATGCCCGCCGCCATCACGATCAGCCCGATCCAGGGGCCGTTCTCATAGGTGACATATCCCAGAAGCGGCACGCCCACCGCGATCAGCGCGTAGGCCCGCCGCCAGTGGTTGTCCCCCGAGGGCAGCGCGGCGGCGATATTGGCCGCGAAGGCCCAGAGACAGGCAAGTGTCAGCGAGAGTGTCATGCGCCTCCCTTCAACTGATCGGGCAAGGCGTTGGCCCAGGCGCTGATCGAGCCGGCGCCAAGGCAGACCACCATGTCCCCGGCACGCGCGTGTTCGCGCACGAAGCCCGCCAGCGATCCCTCGTCCTCCAGCGCCATGACCTGACGGTGGCCGTGGCGTTTCAGCCCGGTCACGAGGTCATCGCGCGACGCGCCCGGCACCGGGTCCTCGCCGGCGGCAAAGACATCGGCGATGGCAACCACGTCGGCCTCGTTGAAACAGCCGCAGAAATCCTCGAACAGCGCCGACAGGCGGGAATAGCGATGCGGCTGGTGCACCGCGATCACGCGGCCCGCGCTGGCCTGCCGCGCCGCCTTGAGCACGGCGGAGATCTCCACCGGGTGGTGGCCGTAGTCATCGATGATCGTCACCCCGTCGACTTCGCCCACCTTGGTGAACCGCCGGTTGACGCCGCCGAACTTGCCCAGCGCCTCGCGGATCTCGCTGGTCTTCATGCCCAGGTGACGGCAGACCGCCACCGCGCTCAGCGCGTTCGACACGTTGTGATCGCCGGGCATCGGCAGGGCGCAATCCTCAATGATCAGCCCCTCGGCCTGCAGCGCGATGTCGAAATGCGCCACGCCCGCCTTGTAGTGAAGGTTCACCGCGCGCACGTCGGCCTGTGTATTGAAGCCGTAGGTCACCACGCGCCGGTCCGAGACCTTGCCCACCAGCCGCTGCACCTCCTCATGGTCGGTGCAGCACACTGCCAGCCCGTAAAACGGGATCGACGACACGAAGTTGACGAAGGCCTGCCGCAGCGCGTCGAAGTCGCCCCAGTGTTCCATGTGCTCGGGGTCGATGTTGGTGACCACGGCGATGGTCGCCGGCAGGCGGTTGAAGGTGCCGTCGCTTTCGTCGGCCTCGACCACCATCCATTCACCCTGCCCCATCCGGGCGTTCGAGCCGTAGGCGTGGATGATGCCGCCGTTGACCACTGTCGGATCGAAACCGCCGGCCACCATCAGCTCGGCCATCATCGTGGTCGTGGTGGTCTTGCCGTGGGTGCCGGCAATGGCGATGTTGGATTTCAGCCGCATCAGTTCGGCCAGCATCTCGGCCCGGCGCACCACGGGCAGACCGGCCGCCCGCGCGGCATCCAGCTCGGGGTTGCCCGGCTTGATCGCGGATGAGATCACCACCACCTCGGCGCCTTCGAGGTTCGCGGCACTCTGCCCCACGAAGATGCGCGCCCCGTGCGCCGCAAGCCGGTCGGTGATCTTCGATCCCTTCAGGTCGCTGCCCTGAACGATGTACCCGAGGTTCAACAGCACCTCGGCGATGCCGGACATGCCGATACCGCCGATGCCCACGAAATGGATCGGTCCGACGTCGATGGGCAGTTTGGTGGCAGCAGCGTTCATGCAGGGTCCTTTTCACGTGTGATGTTCGGGGTTTCGCCCTCGGCCAGCGCCTCGACCATGGCCGCGAGCTCCTGTGCCGCTTGTACCTTGCCAAGACGCGCGGCCTGCTGTGACATGCCCAGCGCCCGCTCGGGCTGGGCCAGCACGTCGTGAATGGTCCGGCTGAGCGGTTCGACGTTCAATTCGCTCTCGTCCACCACCACGGCCGCGCCGACCTCGGACATGCCGCGGGCATTGGCGCTCTGATGGTCGCCGGTGGCGGCGGCATAGGGCACCAGGATCGCGGGCCGCCCGATCACGGTCAGGTCGGCGATCGAGGACGCCCCCGCACGGCTGATGACCAGTTGTGCTTCGGACATGCGCCGCGGCACGTCCTGAAAGAACGCCTGCACGTCGGCGTCGATATTGTGATCGTGATAGAACTGCGCGACCCGGTCATGATCCTCGGCCCGGGCCTGATGGCTGACGCGGATGTTGCCCAGCATCTCCATCGGCAGCGCGGCGATGGCCGGCGGCACCACGTCCGAAAGCACCCGCGCGCCTTGCGACCCGCCCATGACCAGCAGCGACATCGGGTAATCGCCGGGCGGGATATAGGAAGCGCCCGCCCGTTCAAGCACCGCGCCGCGCACCGGGTTGCCGGTGTGGATGCCCGCCACCCCCTCGGGCAGATCGGTGGGCCAGGTGCCGCAGGCCATGGCATCGACCTTGCGCGCAAAAAGCTTGTTGACGCGGCCCAGCACGCCGTTCTGTTCATGGATCATCCGCGGGTGCCGCAGCATCCAGGCTGCCGACAGCGCCGGGATCGACGGATAACCGCCGAAGCCCACCACAACGTCCGGCCTGTCCCGCGTCATGCCGAAAACGGCCTTGCAGACACCGCCCGCGATGCGCAGCGGCACCACGGCCCGTGCCAGCACCCCGCCCCGCGCGAAAGTGGCCGAGCTGATCTGGTCGATCTCCACCGTATGCGGAAAGCCCTGCGTGTACCGCGCACCGCGGGCGTCGGTCGACAGCTTCACCCGCCAGCCACGCGCCAGCATCTCCTCGGCCAGCGCCTGCGCCGGGAACATGTGCCCGCCGGTGCCGCCCGCCGCGATGATCAGCAGTTTCTCGCGGTCGGTCATCGTCCGCCCTTCCGCGTGGGGGTATGCGTCGCGGCTGTCACCGCACCCGGCCCCGCAGGATGTCACCGATTTCGCCCTGTGGCCGCGTCCGGGTGAACGACAGCAGCATGCCCACCGCGATGCCGGTGGCGATCAGCGAAGAACCGCCGTAGCTCACGAAAGGCAGCGTCATGCCCTTGGCGGGCAGCAATCGCACCGCGACGCCCATATTGATCATGGCCTGAACTCCGAACATACAGGCAAGCCCTGTCCCGGCCAGCCGGATAAAGGGATCGCGTTCGCGCATCAGCCGCACCAGCGACGACAGCACGACGCCGGCATAAAGCGCGATGATCGCCAGCACAAGGATCAGACCGTATTCCTCGGCCGCGACGGCAATGATGAAATCGGTATGCGCATCCGGCAGCGACCACTTCACCTGCCCCTCGCCGACGCCCACGCCGAAGAAGCCGCCTTCGCGGATCGCGTTGGTGGCATAGCCAAGCTGGGTCGTCGGGTCCACGTCCGCGGTCAGGAAGCCGTCGATGCGGCGCGCGAAGTGTTCCGAGTTGTTGTAGGCCACGGTGCCCGCCAGCACCACGAAGCCGGCAATGACCGCCAGAAGCAGCATCGGCGCGCCGGCCACGAAATACATCACGCCCCAGCCGAACAGCACGAGGCACGCCTGCCCGAAGTCGGGCTGCAAGGCCAGCATCAGGACGATGGTCACGCAAAGCCCGAACGACCAGAGCTTGCCCGGCGGGCCGTTGATCTCCTGGTTGGCAGCCATCATCCAGGCGGCGGCGACAACGAACCCGGGCTTGAGAAACTCGGACGGCTGGATCGAGGCGAAGCCCAGCGAATACCACCGCACCGCGCCCTTGCCGAAATCGGTTCCCAGCACTGGCAAGAGCGCCAGCGCCACGAAGGACACTGCGAAGCCCAGCACCGCCAGCCGACGCACGACCACCGGCGACAGCATGGACACCAGCATCATCGCCACCAGCGCCGCACCACCGAAGACCGCCTGACGCGAGACGTAGTGAAACGGCTCGAACCCGTTCTTCGCCGCCAGCGGTGGCGAGGCCGCGAGCCCCAGCAGAATGCCGATGGTGAAAAGGATCAGGATGAAGGACATCGACATCTTGTCGATGGTTCGCCACCACTTGGGGAGTACGGGCTCGATATCCCGTACCGGGACCGTGCCATAGACCATTTCCGTCATGGAGTACCTGCCGCTCGTCTGCCTCGGATGTCCCGTTTCTCGGGATCTGAGCGGAAGTGTAGCCAAGTTTTGCCGATCCGACCAGCACAAAGCGGCCCGGGACTTCACCGGTGTTCCCGCCGGGCCGCATCCGATCCATCGATGGATCGGTCCTGATCCGTCGACGGATCAGCCCCCTTGCCTTTCGCCGCCAATCGGGGCACCCGTCCGGCCATGGACGTCATCACCCTGATCCTCGGCGCCGGAGCTGCCGGCCTGTTCTGCGCCCGCCACGCCGGGCCCGGCACCCTTGTCATCGATCATGCAAAATCCCCGGGCGAAAAAATCCGGATCTCCGGCGGCGGCCGCTGCAACTTCACCAATCTGCACGCCGGACCGGACAACTTCCTGTCGCAGAACCCGCATTTCTGCAAATCGGCGCTCAAGCGCTATACCCAGTGGGATTTCATCGGGCTCGTCGACCGCCACGGCATCGCCTGGCATGAAAAGACGCTGGGCCAGCTCTTTTGCGATGGCAAGTCCACCCAGATCGTCTCAATGCTGGTCAAGGAGCTGCGCGCAGCCGGCGCCGACCTGTGGCTCAAGACCTCCGTGACCGGCGTCAGCCACGACGGCTTTCGCTTCCGCATCACGCTGGAGCGCGATGGCGCACGCACCACCGTCACCGCCCGAAATCTCGTGCTGGCCACCGGCGGCAAGTCGATCCCCGCCATGGGCGCCACCGGCCTGGCCTATGACATCGCGCGGCAATTCGGACTGGCGGTGACCGAAACGCGCCCCGCCCTCGTGCCGCTCACCTTCTCCGACAAGCGCTTTGCGCAGCTGTCCGGGGTGTCCCTGCCCGTGACCGCCAAGGCAAACGGCGCTGCCTTCAACGAAGCGATGCTGTTCACCCACCGCGGCCTTTCCGGTCCCGCGATCCTGCAAATCTCGTCCTATTGGCGCGAGGGCGAGGACATCGCGCTCAACCTTGCCCCCGCCGGGCTTTACGAGGCGCTGCGGACCGAGCGGCAGCAGGCCGGGCGCGTCAACCTGACAACCGCATTGTCGCGCCACCTGCCGGCGCGGCTGGTGGACTTTCTCACACCCGAACTGGGCCTCACGGGCAACCTCGCCGATCGGAGCGATGCCCGTCTGAGCGAGATCTGCGCCACTCTGGCCGATTGGCAGCAGAGGCCCGCCGGGTCGGAAGGCTACCGCACCGCAGAAGTCACCATTGGCGGTATCGACACCGACGGTCTGAACTCTCGCGACATGCAGTCCAAAACCCTGCCGGGCCTCTATGTCATCGGCGAGGCCGTCGACGTCACCGGCTGGCTGGGCGGCTACAACTTTCAGTGGGCCTGGTCCTCGGCCCATGCCGCGGGCAGCGCCATCGCCGCATCCTGACCCTTTGCAAAACCGCGATGCCATTGTTACATCCCCGGCACCTTCCACGGGGAGCGCCAATGGCTCTGATCGACTATCCGCCTCTGAAACCGGCGAATTTCCACCGCGCGCTTGAAGCCAAGGTGCCGCAGAAATTCCTGCGCGACGTGACCAACCGCTTGCGTTTCGGACGCGCGGCGCCGCTCAGCGACGAAGTGCTCTATGTGCCCTTGGCGGATGTCTGCGGCATCTATGTGCCCGACCGCGCGAAGGGGGCGCCGCAGTTCCGCCGGACACACAGCGGGCAGGTGCGCGGCGGCGACTGGGACCTTTCGGTCAAACCCTCGGTCGACACCGACAAATACCTCGCCTGCAAGGCGCATTTCGTCGACGGTGTCGACTGGGCCGACACCGGCATTTTCGAGCGGCATCAAAGGATTATCGCCCGCAACGGAGTGTCCGACGGCTGCCGCACCCTTGACGACCTCAAGCGCCGCTATGCCGGCGTCGACGCGCTGTTCCACGCCACGCAAGAGGCCGGGCACTTGAGCCTCCGTCGTGACCTGCCAAGCTATTTTCGGCGCGAGCACGGCGGCATTTTCGTGCATATCGACCGCGACGGCCGCGCCATCCGGCGGGGCGGCGGCGAGCATCGTTTCGCCATCGCCCGTCTGTTGAACCTGCCGGAAATCCCGGTGCAACCGGGGGTGATCCACCGCCGCGCGGTCGAGGATGGCCACCTGCCCCGGCTGCGGCGGTCGATCCAAGACTAGGCGGTCAGGAATTTTCCAGCCGTGCCAAGACGTTCTGCGTGAAATCGGTGCCGCGCTGTTCGAAGTTGTCGTATTGATCAAAACTGGCGGCAGCGGGGGCCAAGAGCACTGTCTCGCCCTCTTGGGCCTCGGCCATGGCGCGTTCAACCGCGGTGCCCATGTCAGTGCAGGTTTCTGTTTCGATTTCAGGCAGTTGCAGCGCGAAGCTCGCAGCTTCACGGCCGATCACATAGGCCTTGACCACATTGCCGAGGCCCTCGCCCAGCCCTTTGAGCCCGCCTTCCTTCTGCAGGCCACCGCAGATCCAGCGGATTTTCTTGAATGCTGCCAATGCCTTGGCAGCGCTGTCGACATTCGTGGCCTTGCTGTCGTTGACGTATGTGACCCCACGAGCTTCGGCAATCACCTGACTTCTGTGCGGCAAGCCCTTGAAAGTATGGAAGGTTTGCTCGATCTGCCGGGGCGCGATGCCAAGCGTCCGGCAGGCGGCATAGGCGGCGCAGGCGTTCTGATGATTATGCGCGCCCGGCAGTCCCTTTATGCTGCGCAAATCGATCGACCCGGCCTGCCGCCCCTTGCGATATTCGCTGAGGAAGCCCTTGTTTGCAAAGACATTCCACCCCGGACCGGTCAGTTTACGGCCGCTTGATACGCGGATCACGCGATCGTCCCCCGGCCCCTCGGACAGTTGCCCGGCGAGGAACCGGCCCTCGGGTTCGTCAACGCCGATCACGGCACGGTCCGGTCCGCCTTCGGAAAACAGCCTCCGCTTGGCGGCGAAATAGCCCCCCTTGCCGCCGTGGCGATCCAAGTGATCGGGGGTGAGGTTGGTGAAAACCGCAACATCTGGTGTCAGCGCGCGGGCCAGCTCGGTCTGGTAGCTCGACAGCTCCAGCACCACCACGCCACCGTCGCCGGGCGGGTCGATGTCAAGCACGCCGCGGCCGATGTTTCCGGCCAGTTGCGAAGGCCGCCCCGAGGCTTCGAGGATGTGGTGAATCAGCGCGGAAGTCGTTGATTTTCCATTGGAACCCGTGACCGTGATGACCCGTGGCGGGGTGTCGAAATCGTGCCAGCCGTGCTGCCCGAGCGCCCGGAAGAACAAGCCGATGTCGTTGTCCACCGGCACGCCGGCCTCCAGCGCCGCCGCGACGACCGGGTTGGGCGCGGGGTAGAGATGCGGGATTCCGGGCGAGACGACGAGCGTAGCGATGCCAACAAAAGCGTTCTGTTTCAACAGGTTGGAAACCTCGAAGCCTTCGTCTTCGGCGCGCGCCCGGGTCTCGGGATTGTCGTCCCAGCAGACCGGGATCGCGCCGCCCTGGCGCAGGGCGCGGGCGGCGGACAGGCCCGACCGGCCAAGGCCCAGAACGGCGACGCGGTGGGTGTCGAAACCGGGGACGGGGATCATCGGGCGCCTCGCTGCTCAGGGGTCGAGTTTTGTACAATTTGTACAAAACAGGGGGGTGTTTTGTACAGAAGCCCTCGGCCGGTCCGGCGTTTACCGGACCTTAAGGGTTGCGAGGCCAATAATCGCGAGGATCAGCGAGATGATCCAGAATCGGATCACGATGGTGGGCTCGGCCCAGCCCTTCTTTTCGTAGTGGTGATGGATCGGGGCCATCAGGAAGACGCGCTTGCCGGTGCGTTTGAAGTAGAGAACCTGGATGATGACCGAAAGCGCCTCGACCACGAACAGGCCACCGACGATGCCGAGCACGATTTCGTGCTTGGTGGCCACCGCGATGGCGCCGAGGGCCCCACCGAGCGCGAGCGAACCGGTGTCGCCCATGAAGACCGCGGCGGGCGGCGCGTTGTACCACAGGAAACCCAGACCACCGCCGAACAGGCCGGCGGTGAAGATCAGGATCTCGCCGGTGCCGGGAACGTAATGCACATCGAGGTATTCGGTGAAGTCGACCCGACCCACCGCATAGGCAATGACGCCAAGGGTGCCGGCGGCGATCATCACCGGCATGATGGCCAGACCGTCAAGACCGTCGGTCAGGTTGACCGCATTGGCGGCGCCGACCACGACGAACATCGAGAACGGGAGGAACAGCCAACCGAGATTCAGCAGCGTGTCCTTGAGGACCGGCAGCGCGAGGCGGAATTGCAGGTCGTCGGGGTGATAGATCGCGGCCCAGTAGGCGGCAATGCCGGCGATGATGAAACCGAGCAGCAAGCGGACCTTGCCGGGAACGCCGTTGGTGTTCTGCTTGGCGACCTTGGCATAATCGTCGGCAAAGCCGATCAGGCCGAAGGCCAGCGTCACGAACAGCACCATCAGGACATAGGGATTGTCGAGCCGGGCCCAGAGCAGCGTGGAGGTGACCAAAGCACTGAGGATCAGCAATCCGCCCATGGTCGGCGTGCCGGCCTTGGCGGCATGCGTCTCGGGGCCGTCGTCGCGGATTGGCTGGCCCTTGCCCTGGCTGCGGCGCAGCACGTTGATCAGCGGCGGCCCGAACAGGAAGCCGAAGATCAGCGCAGTCATGAAGGCGCCACCGGCGCGGAAGGTTATGTAGCGGAAAAGATTGAAAAAATCCCCGCCGTCGGACAATGCTGTCAACCAGTAGAGCACTTCCGCCCCTTTCCTGTCACTTAGGTTGGGCGGCATGACCCATTTTGCGGATTTCGTCAACCAGAGCCGAGAGTCCGATGGAGTTCGAGCCCTTGATGAGCACGGTATCGCCTGCCTGAAGGTCGTTGGTCAGGGTAGCGGCCATTTCCGCGGCGGTCTGGAACCAGTGGCCCCGCTTGGTGGCAGGCAACGCCTGTGACAGGTGCCTGCTGAGCGGGCCGACGGTGTGCACGGCGGCGATGTCGTCGATGGCGGGCAGCTTCGCGAGGTCGGCGTGAAGCTGCGGCGCGGTGTCGCCGAGCTCGGCCATGTCGCCGAGATAGGCGATGCGGCGGCCCTTCGTCCCGGTCGCGGCGAGAACGGCGAGCGAGGCGGCCATGGAGGCGGGATTGGCGTTGTAGCTGTCGTCGATCAGCTCCAGCGTCCGGGTGGGATCGGACGGGTCGAGGGCGATCTTCTGGCGCTCGCCGCGTCCCTTGACCGGGGTCCAGCGGGCCAGGGCCGCAATGGCCTTGGGACGGTCGAGGCCGAGGGCATGGGTCACGGCGAGGACGCCGAGGCCGTTCATGGCGACGTGGCGGCCCATGGCGGCGATGGTGAAGGTTATCGGGTCGCGCCATGCGGTGGCGTCGGCACGGGTCGCGCCATCGGACATGTCGACGCGGGTGAGGCGGTGGTGCGCGCCCTTGACCTCGCCGAAGCCGATGTAGGTGGCGCCCGCGGCTTCGGCGGCGTTGCGCAGGATCTCGGCGGTGTCGATCTCGGCGTTGAAGACGGCGGTGCCGCGCGCTTCGATCCCGGCAAGGATATCGCTCTTTTCCATGGCGATGCCCTCGATGCGGCCGAAGGCTTCCAGATGCGCGGGGGCGACGGTGGTGATCATCGCGACGTGCGGACGGGCGAAGCGCGACAGGGGCGCGATCTCGCCGGGGTGATTCATGCCGATTTCGATGACGGCGAAGCGCGTGTCCCGCGGCATCCGGGCCAGCGTGAGGGGCACGCCCCAATGGTTGTTGTAACTGGCGACGGAGGCGTGGGTCGGGCCGAAGGCGGAGAGCACCTCGCGCAGCATCTCCTTGGTGGAGGTCTTGCCGACGGAGCCGGTGACGGCGACGACCTTCGCCCCGGTGCGGGCGCGACCGGCGGTGCCGAGCGCTTCGAGGGCGTGCAGGACGTCATCGACGACGAGCAGCGGTGCGTCTTCGGAGACGCCGTCAGGGATGCGGCTGACGAGGGCGGCGGCGGCGCCCTTGTCCAGCGCCTGGGCCACGAAGTCGTGGCCGTCGCGGGCGGCTTGCAGGGCGACGAAGAGGTCCCCGGGCTGGAGCGTGCGGGTGTCGATCGAAACGCCGGTGGCGCTCCAGTCGGTGGTGGTGCGTCCGCCGGTGGCCGCGGCCGCGTCGGCGGCTGTCCAGAGCGTCACGGGGCGACCCCGTCCAGCGCGGAAACGGCGACGCTGGCCTGTTCGACGTCGTCGAAGGGATAGACGGTGTCGCCGATGGTCTGGCCAGATTCGTGGCCCTTGCCGCAGATCAGCAGGGCGTCGCCGGGGCCGAGCATGTCGACGCCGCGCAGGATCGCCTCGGCCCGGTCGCCCACGTCGATGGCGTCGGTACCGGCGCCCCGGGTCACTGCGGCGCGGATGGCGGCGGGGTCTTCGCTGCGGGGGTTGTCGTCGGTGACGATGACGATGTCGGCGTTTTCGCGCGCGGCTTCGCCCATCAGCGGGCGCTTGGAGGTGTCGCGGTCGCCGCCAGCGCCGATGATGGCGATCAGCCGGCCCATGACATGCGGGCGCAGGGCCTGCAACGCGGTTTTGACGGCGTCGGGCGTGTGGGCGTAATCGACGAAGGCGGCGGCCCCGTTGGCGCGGGTGGCGGCCAGTTGCATGCGGCCACGGACGGTGCCGAGGCCGGGAAGCGCGTCGAAGACACGAGCGGGATCCTCGCCTGCCGCGATGACGAGCGCGGCGGCCATGAGGGCGTTGTCGGCCTGAAAGCCGCCGATCAGGTTGAGACGGACCTGGTGGGGCTGGCCCTGCCATGCGAAGCGGAGATCCTGCCCGGTGGGATCGAAGCGCCGCGCCAGCAGGCGGAGATCGCAGGTGTCGCCCTGCCCGACCCGCAGCACTGACTGGCCGCGCACGGTGACGATCGGTTCAAGCCCGGCGACCTGGGGGTCGTCCATGTTGAGCACGGCAGTGCCGTCCTCGGGCAGAACCCGGGTGAAGAGGCCGGCCTTGGCTTCGAAATAGGCCTCGAAGGTGTGGTGATAGTCCAGGTGATCCTGGGTGAAGTTGGTGAATCCGGCGGCGTGCAGGTGGACACCGTCAAGCCGGCGCTGTTCAAGCCCGTGCGACGACGCCTCCATGGCGGCGTGGGTGATGCCGTTTTCCACCGCCGCCGCGAGGGTGCGGTGCAGGGTGACAGGCTCGGGCGTGGTATGGGCCAGCGGGGCCTCCCACGTGCCTTCGACGCCGGTGGTGCCGAGGTTGACGGCGGGCAGGTCGAGGGCGTTCCAGATCTGGCGGCAGAAGGTCGAGACCGAGGTCTTGCCGTTGGTGCCGGTGACCGCGACCATGGTGTCAGGCTGGGTGCCAAACCAGAGCGCGGAGGTATAGGCCAGCACCTGCCGGGGATCCTCGGCGACGATCAGGGCCGCGTGGCTGGCATCGAGGTCGTCGGCGGCGATGCGCGCGCCTTCGGCGTCGGTGAGGATCGCGCTGGCGCCCATGCGCAGCGCGTACTGGATGAAGTCGCCGCCGTGGACGCGGGCGCCGGGGAGCGCGGCAAAGAGAAAGCCTTCGCGCACCTCGCGGCTGTCCACGGTGATGCCGGTGATCGTTGCATCTGCCCCGCCCTGGCCGTTCAGTCCCAGTTCGGATAGCGTTTTGGTGCTGCTCATGAGGCCCCCGTCAGTCCTTGACGAGGCTTATACCAGCCAGTTCGGCGGGTTCAATCGTCGGACGCAGGCCAAGCAGCGGCGCAAGGCGTTCGATCATTTCGGCGGCGACCGGCACGGCGGTCCAGCCGGCGGTGCGGCGAAGCTGGCCGGCGGCGTGGATCTCGGGCTCGTCTAGGGTGACGATCAGTACGTATTTCGGATCGTGGATCGGGAAGATCGAGGCGAAGGTGGCGATCACCTTGTCGTCGTAATAGCCACCCCGGGGCTTGGGCTTGTCTGCCGTGCCGGTCTTGCCGCCGACGCCGTAGCCGTAGACATCGCCGAAGTTGGCCGTGCCGTCGGGGTGAGAGACCACGAGGCGGAGCATGGCGCGCGAGGCCTCGGCGGCGCGGGTCGAGAGGACCTTTTCGCCCAGTTGCGGGCCTTTCTGACGCAAAAGCGTCGGCTTCACGAGGTGGCCGCCGTTGGCGATGGTGGCATAGGCCGAGGCGAGGTGCAGCGGCGAGGCCGACAGCCCGTGACCGTAGGAAATCGTCATGGTCGAAAGCTCCGACCAGTTGGGCGGCAGCAGGGGCTTGGCGGCCTTGGCCTCTTGCAGTTCGACCGGGGTGACGTCGAAGAAGCCCAGTTTTTCAAGGAAGCGCTTCTGCTTTTCGGTGCCGACCATCTGCGCAAGCCGGGCGGTGCCGATGTTCGAGGACTTGACGATCACCTTGGTGACAGAGAGTTCGCGGCCGTAGTTGTGGAAGTCGCGAATGCGGTGACGGCCCCAGCGCAGCGGGCCACGGATGTCCACCATGGTGCCGGGATTGACGAGGCCGAGGTCCATCGCCTGTGCGGAGGCGAAGATCTTGAAGGTGGAGCCCAGTTCGTAGACGCCCTGAACCGCGCGGTTGAACAGCGGGCTGACCGAGGGGTCGTTGCCGAGCGCCGGGAGGGGCCGGTCGTTAGGGTCGAAATCGGGGAGGCTGGCCAGCGAGATGATTTCGCCGGTGTGGACGTCCATCAGGATCGAGGCCGCGCCCTTCGCGCCCATGATCTTCATGCCGCCGTAGAGCACCTTTTCGGCGGCGGCCTGAATGGTGAGATCGAGCGACAGTTCCAGCGGCGCGCCTTCGCGGGCGGGATCGCGCAGCAGGTCGTCGTGGAATTTCTCGATACCGGCGGTGCCGATCACTTCCGCCGAATGCACGCCTTCGCGGCCGAAGCCGTAGCCGCCCAGCACATGCGCCGCGACCGCGCCGTTGGGGTAAAGGCGCATTTCGCGGGGGCCGAACAGGAGGCCGGGTTCGCCGATGTCGTGGACCGCCTGCTTCTGCTCGGGGCTGAGTTTCTTGCGGATCCACATGAATTTGCGGTCCGACGTGAACCGCTTGGTCAGGTCTGCCACGTCGAGATCGGGGAAGATCTTGCCCAGTTCCTCGGCGGCGCGGACCGGCTCGATCATCTGTTGCGGATGGGCGTAGAGCGAATGGGTTTCCATGTTGGTCGCGAGGATGCGGCCCTTGCGGTCGACGATGTCGGCGCGCTGCGCCACGATCGAGGCGCCGTTGGTGGCGCCGCGCGGCTCGGCGGGTTCCGATGCCGCGAGACCGCCCATGCGCGCGCCGATCACCAGAAAGGCGCAGAAATACATGATGCCCATCAGCAAAAGCCGCTGCTCGGCGCGGACGCGCAGCTTGTCGCGCATCTCTTCGTGCCGGAGGCGGATGTTTTCGCGCTCGATGGCGTCGGGGTTTTCGCCCTTCTGGCGGGCCTCGAGGATGCGGGCGAGCGGGCGGAGGGGGGTGCGGATCATGGCTCTTGCCCCTGGCTGGAAACCGGCACGGAATTGGTGATGGGGCCGACCTCGTCGTAATCGGGCGCGGGGAACGCGACCTGATCGATGCTGCCGAAATGCGCCGGGCGGAACGGCAGCAGGCCGAGACGGTCGAAGTTGAGTTCGGCCAGGTCACGCAGGCGGTCGGGACGGTTGAGATAGGCCCATTCCGCGCGCAGCACCGACAGCCGCGAGCGGGCCATGCCGATTTCGCGTTGCAGCCGTTCGGTGCGTTCTATGGCCTCCTGCGTCTTGTAATTCTCGTGGTAGGCCCAAAAGGCCAGTCCGATCACGGCGAGCGCTGTCATGACATAAAGAAACGACCGCATTTACCTTGTCCTCTTGAGTTGCGGCATGGCGATGGTTTTCGGATCGACCGTGCCGGCGGGCTGGTCGGTGCGCCGGGCGACGCGCAGGCGGGACGACCGCGAGCGCGGATTTTCGGCCAGTTCCTGCGCGTCCGGGCCGATGGCCTTTTTGGTGACCTGGGTGAATTGGGCGGGGATCACATCGGTCTGCGGCGCGTAGCGGTTGATATTGCCGGAATGGCCGGCGCGGGCCTGAAGGAAGCGTTTGACCATGCGGTCCTCGACCGAGTGGAAGGTGACGACGGCGAGGTGCCCACCGGGTTTGAGGACCCGTTCAGCGGCCATGAGGCCCTCGAACAGCTCGCGGTATTCATCGTTGACGGCGATGCGCAACGCCTGGAAAGAGCGGGTGGCGGGGTGGCTCTGGCCGGGTTTCGAGCGCGGAAGGGAGCGTTCGATGACCTCGGCGAGCTGCCTTGTGGTTTCAAAGGGGGTGTCTTCGCGGGCGCGGACGATGTTTTTCGCGATCCGGCGCGAGGCGCGTTCCTCGCCGTAGGTGTAGAGGATCGCTGCGATGTCCTCCTCGGACGCGGTGTTGACGATGTCGGCGGCGGACTGGCCCTCCTGGCTCATCCGCATGTCGAGCGGGCCGTCGCGCATGAAGGAAAAGCCGCGTTCGGCAAGGTCGAGCTGCATCGACGAGACGCCAAGATCGAGCACGACGCCGTCGACCTGATCGGCCACGGTGTCCATGCGCGAAAAGACGGTCTGTTCGCAGCGCACGCGGCCGGGGTAGTCGTCCAGCCAGTCCTGCGCCATCTGAAAGGCCAGCGGGTCGCGATCGATGGCGATGACCGTGTCGGCCCCGGCCTCCAGTAGCGCGCGGGTGTAGCCCCCTGCCCCGAAGGTGCCGTCGATCCAGGTGCCGGTGACGGGGGCCACGGCCTTGATGAGCGGACGGATCAGGACGGGAATATGCGGTTCGTTTGGTGTGGCAGCACCGGACATCAGGCGCCTCCGGCGGGTCCGTCGAGGAAGGACAGCGGATCGACATCCTCGGGCAGCTCTTCGAGCCACTCTTCGGTGCGGGCCAATTCTTCCTTCTCGTAAGTCTCGGGGTTCCAGATCTGGAAGGTGTCGCCGGCAGCGATGAAGAAGGCCTCTTTCGACAGGCCGATCTTGTCGCGCAGCTTAGCCGGCAGCACGAGGCGGCCGGTTTCGTCGACATTGGTGGGATAGGATTGCCCATGGAACAGGCGTTGCAGCATCTTGCGCTCCATCGAGCCGCGCGGCAGCGCGTCGATCTTGTCATCGACCTCGTCGATGGCTTCCATTGTGTAGCATTCGAGGTAGTTGCGGCGGTGGTCGCCGTAGACGATCACCAGTTCGGGATTCTCGCCGGATTTCCAGTTGGGGTCCGCGGCCTCCAGCACACGCCGAAACGAGGCCGGGATGGAGACCCTGCCCTTCGTATCGACCTTGTGATGGCTTTCGCCTCTGAACCTGCGGCCCACTGCTTGCCGTCCCTTGCTTCGCGCCCCCGCGAGTTCCCCCAGAGGTTGAAATTAAAAACGGCGGGTTGATCTGCTGCCACTGATCAACCCGCCGCCCATGTCCCGCCTTGGCGGGAAGTCCAGCTGCGCGCGCCACCTGGGGGGATGTCTGCTCGCCCGCGCGCCGGATCTCTTTGTTCACGATGAAAGGCGGTGCCTGTATGAAACCTGCTTTTCTTGTTTTTTTAGAGTTGGTTGCGGGGTCTTCTTTGTGCCCCTCTTCCGTCCCTCATCGTGGTTATAGGGATGCCATGGGATTTCATGGAAAGCAACAGGCTTTTGCGGGAAACAGACACTGGATTTTGTTCCAGAGGGGTCTGTGAAACAAGATGTAGAAGCAAATATTCGCTTATTTGAGGAATTTGTAGCGGAAATATGGCGGACTGCACACAATATATGGTGGCTTAACCGCGACTGCGATTTTTCCCACGAATTCCCGGATTTTTTGACGCCACGGGTCTCAGTGTGACTTTTTCCGCACAGAAATTGCGGCGAATCTGGCAGATTCATCGTGAATCACGGCGAGTCACGAGCGGATCGCGACGCCGTGACTCGCTTTTTGCGGGTGATTTCGGGGTTCGCAGCGGTCGCGCCCATGATTTCCCGTGCGGCCCATGAATTCCCATCGGCGGGCGGGAATCGCCCGGACGGGCGCCGTATTCCCCTTTGGCAACGACGCGGCGTTCAGATGAGACCGCTGCGGATCAATCCCTGGGCCAGTTGCGCATAGGCCTGCGCCATGGGGCTGTCACCGGCTGCGATGGGTGTGCCGCCGTCACCTGCCAGCCGGGTGTCGAGGTCGATGGGAAGCTGTGCCAGCAAGGGCACCCCCATGGACTGCGCCTCGGTGGCGACGCCGCCGTGACCGAAGATGTGAGCCTCATATCCGCACTGGGGACAGTGAAAGAGCGACATGTTCTCGATCAACCCGAGAATCGGGGTGTCGAGGGTTTTGAACATGTCGATCGCCTTGCGGGCGTCGAGAAGCGCCACGTCCTGCGGGGTTGAGACGATGATGGCGCCGGACAGATCGGATTTCTGGCAGAGCGTCAGCTGCACGTCGCCGGTGCCCGGCGGCAGATCGACGAGCAGCACGTCGAGTTCGCCCCAGGCCACCTGCCCCAGCATCTGCTGAAGCGCCCCCATCAGCATCGGGCCGCGCCAGACCACCGCCTTGCCGGGGTCGAGCATCAGGCCGATCGACATCAGGGTGACGCCGTGGGCGTGCAGCGGTTCGATGATCTTGCCGTCGGGGCTGGCGGGACGTTGCGAGACGCCCATCATGCGGGGCTGGCTGGGTCCGTAGATGTCGGCGTCGAGCAGGCCGACCTTCTTGCCCTGCCGTGCCAGCGCCACGGCGAGGTTCGAGGTGATGGTGGACTTGCCCACCCCGCCCTTGCCGGAACCCACGGCGAGGATGCGTTTGACGCCGGCGGGCTTCATCGGGCCGGATTGCGGTTCGGGATGGCCGCCCACCTTGAGGCTGGGCGCGGGCTGGGCGGCCGGGCCGTGGGCGGTCAGCGCGGCGTGAGCCTCGGTGACGCCGTCCAACGCGGCGACGGCGCGCTCGGCGGCCTGGCGGAGCGGCTCCATCTGGCGGGCGATCTCGGGCGACGGGGCTTCGATCACGAAGCGCGCCACCCCGTTTTCGCAGGTCAGCGCGCGGATCATGTCACGCGAAATCAGGTTGCCACCATCGGGCAAGGTGATTTCCGCAAGCCTGTCACGAATTTTCCGGTCCATCGGACCACCCCTTTCTTCTTGATACCTACCCTATGCCACTCTGCACGGCATTCGGCCGAAACTATACAACCCCACCTTGCGGAAACCTGCCCCCTAGGTCTGGCCCCAAGGATTTCCAACCGCTTAGACATGCAATTGCTGCATAGCAGCAATGCCTGCCCCCGGTATTGTGCACCCGCAGCATTTGTCTACATTGAGGTCAACGAAACGACGCGGACTTGCACGAGGCAGACCATCATGGCCGACACCACCTATACCACTGACGTCCATGCAGGACTGATGCAGCGCCTGCAAGAGGCACTGGGCGGTCTGGGCCAGCGATTTGCCCGTTACCGGCTGTATCGCCGGACGGTGAGCGAACTGGCGTCGATGTCGAACCGCGAGTTGGCCGACCTTGGCCTGCATCGCAGCGAAATCCGCCGCGTGTCCTATCACGCGGTCTACGAGTAACACGGATCAGAAGGCTCTCTCCTCCTCCCTGGGTCTTCTGTGTCTCAGCGGCGACATCTCTCCTCCTCCCTGATGTCGCCGCCTTTTATTCAGGGCCGGTCCGCCGGCTCACAACGAGATTTCCGGGCGCTCTCCTCCCATTGCGCGCGGAAATGATGGACCTGGGGCTTCTCCTCCCAAATCGCCCGGGGTCCGACATAGCCGGTGCTTCGTCTCCTCCCATTCTGAGGCGCTGGTGATGGAAAAGACGGCGGCGCACCTCCCTGCGTCGCCGTTCTTCCCCCTCCCGGACGGGTTGTCCGGAACGACATTCCGGCGCGCTCTCCTCCCATTGCGCTGTCGGGACACGGACCCGGGGCTTCTCCTCCCAAATCGCCCGGGGTCCGACATGACCGGTGCTTCGTCTCCTCCCATTCTGAGGCGCTGGTTGACAAAAGACGGCGGCGCACCTCCCTGCGTCGCCGTTCTTTTTTTGCCGGAATGATGCGGATTGCGGACAGCGCGCCCCGGACCTGCTCCGGCGCCGGGCTGGTCGTGAGGTCCCGGCTCGGGGCCGGGACACGGGGGGCGCTAGAACGGCACGTCGTCGGCGCCGGTCAGGAAGCGGCCGACCACCTTCTTGGTGCCGGCCTTCTCGAAATCGATCTCGAGCTTGTCGCCCTCGATCCCGATCACGGCGCCGTAGCCGAACTTCTGGTGGAACACCCGTTCGCCCATGGTGAAGCTGCTGACGGCGGTGGCGTCGATCACCGTGTTGCGGCTTTCCCTCGGCTGCGACATCGGGCGGTGGTTCTGGCGCTGTTGCAGCCGCTTCCAGCCGGGCGAGTTGTAGACGTTGGCCTCGGCCACGCGCTCCTCGATACCCGATCCGAAGCTCTGCGCCGCCATGCCGCCGCCGTAGAGACCCGGCGGCGTGAGCACATCGACATGATCCTCGGGCAGTTCGTCGACGAAGCGTGACGGCATCTGCGATTGCCATTGGCCGAAGACACGGCGGTTGGCGGCGAAGGAGATGGTGCAGACCTCCTCGGCGCGGGTGATGCCGACGTAGGCGAGGCGGCGCTCCTCTTCGAGGCCCTTGACGCCGCTTTCGTCCATGCTGCGTTGCGAGGGGAACAGACCGTCCTCCCACCCCGGCAGGAAGACGGCGGGAAACTCCAGCCCCTTGGCGGCGTGCAGCGTCATGATCGAGACCTTGGCGCCGGCCTCTTCGCTTTCGTTGTCCATGATCAGGCTGACGTGTTCGAGAAAACCTTGCAGGTTCTCGAACGCCTCCAGCGCCTTGACCAACTCCTTGAGGTTTTCCAGCCGGCCCGGCGCCTCGGGGGTCTTGTCGTTCTGCCAATGCGCGGTGTAGCCGCTCTCATCCAGGATGATCTGTGCCAGTTCGACGTGGGTGACATCCTTGTCGCCGGTCATCCGGCCCCAGCGTGCGAGACCGTCGAGCAGTTTCGACAGTTCGGTGCCGCCCTTGCCCTTGATCGCGCCCTGATCCACCGCGAGGCGGGCGCCTTCGATCAGCGGCATGCCATTGTCGCGCGCCATGCGCTGCATGGTCTGTTGCGCCTTGTCGCCTAACCCGCGTTTCGGGGTGTTGACGATGCGTTCGAACGCCAGATCGTCGTCGGGGCTGACCACGACGCGGAAATAGGCCATGGCATCGCGGATCTCCATCCGCTCGTAAAACCGTGGCCCGCCGATGACGCGGTAGGGCAGACCGATGGTCAGGAAGCGGTCTTCGAAGGCGCGCATCTGGTGGGAGGCGCGGACGAGGATCGCCATCTCTTCCAATCCGAAACGATCAACTGGGCTTGCAAGCACCGACTTTAGCATGTTGTCGCCGTTTGGATGGTCGCTCAAAATACTCTTGACGCTGTTTTGTACCTTGATATCGGAGTAAACCTCTCCGGTGCTGAACACTTTGGTCAGGTAGGCATCCTCGCTGTCAGGATTGATGCCTTTTTTCAGCAACCTTTCTATCTCTTGCTGGAAGTCGATTGATCGAGGATTGTTGCGGTTTCGCGCTTCCTCTACACGGCCCGCGTTCAGGTCCTCAATACGTTCACCGATCCAGCGGGCTTCCTCTTCGCCGTCCCAATGGCCGATCAGGCGGACTTTTTCGCCGTCGCTGGCGTCGGTCCAGAGTTCCTTGCCCAGCCGGCCTTTGTTGCCGGCGATGACACCGCCGGCGGCGGCGAGGATGTGGGGTGTGGAGCGATAGTTCTGTTCCAGCCGGACCACCTTGGCGCCGGGGAAATCCTTCTCGAAGCGCAGGATGTTGCCGACTTCAGCGCCGCGCCAGCCGTAGATCGACTGGTCGTCGTCGCCGACGCAGCAGATGTTCTTGTGGCCTCCGGCCAGCAGCCGCAGCCAGAGGTACTGGGCGACGTTGGTGTCCTGGTATTCATCGACGAGGATGTAACGGAACCAGCGTTGGTACTGCGCCAGCACGTCCTCGTGGGTCTGGAAGATGGTGACGCAGTGCAGCAGTAGGTCGCCGAAGTCGCAGGCGTTCAGCTCTTTCAGGCGGGCCTGGTACTGGGCGTAGAGCTCGACGCCCTTGTTGTTGAAGGCCCCTGCCTCACCCGCTGGAACCTTGTCGGGGGTCCAGGCGCGGTTCTTCCAGTCGTCGATGATGTGGGACAGCTGCCGGGCGGGCCAGCGCTTGTCGTCGATATTGGCGGCCGACAGCAGCTGCTTCAGCAGGCGCAGCTGGTCGTCGGTGTCGAGAATGGTGAAATTCGACTTGAGGCCCACCAGTTCGGCATGGCGGCGCAAGAGCTTGACGCCGATGGCATGGAAGGTGCCCATCCAGGGCAAGCCCTCGACAACCTGTCCCAGCAGTTTGCCGACGCGGGTCTTCATCTCGCGCGCGGCCTTGTTGGTGAAGGTCACGGCGAGGATCTCGTTCGGGCGCGCCTTGCCGGTGTTCAGCAAGTGCGCGATCCGGGTGGTCAGCGCCTTGGTCTTGCCGGTGCCGGCGCCGGCCAGCATCAGGACAGGCCCGTCCAGTGCCTCGACCGCTTCGCGCTGGGCCGGGTTCAGACCGTCGAGATAGGGCGCGGGCCGGGCGGCCATGGCGCGTTGGGACAGGGAGGAGGCCGCGTCGAAGGCGTCCATTTCATCGAAACTGCTCATGGCGGCCAACATAGACACTCGAACGCGCGCTGAAAACCCTTGTTCGCTGTCTGTTCGCAAGGTTCGAGGGGGCGCTGCCCCCGCCCTTCGGGCCCCCCGGGATATTTTTTGCCAGAAGAAGCACAGGGGTGCAGATCCAGTCCCAGCCGCGGGCTGCGCACGGGGGCCTTCTCCTGGCGCGGTCATCGGCTTCCCAGCCTGTACCGCCTGCCGAGGGTCGCGCAACCTGGTTAAGAAAGGGTTTCTGGTGGCTGAAAATATCCCCGCCGGAGGCTTGAACCGCCGCGCAGCGGCCCTTTGTTCAGGCCCGCCAGAAGTTCACGGTGAGGATGGCATAGACCACCATCAGTTCGAGCCGGCCGATCAGCATGGCGGCCGAGAGCAGCCATTTCGCGGTGTCGTTGAGATCGGCGTAGTTGCCGGCGGGACCGATGATCGGGCCGAGGCCGGGGCCGATGTTGGCCAGCGCCGCGGCGGCGCCGGAGATGGCGGTGACGAAGTCGAGCCCGGTGGCGGACAGCAGCACCGAGAGCACGCCGAGCGAGACCACGAAGAACATGAAGAAGGACATCACCGAGGACAGCACGTCGTCGCCCACCGGGCGGCCTTCGAAGCGGGTGGTGAAGACGCCGTTGGGTGAGCGGATGCGCTTGAGCTGTACGCGGATCGAGGCGAACAGCAGCTGGTAGCGGAACAGCTTGATCGAGCAGGTGGTGGAGCCAACGCAGCCTCCGATCAGACCGACGAAGAAAAAGGTAGAGATCAGCAGCGGCCCCCAGCCCATGTAGTCGGCGCTGGCATAGCCGGTGCCGGTGAGGATCGAGGTGACGTTGAACAGCGCTTCGCGGAAGGCGCGTTCGGGCGGGTGCGGCAGGCGCAGCATCAGCACCACGGTGGCGAAAAGCACCAGCACCAGCGCGGTCAGCAGGAAGGTCCGTACCTGACTGTCGCGAAACAGCGGCCGCGCGGTGCCGTTGATCAGTTGCACGTAGCGCACGAAGGGCAGCGCCGCGAGCAGCATGAAGCTGGCCGAGACGTATTCCAGCGGTCCCTTGAAGGCCCCGAAGGAGGCGTCGTAATTTGCGAAGCCGCCGGTGGCGATGGTGGTGAGCGCGTGCACGGATGCGTCGAAGGCATTCATGCCGAAGAGGATGTAGAGCACCGCGCAGAGCAGCGTCAGCGAGACGTAGATCACGCTGATCTGGCTGGCGATCTGGGTGGCGCGGGGCAGGATCTTGCCCATGGTGTCGAAGGCTTCGGCCTTGAACATCTGCATGCCGCCGACGCGCAGTTCCGGCAGGAAGACCATGCCCACCACGATGATGCCGATGCCGCCGATCCACTGCATCAACCCGCGCCAGAGCAGCAGCCCCTTGGGCATGTCGTCGAGCCCGGTAAAGACGGTCGATCCGGTGGTGGTGAGCCCCGACATGGCCTCGAAGAAGGCATCGACGTAGCGCGCCTCGGTCGCGCCCAGCACGAAGGGCAGCGCACCGAAGATCGGCAGCGCCAGCCAGACGCCGGTGGTCAGCAGGAAGGTCTGCTGGATGGTCAGCGTCTCCTTCACACCGTTCTGACAGGCCAGCGCCATCAGCCCGCCCGAGAGCATGGTGATGGCCCCGGCCTCAACGAAGGCCGGCCAGTGGCCGCGCCCCTCGGCCAGGTCGACGAGGAACGGCAGGATCATCATGGCGCCGAGAATGGCGACCAGAAGGCCGATCACGTAACCGACGGGGCGAAGATCAAACATGCGCCCGAGCGTTGGCCGGTGGCACGCGGGGTGTCAAGCCGCGTTCAGCCCTGCGGAAACAGGTCGGCGTAGACCCGGGCGGGAATGTCACTGCGGTCCATGCCGAGAAGCGCCAGTTCGGCGTCCGACAGCGCCTCGAGCCCCGCGACCTCGCCCAGCCGGGCGCGGATCAGTGGCGCGGCGTTCACGCCCTGCCCCAGCGTGGCGAAATAGGTATCCAGCCTTTGCCGCCAGCCGGGGGCGGGAAATCGGACGTTGACGTTTGCATGTTGCATGGGAAACCTCTTGCGCGTGGTTTCCTCCCTGAGCGCCAAGATAGCGCTGCCGGGGTGTTCGTCAGGTAAACTTTTGCCGAAACGCGTTCCCGCGTCGCCGTCAGCCGACGTGGAACAGCGTCGAGAAGAAGCGCGGATCGATGCTGGCGTTGGCGAACGTGGGCCCGGAGGTCAGGACCGAGATCGCGTCGTGCGAATGCAGGCTTTCCTGATGGCTGGCGGCGACGCGGAAATCGCCGATCCGGTCATCCTGAAGCAGGCGTTCGCAGAACAGCCGTGCGGCATCCTCGACGAAGATCGGGTTGGCGGCGTTCAGTTCGGCGAAGGCCTGTTCGTCCTCGCGCTTGACCATGACCTGCGTTTCGGTCGGCACCGCGGCGCGGCAATGATCGATCAGGTCTTCGAACCAGAGGCAGTCAGACCCCTTGATTTCGACCGAGATGCGGGCGACGGAGCGTTGCGAGTGCGGGGTGGCCAGCTGGCCGCGTTCGCGGCGGGCGTGTTCGCTGAGTTCCAGCGAACAGGGGCAGGTCGAGGAATAGACGTAGTCGAGGTGAATGATCTCGCGCCGTTCGCCGCCCTGTTCGATCAGTTCCAGCGCGATGTCGTAATACTGGTAGCCGCTGAGACCGGAGCGCAGCGACGAGACCTTCGCGGGGAAGGAAAACCGCATCTGGATGCGCGCGTCGAAGCTTTCCAGATCGGACTTGTAGTCATCGAGCGCGGCTTCCATCACCTCGAAGCTGAAGGTCTTTTCGGCGTGGGCATAGAACGAGCGCATGATGCGGCTCATGTTGATGCCCTTCTTGTCGGCGTCGAGGCTGACGGTGCCGGTCACCGAGGTTTCCAGCGTCAGGTCGCCGCCGTCGCGGGTGTGATAGCGGATCGGCAGGCGGAAGTTCGAGATACCGACGTGCTGGATGGCCTGATTAGCGCCGCGAATGAGCGAGGCGGGGCCGTTCTGCAGATCGGGCAGCGTGTCCTTGTAGGCGGGATCGGCCTTGAAGGTGACGGGATATTCGCTGGTCAGATCGGGGTATGCCAGTGCGGTGTCACCCTTGGCCTGGGCATAACGGCGCAGCACGCCGAGCGCGGCCTCGGCCTCGTCCCGGCTGGGCGTCAGGGTAATGTCCTTGGTCTGCACGTTCATGTCCGGCCCCTCTCAGCGCAACGCCAACATAGGTGCGGCGTGGTGAAATTACCACGTTTATAGCGCGGGCGTCCGCCTGCCGGATTGTCGTGACCCGGCATGGCGGTGCGGAAATCCGACGTCTCAGGCGGCTCCGGCAGTGTCGAGCGCCTGACGGATGTCGGCCAGAAGGTCGCCCGCGTCCTCGAGCCCGCAGCTCAGCCGGATCAGGCCGGGGGTGATGCCCAGCGCCTGCTTCTGGTCGTCGGGCAGACGCTGGTGGGTGGTGAAGGCCGGCGGGGTCGCAATGGTCTTGGCGTCGCCCAGGTTGTTGGAAATGATGGCGATTTTCAGTGCGTTCAGGAAAGCGAAGGCGGTGTCTCGGCCACCCTTCACGTCAAAGCTGAGCACTGTGCCGCCGGCGCCGAGTTGCTGCATCGTCAGGTCATGCTGCGGGTGCGAGGCGAGGCCCGGATAGATCACACGGGAGAGGCCGGGATGGCTTTCCAGCTGTTCGGCGAGGTGCTGCGCCGTGGCGGTCTGGGCGCGGACGCGCAGGTCCATCGTCTCGAGCCCCTTGAGCAGCACCCAGGCGTTGAACGGGCTGAGCGCGCCGCCGGTGTGCTTCATGAAGGGTTCGATGGTGCCGCGGATCAGGTCCTTGCTGCCGAGGATCACGCCGCCCAGCACACGGCCCTGCCCGTCCATATGCTTGGTCGCGGAATAGGTCACGATATCAGCGCCTTGCGCGATGGCGTTCGAGTAGATCGGGGTGGAGAAGACGTTGTCGGAGACCACCAGCGCACCGTGCTTGTGGGCAAGCTCGGAAACTGCTGCAATGTCAATGACTTCCAACGTAGGGTTCGACATGGACTCGAAGAAGACGACGCGAGTGTCGGAGCGGATGGCCGTCTGCCATTGGGACAGGTCGCAGCCGTCGACCAGAGTGACTTCGACGCCAAACTTCGGCAGGATGTTTTCGAGGATGTAGAGGCAGGAGCCGAAAAGCGCGCGGGACGCGACGACGTGATCGCCGGCTTTCAGCAGCGACACCAGCGCGCCATGGACGGCGGCCATGCCGGAGGCGCAGGCGAAGGCGTCTTCGGCGCCTTCGAGACCGGCGATGCGCTCTTCGAACATGGCGACGGTGGGGTTGCCGTAGCGGGCGTAAATGAATTCGTCGGGGCCGGCCTGGAGGAATCGCTGCTCTGCCTGTTCGGCACTGTCGTAGACGAAACCCTGGGTGAGAAAGAGCGCCTCGGAGACCTCGTTGTACTGCGAGCGGCGGGTGCCGCCGTGCACGAGCCGGGTGCGGCTGGTCCAATCCTGTGTCATGTCCTGTCCTTCCAAAACAAAAGCCCCCAGGCGCGGTCAAGCGAACGGGGGCCTTCGTCCTCTGACCTTTTAGCGGAATCTTTCACGTGGCCCGCAATCCGGTAACAAATCGCCACGGGCCGTCTGATAGGGCGTTGCGGACGCAGCGTCAAGTGCGTCACGCGGCAGTAACCTTTGCTTCACGTGGCTGTCGTATGGTCGGTCTATCGCGCACCTACAACATCTGGTGGAGACGGACCCATGAGCCTTGCAAACGAGCTTCCTCAACGGACGGGATTGGCAGCGCTGACCGGATGGTTCGGCCTTGGGTCGGCGTGGTGCGATCGCTCCAGCCTGCCGGCGGACGTCATCGACGAGGAAGTGACCGAGGTGATCTGCTTCAAGCTGTCGCTGGCGCTGAACCGGGCCCTTGGCGGCGAGGCGGATATGACATTCTCGGCCCGGGCGCATCGGGCGAAGGTGACGCGCGGGATCGTGCTGCGGCAGGTGTGGCGGGTGGTGACCGTCACGGTGGATTTGGCCTGTGCCATGCTGCGCGGCGAGAGCCGGCATTGCGAAACGGCTTGGCTGAATTATTGCCGGCGGCCGTCGAAGGCGCATCGGCCGGGGCCTTGTCATTCGCGGTGAAAGCGGCAAGCTAACCCCCGCATAGGGAGGCAGGCATTTGATCGATTTTCATTTCTGGTCCACGCCGAACGGATGGAAGATCGCCATCGCGCTGGAGGAATTCGGACTGCCCTATCGGGTGCGACCGGTGAACATCGGCAAGGGCGAACAGCACGCGCCGGAATTCCTGAAGATCTCGCCCAACAACCGCATCCCGGCGATCGTCGATCCCGATGGGCCGGACGGGGCGCCGATCTCGGTCTTCGAATCCGGGGCGATATTGCAATACCTCGCCCGCAAGACCGGGCGCTTCTACGGCGCGGTCGAGCGTGACCGTGTCGCTGTGGAAGAGTGGCTGATGTGGCAGATGGGCGGTTTGGGGCCGATGGCCGGACAGGCGCATCATTTCCTGAAATACGCGCCGGCCTTTGACCCGCCGGTGGTGCTGCCCTATGCGCAGGACCGCTATCGCAGCGAGTGTCGCAGGCTTTACGGCGTGCTCGACCGGCGTCTGGCGGAGGTCGAGTATGCGGCGGGCGGGTTCTATTCGATTGCCGATATGGCGATCTGGCCGTGGCTGGCGCGCTGGCAGCGGCACGAGATGGTGCTGGACGACGTGCCCCACGTGAAGCGGTACTTCGAACAGGTTGGCGCGCGCGAGGCGGTGCAGCGCGGGTGGAGCCTGTCACCCGAAAGCGCGACGCAGATCGAGGCGGATCGCGGCGCGCAGGGGGCGTTGTTCGGGCGGGAGTAACCGGGAGGAACGGGAGGCCCCGGATCAGGTCCGGGGCTGCGGGTCATGCCGACCGGGCGGTCAGGGCTTGTCGCAGTTGTCCATGTAGGGGTGCAGGAGCGCGAACTGCGACCAGATGAAGACGAAGAGCGCGATCGGGAAACCGAAGGTCTCGATCTTGACCCAGAGGTCGGTTGAGAGGGTGCGCCAGATGACCTCGTTGGCCAAGGCGAGCGCGAGGAAGCCCAGCGCAAGCCGTTTGGTCAGAATCATCCAGCCCTCGTGCTGCATCTCGATCGCGTCGGACAACACGTAGGCGAGGTAGGATTTGCCGCGCATCAACCCGATGCCCAGGAGCAGCGCAAAGAAGCCGTAGACCAGCGTTGTCTTCATCTTGAAGAAGCGTTCGTCGTTGAACCACGCGGTGAGCGCGCCGAAGAAGATCACCATGATCGCGGTGAAAATCTGCATCCGGCTGAGTTCGCGGGTCAGCGCCCAGAGGATGCCCATCGCCACCAGCAGGATCGGCACGAACAGCACGGTTGCGACGATAAAGCCGGAATATTCCGTGCCACCAAGGGTATAGGTGTCCTCTTTCAGCCAGAGGTACATGCCGAAGAAGGCCAGCGGCGGGCCCAATTCGAGAACCTGCTTGACGACGGGGTTGATCGGTTTCTTCTCGGCCTGCGGCATTCCGGGGTTATCCTGACATTTCGACTATCACTGCCCCTAGCGCGATCAGGGCCATCAAGGCAATGCGTCGTGGCCCCACGGTTTCGTGTAACACCAGCCAGCCGATCAGCGCGGCGAAGACGGTCGAGGTCTCGCGCAAGACCGCCGCCTCGCCAACTTTGCCGAGCCGGGTGGCCAGCATGATCGAGCCGAAACTGGCAAAGGCGATGAGGCCGCCGATACCACCGCGCACCATCAGGGGGCCAAGCCGCGGCGGCGCTGCCATGCGGCGCAGGCGCAGCGCGGCGAGGACCGGCATGACAAGCCCGTCAAGCATGAAGAACCACGCGAGGAAGGTGAAGGGGTCCGCCGTGGCGCGGATGCCGTAGGCGTCGTAGGTGGTGTAGAGCGCGACGAAGAGCCCGGTAAAGACCGCGAGGCCGAGGGCGGCCGGCAGCGTGTCGCGGGCGGTTTCGAGGAATACCAGATTGTAGAGCGCCAGCCCGAAGATGCCGGCGAGCAGCACGCCGACGCCCAGCCACTGGGTGGCGGTGAAGGTTTCGCCGAAGATCAGGTAGGCGCCGATCACGGCAAACAGTGGTCCGGTGCCGCGCACCACCGGGTAGACCACCGTAAACGCGCCGCGCGTATAGGCCATGGCCTGCAGCAGCTTGTACGCGGTGTGGATCACGAAGGCCCCGGCAAAGATCAGCCACATGTGCGGTTCGGGCCAAGGCACTACGAAGAAGGCGAAGGGCGCGGCCATCAGGCCGTAAGAGGCGTCGATGGCACCGCGGGTCAGCCAGGGATCGTGGCGGCCCTTCTGCAGCGCGCCGAAGACCGCGTGCAGAAATGCCGCCGAAAGCGCGAGGATCAGCGCCAGTTGATGGCCTGCCTCGGTGCCTTCGAGAGACACGAGCCAGGCGCTCATGCGGGATCAGCCGGAATGGGTGCCGCGGATCGGATAATCTTTCTCCAGTACCATCTTGAGTCGCGACGCGAGGGGGTCGAGTTCGGGCCGCAGGAAGGGCGCGTTCGACACGTCGATCATGTGCAGATTGCCCTGAGGATTCACCAGGAACAAGCCCGGTTCGGCGAACGGGCGGTCGGTTTCCTGGGCATTGCGCGGATCGGAAATGTAGAGGCCGAGGCGCTGCATCTGCTCGATCGACAGGTTGTAACCGATGGCGAGTTCGGTGAGGCCCTCGTCCTCGGTCATCTTGCGGGCCTTGTCTTCCGGATCGGCAGAGACGGCGACCACTTCGATGCCGTCGAAGTCCGCCAGCTTCGGTTCGAGGTCCGACAGGTACTGGTGACAGATCGGGCAGTGCAGCCCGCGATAGACGAAGATCAGCTGCCAGTCGTGCTGTTCGGGCTTGCCGAGGGTCATGGTGCCACCGCCGAGGCGGGGAATTTCGGTCACGGGAAAGGCTTTGCCGGAGGCGAGCGCATCGTGCATGGGAGGCTCCTGTCTGGATTGCGTTGACCGGGGCACCTAGGCCCCCGGACGCCATGGGGAAACCCGGGGTCACGGACAGGTGATGTCTTCGGAAAATTGTTGTGGATTCGGGGGTTTGCGGGGAACCGGACATGGGGCCTGCGCGTTGGCGGCAGGAAACAGGCGGGTCGAATTGCATGTGGCAGGACATCCTTTCCGAGTTCCAGAATACCTTTTCGGTGGTGCCTGTGGGCGCGGCGCTGGCGCGTCTGCTGGTGGCCGTCGTGCTTGGCGCGGTGATCGGGATCGAGCGGGAATGGCGCATGAAACCGGCGGGTTTGCGGACCCATATCCTGGTTTGCGTGGCCGCCTGCCTGTTCGTCATACTGGGACAGGAACTCAGCCAGCTTGGCTTCGGCAACGAGGACCAGCAGCGCCCCGATCCCCTGCGGATGATCGAGGCGGTGACGGCGGGCGTGGCATTCCTTGCGGCGGGGGTGATCTTTACCTCGGGTGGTGAGGTGCGCAATGTCACGACGGGCGCGTCGTTATGGCTGGCGGGGGCCGTGGGCCTTGGCTGCGGCGCGGGACAGATGCCCCTTGCGGCAATGGCGACGGCAATCGTGGTGGTGGTGATCTTCGTGCTGCGCCATATCGAGAAATGGGCAGGCACGCGGGAGTGAACGGCCTTGGTTCAGGCGTCGAGCCCGGTAAGGGCGGCGGCGAATTCCTCGGGGTCGAAGGCGTCGAGATCGTCGATCTTCTCGCCCACGCCGATGGCATGGATGGGCAGGCCGAACTTGTCGGCCAGGGCGACCAGAACGCCGCCTTTGGCGGTGCCGTCGAGCTTGGTCATCACGAGGCCGGTGACATTGGCAAGCTCCTGAAAGGTCTTGACCTGGCTCAGCGCGTTCTGGCCGGTGGTGGCATCCAGCACCAGAAGCGTGTTGTGCGGCGCGTCGGGATCCTTCTTGCGGATGACGCGGACGATTTTGGACAGCTCCTCCATCAGGTCCTTACGGTTCTGCAGACGTCCGGCGGTATCGATCATCAAGAGGTCGGCGCCCTCGCGCGCCGCGTGTTCCATCGCGTCGAAGGCGAGACTGGCGGGGTCGGAGCCTTCGGGCGCGGTCATCACCGGCACCCCTGCCCGTTCGCCCCAGACCTGAAGCTGTTCGACCGCCGCGGCGCGGAAGGTATCGCCGGCGGCGATGACGACCTTCTTGCCGGCGGCGCGGAACTGGCTGGCCAGCTTGCCGATGGTGGTGGTCTTGCCCGAGCCGTTGACGCCGACGACCAGCACCACCTGCGGTTTCTTCGAATAAAGCGGCAGTGGACGGGCCACCGGCTCCATCACGCGGGCGATTTCGCTGGCGAGCGCCTGCTTGATCTCGACGACCGAGAGCTTCCGGCCATAGCGGCCCTCGGCCATGTTGGCGGTGACGCGCAGCGCGGTGTCGACGCCCATGTCGGAGGCGATGAGCAGCTCTTCGAGCTGCTCGAGCATGTCGTCGTCCAGCGTGCGGCGCATGACCTGCGCCTCGCCACCCCGCCCCAGCAGCCGGCCCAGAAGTCCGGGGGTGCGGGTGGGCACCTCGGCCGGGGTGTCGGGGCGCGGCATTTCCACCGGCGTGGTGGTGCCGGGGCGTTCGGTGGGCGTCTCGGCCGGTCCGGGCACGCCGGTCGGCAGGTCCGGCGCGGGCACCTCGGTGGGCGCGGGCGTCGGCGTCACATCGGGGCGCGGATGCGGAGTCGGCTCGGTCTCGGGCACCGTTTCGGGCACGGTTTCCGGCTCTTTCTCGGGCTCGGGTTCGGGCACGTTGTCCGGTTCGGTCTCGGGCGCGGGATCGGGGTCCGGCGTGATCTCGGGCTCCGGCTCGGGCGGGGTTTCCCGGGGGTCGGCGGCCGAGAGTTCGCCGCCCTCTTCCACGATCGCCTCGAGCCCTTCGTCGAGCTTCGACGAGGACTTGAACAGCCGGTCCTTGAGCTTTCCGAAAAACGACATGGCGCAGTACTCCTTTGGGTTTCACCTATAACTTTCCCGTCAGCAGGAAAAGGTCTGGTTGACTTGGGCCTGCCCGGTCTCAGTTTGACATCATGAGACTGTTTCGTTTGTGTATCGCGTTAATGTTGCTTGCCGGCCCGCCTGCAGTGGCGGAACCCGGGCCAGCCGAGGTTTGTTCCGCGATCCCCGATGCCGCGCGCGAGACCGGGCTGGCGCCGGCCTTCCTGACGCGGGTGTTGTGGGAACGCACCGGGTTGCGGTCGCTGGAGGCGGTGCTGCCGACGGCGGCAGCGCTGGCGCAACACGTGGAGACTTACGGCAACCCCGGGCTGGCGGCGCTGGCGCTGGCGGGCGGGCCGGAGCAGGCCAAACGCTTCATGGCGGGCGAAGGCGTGCCGGTGGCGACCGTGGATTTCGTGATCCTGACCACCGGGGTGGAGCCCGAAGTGTGGCGCGACACGCCGCCCGAGGCGCCCGATTTCCGGCTGTCGGCCGGTGGCAGCTTCCGGCTTGCCTGCATCGAGCTGGCCGAAGGCAGCTGGGAGACCCCGATGCCCGAGTTGACCGCGCAGCCGCTGCCGCCGGTGCGGATCGAACCGGTGTTGGTCAGGCCGGCGCGGCTGGATCCGTCCGAACGGTCGCTGCGGCCGAAGCTGCGGCCCCGGCCGAAGGTGGCGAAATGGGGGGCGCAACTGGCCTTCGGCAAGAGCGCGGCGCAGGCGCGGGCGAATTTCCGGCGCGTCACCCGGAAATGCGAGTCGGCGGTCGGCCAGATCCCCGACGTGCTGTTCGTCGAGAACCGGGTGCGCGGCCGCCCCGGTTACTGGATGGCGCGGGTCAGCCGGATGGACCGCGACGCCGCCGAGGACATCTGTCGCGCCGCCCGTGACCGGGGCTGTTCCTGCGTGGTCTACAAGAACTACTGATGGCGGAGCGGCCCGTCGCCGGGCGGTCCCGCATCCTCGCGCCATGGCACGGCGACGTCGATGGAGCCTGCCCCGATTCTGGGGTCTTCGCCGGGGGGCTGGCCCAGGTAGCTGTAGACGAAGGCCCGACCGGGCAGGTTGGTGGCGCGGATGTGATCGGCCGCAAACCGCGCGACGCGGGGCGCGGCGACACTGGTGCCGGTCATCCGCGCCATGGATCCGCTGCGGGTTCCCGCGCTGATCACCCCGGTCAGGACCAGGCTGTCGTCGGCCTTGCTGGCGGCGTCGGGGCTGGTTCTGGCCGGATCGCTGGGCGAATTCGGCGTCTGCGTGATCGGCCCGGACGAGGTGAAATAGGACGCCGCGCCGGTGCGCCTGACGATGCCCGCGACGACGATCGGCGTCTGCCCGCAGGCGAACCCCGAGATCGTCCCCGCCCGCCGGATCAGCGAAGGATCGGGTTCGGGATCCCTGACGACGGGTTTGCCGAACTTTCCGAACCGCCGGTACGCAGGATCGACGAAATAGCACTGGCGGCCGTTGGGCCTGAAGCCCGGCAGGCTGCGGTCCCTTTGGATCCAGACGGAAATTTCTTCCCCAGACGCAAGCCCGGATTGCACGGCGATCTTCCATCGTCCGGCCGGGCCGGTCCGGTCGTCGCAGCCCAGCGCATGTGTCGGCAGAATGGACAGGGTGAAATGGACCCGCTCGGTCGGCCAGGGTTTGCGCGTCACGCCGAGATGGCCGACCACCTGTCCGGCGGCGTCGCGGATTGCCTGTCGTTCGCCGGGGATCGCCGGCAGCGGCGCGGCGGAGGGGCTGCCGGGCGGCGTCACCGTGATTGCGACCTCGCCGCAATCGGCGGGCGACAGGCCGAAGGGCAGCCACAGCTCGACATGCGACGCGGTGCGATCGTCGGGCAAGGCAACCATCGTCAGTTCGCTGCAGTCCGCAGCCCTGTCGAGGGGCAGCACGGCGTGGCCCTGCGCGAGGTTGCTGTTGCCGGACGGCAGGGTGATCCAGATCTTTTGGTGGCGGTGACGCGCGACATACCATTCGAGAAGCTCGCTGGTGGCGTCGGTACCGTCATGCGGCCCGGAGGTGTTGCCGTAGGAGAAATTCAGCACCACCGGCACCGGATCGTCACAGCCCCGCGCCCGGAAGTGCTGCGCCGCCCCGAGAAGCGCGTGCAGGGCCAGCGCGAGGGCGGGCAGCAGGCTTTGCCCGGTCACGTCGACGGTGACGGCCGGCGGCAGCGCGGCGCAGAGGATCGGTCGATCCGCGACCGCCCGGTCCATCGGGTAGCCCGCCGCCAGCGCGGTGACGTGGGTGCCGTGGGACACACGCTGGGTGAGCGGCTCGAAATCGGGCGACAGGTGGTCGATCTGGCCGGTCGCGCGGTAGAACGCGGCCTCGTCCAGCAGGCCGTCGGCCGTATGGGCGCGCAGCAACGCGTCGATATCCCGCTTTTCGAAGCGCCGCCCGTAGGTCGCATTGGCCGCCTTGCGGTCGGGCGCTACTGCCATGATATCGGCGTGCAGGATGCGCGACGACGTCGCCGCATCGCGAAACAGGTCGTGACCGATGGCAATCGCGTCGTCGATGACGGCCATGAGGACCGCGCCTTCGGGCAGTTCGGTCCTTTGCCGCGGCGGCGCCGCGGGCCTGGCGTCGGGATCAAGGTGGCTGTCCTGCACGTGGGTGCCGAGGTCGATGTGGATCACCTCGGGAAAGGCGCCGGCTTCGTTCAGCGCGTCCAGAGCCGCCTTGCGGGCGATGACGCTCACGAAATTGCGCCGCATCGGCGTGGCGCGATCCTCCAGCGAGTAGACGGCCGGGATGAGAAGGCTCTCGCGGATGGGCGGCGGCAGCAGAGCGGTGAAATCGTCGATGCTGATGGCGCCGTCCGGGGCCTCGAGCGTCAGCAGTGCCGACCACCAGCGTGAGGTGTCCGGGTCGAGCGACAGGCGAAAATCGGCAAGGTGGCTTTTCACCTTGCCCAGCGGCAGATCGGTGTCGAAGACTGACATGTCATTCTCCGGCCGTCATCGACGCCGTGGGCTTCAGGTCCTGCCATTCCGCGACCGCCTTGTCCCAGAGCCAGGCAAGCGCGGGATCGGGTGCGCCGGTGGCCGGCTGCGGCGCGGCGGTCGCCCATGTCGCGGCGCCCTTGTGGCCGTCGAAGACCTTGGCCACGGCGTGCCAGTCGAAATCGCTTCCGCTGCCGAAGGACGTGCCGTCGAACGTCGCCTGCTGCCAGCCTGTCTTGGAGGCGCTGCGCGACACCACGTAATCGGCAAGGGTAAGGCCCAGCACGGCGCCCGCCGCGCTGTCGACCGGGTAGTGCACGCCGGCGACGGTCCGGTTGATCGCGATCCGCGCGGCCTGCCGCATCAGCATGGTGGTGAAATGATCGCCCGTGTCCTTGCCACCCCGGTACTGCGGCGCGTCGGAGGCCCTAAGCAGCGCCGCGAGGATACGCGCCATCAGGAAGCTTTCGGTCGCATGGCCGCTGGGCAGCGAGCCGTGGGTCGGCGTCTGGATCAGGGGCTGGACCTGCGGCGACAGTTCGATCGGGCGTTTGACGGCCAGCGCGTATTTCAACTGCATCTCGGCGAAGACGGCAAAGCGCAGCGCGGTGTCGAGCAGTTCCATGGTGTGCGGCGTCCGCGCCGGATCGAGAAACGTGATCGAGGCATAGAACGGCGTGGGCACCTGCAACTGGGACACGATTTCCTGGGCGCGGTCCTGTCGGATGTCGGCATAGCCGTAGACCAGCCGCAGCTGCTCGATCAGGTCCTGCATGTCCGGCGCGGCCATGGACACCAGTTCCTGATAGTCGCCGCCCGGCCTGTCCCCGGCCTTGGCGGTCTGGCGCCACAGGATCGCGGTCCGGTCCTTGTCTGAAAACGTCATCTCGATCTGCGATTTGAGGGCGAAGTCGAAGACCTGCGCGCGTACCCCCGGCGACAGCCGCGCCAGATTGGCCGGATCATTGGGCACACCGGGATCGACCTTTTCGGGAAGCTCCTGCTGGACCCCGACGATGCCGTCGCGGTTGGTCAGCATCGCCCCCGCCGGCACCCCGCCGCCACTGCCATAGGCGTTATAGGCGTTGTACGCGTTGTAGGCGTTGTACGCGTTGTAGGCATTGTATGCGTTGTAGGCGTTGTAGGCATTCTGCGGCAATTCATTGGGAAAAATCATCGTTGGTCCTTGCTTGAGTGGGTGGGAATGTCAGCCCGGAATCCCGAGGGATCGCAGATCCGAGGCAAATTGCTGGCCGTTCAGAAACCCGGCACTGGGAGAATTGTTGAGCCAGGTGTCGACACGCAGGCCCGGTTGCAGCTGAAGCAGTTCGTGGGTCGTCTTTTCGGCGCGCTCCCGGTTGCCGCTGCGGGCCTCGGCCACGGCCAGCACGCGCAATGTCGAGGTATGGGTGCGGTTCAGCCGGTACGAGCGGCGCGCGAGATCGACCGCCTTGTCGGTATTGCCGGCGCTGAGGTTCACGGCGGCGGCCAGCGCGAGGTTCATGAAGATATGCGGATCGTAGGGCGACAGTTTCAGGGCAAGGTCGGCATCGCTCAGCCCCTCGTCGGCCCGGTCCATGAAGGCCAGCAGCATCGCCCGCAGCATGCGGCCGTTGGCATCGTTGGGATTGATCTCGAGCGCCGAGGTGTAGCGATGTTCGGCATCGTCGAGCCGCTTCATCAGGTGGGTCAGGACCTGTCCCTCGCTGACGAGGGCGAGCGTATGCGTCGGGTCGATGTCCAGCGCCCGCGCGGTACAGGCATGCGCCTGTTCGCCGTCGCGGGCGGGATCGTCTGACCAGCCCTGGATCACCCTAAGCAGATGCCATCGCGCCTTCCATGCCAGCGGCGTCGGGTGATCCGGGGATTGCCCGATGATCACGTCCAGAAGGCCGCGGGAGCGTTCGAAATCCGCCGGCGACAGCCGGTGCATCAGCCCCACCGCGCCGTAGAGCATGGTGTAGGCATCGAAGGTCTCGAACCGGCGGGCCTGCAGCTTCAGCGTCTCGTTCATCACGATCGCACGGCGGATCTGGCCGGCCACAAGATGCGCCTGATCGAACAGGTGCAGGGGGTCGGCCTTCTGCGTCACCAGCGTGTCGGACAACAGGATGCGCTGGGTCTTCACCTCGGCAAATTCGAAGGTGAACCTGACCTGCTCGCCGGCTTCTTCCCAGAAACCCGACATGGCGAAATCGGCGTCCAGCAGGCGCTGCACATCGGTCAGGCTGATGTCCGGGCGCGCGAAGGCGGCGGTCGACATGCTGGAGATCACGTGCGCCTCTTGCGAGCGCGACAGTTCCTGCGTGATGGAGCTTGAGAACAGCGCGCCCAGCGTGCCGCTGGTGGTCCCGGTGATGCCGAGACGAAGGGGCAATATGGCCAGCGTCGGCAGGATGCGCGAATTGGTGCGGATGCCGAAGGTTGCGCTGGCGTCGTTCATCACTGCTCGGAAAGCGCGGATCGGCGCGACGGTCTGGGTGTCGAGCTGGCGCAGCACATCGTCGCTGACATCCTCGAACCGCACCAAGGGGTCCGACGACATCGCATCGCGCACCGACATCGACACGGTGATGCCGCCTTCGGGCGAGGTTGCCGAAAGGGCATGTGCCTGTGTCCGGGCCCCTGCCCCGTTGGCGGCGATGCCGATCCGCAGGTCATGATCCATCATGTCGAAGGCGGCTTTCAGGGCGTCGTCGATGGCGTCGAACCGCAGGTGAAGCCGGGTGTCGTGCTGCTCGACCGGGCCGGTGCCCGGAGCGCGCAGCATGAGCGTGTGCCGCAGGGCGTTGATGCGGGCCGCGGGCGCGTCGATGGCGACCCAGACAGACCTGACGTCGGGTATCACCGACCGGCCCGGCAATTCCGTGGTATCGCCTGCACGCGGCATGTCGTCTGGCGCGAGGTGCAGGATGTACCCGCGTTTGGACACGGTCTTCAGGATCGCGCGGTCGTCATCGCCGATGGCGCGGCGAATTTCCGAGATGCACTGGGTCAGGCTGTCGTCGGTGACCGCGATATCGCGCCAGATTGCGTCGATGATCTCGGATCGCGAGGTGAGCTGACCCTGCCGGGAGATGAGGTATGCCAGCACCTGCACAGATTTCGCACGCAGGGCAATCTGTCCGCCGGACAAATCCGTCAGTTGCTTGTCATCAGGCCGAAACATCGCGGACCCCAAGCGGATGGAATCCTGCCGTACGAACCGGTGTTCCAAGTAAATCCCCCTGACGCATCCCCGACACCGACAATAAGATCAATAGGTTAATCCGGCAAGCCCTTCCGGTTGATACTCGACCGCATAAATCTGCCGATGGATTAAACTTCCTTCGTGATCGCGCCCATCTGCCAATACACGCCCCGGCAGATCGCGGCCCCTGACCGCTGGGTGCGGCCGGCCCGTGGCGTCCGACGGGGTCCCCTCGAAGACGCCCGACAGCGGCCAAATCCGTGGGTCATTCCCCCCATTCTGAAATTTTTCCGAAAGCCTGCTGCACGACATTTCGGGGGAATTTCGGAGAACCTTTGGGCTTTTTCCGCGCCACATTCCGAAACTCGGGGCAATCCAACTGGTCATGAAAGGCGAACCGATGGCTGCCCAGAATTCCCTGTCTCCGCAATCGGCGGGCCTGACCCAGAGCAACATCTCGGGCACGCTTACCGCGATACAGACCGTTTCGGACTATGCGCAGGCCAGCGTGTCGCTGGTGCCCGAGGTGACCGGGATGCCGGGGTGGTACGCCCCCGTCCAGGCCGCGATCGGCAAGGCGCAGGCGCAATCGAAAACCTGGCTGAATACGCTGTGCCCGTCGATCTCATTCGGTCTGCCGATCGAGATCAAGGCCTTCGGCGCCGCCTTCGACACGCAATCCGGCATCATCCTCGAAGTTCTGAAGGATGTGGGCACCGGCACCCCCAGCGCGGCGCAGAAGGCGGAGGTCACCAAGGCGTTGAACGCGCTGCTGAGCGAGGTGCAGGGCTACGCTGCGAAAGCCAAGGGCAAGCAGGCCCAGCTTGCGGCCTACAACAGCCAGCTTGGGCAGGACATCACCGACCTCGGTGCCGCCGTCGGTACGCTGGAGCAGCATCTTACCGATGGAAATCAATACGTTCAGTCGCTGAAGAACATCTTCGACGAGAAATTCGTCGACGTGGAGAACCGCGTGTCGCCCTGCGACGTGATCGTGCTGCTCGACATCAACATCACCATGAAGGTGACCCGCACGGGCGCCCCGGCAGAGGCGCTGGCGATCGTCATGGCCCAGACCCTTGTCACGGCGGTCGAAAACAACGCCCGGCAGACGATGCCGACGGTCGAGGTGCTGATGGACAGCTGGGGCACGATGGAGACCAAGCTTTCGGCGGTAATCGGCGGCCTCGAGTCCGGGGCCACCGATTTCGCCAGCTTCCTGCAGGCATTCGACATCGCCGCCGCGCGGACCGAATGGGCGCAGCTGGCGTCCTTCGTCACGCAGTTCATCCCCGGCGACACCACGGAGCCGGTTCTCGCCGCAACACAATGACCACCCCCAAACCTAGGAGATTTGAAATGGCTGCCACACAGCAAGGACCGCTGCAGGTCGACACCGAAAAGGAAAAAAACGCGCTGGCGGGCTATCTGACCGCGCGGGCGAAGGTTTCCGCCTATGTGCAGGGCGTTCAGAGCGCCGCCATGCCGAACATCGATTTCGGCAAGCTGCCGGCAGATGTGGCAAAGAACCTGCCTGCCGATCCCGACGGGCTTTACAAGGACGTTCAGGCCAACCTGGCGACGGCGAAGAAGAACGCGCTGACATGGTCGAACAACATCGAACCGAACCTGACGGAAATCCCGCAGACGATCATCAACTTCAACGCCAAGTTCCAGAGCGCGTCATCCAGCATCTCGACCTGGCTGGGCGAATTGGCCAACGGCGACGACAAGAACAAGGCCGTGCTGTTGCAGACGCTGCAATGGCTGATTTCGCAGATCGATTCGCAGACGGCGTCGATCAACACCGAGATGGCGTTGCTCAAGTCCTTCAACACCCAATTGACCAAGGATCACGCGAACTTCAGCACGTCGAACAGCAGCTTCTCGGCGCTGTACAATTATGAGGAAGCCTCGATCAAGACCCTGAACAGCGCGATCGCGGGGCTCAAGGACGCGATCAAGGCAGAGGACAAGGCGATCACCGCTTCGGCCGTCGCGGCGGGCGTGGGCGGCGGCCTGATGGTTGCCGGCGGCATCGGACTGGCCACCGCTGAGACCGGCGTCGGCCTTGTCGTGGCCGGGGTCGCGATCATCGTCGGGCTGGCCGCGGCGATCACCGGCATCGTCGAGCTGGTCAAGGCGATCAACGAGAAGGTCGCGACCGAAAACCAGCTGAACGCGGATCAAACCGCCGTGTCGCTTCTGGCCGCGCAGGCCGCGGTTCTGCTGCAGGTCGAGACCGGCCTGAAGGAGCTGGTGGACCTGTCGTCGGACGCGATGGCGGCGGTGCAGGTCATCCTGGATACCTGGGGAACGCTCAAGACCAAGATCAGCGCCGTTCACGAGGACCTTGCCAATGCCGAGGGCAAGGATTTGGGCAAGATCACCGCCGTCTTCGACGTCAATGCCGCCGAAACCCAGTGGGCCGAGCTGCAGAAGTTCGCGGGCAACATGCAGACCTATGTCCAGCGCAATTTCCAGAAGGTCCACGACCTTGGAAGCGGCGGCAAGATCGAACCGCTGCATGTCGGCAAGAAGTCGCAATCGCAGGCGGCCTGATCCCCATATCACCGCAAACCGCGGCCGGGTTCCACACCCGGCCGGACGCCAGAGTTCAATCCGTCGGGTCGACACCGATGACGCAATGCGCAGCCGAGCGAGGAGTTCGAAATGCTGAATTATGACAAGAAGGGTGCCTACACCGACAATGACGGCTTCCTGTGGGTGTACTATCAGGACGACGTCAACCCGAGCATCTTCTACGTGGTGCCCCGCCCCGACTGGGTGCGCGATGCCAAGGGCGATCCTGATCTCAAGCTGATAAAGTACACCTCGGACAACAAGGCCAAGAACGGGTCGGGCTATGTCATCTTCAACACGCAGCTGAGCGTTCCGTCCGACGTGACAACCGGTGTCGAGGCCCGCATCGGCGTTCAGTTCCCGAGCGCGCCCAAGCCCTATCAGCTGAACCCGCTGGACTTCAATTCGGGGTGCATCGCGACCTTCGATCTCGATGTCGAGGGGACCACCACGCAATACGTGGCCGCCGCGTCCGAATTCGGATCGAACGTCGCCACCTTCCGCGCCGATCTGGATGCCGCGGGCATGTCCACCATCGCCAAGATGCTGTCGACCGCCGGCGGCGGCCTGAACGTGGTCTATGACCTGAACGTCCCGGCGCGCCTGAACGCGGTCCACGCGACGCTGAGCTTCGATTCCTCGATCGCCTATCGCTACCAGGTGCAGCACGCGCAGCATCACGCCTATGCCTCGGACACGCCGCGGATCGTGACCAAGCTGCTCAACGAATCCGCTTCGTCGAATGTCGATCTGAAGTGGGGAATCCAGAACCCGTCGCAGGAGCTGGTCACATCGGTCACCGACTGGGCCAATGCTACGATCGCTGCACAGGTCTCGGCCGAGGTGAACACTGCGCTGAGTCTGCTGAAGGAATCCTCCTACGACAGCTTCAACATCAACGAGGTCAGCAGCTTCACCTCGGTCTATGACACCGATCAGGTCATCAACTGGAAGCTCTACCCGAAAGCCAGCCTGCCGACGGTCGACAATATCGAGGACTTCACGGCCACGGTCGACACGCGGGCGCAGGTGATCACCGTGTCGGTGAACCTGCCGTTCCAGGGCGCGAAGATCAAAGGCGCGAACGTGCCCAGGATCGACGCCAAGCCGGTTCTGCTGAAACAGGTCACCGTGCAGGTCGAGTATCCCGGGCTGTCACAGGCCAAGAGCACCCATGTCTTCACCGCGAACGGGTCGCATACGTTCGAGGCGCCCTATGACACGACGCGCGGCGATCTCTACAACATCACGTGGACCGCGGAATACGCCGACAGCGCGGCGCAACCGGCCATCACCGGCCAGCGCACCGACGTCTCGGAAGGGCATTTCGGGATCGAGTTGCCGTCGGTGGGGATCCTACACATCACCTTCGATGCGCACAATGCCTTTGCCCCGCTCGAGGCCGGGAAAGGACAGACCACGCCGCCCAAGGTGACATCGGTCGACATCGACTTCCACTTCGCCAACGACCACGGCGGCGGTGACGCAATCCACCAGAAGAAGACGATCAAGGCCCCGACAGGGAAAGGCAAGGCGGCGGACACCTCGGCCACCTTCACCAGCTACCTGGCGCACGACATGGTTGCCGGAACCGAGTACGTCTATGTGGCCACCTATCACTTCGAGCAGGGGCCGGACTTCGTCGGACCGGAAACCTCTTCGACGTCCTATACCGAGATCGTGCCCACCCCGCCGGCGCCGCATCCGACGCAGGTTCTTATCGTGGCGTTGGTGTCCGACACCACCCAAGGCGGCGGCAGCGCACCAACAGTGATCCAGGCGGATGTCGATGTCTGGTTCGCCGAGGCGCCCGACATACCCGGGGCCGGCCCGCAGCCGGGCAAGAACAACCCGACGTCCTTCAGCCTGACCCCGCAATCGGACCAGAGCGTTTCCTTCGCCGCCGATACCTTCTTCGGCTTTCTGAACGGGGATGTGCCGCTGGTCTACTCGGCGTCGATCTCGACGCTGATGGGCGAGCAAGTCAACATCCCGCCGACGCTGGTCCAGAACAAGCAACCGGCCATCATGATCAACCCGAGAACCCGCTACACCACCCTGACGGTGGACATGGATGCCGTCGACTGGGACGCAGGGAAATACGACAAGGTCATCGTTTCGGTGAATGCGACGGTGCCCGACGGAAAGGGCAAATCGACACCCGCCGGTCCCACGGCCACGTTCCCCTATGCACCCCCGGCGGGAACCAACGGGCATAACCCGCCACGGTACGTGACCTATACCCACACGCCCGAGGTGAAGGTCATCGACTTCACCTGGACGGTCACTTACGTGGTCAGCAACTCCGGCACGACCACCGCGACCGGCACGGGCACGTCGAAGAAACCCACCATCGTGGTGCCGCCGAAGGGCCAATCGGCCCTGGTGCCGGCGCCGCGCCAACCGCTGCGACTGGCCGCGGAATGAGTACGGCAATGAGCGGCATCTTCCCCCTCACCGGCGTCACGAAAGCCTGCGTCAGGGCCTCCCTCCAGGGGGGGCCGATCCCCGAGACCGTCAAGCTGGTGGCGCTTGACGCAATGGGGACTCTGCTGGAACCACTGGACGCCGCGGCGGGCTGGATGCCCTATGCACCGCACAGTCTTCTGACCCCGACCGGTTTCCCGGTCGAGGTCGCCTTCGGCAACCCGGCGGACGAGATCCGCCTCGCGGTCGAGGTTGGCGGCCCCGACGCCCCGGTCGCACGCAAGCTGGACCTCGCGGCGGAGCGGTTGCATCTGCTGGGCCACATCCAGAACGATGTCACCCTGGCACAATGCCGATGGCTTCAGGAGGGCCAACCGCTTCGCTATGGCGCCTGGGCTGGCATCCGGGTGCGTCCGACGCAGCAGACCTGCAAGATCTATGCAGAAGTTCCGCCATCGTCCCATGGCCGTGCGCTGGCAATGCTGGACGCCCCCGGCGATCTTGCCCGGCATCTGCACGACCGTGGCGCAAGGCTGACGATGCTGGGCCTGCGCGACGTCGGCGAGCCGGAATTCTACTTCGGCCTCAACGGGATGCGGCTTGACGAACTGCCGGACCTCTACCGGCGCCTGGGGCGGCGCGAGGCCGGCGAGGTCGTGATCGACGCGCTGGAGACCGTCTGCGGACGGTTCCTGAGCCGTAGCGTCCGCAATCGCCAGACCGGCATCAGCCTGAAGCAGTCCAATCGCGGGCACTGGCACATGTCGGTCTTCTGGCAGGCGGCGGACCTGTTCGGCAGCGGAGCCCATACCCGACGGGCCGTGCTGCAGGCCGCGCCACTGCTGGGCTGCGACCTGTCCGCCTACGAGGCGTTCAGCCGCCCTGCCGAAGACGAGCGGGTCGAGAACCGGCACTGCATGCTGGCCTTCACACCGCTGGCAACCGGACGCTGCGACCTGCGGATCGGGCTGAGCCCGACGCCGCCGCAGACGGTGGAGCGGACCCCGACCGGCGAACATCCCGCGTTCCGACCGGACAGGCAGCCCAGACCACCGTTTGACGTCCGCCCGGACCGCGCCGCCGCGCCGGCCGCGATCGAGACGCAAGCCTAGAATTCCGAGCTATTTGAAAGGACAGATCCATGGGACTCAGATTCGACGACAAGGAAGAGATCTCCGCGATGAATTCGGCCTTCAAGGACATCATGCTGGCACGCGCCGCGATATCCGGTCTCGACAAGGTGATCATCCAGGGCACAGGCTTCCCGGCGTTAACGCCCGAACAGAAACAGGCCGTGCCCGACCCCGACAAGGACATGGCGGAGCTTCAGAACAACCTCAACGCCGCCGTGGCCCATGGCCTGACATGGTCGAACGACTACGAACCGGAGGTGACCATCCTGCCGCAGTCCTATCAGAACATTCAGGCCTATGTCTCAAGCTGGCGGCCGCGGATCAGCGCGCTTAGCCATGATGACAAGGTCACGGTTCTGGAAAGCCAGGTCTCACGGCTGACAACCGAGGCCGCCAGGCTGGACGCCTTCGCCAAGCACCTTGCCGGCCTGAACAAGAAGGTGAGCGCCGACGTCGAGAGCTTTTCGACAAAGCATGCCGCCTTTGCCGAGCTTCAGAAACTCGACCTCGAAAACCTGGAACGAACCGCAGCCGCAATCGCCAGGTTGCAGGCCCTGATCGCGGAAGAAAGCAAGGCGATCACGGTCGATCTGAACGACGCCGAGAAGCTGATCGAGGTCGCCAAGGGCATCATGGAAGCCGGCGAAAAGGTGAAGACCGGCACCGAAGGCGACGAGATCGTCAAAATGCTGGCGGTGACCGTTGGCGTCATCCTGATCGGGGTCGGCGAGGGCAAGATCGATGAGGCGCTTCGAAACATCGAGACGCGTCTGAAAAACGCCGAACAGGACAACATTTATAAGATGAACCTGTCGGCTCTGACGTTGCAACTGCTGGCGCTTCAGACCGCGAATTCGGTCCTGAAGAACCTGCAGGCGGATCTGGTGGATGTGCAGCAGGTGTTCACACGCGCCAGTCAATGGTATCGGGCCCGCGCACAGGACGTGCAGGACATTCTGGATGCCGGCGCCCCCAGCAACGAGATCGATGAGGTATCGCTCATGGCCTATGCCAAATCCTGGCAGACGCTGGGCGAGACGGGCCTGAACTGGCAGCAGCGGGAAATCAGCGCGCCCGTCATCTTCAAGATCGCGCTGGCGCCGTTCGATCCGGCCATCGCCCCGGGCTGAACCTGCAAAGACGGCGGCCCGCCCTGCCCCGGGCCGCCGCCAACAGTGCCGCCGGCGACCGAAGTGTCGCGCCTGAGCCTGACGCAATGTGACGCTGTTCGCGGCACTGTGCGTCAGTCCGGGATTTATGAGGGATTGTGGTAGCGGAGGAGGGACTTGAACCCCCGACACGCGGATTATGATTCCGCTGCTCTAACCAACTGAGCTACTCCGCCACAGGCCCGGCGGAAGTAAGACAGGTGTTCCAGCGCGTCAAGCGGAAATCTTGCCGGATCGGGGAAATTCCGAATGCCCATGCGCCAGCCCCGGGCGGCTGGGCGGAGAAGTAAAAAAGCTGGCGAAAAGTGTGCCGAAGGGCTTGAACCCCGAAAGCGTCTTGAGTAATGAAACGCGCACCGTTGGGGTGTAGCCAAGTGGTAAGGCAACGGTTTTTGGTACCGTGTATCGTAGGTTCGAATCCTACCACCCCAGCCATTTTCTTCACATGATTAGCGTGATAGCGGGCTCTTATCCTCCCCGCTGGGATTTGCCGCTGCAATGTCCCTGCCGCTCGCTCCGACCTCCCTTCTATCCTGTTGTGGTGCTGCGTCCCGCAGTCTGCTGCTGTGTATGGGTTTAGCCTGTGATCCCGGGGAACTGGTCTTTCGAGGCGTTGCGAGGTCTGAGACGGTGGATTCGCGGGTATGGAATGAAGGTCCATCGGGGGGGGATTAGGGGGCTTTCGTGCGCAAGGATTACGCAGACAGGAATCGACTGGAGCGGGGGGCACCATATCTGCGATGACGGTAGGGCCGCGCCGGCTGATCTGACAGACGACCCCGAGGTCATCCGATGCGGACGATGGCGCTAGGCAAGGCGGCTCGTCAACAGATCGCCTGACTTCAGGAGGATCGGGTGGCCGACCATCGAGAAGGCGGTGTTGATCTGTTTCAGCGCGCGCAGGGTTTCCTGGTGGATGTTGCTGGTCTCGATGCTCTCGGTCAGCCCCTCGCGCAGGCGGCCGATGTGATTGCGTTGCAGCTTTTGCTCGACCTTGCGTACCGTTTCCTTGGCCGCCACCAGTTCGCGCGCCTCGGCCGGGTTCTGGTTCATCATGACGTTCAGCGCCAATTGCACATTGCTTTGCACTCTGTCGGTGAAGTCGCGGATTTCTTCGCGGCCCTGTGCCGAGAATTGCAGCTTCTGCGTATCAAGCCGTTTGGCCAGTTCCAGCATGATCCGGACGATCGCGTCCGAGGCCGTGTCAAGATTGGTCGATATCGACGCAAGCTCCATGGCACGGCGGCTCAGGTCCTCGTCCATGCCCTCTTTGCCCAGACGCGCAAGATAGAGCTTGATATCGAGATGCATCCGCTTAATGGCGCGGTCCTGATCGGCAAGCTTGGCGGCAATCTCGGCATGCCACTGGTCATAGAGCGGCTCTACCGCGATCAGCATCCGTTCGACCTTCTGCCCCATGCCGAGCAGTTCACGCGCGACGCAATCGAGCGCCCTTTGCGGCCGGTCGAGCAAGGCCGGGTCCAGTGCGCTGATATCATCCAGATTGCCTGCGGCGCCCGGCCCATCCGGCATCACGCGCATCAGCGCCGCGATGACCGGGCGCACAAACGGCAGCCCAAGCACAGCCAGTGTCAGGTTGAACAAAAGATGCAGGTTGATCGCCTGCCGGGCCGGCGTCGTGCCCAGATAGGCCAACAGGTCGGGCATCGCAGCCACCAGAAGGACGGCCAATCCCGCGCCACCGCCGCGCAGGGCAAGGTTGGCCACGACCATGCGCCGGGCTGCAAGCGGGGCGGCATAGGTCAGCACATAGGCGATGAAGCCGCCGCCCAGATTGGCGCCAAGGATCATCGCCGCGGCGGCCGAAACCGGCAGGATCGATTGCCCGGCCAGTGTGACGAAGAGCAGGACCGCCGCGACACTGGAATGGACACCCCAGGCAAACACCGCGCCGATCGCAAAGGCGGTCAGCAGGTCGCGGCCCAAATAGGCCATGACGGCCTGCGTGCCGGTGCTGTCGATCATCGGCTCGGTCGCCGCGCGGATCATGTCGAGCGACACGAAGATCAGCGCCAGCCCGATCACGATCCGGCCGATCTGCCGGGTGCTGCTGCCTTCGCCGCGCAGGAAAGTCACGACCCCCACAAGAAGCAACAGGGGGATCAGGATGGGTTGCCGCACCATCAGAAGCTGGGTCACCACGGCCGATCCGACATCGGCCCCCAGCAGGATCGCCAGCCCGGTTGCCGCCGCCAACCCGCCCTTGGCCACGAAGTTGGAGACCAGAACCGCAACCGCGGTGGAGCTTTGCAACAGCACCGCAGCCCCCATCCCGGTGCCCGCCGCCAGCATCCGGTTCCGTGCCGAATGCCGCAGCCAGGTGCGCAGCGGCGCGGCAAAGCCGCGCTCGACCCCGGTGCGCACCAGCCGCACGGCCCAGATCAGGAGCGCGGCCGCCCCGGCAATGTGGATCAGGGTCTGAAGGGCGTGTGGATCGTTCAACCGGCCACCTCGTGCAACGTATCTGGTATCAGAAGGGGAAAGGGCCGGAGCCTGCAGTGGGACCAATGCGGATCGTCTGAAACCCGCCGTCCCAGCGGTGCAGAAGGCAGCCGTCTTCCTGCGTCATGTACCCGACCGGCGCGTCAGGCCGCAGGTCATACGGAAGGGTGCTGCACGGCGCAGGCCCTGAGATGGCAATATGTCCGGCCAGATCGGTGACCATCAGGTTATGGATATGGCCGCAGACCACGCGCAACGGGCCGGAGTGGCCAGCCACCACGTCGCGCAGCGCCTGCGCGTTTTTTAATCCGATGTCGTCCATGAACCCGATGCCGCACGGAAACGGCGGATGGTGCAGGGCCAGCAGCACCGGCGCGCTGCCAGCGTCGCTCAGGACGCTCCGCAGGAATGACAGGCTGTCGGGCGTGAGCTCTCCCCCGCCCTGCCCTTCGACCAGCGTATCAAGCCCGATCAACCGTATGTCGCCGACGTCGCGGCTCCAGTTCAGAGGTCCGCCTGCCGGAAACTGATCCGCGAATGCGGCGCGCATCGTCTCGCGCGCGTCATGGTTTCCGGGGATTACATGCAGCGGCAAGTCGAGCGGCGCCAGGAAGGTCTTGAACCGCTGATAGCCCTCCGCGCTGCCGTCATCGCTGAGATCGCCGGTGACCAGAACAGCATTCACCGGCCCTATCTGACCCCGGATGGCGACAAGCCGTGCCACCAGACGCCTCAGGGCGTCGCCGGTGTCCAGCCGCCCGGACACCAGCACCCCCTCGGGCACGATATGGGTGTCGGTCAGGTGCAGGATCGCTGTCATTTGATACCGGCACGCAGGAAGGCCTGCACAAACTGCCGCTGGAAGATCAGAAAGGCGATCAGCAACGGTGCGATCGACATCATCGTGGCGGCCGAGATCACGCTGATGTCGACCCCGTTCTCCGGCGCGCCGAAGATCGACAGCCCCACCGTCAACGGTCGGGTGTCCGGCGAATTGGTGACGATGAGTGGCCAGAGGAAGTTGTTCCAGTGGGTCGAGACCGAAACCAGCGCGTAGGCAAGGTACGTGGGTTTCGCCAAGGGCACGTAGACCCGCCAGAGGATACCCAGCAAGCCGCAGCCCTCGATGCGCGCAGCCTCGTGCAATTCGATCGGAACGCCCTTGAAGGCCTGCCGCATCAGGAAGATGCCGAACGCGCTGGCCATATAGGGCATGCCGACGCCGAGAATGGTGTCGAACAACCCGAGCCGCGAGATCATGGCATAGTTCTCCACGATCAGCACTTCGGGCAGGATGAAAAGCTGCATCAGCACGAGGATGAACACGAAGTCCTTGCCGGGAAACTGCAACTGGGCAAAGGCAAACCCGGCCAGCGTTGTCAGGATGAACTGTCCGATCAGGATGATCGTCACCAGCATGAAGGTGTTCATGAAATACTTCAGCCACGGGGCCCCGGCCCAGGCGACACGAAAGTTGTCGAGCGTCCATGGCGAGAAGAGGTTCAGGTTCACCGCATCGGATGTCGCATGGGTCGCGGCCCAGAAGGCGAAGAGCAGCGGCGCAATCCAGATGATGGCCAGCAGGATCGCACCAAAGCTGTCCATGAAATTGGTGAGGCTCTTCATTGGTAATGCGTCCGTTTATCGAGGTAGAGGAACTGGATCGCGGCGACGATGCCGAGAACCAGGATCACCATGATCGTCAAGGCGGCAGCACTGGGCGCATCGAAGAAGGCAAAGGCCATTTCCCAGATGTAATAGAGGATTAGCTTCGAGGCATCCGACGGCCCGCCCTTGGTCAGGATGAACAGGTGGTCGATCAGCTTGACCGAGTTGATCATGGCATTGACCGCGATGAACAGCGTGGTGGGCATCAAGAGAGGCAGGACAACGCGGCGGGTATAGGTCCAGCGGCTGGTGCCTTCGATATCGGCGGCCTCCCTCAGATCCTCGGGTATCGTCTGCAATGCCGCGAGGTAGAAGATCATGAAGAACCCCGCCTCTTTCCAGATCGTCACGATGATGATCGCCCAGAGCGCCGTTTCGGGCTGGCCCAGCCAGTTGACCGACGGCAGGCCGAACAGGCTGCCGATTTGGTCCAGCACGCCCAGGCCCGGCGTGTAGAAGAACAGCCACAGGTTCGCCGCCGCGATCATCGGCAGGACGGTCGGTGTGAAGTACGCAGTGCGGACAAAGCCGCGCGCGCGGATCTTGCCATTGGCCCAAAGCGCCATCGACAGAGCGATGAAGATCGACACCGGAATCGTGACGCCGGCATAGAGCAGGTTGTTCTTGACCACGATCCAGAAGGTGGGATCGGCAAAGAGGTCGGCGTAGTTCTCGGTGCCGACGAATTCGACCGGCTTGCGGCGCGTGCCGCGGGAAAACATGCTGGTCCACAGGGTCGCGATCGACGGGTAGAAGGCAAACAGCGTGAGCAGGACGGCTGCGGGCGACAGCAACAGCCAGCCATAGATGGCCTGCCTGCGTCGTTCGAGGTTGGCATGTGCTGACATGGGTGTCTCCGGGAGGCGCCTGTGAATGAGATCGGGCCGATGCGCAGGGCACCGGCCCGTCTGCGGACTTACTGATAGTCCTTGAGCAGGCGCTCGGCCGAGGACTGGGCTTCCGACAGGGCCTCTGCCGGTTCCTTGGCGCCGGTAAGAGCGGCCTGGATGGCGTTGTTCAGACCGTCGCGCACGCGCGCGGTTTCGAATGTCGAGAATTCGGCCACGGCGTTTTCCAACTGGTTGCGCGCCACCAGCGCCGGCGGGAATTCCTGTGTATAGGACTGCAGTGCCTCGGTCTCATAGGCGGCGGGCGATACGCCCATGTAGCCGGTGCCGATGGACCATTCCGCAGCCTGATCCGGTGCCGTCATGAACTTGATCAGCTTGAGCGCGGCGCTGCGTTCCTCTTCGGTGGTGTCCTTGAAGATGTAGAAGTTGCCACCGCCGGTGGGCGACCCCTTGCGCTTGTTGGCAGGCAGCTCCGCGACGCCGAAATCGAAGCTCGCGGCGTTCTTGACCGCGGTCAGGTTGCCGGTCGAATGCCACATCATCGCCGTCTGACCTTCGAGGAAGGCCTGCCGCAGCGTGCCCCATTCGACGGTGCCGGTGGGCATGATGCCGTGCTCGGTGGACAGCGATTTCCAGAACTCGAGGGTTTCCACGACGGCGGGATCGTCGAAATAGGTGGTCATGCCATCGTCGGACATGACTTCCTTGCCGTTCTGGATCGCGAGCGCCTGGAACATCCAGTAAGGATAGCCGGTCGACGGGATCATCAGGCCATAGGTGTCACCCTTGGTGAGCGCCTTACCCATTTCGATCATCTCGTCCCAAGTCTGGGGCGGCGATTCCGGATCGAGCCCGGCCTCGCGGAACATATCCTTGTTGTAATAGGCGACGATGGTCGAGCGCTGGAACGGGATACCCCAGGTCTGGCCCTCGATCTTGCTGTTGGCCATCAGCGCCGGATAGAAGCTGTCGAGCCAGGCCTTGCCGTCGTCGGAGGTCGCGACCTCTTCGAACGGAATGATCAGATCCTGTTCGATCAGGTCATAAGCGTCGATGGAGAACATCACCGCAAGTTGCGCAGGCTCGCCCGAGGCTAGGGCGGACAGCGCGCGCACGCGGGTGTCGTCATAGTTGCCCGAGTAGATCGCGTTGACACTGATGTCGGGGTTTTCGGCTTCGAAGTCGGCGACGATGCCGTCCACCACCTCGGTCAGTGCACCGCCGACCGCGATCGGGTAGTACATCGTCAGTTCGGTTTCAGCCGTGGCCGGAAGGGCCAGCCCGGCAAGGGCGGCCGTGGCCAGCCCCAATCCTGTGGTCGAAAACAGTTTCATTTCTCTCTCCCTGGTTTTGTGGTCGTTCTTAAATCGTTTGCGGCGGTGTCACCCCGCCAGCCGCTGACCCGCTTTGTCGAAGACGTGCAGGTTCTCGTCGGCAAACGTGATGTCGATGCGGTTGCCTTCGGGCATCATCGACAGACCGGGCTTCAGCACGCAAAGTCCGGTGGCCTTGGCATGGTCGAGCCCAATCAGGGTTTCCGCGCCCAGAAACTCGCTCTCGATCACGGTACAGCTCAGCCGACCCGCCCCCTCCGGGGCGATCTCGACATTCTCGGCCCGTATTCCGATGGTCTTGTCCTCGCCGTATCCCGGCAGCGCCTCCGAGGCGATCAGCGACATCGGCGGCGCGCCGACAAACTCTGCCACGAAGGTGTTGGTCGGCCGGCTGTACAGGTCCTCCGGCGTGCCGACCTGCTGGATGTGACCGTCCTTCATCAGGACCACGGTGTCGGCCATGCTCATGGCTTCGGTCTGGTCATGGGTGACGTAGACCACCGTGATGCCCAGATCACGTTGCAGCTTCTTGATATCCTTGCGCACGGCATGGCGCAGCTTGGCGTCGAGGTTCGACAGGGGTTCATCCATCAGGCAGAGCCGCTGGCCGGCGACAATGGCCCTTGCAAGCGCCACCCGCTGCCGCTGACCGCCGGACAGTTCGCCCGGCTTGCGATCCTCGAGCCCGAGCAGCCCTGTGATCTCGAGCGCGCGGTGCAGCTTCTCCAGCCGCTCCTTCTTGGGAACGCGCCGCACCTTCAGCCCGAACATGACGTTTTCGGCGACGGACAGATGCGGAAACAGCGCATAGGACTGGAACACCATCGACAGGTTGCGGTCAGAAGCAGCGCTTGTCGTGACGTCCTTTCCGCCGATCCAGATCCTGCCCTCATCAGGCAGTTCCAGCCCGGCCAAGAGACGCAGGGTCGTGGACTTGCCGCACCCGGACGGACCCAGCAGGGCGGTGAAGCTGCCCTCGGGAATGTCGAGCGTGATGCCTTCGACCCCAAGCTGGCCTTTCCAGCGCTTGGCCACGCCATCGAGTTTAACGAATGGAGACGTCATGTTGCCTGTCCTTCAGCCACGAGGAGCCTGTCGTTGATCTTGTCCAGCAGGGCCGCGAAACGCTCATCCGGCCGCCGGTCGATGATGATCCGGTCGATATCGGCGATATTGTCGCCCAGCGCCGGGGCCTGTCGTCCGAACTTCGACCCATCTGCCACGAACAGTGATGTGCCAGCGTTCTTGCGGATCATCTGGGTCGCGCGAACCTCGGAGGTGTGAAACTCCAGCAACCCGCCGTCCTCCGCGATACCTGCGGCCCCGAAGATCGCGAAATCCGCCCGGAAGCGCCCGAAGAAATCCAACACCTCGTTGCCGAGGATGTCACGGTCCGGCAAGCGCACCTCGCCACCCGGCAGGATGATGCGGTTCGAGACCTCCTCGCTCAGCGCCATCGCGGCGCTCAGGTTGTTGGTGATGACGGTCAATCCCTTGCGGCGACGCAATGCCTGCGCCACGCTCAGCGCAGTGGACCCAATCGAGACGAACAACGTCGCACCGTCGGAAATCATCTCTGCGGCGGCCTCGCCAATGGCGCGCTTGCCCATGAGGTTGGTGCCCGCCCGCTGATCGAACGGGGTGTTCAGGAACTCTTCGCTCAACTCGATCCGGCCATGCATACGGAGCAGCATGTCGCCTTCGCAAAGGGCGTCCACGTCGCGACGGATGGTCTGCATCGAAACATCAAACCGCTCGGCCAGCGAGCCGATCGTCACCGAACCCTGTTCAAGCACAAGGGCCGAGATGGCTTCCCGTCGTTTGCGCTTTTTCGATGACATCGCGGCCCCGGAGTTCAACTCAGCGCACGCTACCGCGCGAAAAACAACAAAGCAACATAAAAATTGGAGCTTTCGTTTGGCTCACCCCCCTACTCTGCTATTATAGCGTCGCGATCTCGCTACCTACGCTCCAAAAAATGTTGTTTTGGAGTTTTAGCTTTCACATTGTCACAATTTTCTCTAGGGTGCGGCATTAACCGACCCGCAATCTTGGCGAGGAAGCATGCTGACGACACATTCGATCTTCGCGCGCTACCAAGAGGTGCGCCCGAGGCTTCCCCGGGCCGATGCCTGCACCGAGACGCTGGAAATCGGATCACTTCTGGACATCGCAGACCAGGTCGATGCCTTCGTTTTCGATGCCTTCGGGGTGCTGAACGTCGGCGAGACGATGATCCCCGGCGCGGATACCCGGCTTGACCAATTGCGCGCGCGTGGCTGCGCAATCCGCATCCTCACCAATGCCGCCAGCTACGACCACGGCGGCGCCATTGCGAAGTTCAAGCGCCTCGGGCTGCAGCTTGAGGATGACGAGATCATCACCAGCCGCGAGGCGGCGTTATTGCACCTTGGTGAGGGACACTGCGGTGTGATTGCCGCCGAAAGCGATGGGTTGAGCGACCTCCCCGCGCCTGTGACACGATTGGCCGACGACCCTGAGGATTACGACAAGGTCGACCAGTTCCTGTTCCTGTCCACTGCGGACTGGACTGTTGCGCGGCAGGGCCTGCTGGTGGCTGCCATGGGGCGCCGACCGCGACGCCTGCTGATCGCGAACGCCGATCTTGCCGCGCCGCGCGACGACGGTTTCTCTGTCGAGCCCGGGCATTTCGGTCATCAGATCGCCGACCTCCATCCCGCCCATGTACAGTTCTTCGGAAAGCCGTTTCCCGAGGTCTATGGTTTGGTCGAGGCATCGCTGCCAACCCTCACGTCAAACCGTATCGCGATGTGCGGTGACACGCTGCATACGGACATCCTGGGCGCCGCCGCCCAGGGCTGGCGCACGGTTCTCGTCACCCGCGATGGCCTTTTCGCGGGTTACGACACCCAACCATTCTCCCTACAATCGCGCCTGTTTGCCGATTGGCGGCTTGATCGTATCTGACTGTCTCTGGACGTGCTGTTGCTGACAGTGCGTGACCCGCCATGTGACGTCCGAGAGTATCGCGTTTGCGGACTTACCCCGAGCCGGAGATCGTCTCTGCTCGTTGAATAAACCGTGCGCC